>JAFWQA010000007.1 GCA_017509255.1 Clostridia bacterium | reverse complement strand
TGCCACCTGTTGCATCATATCCATGTTCTTCTCCCATGAGATACAATTCTCAGTCGTTCGCCATCAGGCGAACCATTGTCATTTTCATTTTCGGATATATGGACGATATATATAACGATCTATTATATTCAGGTTTTTATTCAGGTTTTTATTAGGGTTCCTTACCCTTAACCTGTTGAAAATAAAGGGTTTTTTATTACTGATTTTTTTCATCATTTATTATGACCATCGTTCCTTTCTTTTTATGAGTTTCAAACGTTATCCGACCTTCACGCTCCAAGCGTTTCAAGAAAGCATTCACCTTGTCTCTTGACCAATTCCAACGTAAACACAGATCGGAAATTGGTTCCCGTACTATACCGATTAGGCCGTCCCAATGCGCTAATGCTCTCAGATCAACCCATGCATGAAACCTGTCTGCTTTTTCCCGTTGTCCATTATCGGTCCTGTACCAATGGCGATCAAAAACATCATCACAATAAACCTTTATGAATCGCCTTTCTTTTGCCATAATTGTCACCCGTCCGCTCTTTTTCAGCCGTATTCTTTCTGGCCGTTATTTCACCCCTTTTTTGGCGTTTCCTTTCAGTCAGCAGCAGCCGCGCCCTGGCTTTCCTGTTCGAGCTTTTTCAGGAATGCAGGAACATTGATCATGTGTTTTTTACCGGACATCACACATGGCACTTCTCCGCGCCTTAATCTTTGCCGGACATCATAGAGGGTTAACCCAGTAATCTTTGCTGTTTCTACAACGGAATGGAATGGTGTCGACAGTTTCTCTCTCATCAGTTCATTCATTTGTTTTACATCCTTTCTGTGTGTAATATTATTTGATTGACTAAAGTTCCCGTTTGTATTATATTCATATTGGCACTTATTGTTAACGTGTCGTGCCAATATGTAGACATATATGCTCGAAAGGGGACTATGACAATGGAGAACGTGCCAAAAAAGAGAACCAAACTGGAAAAATGCCTTGCCGATAATATTCATAAAAAGAGAAAAGAACGCTTCAAAAGCTGTGAAGCTTTTGCAAGAGCCATCACCGAAAAAAGAGAAGAAGCCGGATTTGTAGCAGAAACAAGGATTAACAGAACAACAGTTCAAAGATGGGAAGATAGAAGCGAAAAAGGAAGGCTGCCGACTGTCAGTCAATTGTTTTTGATCGCAGAAGTGTTAGGAACAACAATAGATTATTTATTTACAGGCGTTTCATCAGATAACAAGCAAATTGTAAAAGAAACTGGATTAAGTAACGACGCCATGAATTATTTACGGCAGTCATCATTATTCCGGGAAAGCCAAAACTGGACACGTGAAAAGTGGAAAGCTTTTCCCGAATCTTATAGCAATGGTGACGAATTGCGTAAAAGCCTTGACTCTGCTAAATTTGTTACAGCTATAAATAATGCTGTTGCCCATAACCTGACAGATCTCATTATTGACCTTGTAAACTATATTGTTCAGGATCACGAAATTTCTGAAGAGCTATTGTCTTCATTGCGTAAATCAGTTTTTAAAGGCATGCGATCAAACTTTCTGGAGCAAGAAGGAGACAAAACCGTAATCTATCTGGAAAAAATCCCAATAGCGGCATTTGATGTTATTGATAAAGACTTCCTTGATCGTCTCGCTTTTGATGCACTTGAGAAGAAAATCATAGTAACAAAAGACCACATGAAGGAGAGTGACAGCAATGGCAAGCGTTAAGCCGAATTATAACAAGGCCAAAGAGATCATCAGTTACCGCTTTCGCGCCTGTATCGGAAGGGACGCGCAAGGAAAGCAAAAAATGATTTCAAAAACTGTAGATGCTCCGATTGGTCTTTCGCCTGCAAAGGCAATGAAACGGATGCAGGCGGAGGCGGAGGAATGGGGACGCAAAGCCTCCGCCGGCCTGATTCCTACTCAAAAAAAGACCTTCAAAAGGTTTATTGAAGACAGTTTCTTTCCCATTCATGTTCTCGGAGGCAATCACAGTCCGTCAACAGTCGGATTTTACCGCGATATCTGCGACCGGCTGACAAGGCAGTTTGGAAGTATCGCGCTGACAGATATTAAAGCAATTGACATTAACAAGTACCTGACCGGCCTCCGCGCCCAGTATTCTGCTGCATATACACAGCATTTCAAAACTGTTCTGACAGTCTTATTTGGCTTTGCTGAAAATAATGATCTGATTGAACGGAACCCAATGCGTAAAGTATACCCTATAAAGCGAGACAGGCAGGAAGTTGACTTCCTTTCTGTCGATGAAGCAAGGAAGTTTCTTTCATGCTTGGATGAGAGCGCGGATTTATTCTGGAGAACGGCAATGTATATATTTGTCTTCTTGGGCATAAGACGCGGAGAATTAGCCGGTTTACAATGGCAGGATGTTGATTTCACTAACAGAACCATTCGGATCAAGCGCAATGTTATTAACAACAGAGAAACCGGCCACCAGAACATGATAAAAGAGACAAAAACGGCAAATTCGGACCGAGTTTTACCCTTGCAGCCGGTATTAGTAGATCTTCTTAAAGCATGGAAAGCAGAACAGGCGAAACAGTATCAATGTTTTGTTATGCCGTCAGCGTTTATCTTTAACAAGCTGAATGATTTATACTCCCCTATCCGGCCGGATTCTATAACGCAATGGCTTTCAAGGTTTAATGCCAGGCATGGCCTCCGGAACGTATCTCCGCATGATTTACGGCACACAGTCGGAAGCCTGATGCTTTCTGCAGGGGCAACAGTAAAAGAAGTACAAAAGTTTTTAGGGCATGCGGACGCATCCACAACATTGAAGTTCTATGCCGGGACCGATTTGAACGGCCTGAAGACCGCTTCTGACAAACTGGCGACAGCTTTAGCCGATTGACAATCATTCAGAGCAGAAATGGGCGGAGGAATGATCCTCCGCTCTTTTTTCCGCCGTTTGTTGACACTTTTTGTTGACACTTCGTGTTTTAGATGGCATTTTTGCCAAAAATGAAAGACCCTGAAAGCATTGATTTTCTTTGCTTTCAGGGTTCGTACGCCCGACAGGAATCGAACCTGCGACCTTCAGAGTCGGAGTCTGACACTCTATCCAACTGAGCTACGAGCGCTCAACGCAGGATATATTAACATACTCCCCCGAGAAAGTCAAATGATTCTTACCAGACCAGCTGCTCCTTCGCGGCCTCGGCGAACGGGCCCGGAAGGGCCTTCAGCCCGCGGTGCGCGCCGTTGTAGTCACGGTCAAAGACGATTTCGGAGCCGTCGGTGTTTTCAAAGCGCTGTTCCGGCTCAAAGGCGCAGCCGAGGATGTCGCTGGTGATGATCCCGTCGCGGAAGGTCTTCAGCGCGTCGTACACGTTGGTCTTCACATACCAGTGGCCGTCCTTTTCGATCAGCTCCACGTTCACCTTTGTCTTTTCGTCCACCAGGTGGTTTTTCTCATGCTTGCAGACGTTCGCGCCGTTGAAATAGGCATTGCCCTCCACCCACACGGGCAGATGGCCGAAGTGGTACTGCGCCAGCATACCCATGTGCGGATCCTGGCCGATCTGGAAGTGGCTGATCCACTCGTCATAGGTCGGGAAGATGTCGAAGGGCGCGGTGCCGACAGCTTCATAGTCGTTGGCGGTGGGCTCCCGGTCAGGATCGGTGATCGGGTAATGCTGGATCATGATGTTGTTGTAGATCCGGTCATCTCCGTGCAGGATGGTCATGAAGCCTGCGACCTCCGTGCGGTGACGGATATGGTAGGGTGTGTAGCGGGGCTCGCGCTGGCCGTTGATCACGCTGTCCACGCCGGAATTGATCAGGGAGAAGGATCCCAGCATCAGGTTATGCACCACGGCGATGCCCTCGCTGGGGATCGTCACGTTGACCCTGGACAGCATCACGTTGTTGTCGATCAGTGTCGGGCCGTGGCCTACCTCGATGAACACGTCCGTGTTGAACATGGCGCCCATGGCGTGCTTGATGCCTTCCGGCTTCTGGTTGTCATGCAGCAGGTTCTGGGTGATGCGGGCGCCCTGCGCCTGCCAGTCGCACCAGATGCCCATGATGCAGTTGTGGATATGGTTCCGGCGAATGGTCACGTCGATGGCGGCGTGCAGCTTGATGCCCGCCGTTTCCGCGCCGCCCAGCTGCTGGGAATTGCAGATATCGTGGATATGGCAGTCCTCGATGGTGGAGAACACGCCGCCCATGCGGCCGACGATGCCGGTCTGCTCGCAGTGGTGGATGTCGCAGCGGCGGATGATGTGGCTGCCGATATTCTCTTTCAGCCAGCCGTGATACTGCCCTCGGCATACCGCGTCGCGCTCCATCTGGGTCGGACTCTTGACGTGCTTCGTGTAGAAGTACATGTCGTTTTCCTCATCCAGATACTTGCCCAGGGAGATGCCGCAGCACTTGCTGTTGCTGATCTCGCAGTCCTCGATGATCCAGCCCCTGGACCAGTGCGGGCCGATCATGCCGTCCTGATAGGCGGCGGGCGGCGCCCAGGTCGTGGCTGCCTTGTTGATGTCGAAGCCGCTCACAGTGATATAGCCCACGCCGTTTTTGTCCGGCATGAAGCAGTTCCGCCGCACGGCGATCTCTACCTTTTCCTTGTTGGGGTTCTTTCCTTTAAAATTGGCATACAGCACGGTCTCGTTTCCGTCCTGCTCCGTATACCACTTGTAGGTGGAATCCTCCTGGTTCCAGGCGCAGGGATCCGCCTCGCCCTTGATGCACTCCTCCAGCGTCACGGTCTCGTACATCATACGGTCATTCAGATATACGGAGCCGGTGTGCCGGACCTTGGGAGCGAAGTACCAGTCGCCGCAAACGAACGTTGTATAGGGGTTGTAGGCGCCGAACACGCCGTTGTCGACGCGGGCGGTCCATACGTCCTTCCTGTATTTCTTCCAGCCGGTCAGCACCTCGGCGCCGGTGATCACGGCGCCCAGAGGTTTCTCGCTGCGGTAAACGATCCTGTTTTCTTCCGTGCCCGCGTTCCGCGGATTGACATATTCCCGATAGATTCCCGGAGCAACGATGATCTCGTCCCCCGCCACGGCAATGCGGGCCGCATCGTCGATATGACGGAAGGGCATTTCTTTGCTTCCGTTCCCGTCCCTGGAGGCCTGCGCGTTGACATAATAGACCATGTTCGCTTTCCCCTTTCAAATTTGTATGTACATTATGTCAAATCTCGCCCTTTCCGTCAATCATTTTTTCGTTTTGTCCGTTTTTTGACCGTTTCACACAGCATCTGCAAAATTTCCGCATATTCTTTCAGGACTGTTCTAGTCGGTTTTTGCTGTGCGTTTCATCAAAATGTGCGAAAATTTCGCTTCTTCCCATCCGATCCGGGTCGGGCTATGCTTTTTCCGGATCGAAACAAACCGAAAAAACGCTTCCGCGGGCCGGAGGCAATTGAAGGAGGATCAACCTTGTCTCAGACTGTTTCTTCCCGCCGCCCGACAGCGTCCCTGGGAGTCCGGGCCGGCCGTGTCTTCCGGCGGGACTGGCAGCTTTGGGTTCTTCTGCTGCCGACGCTGGCATTCTTCATTGTCTTCAGTTATTTCCCGATGTACGGAGTGCAGATCGCCTTCCGCAATTACAAGGCCGCGTTCGGCATCACCGGCAGTCCCTGGGTCGGCCTGAAGAATTTTGAAAAATTCTTTTCCAGTTATTACTGCGGCCGCATGTTCGCCAATACCTTCCTGCTGAATCTGTTCGGCCTGCTCTTCGGGTTCCCGATCCCGATCCTGCTGGCCATCATGCTCAACCAGCTGAACAGCAAGCGCTTCAGGGGCTTCACGCAGACGGCCATTTACGTGCCCCACTTTATTTCCACCGTGGTGCTGGCCGGCATGATCTACCTCTTCTTCTCCCCGACCAACGGCATCATCAACTCCCTGATCAGGCTCGCCGGAGGAAAGCCCATCTACTTCATCATGGAGCCGGGCTGGTTCCGGCCGCTCTACATCGGCTCGGACATCTGGCAGAACGCCGGCTGGAATACCATCCTCTATATTGCCACCCTGACAGGTATCGATCCCCAGCTTTATGAAGCCGCCACGATCGACGGAGCCACCCGCTGGGACAAGATCAAACATATCGATATTCCCCATCTGATACCGATCTCCGTCATGATGCTGATCCTGAACTGCGGCTCCCTCCTGTCTTCCAATACAGACAAGGCCCTGCTTCTGCAGACCTCGGGCAATATGGCGGTATCGGATATTCTCGGCGTATACGTCTACAACGTCGGTATCGCTGCTTCCAAACCGCAGCCTTCCTATGCCGCTGCTATCGGTCTTTGCCTGAATGTGATCAACTTCGGCATCATTGTTCTGGTGAACACCGTTTCCCGCCGGCTGAGCGACATCAGCCTGTTCTGAGGAGGAAAGCAAAAATGACAGCAACAGCGAAAATGCGTTCCGTCCGGATCCGGGAAACCGGCCGCGACCGGGTATTCAATATCGTCAACATCATTTTCATGATCGTTGTCCTTTTCATTACTCTGTACCCGCTCTGGCTGATCCTGATCTCCTCCGTATCCGATCCGGACGCCGTGCTGCAGGCGAAGGTCCTGCTCTGGCCGGTCGATTTCTCCCTCACGGGCTATGAAGCGGTATTCAAGTATAAGGAACTGATCGGCAGTTATCTGAACTCCATCTTCTACACCGTGGTCGGCTCCGCCCTGAGCGTCGTGGTCACGCTGGCCGCCGCCTACGCGCTGAGCCGCCGTTTCGCCGGCAAAAAGCTGGTGAACCTGATGATCACCTTCACCATGTTCTTCTCCGGCGGCTTGATCCCGATCTTCCTGAACGTCCGGGACCTCGGCCTGCTGGACACCCGCACGATCATGATCCTGATGAACCTGGTCTCCGTGTGGAACCTGATGGTCGCCCGCACCTATATCCAGACCACGATCCCCAACGAGCTTTACGAAGCGGCCGTCATGGACGGCGCCAACCATTTTACCTATTTTTTCCGCTGCGTGCTTCCCCTTTCCGGCACGATCGTCGCGGTGCTTTCCGTCTACTACGGCGTAGCCCGCTGGAACGATTACTTCACCGGCCTGGTCATGCTGCGGAACCGAAGCCTCTTTCCCCTGCAGCTGGTGCTGCGCGATATTCTGACCAGCCTGACCTCCGCCGGCTCCTCGGATACCTTCTTCGCCGCCTACGCGGACAATCTGGGCGGCATGCAGGAAGCGCTCCGCCAGGCCGACGTCGCCAAGTACTGCTGCATCGTCGTCTCCACAATCCCGGCAGTCCTGCTGTATGTCTTCATGCAGAAGTACTTCGTCAAGGGCGTCATGATCGGATCGCTGAAGGGCTGATTCAAATTCCGTTCCTCTCAGGGCAGGTGCCCTGAAATAATAAAAGGAGGGTAACCCCATGAAGAAAATCGTTTCCCTGATGCTCGCTCTGTGCCTGGTTCTGGGCATGAGCGCCGCGCTCGCCGATGAAAAGGTCGAGCTGACCGCTTTCCAGTACGCCCTGGAAAACCAGAACACGGATTTCAACAATCTGTGGTTCTTTGACGAGCTGGAAGCCAAGACCAACACCCACGTGACCTTCAACATGGTCAAGGACGCCGACTGGTCCACCCAGCTGAACCTGATGTTCGCGGACCCCAAAACGATGCCCGACATGATCCTGCGCAACCCCGTTGACGTGGAAGAATACGGCGTCAGCCAGGGCCTGCTGCTGCCCCTGGACGAGTACCTGACCGAAGAGATCATGCCCAACTATGTTTCCCGCCTGAAGATCAACAACGCCGGTGACTCCATCCCCGCCTCCGACGGCAAGACCTACTACATCGGCTACCTGATGGCTCAGAACGTAAACCATGAAGGAACCTGGTACGTCAACACCGCCGAAGCGGACAAGCTGCAGATCGAGACCCCCAAGACCATTGACGAAGTGACCGATATGCTCCGCAAGATGAAGGCGGACGGCATCGAGTATCCCTTCTCCGCTTCCTACACCGACAACGGCCCGGAGCGCATCTGGAACCAGTTCGCCTCCTTCGGCGTGCCGGAAAACACCCGCTATTACTACATTGATGAAAACGAAAAGGTCCAGTTCACCGCGGGCCAGGACGGCTGGCGCGCCTGTGTGGAATGGCTGCACACCCTGTACGATGAAGGCCTGATGGATCCCGAATCCCTCACCCAGGACTCCAACCTGTGGGCCAACAAGGTCAACGCGGGCCAGGTCGGCTACTTCACCTACCTCCGTCTGATCAACACCGCCATCGCCGCGGACAACATCAAGAACTTCAAGTCCATCCTGCCCCCCGTGGCTGACGGCTGTAAGGCCGCTGTTTCCTCCATCCTGGAGGTTCCCACCGCCGGCGCATACCTGACCAGCAACTGCAAGGATCCGGTCGCTGCCCTGAAGTGGATCGACGCCCAGCTGGAAACCGAAACCATGATGGTCGCCCTGAACGGCAAGGTCGGCGAGCAGATCGTCCTGAACGATGAAGGCAAGTATGAAGTCATCAATATTCCGGAAAACAACGGTCTGTATGACTTCGTTCCCGTCACCATGGGCCAGTTCTTCGCCCCCGGCGACTACTACACCAGCATCTACCAGATGGCTCCGCACCGCGTGGAACGCTATGAGGACAGCAAAGCCTATGCCGAAGCCGGCGTGCTGGAATACAAGAGCTTCCATTATCTGCGCGACCTGAGCAAGATGAGCAACGAAGACTCCATCGAAGCTTCCGACATCTACACCGAGCTGGATAAGCTGGTGGAAGAATCCTTCGCCGACTTCGTCCGCAACGGCGTCACCGATGAAAGCTGGAACGCCTTCCAGGAGAACGCCAAAAACATCGGTGTCGAGCGTTACATCGAGCTGTATCAGAACGCTTACGACGCTTTCCTCGCCAAGTAATTTCTCTCTCTTGTTCAAGGCTGCTCTTCTGTGGTATAATTTTTCCGCAGAATAAGCAGCAGGGCACCGCCGCCGATCTTCTGTCCGGGGCGGTGCCCGTTTTTTTGCCCGCTCCCTGCTCATTTCTTGCAGCATTTTTCCGTTTTTTGCTCTGTTCAGATTGGTTGAACAGGAAAGGAGCCTGTCCGTGAAAGCTTCCCGAAGGGGTCTCTGCGCCGTGCTTGTCTTTTCCCTGGCCCTGCTGCTGCAGGGCTGCTCCGGCCGCGCTCCGGAAACCGCGGAGCCGCGGGAAACGGTCACGCTCTCCGCGCTCCAGTACGAGCTGGAAAACATCGCGGTGGACTTCAACGCGCTGTCCTATTATGACCGTATCGCGGAGCAGACCGGCGTCCGCGTGGATTTTGAGGACGTCAAGGACTCGGAGTGGACCTCCGGCGTCTCCCTGACCTTTGCCCGCGGCGATCTGCCGGACATGATCCTCCGCGGTTCCCTGGACATTGAGGAATACGGCGTATCCCGCCATCTGCTGCTGCCCCTGGAGGGATATATGGAGCAGGGGCTCCTGCCGAATTACACGAAGCGGCTGGAGGAAAGCGGCCTGAGAAACCAGCTCACCGCGTCGGACGGACATATCTACCAGCTGGGCTTCCTGATCTCCCAGAACGTCAATACGGACGGCCATTTCTTCATTAATCAGTCCTGGCTGGACAGACTCGGCCTCCCCGTCCCGACCACCGTGGAGGAGCTGACAGAGGTGCTGCGCCGCTTCCGCTCGGACGATCCCAACAGCAACGGCCTGCAGGATGAGATTCCGATGGAGTTCACGCTGGACGACAACAATACCGGTATCTATAACCTGTTCTCCTTCTTCGGTCTCCCGCTGAATGAGGAGTTCGTGCATATCAGCCGGACCGGCCGGGTCCTTTTCGCCCCCATGGAGGAATCCTTCCTCACGGCGCTCACCTGGCTGCATCAGATGGCGGAGGAAAAGCTGCTGGACGTGGACTTCATCAGCCAGGGCAGCAACATCTGGGCCGCCAAGGTCAATCAGGGCAATGTCGGGCTCTTCAGCTACTGGCGTCTGCAGAACACGGCGCTTTCCCCGGACCTGATCTCCCGCTACCGTCTGTTCCTGCCCGTTTCCGCGGAGGGCGCAAAGGCCTGCCTGCCCCGCAATATGGACATCATCGAGTTCGGCGCGGCCCTGACAGTGAACTGCCGGGATGTGGAGGCGGCTCTGCGCTGGCTGGACGCCCAGTTTGAAACGGAAAATATGCTCATCTCTCAGAACGGTGCCGTCGGCGACACGCTGATCCGCCGGGCGGACGGCCGCTATGTGGTCGCCTACGTGCCCCGGGATAACGCGCTGTACAGATCCGTCCCCGTCATCTGCGGGCAGTTCTTCGCCCCGGCGGACTATTACGCCTCCGTCTACGTTCCCGCGGCCCACCGGCAGGAAAAATCCGATTTCTGCGAGGTGTATGAGCAGTCCGGTCTGCTGGAGCCTGTTTCCTTCAAGCTGATGACAGCCGTCGCCCCGAAATATGCGGAGGAAGACGCCCGCCTGACACGGCTGAAGGCCTCGCTCAAGTCCGTCATTGACGAGGCGATCGTTTCCATGGTCACCCGGGGCGTCACGGAGGAATCCGCCGCAAAGCTGCGCCGGGATCTGGAGGACGCCGGCTGGGAGGAATACCGGCAGATCTACCAGGATATCTACGACCGCTGGCAGAAGGGGGACTGAGCATGATCTCCGGACGGAAAAGAAACTCCTCGGTCTTCCTGCGCTATGCCCTGTCCTACACCTTTGTGGTCCTGATCCTCTTCTCCGGCATCACGGTCATGCTTCTGAACCAGACGGAGCGCCAGGTGCGGGACAATATTGTCGACACCCAGATCAACCGGCTCACCCGGATCGCTATCCAGCACGAGGGATATATCTCCTCCATGCTGAACACGGCGGAGGAGATCGGCTCCAGCCCGTTCATCGAATCCTTCAGCTATGACCGGGAACCCTGGAAAGCCTACGACCTGCAGCGCCAGCTGGTCCCGTACACCGCCACCAGCGCCTTCTGCGACCAGGTTTTCCTTCACTTCACGGGGGACGAACACCTGTATTCCTCCGCCTCGTCCATGACGCTTTCGCTTTTCACGGACCTGATGAAGTATGAGAATGTTTCCCCTGAGGAGCTGGCCCGGCTGATCCGTACGGCGGACCGGCTCACCTTCCTGCCCGCCCAGCGCGTGACCTCGGACCTGGTGGACGGCAGCGACCCGCGCATGGTCACCTTCATCCTGCCGCTGGGAAACAAGCCCGGTACCGGCAAGGGCAATATGCTCTTCCTGATCAAGGAGCAGACCTACCTGAGCATGTTTACCGATGCCATCGACGGGGATATCAATACCTACATCCGTTCCGGCAGCGGCAACCTCGCCTGCATGGAAGACCTCCCCGTGGACCTTTCCGCCGCGCCGGCGGAGATCCCGGACGGCGGGAAATACACCTCCTTCCGCGCGGGCGGTGAGGAATACCTGCTGGTCTCCCTCGGACGCCGCAGCTGGGATATGTCCTACACCGCCGTGCTGCGCATGGCGGACGTCAACAGCCGCATCCGCGGCAGCCTGAGCCATACGCTGATCATCCTGCTGATCCTCACCGCCGTCTGTCTGCTGGTGGCCCTGTGGATCGCGCGGCGCCACGCAAAGCCGATCCAGGCGATCTCCGGTCTCTTTGCCGACAGCGCGGACGCTCCGAAGGAGGATGAGCTCCAGCGCATTTCCACCGGCATCCGTCAGCTGACGCGGCATAACAGCGAGCTGATCAGCCGGCTGGACCGCGCCGTGCCCATGCAGCGGCATGAGTTCGTGTTCCGCTTCACCCGTGGCAAGCTTCCCTCCCGGGAGGAGGCTGTCGCCGCGGCCCGCTCCCTCGGGCTGGAGATCGGGCGCCGGTATTACGCGGTCATCCTGACCGGCATCCCGGAGGAGACCGACCAGCCGTTTGAACTGAACCGCCCGCCCTTCTCGGACCTGCCAGGTATTTCCGGCGCGGGAGTCGAACTGGTCGCGATCCGCGGCATCCTGTACATCGCCTTCTCTGACCGCGCGGAAGAACTGCCCGCCCTGGCGGAACTGCTCCGATCCGAGGGCCGCGGCACCGGCGGCCGCTGCGTCACCGCCATCTCTGCCGTGCATTCCGATTTCAGCGAGGCGCCGACCGCCTATCTGGAGGCCGCTGCCGCCTATGACAACCGCTTTGTCCGCGGGGATCAGGCGGTGCTGGCCTATGACGACATCTCCTCCAATATCGCGGATGTTCTGCCCCAGGCGAAGACCCTGACCAATTCCATCTCCCAGGCCCTGATGCTGGGCAACCGGGATCTTCTGGAGGACCGGATCACGGACCTGCTCCGCTTCCTGAAGAATACGAGCATGTCCCCCTTCGCCTTCCGCATGATCTACAACAACGTGATCGACACGCTCACCCGCGCCCAGGCGGAGACTCTGTCCAGCGGCAGGGACGCGCGGGATATCTACGATATCTTCTCCCTCTCCTCCTGCCAGTCCGTGGACGACCTGGACGCGCTTCTCCGCCGCCTGTGTGAAACACTGCTGACCGACGCCCGCCGGGAGGACGAGGCCGCCTCCCCCGAGGAGGAAGGGGACATCATCTCCCAGGTCTCCCGGTACATGGATGAGCATTACAGCGACCCGGAAATTTCCATGGCCGCCATCGCGGAATCCTTCGACCTGTCCACCACCCGCCTGTCCCTCTCCTTCAAGGAGAAGACCGGCATGACCCCGCTGGAATACCTGACGCTGCTCCGCTGTGAGCACGCCAAATCCCTGTTGGAACAGACGGACCTTTCCATCCGGGATATCGGCATCCGGGTCGGCTATTACGATTCCGGCAGCTTCATCCGCCGCTTCAAGCAGATCACCGGCACCACCCCGCTCCAATACCGCCGGGAAAAGACCGCTCCGGATTCGCCGGAGGAGAAACCTGAATAAATGATCCCGCCTGAATAAGCGCTCTTCAAAACCGCCGCGTCCCGCGGCGGTTTTTTCCGGAATTTACTCTGAAAAAATAAAAAAAATGACTTGCCAAATAAAAACCGGTTCCTGTACAGTCTAATCAGTGTAAAAGGAAGCCGGAAGAAAGGATTGGACGACTGCTGTGGACTGGAAGGAATTTACACAGAGATATGAAGGGATCAAGGCGCGCCTGTACCGGACCGCGCTTCTGTATCTCGGCGATGCCTCCGCTGCAGAGGAGGCCCTGGACGAAACGGTCTGCAAGGCTCTGCATTCCTGCCGCGGCTTGCGGCAGCCGGAGTATTTCAATACCTGGATCACCCGGATCCTGTTGAATGTATGCGCCGACGAGCGGAAACGCAAAAAGAAGTGGATGAATCTTTCTGATATTCCGGAGATCGCGGCCGAGTCCTATGACTCCCTGCCGCTCCGGGACGCGGTCGCCCGTCTGCCGAAGGAGCTTTCGTCCGTTGTCATTCTCCGGTATTTCTCCGGATATACCCTGAAGGAAGCGGCGGACATACTGGATATCCCGCAGGGAACGGCAGCCACCCGGCAGCGCCGGGCGCTGGCCCTTCTGCGGCTCGACCTCGGAGAGGAGGAAGAAGCATGAACCGAAATGATGAATACCGCCGCCTGATGCAGGAGCTGGATGCCCTGCCCGTCCCGGACGGAAGCCTGCGGCGCGCCAAACGCCGGGAGCGGATCCGGAAATATGCCGTACGGCCGCTGTCCGCCGTCGCCGCCGTACTGGTTCTCTTTACCGCGCTGATCAATCTCAGCTCAGACGTAGCCTACGCTGCCGCGCAGATCCCGGGACTCCGGGAGCTGGTCAGAGCCCTGACCTTTTCCCGTTCGCTGCAGGACGCTGTATGCAACGAGTATGTCCAGCCGGTCGGCCTGACCGAGAGCGACAATGACGTTCAGGTCACCGTGGATTATCTGATCCTGGACGAAAAAAACCTGACGGTTTTCTGCCGGGTGGAAAGCGGAAAATACCCACACCTGGCCGCGGAGCCCGATTTCAGTTTTTCCCTTCAGGAGCCCTGTTTGCTTGGCTGCAGTGTAAATAATCCGGACGCCCGGAACGGCGAGCTGCGGAGCTTCTCCCTGAATGTGAGCCATGGAAGCATTCCCTCCCCGGTCATATTCCGCCTGAAGCTGAAGGATCTGGATCAGTCGGCTGCCGATGCTGCCGAAAACTATACGCCCGTCTATGTCGCTCAGGTCGAATTCACCCTGGAGCCGGACCTTTCCCTTGTGGCGCGAACCAGGCACTTTGAGGTCGGCCGGGACGTAGAGATCGGCGGTCATAAGCTGCGCGTCAGGAGCATCGATATCCTTCCCACCTCCATGAGCCTGAACGTCACTGAGGATGAGGCAAACACCTCCGCGCTCGCCGCGCTGAATTTTTATGCGGTCACGGACCGCGGGGATCGCTTTGATACGCCCCGGAAGGGGGTCACCGCTCACGGAGATACGCACGGCAACATGACCTACCTGGTTGAAAGTCCCTTCTTCTATGACGCGAAATCGGTCACGCTGTGCTTCACCCGCGCGGACTGGAGAAGGAAGGACGCCGAGCCCGTACGCGTCGACCTGGTCAGCGGTACGGCGGAAAACCTGCCCTCGGCTACCCGCTTCATCGGCGCGCGGAGGGAGGGAGATGACTGGGTCGTTACTGTCCTGCAGAATCTCGACGCCAGGCAGGCCTTCTGGCAGTTCTTTGGCGGAGACGGCGCTCCCTGCACTCTCCTCTCTTCCAGCACATCGGTCGTTCCCTTTACCTTCCCCGATCTTCCCGTTGCCCCGGACGGCTGGGTATATGAGGAGTACACCCTGTCAGACCTCTCCGGCGATGAGGTATGGCTCCAGCCGTACGTTACCGATGTCTGGACAGCAGCGACCCCGGTGGAAACGAAAATCGAACTGAAGGAAACAGGAAAGGAATGAACGGAAAAGGGACGGGCCCGCGCGGGTCCGTCCCTTGTTTTCCTGGTCCGCGCCGGCCGGCGCGGTTTTTTATTCAGCCTGCTTCCGGCTGACAGTCTCCGGCTTCTTTGCCTTCAGCCAGCCGCGGAAGATCCCTCCCTGAAATACGGAAAGGACGGTAAAGAAAATATCCGCGAAAAGGATAAACACAAAGGAGGGCACCATGATCCTCGTATAGTGTTTCCCATAGCTCTTTCCCCTGTTGATGCACGCTGCCAGCCGGAGGTCAAAAGCAATGATCCCGCAGCCGAGCAGAAGCACGCTCAGCAGCTGCTGCCCGAAGGTGATCAGCGGAGCGGTGCCGAAGCCGGAGAGGACCAGGCTGATCAGCATCAGCGCGAAGAATACCGTGATCATGATGCGCATCACATTCATCATCACGCCTCCGCCGATGCCGAGTCCGCCCTTCCAGATCAGTCCGGCTCTGTCGCAGAAATTTTCCATGATCCGCATCAGCGGCTCATTTTGTCTTCCCTCGATAAAACCGTTGTTGGCGATCACATAAACATTCGGATGAAGGCCGTTTTCCCTGCAGTATTCCTCCGCCTCCTTCAGAAAAGGCAGCACATGAGACGGAACACCGTCCACATACAGCGGCATGGAGAATACCGCGTTGTCCGCGTCCTTTACCTTCTCCAGAATGCGCGCGTGATCCGCCGGAACGCGCAGCTTTTCCTTTTCCCTTTTTCCGCGGAGAAAAACGTCCGTCATGGATGCGATGAAGCCGGAAGCGCTCATCCTCTTTTTGGGGCTGCAGTCGATCAGTACCGTCTTCATGCTTCTGCCGCCTCCGCTTCTTCCTTCGTCGCGAAAAACAGTACCTGCTGCTCCGCAAAGCCGTCGTTGACCGCGTTGCGCTCCGCCGTCAGCCTCCATGTCTCCCTTTCCTTTTCGCTCACGTCTCCGTATACCTTCACCAGCAGCTTTCCGTGCTTTCCGTAGCGAAGAGTGTGGTGCATCTGCTTCCCGCGGTAGGTGCTCAGCGGGGTGGAGGTGCCGATGCTCCTGTCCAGCAGCCGCTTGATCGCCGGGCTGTACCCGCCGTAGCAGTTCCCGGTGATCACGGTCAGGTCCTCCGCCTGCCCGATCACCCGGGCGGTCTCCTGCAGCCGGTCCCTGATCCCGCAGGAAGCCGGATGCTTCGTCCAGCATTTGAAGCAGCCCTGACAGGGCGCGTACTTCCCGTCCGCGTAAAGGACCTGTTCTCCTTTCCCGGAAAGCCTCTCCTGTGCTTCCGGGCCCAGGTCATGGATGATCAGCTTCATTTTTCGTCTCCCGTCCTTCTCTTTTCAGGATATCCCCGAACTTCCCTTCCAGGAAGAAGCGGTATTCCGGGTGGTCCACCGCAGCGGCGTATTCTTCCCGGACAGTCTTCCTGTTCCATTCCCGGAAGGCCGCGGAGGTCTCCTCAAACCGCCGGATCCGGATCAGTCCCTGCCCTTCCGCCTTCAGGATCTCCTCGTAAGCGTCAGGCACGAACTCGCACCCGGTCACGGGCACCGGCTCCTCAGCTGTAACGGCATCCGGGATCTGCACCTGAAAGCCGCAGTCCTTTACCTTTTCCGCCGTGTAGATATACCCGCTGACGCCCCGATAGGCTTCCTCCAGCGCGCCGGGATAGTATTCGTCTATTCTCTGCACGCCATCCCTGTCAAAACCGTATGGGCCCCATTTCTGCCACGGCCCGGCAGGAATAAACCCGTTTTCCCTGCAGTACTTCTCAACAGCGTTGCTCAGGTAAACGAGCACGTTCTCCCGCTTTCGGGAAAAATAGATCAGCGGCCGGTCGTGATTGGATATCCTCGGCTCCAGGATCCGGATCCCGGGCGTGGGCGAAGCGTGATAGAACATTTATTTCCCTTCCCTCTCGTCCTCCATGGAATGAACGATGCCGTCCGGCAGCTCCTTCAGCAGGGTGCTGTAGATCCGCGGAAAAACCTTATGCTCTCCCAGCGTGGCGATATCCATCCACACCAACCCTTCCGCCGCGTAATCCAGCACCCTTTCGCCGGTCTTCTGATCCCCGATATCCTTCATCAGGTAATAGAAGCTGACCTCATGGTGCAGCTCCCCGTCCAGAATGAAGCGGTTTTCCTGCACCAGCGCCAGCCTTTCCGGTTCGACCCGCAGGCCGCTTTCCTCGTATACCTCGCGCACGGCGGCCTCCTCCGTCGTCTCGCCGAGACGCACGGCCCCGCCGATCGCGTAGTAATACTTCCGGAGCTCGTCGTGTACCATCAGCACCTTCCCGTCCCGGATGATGATCCCGACACCCCGCATGCGGAATTTCCCCTCATCGAATTTCATCGCGATATCGATCATACGCTTCTTCCTTCCGTCCTTTCTCTCAGGGGGACGTCCCGCCCGCTGTTCACAGGATACGGTATGCCCCGGTTTCCGCCCACCAAACGTGCCTTGCAATCTGTCAACCGGCGGTTGCAGACGCCGGTTTTCCTGTCATCTTTCCAGTTTCAGTGTGACCGCGTCATAAGGCTTTCCGTCCATGCTCCCGATCCCCTTCTTCCTGCGGCATTCCCGGAATCCGAGCTTTCCGGCCACCTTCAGCATCGCCTGATTGCCGGACCAGGTCTGGGTATAGAACGTGTGATATCCCTGTTCGGTCAGATACCTCAGAAAGCTCTGCATCGCCTGTGTCCCGAAGCCGTGTCCGCGCATTTCCGGATCCGGAATGTCGATCCCGACCGCGGGGATCTGTTCCGGATTATCCATGTAATCCAGATCGAAATAACGGGAGACCCATCCGATATGCTTCCCGTCCGCTTCGATCTCGTATTTCCAACGCGGCGCGTCCGGCGCTTCCCCCCGGACGGATTCATAATACTCCGTCCAGCCTTTCCGCTCCTCCGCCTCGTCGGAGGGATCCGCATTCTCCCATGGGGCATCCGTTTTTATCCATTCCGTCTCGGCGGTAAACCACCGGACATAATCCTCAATATCCTCCCGCACCATGTCGCGGAGGATCACTTCCGCCATTGCCGTGCACCTCCCGGATCAAAACCGTCCTGGATTTTCCTCTGAGTTTCGCTTGTTTCCCGATGGATCGCTTCCCTGCGCTGCCGGATAAGATCCCTTTCAGTATAGCACAGCCACTGCGGCGTAAAAAGGCAAATATTTTCGTGGCTGTCATGCTCCGCGGGCATAGAAAAAAGCTCCTCTTCCCGCGGGAAAAGGAGCTTTTTATCCGAAACGGCGTTTCTTACTTCTTGGCCAGCTCAACCAGCTTCGCGAAGCCTTCAGCGTCATTCACGGCGAGATCGGCCAGCATCTTGCGGTTGACGGTCACGTTCTGCTTCTTCAGACCGGCGATAAACTTGGAATAGCTCAGACCGTTCAGACGGGCAGCAGCGTTGATACGGGCGATCCACAGGCTGCGGAATTCGCGCTTGCGGAGTTTCCGTCCGATGTAAGCGTAACGCAGGCTGCGGGCAACCTGTTCTTTCGCGGCGCGGTACTGCTTGGATTTTGCTCCCCAGAAACCTTTCGCCAGCTTCATGACCTTGCGGCGACTCTTATGGGCGTTTACGGCCCTCTTAATGCGTGCCATGATTCTTTTCCTCCTGGTTCATCAGATTATTTGTAGGGCAGCAGCTTATGGATGGTACGGGCTTCCGCGGCGTTATCGACGATGCCGGGATTCCTCAGATGACGGGTGCGCTTGGTGGTCTTCAGGTGCACCTGATGGTTGGCGTTCATCTGCTTATGCTTCACAATACCGGTCTTGGTGAAGGAAAAGCGCTTGGCAGCCCCGCGGTGGGTTTTCTGTTTAGGCATAGTTAGGTCCTCCTTCCAGTGCGTTTACTCCTGCGTCTCTTTCGAGGCAGCATTCTCCCTTGCCTCGGCTTCCTTCTTGGCCTTTCTTTCGGCAAAGGAAGCCTTTACGGCTTTGGGAGCCAGGATCATGATCATGTTGCGGCCATCCAGCAGCGGGCGGCGTTCCACCATGCTGACGTCCTTGCAGCGCTCCGCGAAATCCAGCATGACCTTCATGCCGATCTCGCTGTGCGTGATCTGACGGCCGCGGAAGCGAATGGAAACCTTGACCTTGTCGCCGCCCTCAAGAAAGCGGGTCGCCATCTTCGCCTTGGTGTTCACATCGTTTTCTTCGATGGTGGCGGACAGCTGGACCTCCTTGATGTCGACAACACGCTGATTCTTCCGGTTCTCACGTTCCCGCTTCGACTGCTCGTAGCGGTACTTGTCATAGTCCAGCAGCTTGCAGACCGGCGGTTTCGCGGCAGGCTGGATCTTGGCCAGATCATAGCCTCTCTCCTCCGCCAGCGCCAGTGCCTGCTGTGCGCTCATCACGCCGAGCTGTTCGCCGTTTTCGTCGATCAGCCGGACCTCTTTGTCCCGGATTTCCTCATTGATGATCAGTTCGGTTGCGATACCCATGCACCTCCTAAAAGTCCGTGAAAAAAGCGGCGGGCCATTGACCCGTCGCTCTGATGACGATACTTTTCGCTGCCGTGAAAAGTGCCATGACCCGGCGGCGTGAGCCACACAAGGTGAGGGGCGGGCAAGCCTCTGCTTTCAAACAAATGGTAATTTAGCACATTTCCCGTCGGCTGTCAACACCCAAATTAAATGGAATTGACCAGCTCGAACAGGGTATGGTTGAACGCGCGCTCCTGGGAAAGGGCAGTTTCAATGGGCATGTAGGTGACGCGGCCGTGCCTCATGCCGATCACCTGGTTGCTGACGCCGTCGCGGAGCAGGCGCACCGCCAGGTTCCCGGCCTCAAAGGCGAAGGCGCTGTCGCGGGCCGTCGGCTCCGCGCCGCGCTGCGTGTATCCGATCACGGTCGCCCGGACCTCCGCGCCGCCGCACAGCTTCTTCATCACATACGCGAAGCGCCCGGCGCTCATCGGTTCGCCCTCGTAGCTGGGTTTTCCGTGGCTCGTCAGGAATTCGTACAGGTCAAAGGGCGCCATGGAATCGTAGCAGCCCTCGGCCATGACGATCGTGGCGCGGGTGTTTCCCCTGTCCAGCTGGCGCTGCAGCTGCTTCGCCACGCCCTCCACCGTCCACGGCACCTCCGGCACCACGACGATCTCGCTGCCGGTGGATACCGCCGCGGTCACGGCGATGTCGCCGCAGTGGCGTCCCATCACCTCCACAACGGCGGGCCGGTCGTGGCTCCGGCTGGTGGCGCGGATGGAGCGGATCGCGTCCACGCACACGTTGACCGCCGTGTCAAAGCCCAGCGTCATTTCCGTATAGCCCAGGTCGTTGTCGATGGTGCCGGGTATGCCGACACAGGGAATACCCAGCTCGCAGAGGCGGAGCGCTCCCTGGAAGCTGCCGTCCCCGCCCACGACCACCAGGCCGCCGATCTCCATCTCCCGCAGGGTCTTCACCGCCAGCTCCCGGTATTTGGGCTCCAGGAACTCGGTGCACCGCGCGGTCCGCAGATAGGTGCCGGGCTCGTCCGCGATATCCAGGACCGTGTCCAGGTGCAGTTCCTGCATGTCATCCTTTATATTGGCGCTTTTCCGGAGGAGACCGTTATAGCCGCGCTTGATGCCGACCAGGGGCATTCCGTAGAACGCCGCGCTGCGCGCGACGGCCATAACAGCCGCGTTCATTCCCGGGCTGTCTCCTCCGCTCGTCAAAACACCGATCTTTTTCATGTGAGAAATTCGCTCCTTTGCAATCCGGATGCGGGCGGAAAACATATGTCCGCACGTAAAAACCGACGTATTGTATCACAATCTTTCCCGGGAGAAAAGTATTTTTTATGTGTAACGAAATTGTAATACTTCCTTTACATTTAAGAAAAAGTATGATATACTTTGTTCATCTTAATTGTTCGTTATACGGGAGGTGCGGCAGCCATATGAAACAAAAGATCCTTTGCCTGCTTCTTGCCCTTGTCATGCTTTTCCTCTCCTGCGGCAGCGCCCTGGCCTGGAAGGAGACCACGCTGTATAACGGCTGCCGCGGCGAAGCGGTACGGTCGATGCAGCAGGCGCTGATCTCCCTGGGATATCTTGCCGGCTCGGCGGACGGCATCTTCGGCAACATGACCGAAAACGCCGTCCGGGCGTTCCAGCAGGCCTGCGGTCTGACGTCGGACGGCCTCGCGGGCGTCAAAACCCTGGACATCCTGTATTCGATGGCCGGCTCCCAGACCTCCGTGCCCACCGCCGCGCCTGTGCCGCAGAAAACGGATCCCCCGAAGCCCACCGCCACACCCGCGCCGCAGCCGACATCTGCCCCCGTGCCCGTCTCCGAAGGCCTCTTCGGCGGGGACTACTCCACGCTGCGCGTCGGTTCCACCGGCGCCCGGGTCAAGGCGCTCCAGACCGTTCTGATCCGCTTCGGCTTCCTGGCGGACCGGGCCGACGGCATCTTCGGCAATCTGACGCGGGCCGCGGTCGTCGCCTTCCAGCAGGCTTCCGGGCTCGTTGCGGACGGCCTCGCGGGAACAAAGACCCTGCACGCGGTGGAAAGCGCCGCGGCCGGGGAGACCGCCGCGCCTGTGCCGCCCCCTGTCACGACGCCCGCCCCGACGGCGGCACCCGGGACTCCGGTCCCCACGCAGGCTCCCGGCGGCGACGGGACGCTCAACGACCCGATCGCCCTGCCTTCCGCTTCCTCTGTCAGACTGCTCCACTGGTTCAACGATATCAAGCCCTCCCTCGGCAACGGCCAGCACCTGCTGGTCGCCGATCCCTCGAGCGGCCTGTGCTGGACGCTGAGGATCATGTCCCGCGGCCGCCACGCGGACTGCGAGCCGCTCACCGCCCGGGACACCGCCACCATGGTCAAGGCCTTCGGCGGGGTCAATACCTGGGATCAGAAGGCGGTATACGTCCGCCTCCCGAACGGGACCTGGACCGTCGGCTCCACCCACGATATGCCGCACCTGTCCGGCAGCATCAAGGACAACGATTTTGACGGGCATCTGTGCGTCCACTTCCTGCGCGACATGGCTGAATGCGAGCAGAACGACCCGAATTACGGCGTCGCGAACCAGAATACGATCCGCTCCTTCTGGCTGAGGCTGACCGGGCAGACCGTGCAGAACTGACTCTGAAAAGCAAAGAAAACCGGCCGGCGCTCAGCGCCGGCCGGTTGTTTTGTCTGCCTTATTCTTCCGGGGGAACGAAGGGGATCAGGTACATCCTGAGCTCCGTGTCGCCGAGGGTGAGAGCGCAGGTCAGGCTTCCCTCCTCCGTCAGGCTGTAGACGGTATTGGTGAACTCCTCGCCGCCCTGCTCTTCATACAGGGGATTCCGCAGGCTCAGGGTCAGCGCCCCGTCCGTGAAGGACGTGGTGTACGGGACCACAACGGCGTCGTCTCCTGTGCCGGAGTATTCGGTGGCAATGCCGGCCTCAATGGCGAGTCTGCTTTGGGTGTCGATGCCGAGCATCTCGCCGAGCTGGGCGACGGGCATCATCACACCGGCCATATAAATTTTGTCCGGTACCCAGGTGCCGAAAAACGCTTCCTCACTTTCCGCGGCAATGGCGGTGGGCAGCTCTTCAGCTTCGGACTTTTCACGGCTCAGCTCGAGCACGATGTCCCCCATGGCGCCCTTGATCACGCCGTTTTCAACGGGCCATTCCATCGTTTCGCCATCCACGGTCAGGGCGATCCCGTTCTCCGCGGGGGCCCAGGTGCCTTCGGTCACGTCCTCGTCTTCGCCCTGGACAGTGGTGATCTTCACGGTCCCGTCCTCATTCAGGGCCAGGGTCATGGCCATGCCCGCCACCGCCGGATCGACCGTCATGCCGTCCGCCGTCATGGAGGTCAGGAACCATTCGCCCGCCAGTGTCTCTGTCGTTTCCTCAGCGGCGGCAAACACACACAGGCATGCCATCACGGCAGCCAGCAGAAGCGCGTATATCTTTTTCATTTTCATCTTCGGTCCTCCTTTTTGTTGGGGTTTACCGGTAATATTATTAAGGAAGCCTGTTTGTTTGTCAAGTTTTTCCGTTTTCCGCTTGACAAGCGGGAGGATCCGTGTATAATCTCTCTGTCAAGCGTTTTTGCTTGACACCTCAGAACAGCCCGGAGGGCGGGAGGCGAAAGGATTGGCTCGGGAGGATCTTCGCAAAAAGGTGGATCTCGCCTTTCTTGCCGCGTTTTACGGCGGTATGCTGACGGAGAATCAGCGCCGCGTGCTTTCCCTCCACTGTGAGGAGGACCTTTCCCTCGGCGAGATCGCCGAGGAGGTCGGTATTTCCCGCCAGGCGGTGCACGAGGCGCTCACCCGCGCCGCGGCGAAGCTGGCCGAGTGGGAAAGCGCGCTAGGCATGGCCGCCCGCTTCCGCAGGATGGAGGCCGGGCTGGAGGACGCCCTTTCCGCGCTGAAGAATAAGGATTATTCCCGGGCGGAGCAGCTCATGCGGGACCTGCTCGCGCTGGATCAGGAGGAAAGCTATGGCCTTTGAGGGCTTGACTGAAAAGCTGCAGGGCGCCCTGCGGAAGATGACCGGCCGCGGCCGGCTGAACGAGCAGTCCGTGAAGGAAGGCATGCGCGAGGTCCGCATGGCCCTGCTGGAGGCTGACGTCAATTACGCCGTCGCCAAGGATTTTATCAAAAAGGTCACGGAGCGCTGCGTCGGTCAGGATGTGCTCGCTTCCCTGACCCCGTCCCAGCAGGTCATCAAGATCGTCAGTGAAGAGATGACCGCGCTGATGGGCTCGACCAACGCGAAGCTGACCTGGTCCTCTTCCGTGCCCACCATCTACATGCTCTGCGGCCTGCAGGGTGCCGGCAAGACCACCATGTGCGCCAAGCTGGCCGGCTATCTGACCAGGCAGGGCAAAAAGCCCATGCTGGCCGCCTGCGACATCTACCGTCCCGCCGCCATCAAACAGCTGCAGGTCGTCGGTGAGCAGGTACACGTCCCCGTGTTCGAAAAGGGCACGCAGGATCCCGTCAAGACCGCGAAGGAAGCGATCGAGTACGCCCGCTATTACCAGCGGGACGTGCTGATCATCGACACCGCCGGCCGCCTCCACATCGATACCGAACTGATGGATGAGTTGGTCCGCATCCGCGACACCGTCCACCCGCAGGAGATCCTGTTGACAGTCGACGCCATGACCGGTCAGGACGCCGTTAACGTCGCCAAAGCCTTTGACGAGGCGCTGAACGTCTCCGGCGTGATCCTCACCAAGCTGGACGGCGACACCCGCGGCGGCGCCGCGCTGAGCGTCCGCGCCGTCACCGGCAAGCCGATCAAGTTCAGCGGTATCGGCGAAAAGCTTTCCGATATCGAGCCCTTCCATCCGGACCGGATGGCCAGCCGCATCCTCGGCATGGGCGATATGATGACCCTGATCGACAAGGCTGCCGAGGCCTTTGACGAGCAGGATGCCGAGAAATTCGCCCGCAAGGGCATGAGCAGCAGGCTCACGCTGGACGACTTTCTGGAGCAGATGCAGAGCATGAAGAAAATGGGCGGCATCAAAAGCATGCTCAGCATGCTCCCCGGTATGTCCGGCAAAAACATCGACGTGGATGACAACGCCATGAAAAAGCCGGAGGCCATCATCCGCTCCATGACGCTCAGGGAGCGCCGCGATCCCTCTATCCTGAACGCTTCCCGCCGCAAGCGCATCGCCGCCGGCTCCGGCACCACCGTGCAGGACGTCAATCAGCTGATCCGCCAGTTTGAGCAGGCGCAGCAGATGATGAAGCAGATGATGAACTCACGCGGCAAGCGCGGCATGAAGATGCGCTTCCCCGGTATGTGACCCCGAGTGGCTTTCATATGCCCAGGCATGTGATTTCCATATAGAAAACATTTTATTTATTTTAGAGGAGGAAACCCAAATGTCCGTTAAAATCCGTCTGAAGAGAATGGGAATGAAGAAAAAGCCCTTCTACCGTGTTGTTGTCGCCGATATCCGCAGCCCCCGTGACGGCCGCTTTATCGAAGAGATCGGCTACTACAATCCCATGACCCAGCCCGCTGAGATCAATGTGGACAACGAACGCGCCAAGTACTGGCTCGGCGTCGGCGCCCAGCCCACCGATACCGTCCGCGTCCTGCTGAAGAAGACCGGCGCGATCGAAGAAAAGTAAGTCCCCCGCCCGCGGCGCGTCTGCCCGGCGGGCAGGCCTGCCGCCGTCTGACAGAAAGGATGTCTCCATGCAAGAATTACTTACGTTTGTGGCGCGTTCTCTGGTGGAACACCCCGATCAGGTGACCGTCACCGAGACCGAAGGGCCGGAGGCTGTCATTCTGGAGCTCCATGTGGCTGAGGATGACATGGGTAAGGTCATCGGCAAGCAGGGTCGTATTGCGAAAGCGATCCGCTCCGTGATCAAGGCGGCAACGGCAAAGAACAGCAAGCCTGTTTTTGTCGAGATCCAGTAATATTTCGGAAACGGGACGCGGTATCAGGCCGGTCCCGTTCTTTATTGGGAGGAACCATGACGGAATATCTCATGATCGGCGAAGTGCTCAAGCCGCAGGGCGTCCGGGGCGAGTGCAAGATCAAGTCCTGGGCGGCGGACGTCAGCCGTTTCCGCCGCTGGAAAACGCTTTACCTGAAGGACGGCAGCGCGTTCACACCGGTGGAATATAAGCTTGTCCGCATCCGGGACGGCTTTGTTTACGCGCATCTGAACGGCTCCGCCACCGCAGAGGACGCGGAAAGGCTGCGCGGCAGGGAGCTTTATATCTCCCGCGCGGACGCGGAGCCTGCGGAGGAAAACAGCAACCTGATCGCCGACCTGATCGGCTGCGACGCCGTGGATGAAAACGGCGTCACTGTCGGCACGCTCCGGGAGGTCCTGCAGAACGGCCCCGTGGATACCTGGGTGTTTTCCACGCCGCGGGGCACGCTGATGGCGCCCGCCCTGCTGGCGGTATTCCCCGCCGTGGACCCGGCCGCGCGCCGGATCTCCGTTCTCTCCGAAAAGCTGATGGAGGTTGCCGTCCTTGAAGATTAACATCCTGACGATCTTTCCGGAAATGTTCGAAAGCGTTTTCTCCTCCAGCATCCTGGGCCGCGCCCGGGAGCAGGGCCTGCTGGAGATCACGCTCACGGACATCCGCCCCTTTTCCGAAAGCAAGCATCACAACACCGACGACTATCCCTTCGGCGGCGGCGCCGGCATGGTCATGATGTACCAGCCCATCCGGGACGCCATGGCTTCCGTCACCGGGGATGGCTTCCGCGGAAAGCGCATCTATCTCGGCCCCCGCGGCCGGAAGCTGACGACTGCCCTCGCCCGGGAGCTGGCGAAGGAGGAAGAGCTGGTGCTGCTGTGCGGGCATTACGAAGGCGTGGACCAGCGCGCGCTGGATACCTGCGTGGATGAGGAGATCAGCATCGGCGACTATATCCTCACGGGCGGCGAGCTGGCCGCCATGGTGCTCACGGACTGTGTGGCGCGCTTCATCCCCGGCGTCCTGGGCAGTAAGGAAAGCCCGGAGGAGGAATCCTTCTCGGACGGGCTGCTGGAATATCCGCAGTACACGCGCCCCCGGGAGATCGACGGCCTTGCCGTTCCCGAGGTGCTCCTGTCCGGCGATCACGCGAAGATCCGCGCCTGGCGCCGGCGGGAAAGCCTGCTGGCCACCCTGCGGTTCCGTCCGGACCTGCTGGAGAGCGCATCCCTGGACGCGAAGGATCAAAAAACACTGAAGGAGCTGGAGGATTCATGTTTCTCAGAAAGCTGACCGTCATTCTGGTGCCCCTGGGCCTGCTGATCCTGATCTGCCTGCTGACGCCCCTGCTTTCCTCACTGGGCGGCTTTTTCGGCAGCCTGCTGCTGGGACTTCTGCTGGGCGTAGCCCTGTCCCTGCTGCTTCCCCTGGCGGGCGCCACCCGGCTGCGGGAGCCCTTCGCGCATCTTCTGTGGATCCCCGCGGCGCTGATCCTGCTGGTTCTCCTGTATCAGTATCTGGCCATGCAGGGGGTGGATGTGCCGGTGCTCCGCCTGCTCGCCACCAACGATTCCCGGCTGATTACGGTGGAAACGGCGTTTTCCGCCTATATGATCGCCTTCTCCGTACGCACCGGAAAAGGAATCTGACACCCGCGCGGCGAAATAGAATAGGATAAAGCATGGAGGCCTGATCATCATGCAAACCATCTGTCTGTACGGTTCCGATTATCACTCTTCCGGTGAGGTCCACGCGGCGCTCAGGCGCCTGCTTGGCCTGCCCGATTATTACGGCATGAACGCGGACGCGCTGCACGACTGCCTTTCCGAACGCGCGGAGCCCGTCAATCTCTGGCTGGCGTCCCCCGGGGAAGGGGAAGCCTCCGCGGCCCTGCGCACCGTTTGCCGCGTGATCGAGGATCTCGGCGGCGAAGTAAAGGAGCTCTGATCCCATGCGGCTTCATCTTCTCGGCGTCAGCGGTCCCTTCCCGGAAAGCAACGGCGCGACCTCCGGTTATCTGCTGGAGGCCGGTTCCGCCCTTCTTCAGTTTGATTTCGGCAGCGGCATTCTGGCCCGTCTGACGGCTCTTATGCCGCCGGAGGCTTTGAATGCCGTTTTTTTGTCCCACTGGCATTTCGACCACACCTCGGACCTTCTTCCGCTGATCTACCGGCTGCAGGCGCTCAGCAGCGTTCTGCCCGTCTACGCCCCGGCGGATGAAGCATCCGCGCTCCGGAAAGCGGTGGCCTCCGCGCCCTGCTTTCAGCTGACGGATATCGCGCCCGGCGACCGGATCACGGTCGGGGATGCCGAGGTCTTCGTGGGCGAAGCCCGCCATCCTGTCCCCGCGGTCGGCTTCCGCGTGGAGCAGGGCGGCCGGGTCTTCGGCTACACCGGCGACACCAACACCCTCCCCTCCCTGGCGGGCTTTTACCGCGGCTGCGATCTGCTGCTGGCGGACGGGCTCTTTCCGGAGGAGGAGTGGACGGAGCAGAAACCGCACCTGTCCGCTGCGCTGGCCGCGGAGCTTGCGCGGGACGCCGGGGCAAAGCGACTGATCGTCACCCATCTCAACCCCTTCTATTCACCGAAAACGGTCCTCCGGGAAGCCCGGACCCGTTTTTCCGATCCCCGTCTCGCGGAACCGGGCGCCGCTGTGGAGATTTGAACGCGCGGCAGCGCGGATGGCTGCTGCCTCCGATGGCCGTCTGCTTCGCGCTGGGCATACTGCTCGGGCGGATCTCCCGCTCCCCGTGGTACGCGGCGGCGGGCATTGCCGCCGGGCTGGCGGGCTGCCTCCTGCTGAAGAGCCGTCTCCGCTTTGCCGCCATTCTCGCGGTCACGCTGGCCGCCGGCTGCCTTGCCGGCTTCTTCGCCTTCCGTCCGTCTCTGCCGGAGGCGGCGGAATATGAGGTCACCGGCATCGTCACCGATGAGATCGGCACGGGCGCCAACGGCCAGGTCAAAACCGTCCTTTCCCACGTCACGCTGAACGGCAGGCCCTTTTCCGCCGGCGCGTACTGGTCCTTTTATCCCCCGGAAATGCCGGCGGGTCTTTCCCCCGGCCGCGCGGTCTCCTTTCACGCCTCCCTGTACCACCCGGACGGCGCGTCCAATCCGGACGGCTATGATTTCCGGGAGGAGCTGCTTCGCCGGGGCATCACCGTTGGCCTCTACGGGGACGGGGATCTGGTGATCTCCGATCCGGCCTTCTTCTCCTGGCCCGGCTTCACTGCTTCCCTTCGCCACCGGCTTTCCGGCATGCTCACGGAGCGTATGGGCGAAGAGGCCGGCGGCTACGCCTCCGCCATGCTGCTGGGCATGCGGAAGCTGATCTCCTCGGAGGACAGGACCGCCTTCGCGCGTCTGGGCATCGCCCATGTGCTGTCCGTCAGCGGCTTCCACGTCGGCGTCCTGATCGGGCTCCTGGCGCTCATCTTCCGCCTGCTGCGCCTGCCGCAGGGGCTCCGGCTGATCCTTTACGCGCTGCTGCTCGGCTTTTACTGCTCGCTCTGCGGATCCGGCCAGCCGGTCATCCGCGCTTCCCTCCTCGTTCTGCTGCTGCTGGAGGGAAAGCTGCTCAAGCGGCCGCGCGTATCCCTGCATCTGCTCAGCGCCGTGTTCCTGGTCATGCTGCTTGTTTCCCCGGCGCAGCTGACCGGGCTGTCCTTTCAGATGTCCTTCGGCGCTATGCTCGGCCTGATCCTGATCACTCCGTACCTGACGCGTCTGATCTCACCCGCCGGCCGTATCCGCCGCCGCGTGTGGGAAGCCTTCTGCGCGGCCATCGGCGCGCAGATCGGCATCCTGCTCCCGGAGCTGTACTATTTCCAGCAGTTGCCTCTGCTGGGGATGCTGGTCAACGTGCCGGCCCTGCTGTTCTCCTCCGGCCTGATCCTGCTGTACTGGTTTTCGCTGCTGTGCCTGCCGGTGTCCTTTCTTTCCGGTCCGGTCTGCTCCGCCGCGTCCCTGGCCACGGGCAGCCTCACCGCGGTGGTCCGCTGGCTTGGGGACATTCCGGGCATTACTCTCTGGACCCGGGCAGCCAATCTTCTGACAGCCGCGGGCGTCCTGCTGCTCTTTGCCGGCCTCTGCCGGCTCTTCCGGCTCCGCGCCCGGATCCGGGTCCCCCTGGCGGCGCTCGGTGTCGCAGTCATTACCGTTTCGCTCTGCTCCTTCCCGCATACCTCCACGGAGTATATCCAGTTCAGTGTCGGCAGCGCGGACGCGGCCGTCCTCTGGGACAGGGATACCGTCATCGTCTTTGATACCGGGTATCACGACGGCGTGCTGGCGTCCTTCCTCAGGCGCAGGCGTCTGACTCCGGACGCGGTGATCCTGTCCCACCTGCACGCTGATCATGCCGATGGACTGGCGGATCTGCGGGAAAACAGCATCCCGGTCCGCCTCTGCTATCTGCCGGAGGGCGGCGACCGGGCGGATATCCACCCGGACGTCCTGGCCCTGACCGACTCCCTGCGCGCGGAGGGTACGGCATTCGTCTTTCTTGCCGCGGGGGATGAGATCCCCGTCCCCTCCGGGACCCTGCGGGTCCTCTGGCCGGAGCGCGGCAGGGTCCGCCCGAATCAGGACGCCAATGAGTCCTCCCTCGTCGTCCGCATGGAACTGATGGGCACCACCCTCCTGCAGGCCGGGGATCTGGACGGGAAATATGAGATGTATGCCGCCGCCCCTTCCGATATTCTGAAGATGGCGCATCACGGCTCCAAAGGCTCCACTTCGGAGGAATTTCTCGCCTCCGTTTCCCCGCAGGCCGTCCTGCTCAGCTGTGACCGCGGCGCCCGCTCTTCGGAGGCCGCGGACAGAGTAAGCCCCGTACCCCTGTATTCCACCGCCGCAGGCGGGGCGCTGACCGTCCGGTTCGCGCAGTCCTCCTTCTCGGTGGAAACCTATCTTCCTGTTTCGGAGGAATAACTGTCAGTATGGAACGCAGAGAATACAAACAGCTTCTGGAAAAGAAGCAGCTTCCCCCGGTGCTGCTTTTTGAGGGAGAGGAAGAGTACCTCAAGCAGGATGCGCTCCGCGCGCTCCGCGCGGCCTTCCTTCCCGAGGGGCTGGAGGAGCTGAACGAGGCCATTCTGGACGCGCCGGAAACGGATGCCCTGATCGCCGCGGCGGAAACGCTCCCCCTCATGGCGGACCGCCGGCTCGTGATCGTCCGGGATCATCCCGCTCTGACGGGCCGCGCCGAGGCGGACGACCGTCTGATAGAATACCTTCCTTCCGTTCCCTCCTCCTGTATCCTGCTTTTCTACTGCACCCGCAAGCCGGACGGCAGGAAAAAGCTGTACTCGACTGTCCGGAAGCTGGGCGGCGTCGTCACCTTCGCCCCGATGAAGGACCTGGAGCTGACGACATTTGTCACCAACGCCTTCCGGGATCAGGGCCGCGAATGCGATCAGCGCACCGCCGATTTCCTGATTTTTACTGTCGGCACGGACACCAGCCGCCTCCTGGCGGAGATCTCGAAGATCGCCTCCTATCATCCGGAGGAGCCTTCCGTATCTCCGGAGGACGTCAGGCTGCTCGCCACGCCCTCCACGGAATGCACCGTGTTCGACATGGTGGACGCGGTGGTTTCCGGGCAGGACGCGCGGGCGTTCCAGCTGCTCCGCAAGGTGCTGCTTTCCGGGGAGGACCGTGTTTTTGTCCTGGCCATGCTGCTGCGCCAGTTCCGCCTGCTGCAGCATATCAAGATCATGCAGTATGAAAAGCTTTCCCCCGCTGCCATCCGCGGCGCCCTCGGCATCCCTCCCTTCGCCGCGGACAGGTGCATCCGCCAGGCGGCCCTGTTCACGGGCGGCCAGGCCAAAAGGGCCGTCAAGCTCTGCTTTGATACGGAATACGCCATCAAATCGGGCCGCCTCAATCAGGAGGGCGCAGTGGAGGCCGTCATGCTCCGGCTCCTGTGCCTTCGCAAAAAGATCTGATCCCGCTCATGTGCGCCGCCGGCGCTCACCATATTGATGAATTACGGGAGGTATCACCATGAAACGTATCCTTTCCATTCTTCTCCTGGTCTGCCTGCTGCTGGGATGCTGCTCCGTTTCCCTCGCCGCCGCCCCGGTCATCACTTCCCAGCCGGAAACCGTGTCCGTCACGGCCGGCGGCAAGGTGACCTATTCCGTCCGGGCCAAGAACATCGGCGGCCTGACCTGGTATTTTGTGGACCCCGCCACCGGGGAAAAGACAAGCGCGAAGCATATCCGGGAGATCTTCCCGGATCTGAAGGTCCCCAAAACCAACAGCAAGGATCTGTCCCTGCAGAATGTTCCGGAGGCAATGCACGGCTGGACCCTTTACTGCCATATCACCAAGGGCCGCCAGGAGGTGGATTCCGATCCGGTCACCATCCTGATTTCCGGCATGGGCTCCGTCAAACGGGATACCGCCGAGCCGTCCCCGGCGCCGGAACAGGCTTCCGTGCCCGCCCCAGCGGTCCCGGAAACCACGCCTGTTCCCGAACCCACCGCTATCCCGGAAGTTCCCGGGGACGCGCAGGAACCGGCAGCGCCTGAGACAGAGCCTGTCCCCGCTGCGGAGCCGGCCCCTGAGGCGGAAGCGTCCCCCGCCGCGGAAGCCATCCCCGCGGATGAGGAGGAGGAATTCACCGGCCCGGTCACGGTCACCGCGGAAGGCGCGTCCCTTTACCTGCTGAACAGAAGAGGGCGTCCGGAAAAAGAGCCCGCCGAAACCCTGACCTTTGAGGGCCCGGCCAGCTTCTACGTTGCGGCAGACGGCCCGCTTTCCTATTTCTCGCTCAACGGCATCCGCATCACGCCGGATGACGCCGTCAGCGGCTTTTACATTTATGATCTGAAGACCGACGCCTTTATCCAGGCCTTCGTCGACAGGACGGCCTCTCCCGCGGAAGCGGCTCCCGTGCAGGAGGCGGTCTCAGTCGAGACCTTCTCCGTCACCTGCGAAAACTGCCGCTTCACCGGCGGCGGACTGAAGTACGCCGTTTCCGGCGAGGTTCCGTCCGGCACGGTCATCACCGTCATCGCCGGCAGCTCCGGGAATCTGAACCGGGGCTACAGCATCAACGGCGGAGAATACGGGCATCAGGGTATGGCCACCTTCAGGCTGACCGTTACGGAAAACGTCACCGTAACCATGCAGCCAGCGCGCTGACCCTTCCCTCCCGACAGAAAACGGGGCGGCTTATGCCGTCCCGTTCTTTTCATGTTATCAGGCTTATTTCCCGCCAAGCAGTCCGCCAAGGAGATCCCCCAGCTTTCCGCCGATCCCGTCCACCAGATTTCCGGCGGAGGACACGTCCCCGCCCGTCACGGAGAGAAGTTTGACCACCTTCTCGTCATATTCACCCTTCAGCAACTTCAGGGCCGTCTTCTTCAGGTCGGATGTGGATCCGCGATAGGCTTCCACCAGCTTTTTCTCGGCCGCGGTCACCTTCATGGATGTATTGGCGTTGGCAGGCGTCTTCACCGCGGTCTTTTTCGCGGCGGTCGCGGTCTTCTTTGCCGCTGTCTCCGTCTTCTTTGCGGCTGTTGTCTTCTTCGCGGCGGTCGTCGTCTTCTTGGCCGCGGCTGTTGTCTTCTTGGCCGCGGCTGTTGTCTTCTTCGCGGCGGTCGTTGTCTTCTTCGCGGCGGTCGCCGTCTTCTTGGCCGCGGTCGCCGTCTTCTTCGCGGCGGTCGTCGTCTTCTTCGCGGCGGTCGTCGTCTTCTTTGCGGCAGCAGCCGTGGTCTTCTTTGCCGCGGTCGTCGTCTTCTTCGCGGCGGCAGCCGTCGTCTTGGCGGCGGTCGTCGTCTTCTTGGCGGCGGCAGCCGTGGTCTTCTTGGCCGCGGTCGTCGTCTTCTTGGCGGCAGCCGTAGCCTTCGCTGCCGCGGTCGTCGTCTTCTTGGCGGCGGTCGTCTTTACCGCTGCGGCCTTCTTGGTTTTCTCGTCCGTTTTCTTTGTTGCCATGATCCCGTATCCTCCTCTTTCCTTTTTTGATTTATTTTACTCCTCTTTCGTGTTTTTTTAAAGACAGTTTCTTCCGCTTTCTTGCATTTCCTGCCCTTCAGCGGTATAATTATTGTGTTTAAAGGGTACCGATTCATATTTAAAGGAGGTTTTTTGTTATGGATATCCAGAAAATCATTTCCGACCTCGTTTCCAAGCTCACCGGCAACAAGGATCTGATCGGCAAGTTCACCTCCAACCCCGCGGGTGCCATTAAAGAACTGCTCGGTATCGATGTGGACGCGGGCCAGATCGCCGAGATCGTCAGCGGCGTTACCGCCAAGCTGGGCGGCGAAGCGGGCGATGCCATCAAGCAGGGCAAATCCTTCCTGGACAAGATCAAGAGCCTGTTCGGCAAGAAATAATGCTTCCACACAAAAACGTTCCGGCGCACCCGCCGGAACGTTTTTGTTATTCTTTTTCCCCCGTCAGCGCTTCCCTGCCCAGCAGATAGGCGCCGATCAGCCCGCTGATCGGGAAAAGCTTCGGAAGCACGATGTAGCGGTCGATCCGCGCGTTGACCTCCGGCGCCTGGACGTATCCGCCCAGCAGCTCCACGGTGATCTTGCGGATCCTGTCCAGCATGAAGCTCCTCTGCAGGACGCCGCCGCCGATCATGATCTTTTCCGGGCTCACGGTCAGGATCAGGTTGACGCACATCTGGGCCAGATAATTGGCCTCCAGCGTAAAGATCGGGTCGCCGTCCGGCAGCTCCTCGGCGCTCCTTCCCGCGCGCTTGCTCAGCGCCGGGCCGGAGGCAAGGCCCTCCAGGCAGCTTTCGTGGTAGGGACACACGCCCTGGGGCATGGGGTCCAGCGGATGCGGGCGCATGAGCATATGCCCGACCTCCGGATGCACCAGCCCGTGCACCGGCTCGCCGTTGACCACGATCCCGGCGCCGATGCCGGTCCCCACCGTCACATAGACGGCGCTGCGGCAGTCCTTCGCCGCGCCCATCCTGCATTCGGCAATGGCCGCCGCGTTGACGTCCGTGTCGATCGCGGCCGGAACGTTCAGGGCGTCCGTCAGCATGGTCAGCAGCGGATAGCCGCGCCAGCCGGCCTTCGGCGTGGACGTGATCGTCCCGTAGGAGGGTGAATCCTTTTTCAGGTTGACCGGTCCGAAGGTCCCGATCCCCAGGGCGTCTATTTTCTCCCTGCGGAACCAGTCGATCAGCTCCGGCACGGTTTTTTCCGGAGCCCGGGTGGGGATCGTCTCCGTCTCCAGCGACTGCCCTTCCCCGTCAAAGATCCCCATCACCATTTTGGTCCCGCCGGCTTCCAGCGCACCGATCCTCACGGCTATTCCTCCCGATCTCCCATTTCCGGCTCCGTGCCGGAATTTTACAGCTTTGCGATATCCGTGTCCTCTATCATATGGAATCCCGCGGCGGTCAGAGCCTTTTCGGCCGCGTCATTGTCCGCCACCCGGATCACCATGTAAGCGTGCTTCTGGGTCCTGGCGCAGAAAGCGTACAGGTATTCCAGATTGATCCCGGCCAGGTTCAGCACCGTCAGCGCTTCCGCCAGCTTTCCGGGCTGATCGCCGATCTTCACGCCGATAACCTCGGTCTCCTTGACCACGAGGCCCTTCGCCCGCAGCACGGAGGTCGCCAGCTTGTTGTCGCTCACGATCATCCTCAGAATGCCGAAGCGTTCCGTGTCCGCGATGGACAGCGCGCGCAGGTTGACGCCCGCGTTGGCCAGCTCATTGGTGACGCCCGCCAGTATGCCCTGGGAGTTGTCCACCAGTACGGAGATCTGATTCAGTGCCATTCAATGTCACCCCTTCCACTGTGAGTCGCTCAGCAGCTTCCGCTTGTCCACCACGCGCACGGCCTTGCCCTCACTGCGCTGGATGGAGTGCGGGGCTACCAGATGGATCGCCGGGTTGATGCCCAGCATGCTCTTCATCGCGCCGGCCAGCTCCTTCTCCTTCTTGGTCATGCCGGACACGGTGTCGGCGAACATTTCCTCGTTCATTTCCACCAGGATGTCGAAAGTGTCGCTGTTGTTCACGCGGTCCACAACGATCTGATAGTTGGGCGCGTAGCCTTCCTTCAGCAGCACGGTCTCGATCTGGCTCGGGAACACGTTCACGCCGCGGATGATCAGCATATCGTCGCTGCGGCCCATGGGCTTGGTCATGCGGATAAAGGTCCTTCCGCAGGAGCACTTTTTCCGGCTGAGGATGCAGATGTCCCGCGTACGGTAGCGCAGCAGCGGGAAGGCTTCCTTGTCCAGGCTCGTGAACACCAGCTCACCGGTGCTCCCGTCCGGCAGGACCTCGCCGGTATCCGGGTTGATGATCTCCGCGATGAAGTGATCCTCGTTGACGTGCATGCCCTTCTGCTCGGCGCACTCAAAAGCGACGCCGGGGCCGGAGATCTCCGTCAGGCCGTAGATATCGTATGCTTTGATACCTAATATTTTCTCTATTCCCTGCCGCATTTCCTCCGTCCAGGGCTCCGCTCCGAAAATTCCCATCTTCAGGGGGTTGTCGTCGGGGCCGATCCCCCGCTCCAGCATGCTCTCGCCGAGATAGGCGGCGTAGCTGGGCGTGCAGCAGAGCACTGTGGCGCCCAGGTCCTGCATAAACTGGATCTGCCGGTCGGTATTGCCGGAGGACATGGGCAGCGTCAGGCAGCCCAGCTTGTGGCTCCCGCCGTTCAGGCCGGGGCCGCCGGTAAACAGGCCGTAGCCGTAAGCCACCTGGCACACGTCCTCATTGGTCGCGCCGGCAGCCACCAGCGCCCGCGCGCAGCATTCCTCCCACATGTCCACGTCCTTCTGGGTGTAGAAGGCGACTACGCGGCGCCCCGTCGTGCCGGAGGTGGACTGGATACGGACGCAGTCCGCCTTGGAGACCGCCAGCATTCCCCAGGGATAGTTGTCCCGCAGGTCGTCCTTGGTCAGGAAAGGCAGCTTGTGCAGGTCCGCGGTCCCGTGAATGTCCTCCGGCTTCACGCCGGCGGCATCCATCTTTTCCCGGTAGCAGGCCACGTTCTCGTATACGTGCTTCACCTGCTTCACGAGCTTTTCATCCTGAAGCTTCTTCAGCTCCTCCAGAGGCATGGTTTCTGCTTTCTCCTGAAAGTATTTCATACGCATTCCCCCATATCGATTTTAAACGGTTTTATGGTCTGCCCCGTTTGATTCCTTATTCTCCGTATCCCAGGTCAAAGGCTTTCCGGTTCATCTCCAGAAACTTCGGATTGATCGTCTTTTCCATGGCGGCGATCCATTTTTCCTTTGCGATGCCGGAATGCTTCGCGAAATGGCCCATCAGCACGATGTTGACCGCCTTGGCGCTCCCGGCCTGCATGGCGGGCGTCAGAGCGTCAAAGTCGTCCACGTCGAACCCGTCCTTCTTCAGGGTCTCCAGCACGTCCGACGGATATTCCGCCGCGCCGGTGATCACGGGCATCGGGTCGATCTCCTGCGTGTTCACGATGATCTTGCCGCCCTTGCGCAGGCAGCTCGCGTAGCGTACGGCCTCCAGCTTCTCAAAGCTGATAATGTAGTCGCATTCCCCTTCGGTCACGATGGGGGAATACACCCTGTCGCCGTACCGTACATAGGTCACCACGCTGCCGCCGCGCTGGCTCATGCCGTGGACCTCGCTCACCTTGACGTCATAGCCCTCGTCCGTCAGCAGGTTGCCCAGCAGCTTGCTGGCCAGCAGGCTTCCCTGCCCGCCGACACCGACGATCATGATGCTTACTGTTTTCATTTCTCCGTCCCTCCGATCGCGCCGAACGCGCACAGCTGTTCACACACGCCGCAGCCGACGCACAGCGTCTTGTCGATCCGGGCCTTGCCTTCCTTCATGCTGATCGCCGGGCAGCCCATCTTCATGCACTTTTTGCAGCTGCGGCACTTTTCGCGGTCCACCGCCAGCGGCGTCTTGGGCTTCACATACTTGAGCAGCACGCAGGGCCTGCGGGAAATGATCACGCTCGGCTCCTCCGCGGCCAGTTCCTCCAGCACGGCCTCCTCGCACTGCTTCAGGTCGTAGGGATCCACCACGCGCACGCGGTTGATGCCCAGTGCCCTGCACAGCGCCTCCAGATCGACCTTCGCGGCCGGGTCGCCCTTGATGTTGTAGCCGGTCGTCGGGTTCTGCTGGTGCCCGGTCATGCCGGTGATGGAGTTGTCCAGGATGATCACGGTGGAGTTGGTCGCGTTGTAGGCGATGTTGACCAGCCCCGTCATGCCGCTGTGCATGAAGGTGGAATCGCCGATCACGGCGACGGTCTTCTTTTCGGTCTCCTTCCCGCGCGCGGCGTTGAAGCCGTGGATGCCGGAAACGCTGGCGCCCATGCACAGCGTGGAGTCCAGGGCGTTCAGCGGCGCCACGGCGCCCAGGGTGTAGCAGCCGATATCGCCCAGCACGGAGATACGGTTCTTCACCAGCGTATAATACATGCCCCTGTGCGGGCAGCCCGCGCACATCATCGGCGGACGTCCGGGCACGGCAGGAGCTTCGCCCTGCGCCTCCGGGATATCCGTCAGGGCCATGCCTTCCTTCAGGAAGGCGTCGCGGACGGTTTTCTGACTGAACTCGCCGATGGCGCTGAAGAGGCTCTTGCCTGTGCACTCAATGCCCATGGCCTTCACCTGCGTCTCGATCACGGGGTCCAGCTCCTCAATGACGTAAAGCTTTTTCACCTTCGCGGCGAAATCACGGATCGTCTTCTCCGGCAGCGGGTTGGGCATGCCGATCTTGAGGATGCTCACGCTGTCGCCCAGCGCTTCCTTCACGTACAGATAGCTGCAGCCGGAGGTGATGATGCCGATCCCGCTGTCCGCGTACTCCACGCGGTTGTACATGCAGCTCTCGGAAAACTCCTTCAGGGCCTGCGTGCGCTCCTCCACCACTGGATGGCGCTTCTTGGCGTAGCCGGGCATCATGATGTACTTGGCGGGCTGCTTCACATATTCCTTCATGGGAACGTTCTCCCGCTCTCCGATCTCCACGGTGCACTGGCTGTGCGCGATGCGTGTGCACATGCGCAGCAGCACGGGAGTGTCGAATCTCTCGCTCAGCTCAAACGCGGACTTCGCGAAGGCATAGGCCTCCGCGCTGTCGCTCGGCTCCAGCATCGGCACCTTGGCCGCGATGGCGTAGTGCCGGGAGTCCTGCTCGTTCTGGCTGGAATGCATGGCCGGGTCGTCCGCCACGCAGATGACCATGCCGCCGGTCACGCCGGTATAGCTCAGCGTGAACAGCGGGTCCGCCGCCACGTTCAGGCCCACATGCTTCATCGCGCACACGGAGCGCATGCCCGCCAGGCTCGCCCCGAAGGCCACCTCGCAGGCCACCTTCTCATTGGGCGCCCATTCGGAATGGATATCGTCGTGCTTTGCCAGGAATTCCGTGATTTCCGTGGAGGGGGTGCCCGGATAGCTGCTCACCAGGCCGATCCCGCCGTTGTACAGGCCCCAGGCCACCGCCTCGTTCCCGATCAATAACCTCTTCATCTTCGATCCTTCTCCCATTTACGACTTGTTCTGGCTGTCCACGAGTCCCTCGCCGCCGTACAGCTTGCGCAGCTTCGGCTTTTCGATCTTGCCGGTGGCGTTGCGCGGCACGGGCGCGAGAATGATCTTCCGCGGCCGCTTGTAGCGCGGCATGCCCATGCAGAACTCGTTGATGTCCTCCACCGTGCAGTCCACGCCGGGGACCAGCTCCACGATGGCCGCGGCGATCTCGCCCAGCCGGGGATCCGGCAGGCCGATGACCGCCACGTCCTTGATTGGCTTGAAGGCGGCCATAAAATTCTCGATCTCCACGGGGTACAGGTTCTCGCCGCCGGAGATGACCACGTCCTTTTTCCGGTCCACCAGATAGATGAAGCCCTCCTCATCCATCCGGGCCATATCGCCGGTCAGCAGCCAGCCGTCCTTCAGCGTTTCCTTCGTCGCGTCCGGGTTGTTGTAATAGCAGACCATCACGCCCGGGCCCTTCAGGCACAGCTCGCCCACCTCGCCCTGCTGCACCTCCGATCCGTCCGGATTGATGATCTTCACCTGCCATCCGTAGCCCGGGATGCCGATGGCGCCGACCTTGCGCACATTCTCCACACCCAGGTGCACCGCGCCGGGCCCGATGGATTCGCTCAGGCCGTAATTCGTGTCATACTGGTGGTTCGGGAAATATTTCAGCCAGCGGTGGATCAGGCTCTGCGGCACCGGCTGCGCGCCGATGTGCATCAGCCTCCACTGGCTCAGCTCATAGTCCTCAAGCTTCAGCTCGCCGCTGTCCAGCGCCGTCAGGATGTCCTGGGCCCACGGCACCAGCAGCCACACGATCGTGCAGTGCTCGCGGCTCACGGCCTCCAGGATCGTCTTCGGCCGCGTGCCCTTGAGTATCACGGCCTTCCCGCCGGAGATCAGGCTGCCGAACCAGTGCATCTTCGCGCCGGTGTGGTACAGGGGAGGGATGCACAGGAAGCAGTCGTCCTTCGTCTGCCCGTGGTGCGCCTGCTCCACGCGGCAGGAATGGATCAGGCTGCGGTGCTTGTGCAGGATCGCCTTCGGGAAACCCGTCGTGCCGGAGGAGAAATAGATGGCCGCGTCGTCCTCCTCTTCCAGCTCACACTCCGGAAAGATGGAACTGCTCTCGTTCATCAGCTCGCTCAGGTCATCGGCGAAGGACGGGCATCCGGCCCCGGTATAGATCAGGCTCACGTGCGGGATATTGTCCGCGATCTCCTCCACGCGCCCGATGAATTCCGGCCCGAAGATCAGCATGTTGCTGTCGGACAGGTTCAGGCAGTACTCGATCTCATTGGAGGCGTAGCGGAAGTTCATCGGCACGGCCACGGCGCCGGTCTTCAGGATTCCGAAATAGATCGGCAGCCAGTCGATGCAGTTCATCAGCAGGATCGCCACCTTGCTCCCCCTGCCGATATGATGGCTTTTGAGCATGTTTGCTACCCGGTTGGCCTTTTCATTGAAAACCGCCCAGGTGATCTCCCGGCGGTAATGCTGCTTTCTGCTTCCCGGCTCCACCAGTTCGAAATCGTGCCAGGTCACCCTGCGGGTCTCGGGCTGGTCCGGGTTCAGTTCGATCAGTGCGGTATCGTCCGGCCACTGCTTCGCGTTCCGCTCCAGCAGGTGCACTATGGTCATATGTCATCCATCCTTTCGGTTCAAAACGTCCCGTGCGTGTTAAAATATGATACCTTTTCTCCCCTGCAAAGTCAACGGAGAGCGGCCTGCAATGCACCGAAAGAACATTGTATCCCGCGGTGTTTTCCCCCTTCATTTCCGGGCGGAATCGTGCTATAATTTATTTTGGTTGATTGTGTATCCGTCTCCCGGATTTATATCCGTTCTGTTCCCTGCGGCCGCCCGGGCTTCCCGGACCCGCGGGCCGGGAGTATTCAGTGATAAAGGAGATCTGTGTGATGAACGGAAGGGCCGGCAGGGCCTCGGCGCTGATCCTGGCGCTCGTCCTGTTTTTCTCCGCCTTTCTCGCTCCAACTTCATCCCTGTCTGACGGCTCTGAGGGCGGCGCCGTCTATGGCGTTGTGCAGACGTTTCAGCTGCCGGACACGCTCTCCGGTTTTTTCCCCGGGCTGAAGCATCCGGAACGTCCCGTACATGTCTACCCGTCCTCTCTCGGAAGCGCCCCGTCCTATGCGGGCCTTGCCGCGCTCTCCGATGTTTTCCGCGCGCTCGGGATCTCGGTTTCCGTGCCCGAGGTCAACCTGCCCGAATATTCCACGGACCTGTCCGATATCTGGCTCGGTCTCGCTTCCGAGCCGGGTGTCCTCATGGACAAGACCCGTCTTCTTCTGGACCTGAGGCAGCTGATCAATCTCCTGCTCCGTCCGCCCATGCTGATCCCCGTTACTCCCTCCTTCCCGGAGGAGCAGGCAGACACGGTCAGCGCCGTGCTGGAGGCCTGTCTTTTCTCTCAGTCCGGCGGCCGCCTCACGGCCTGCCTGGATTACCGGGGGGATCAGGCCGCTCATCTCTGGCTGCTGGACGGACGCGGCGCCGCGGTGGAAGACATGGGTGTGATCACCCCCGGCAGCAGTACCGTCCTGCCGCTGTCCCGCTGTGCGGGCTACGCGGTCACGCTGGACGCGCCGCCCGCCGTGCCGGAAAACCGCACGCTTACCCTGACCCAGCCGGACGGCGCGGTCTTTACCATCACCGGCATGATGCTTCCGGACACCGTGATCTCCCTGAAGGGCGCCCCGGATGGCGTCACGGCGGACTACGCCTTTGCCTTTGAGGCGAAGGGCGGCTGGCAGCCGGATTCTCCCCTCACCGTCACGCTGACGGATCCCCGCGTCGCCGAAACGCTGGCCTCGGGCTGCGCCGTTCTTCTGCGCGCCGGGGATGCGGAGGGGCAGCTGCGTGAGATCCCGTTCACCGCGGATGGGGATACCGCCTCCTTTGTGCTGGATCATCTCGGCACCGTTCTGATCGATCTGTTTGAAAAGCTTCATTTCGAATCCGCCTTCCTGGCTGTGGACGCGCCCGCGGTCATGGCAGATCAGTCCGTTTCCGCTGTTCCGGATCTGATCCTCCCCGCCTCCGCCGCGGATGCGGAGATCGTGGAGGCCTGGACCGTCCTGCCTGCCGGCGCGCAGGCTGCCGTCACGGTCACGGCCCTTCCCGGCGCCGGCCCCGAGGAAAGCGCGGAGGAATATTTTGAACTGTGGACGGTTTTCTCCGGTGAGTTCACCGTTGCCGGCAGCTTTATCGCGCCCGGGGACGTCTTCGATGTCGCCGGGGCCGATGCGTTCCTGCTTCTCCGCCGCCGCATGGCCCCCCGGCAGACCTCCGCGGAAGCCGGCGACGGCAGCGCGGTCACGGTCTCCGGCAGCCTGCCGGCAGGCACGGTCCTGGCGCTGGATCCGGTGCCCGTCTCCGAAGCCTTTGCCGTGGCCGCGGGAGAGGAGTACGAGCCGGTCCTTGCCTTTGATCTTTTCCTCTCCCTGTATGGGAAGGATTATCAGCCGGAAGGCCCTGTAGCCGTCACCGTGCAGGCTCCCGCCCTGGCCGCCCTGTCGGAGTCCGGCCTGCTTCCCTCCGTGTTCCATATTCCGGATAACGGCGGCAGCCCCGTGGAAATGCGGGTGCTGTCCTTTGACGGCGATACGCTGGTCTTTGAGACCGATCATTTCAGCACCTATGTGATCACGTCCTCCGCGCTGCAGCAGGACGCCGACGCCTCCCCGGATATCCTGGAGGGGCAGGGATACTATCTGCGCGGTCTGGAATCCGGCACCCGGTATGTGGAGCCCTTCATGGACCGGGAGCACGGCGAGCCCTGGGGCCTCTGGCCTAACGCCTACGGCCCGCGCTTCGCCGGCGTTTACTTCTTTGAAAGCGCCGGGGACGGCCTGTACCGCGTTTACACAGTACTCGGCGGCGCGAAACGCTGGCTTTCCTTCTCGCCCTGGGCGGTGAATCCGCGTTACGCCTCCGTGTCCCTCTCCTCCTCCCCGCAGGCCCTTTCCGTCACGCTGGAGGACGGCGTCTGCCGGATCGCTTACCGGGAGGAACGCACCGGCGCGGTCTATTACCTGAACCGTTATTCCGATCAGAAGCTGATCGGCTCCGTGGCGGAGGTCACCGCCCGGAACCGTTTCTCCCTGAATCCCGTTGTCTCCGACCCCGCCGGTCTGGACGGGCAGGACCGCCTCCTCGTCAGGCGCGCGGCGGGCGGCAAAGCCTATGCCCTGTCCGCCTCCGCGGATCCCGCCGACGGCAGCGCGCTGGAGGCTGTTCCCGTCCTGACCGAAAGCGGCGCTTCCGGCCTGCTCTGCTCCGCGGAGGACGGCGTCACGGAGCTGACCCTGTGGCATTTTGAGGCGGATCCCTCCGACGATACCTGCCTGGTTTCCGCCACGGTCGGCGGGCAAAAGAAATATCTGACGCTGGAGGACGTTCCGGCGGATTCCTCTACCTCACGGCTTTATCTGTCCGATCACGGGACCCGGCTTAAAGTCTGGCCCCAGAACGGCAGTATTTTCCTCCTGAACGCGGAGGATTACTATCACGGCGTCGTGGAGCTGGCCGGCAGCGAAAACGCCGGCAGCGCCCGCTTCATCGTTTACAGGCGTCTGGTTTCCCAGATCCCGGGGGCGAACGGCCTTCTGACCGCGGCCGCGCCCGCGGAAAGGAATTACCGGGTCACCTGCTCCGTTGTTCCGGCCGCGGACGCGGAGCCCCTTGAGGGAACAGAACTGCCCGCCCTTCCCGGCGGGATCTCCTTCTTCACCGTCGCGCCGGGGGATGCCTCTGCCTGGCCCGTTCCCTCTCCGGACGGGGACGGCGCCTACCGGGCAGCGGACGGGCGCGTGCTGCGCTTTGCCGGCTGGACGGCTGAAAACGGCGTGACCGTTGCCCCGGGGGAAACCGCCGATCTTCGCGCCCTGGACGCGGACGGGGACCGTTCTGTCGCCCTGTCCTCCCGCTGGGAGACGGTCTCCGTGGAGCATAACCTTTCCGTCCGCTTCACGCGCTTTGATCTCCCCTCCGCTCAGTCCGGGCCTTTCACCGTCAGCCTCAGCTCTCCCGCGCTTTCCGCCGGGGCCGTCATTGCGGATACAGACGGCGGGATCCATACCGTGCAGCAGGGCGGCAGGCCCGGCGCGGATCCTTATCTGGAGCTTACCGGTGTGAACGGCGGAAGCGTTTCCCTGAAGTGGCTCCCCGCCGGCAGCTATCAGCTGGCCGCGCGCGCCGATACCGATTATTCCGTCGGCATTACCCTGGACTCCTCCGGCCTTTCCGGAAACGGAAGCCTTTCCTTCGCGCTGGACGGGGATGCCGCCGCGGCGGTCACCCTGCGCAGGCTCCGGACCGTGATCCCGGTCCTCCTCTTTGAGACGGACGGCGCTTCCATTCTTCCGAGAAACAGCCTCTGGGCCGGGCAGGAGGAGCTTTCCGTCACGGTGGACGAAACGGGTTTTGTTCCGTCCTCCGCGGACTTCCGCCTTCCGGAGGCGGCGCGGGACTTCTGTGACCTTCAGGGCATTTTCCTGCATCCCGGTGAACCGGATCCGGCCAGACTGCCCGAGGATATCCGGAATCAGACCGTCCGCTACATTTCAGATACCGGCCGCCTGTCCGCCGGTGATCTTTCCGTTCCCGAGGGCAGCGCGCTCTGCTATGTTTATCGGCGGCAGACGGCTTCGGTCACCCTGGTGAACCGCGCCGGCGTGCCCCTGTCCGGCCTGACCCTGACCCTCACGGATGGGGAAGAGGAGCTTCTCAGCGTCCCGGTCTCCCTCTCCGCGGATGGCACGTTGACCGAGCGGCTCCCGCTCAGCGCGGGTCTTGCCTGGACCCTGTCCGGCACAAACGGCGGATATTATACCCTGCTGCTCGATTCCCCGGAGAAGACCTTCGCAGCCCCCTCCGGCTCGGCGCTGCTCGCCTCCGGGCCTGTTTCCGGCTCCGTCGAACTGACCCTCAGGCGGCAGTACAATTCCCTCACGGTCACGGAGATCTCCGCCGGCGACATGAGTATGGATACGGATGCCTTCCCGTTCACGCTGACCGCGGTCAGCAGCAGCGGTGAAACAGTTTCCTCCTTCAGCGCCGCTGTCCAGGCAGTCATTACCCGCCGCGGCGGTGCTGCGGAGCAGGTGGAGATCCGCTTTGAGAACGGTGTTGCCCGGAACGCCTTCCTCCTCAGCAGCGGCGACAGCATCAGGCTGAACGCGCTGTACGCGCCGTGGATCCGCGTTTCGGAAGAGCACGGGACCTACTCGGCCTCCTGGCAGATCACGGACGGAAGCGCGCCGGTCGACGCTCTGTCCTCCGATGCCTCCTCCGTCACGCTTTCCCTGCCCGGCAGCCGCGCGGTGACGGTCACCAATACGCTGGAGCCCGTCTCCCCCACCGGCGTGAAGCAGGATGCGCTCCCGTTCCTCCTGCTGGCACTGTCCGCTCTCATGCTGCTGAGCCTGCCGGTATTCAGCAGGCTCAGGAAAAAGAAATGATTCGGTTTTGAACAGAAGCTTCAGATCCCGCCGCCGTCTTATCCGGCCGCGGGGTTTTCTTTCTGCTTTCCGGCGGCAACAGCGCGCACCTGCGCCTCACTGTTCAGGAAGGCCTGCACCGCCTTGGGGTCAAACTGCTCCCCGGATTCCTTCCGTATGATGTCCAGCGCCTGATCCACCGGCATGCCGGGCTTGTACACCCGTGCGGAGATCAGGGCGTCAAACACGTCCGCCACGGCCATCACGCGGGCGGACAGGGGGATCTCCTCTCCCTTCAGCCCGTAGGGATAGCCCTTTCCGTTCCACTTCTCGTGGTGCGCCACGGCCAGGTTCCGGGCTTCCTTCAGATAGCCCGTGTTCTCCCCGGCCAGCTGCCGGATCGCCGCGTCGATCATTTTCCCGCCGATCACGGTGTGGGCCTTCATCTGCCCGAACTCCTCATCCGTCAGCTTTCCCGGCTTGTTCAGGATCGTGTCCGATACGCCGATCTTGCCGATGTCGTGCAGCGGAGCGGAGTAGACCACGTCCTCAATATAGCTGTCCGTCAGCAGATCCGCGTAAAAGCCCTCCCGCTTCATTTCCTCCAGAATGATCCGCACATATTCCGCCGTATTCCGGATATGGCTGCCGGTGGACTTGTCACGGCTTTCCACCATGTCCGCCATCACGAAGATCAGCCCGGTCTGCAGCCGGTTGATGGTCTCGTTCTTCTTCTGGGATTCGGAAATATATCCCACGGTATCCTCGTTGGTCTTGGTCAGGGATTCGTACAGCACCTCGATCTCGTCCCCGGTGCGGATATCCAGCTCCCGCATGCGCTGCAGCGTATCCTTCCGCGCCTCCTCGCTGTCATAGGCAAAATCCGACGCTGCCTCCGTCATGGCGTTCACCGGGTTGATGATCCCGTACTTGACCAGATAGATGCCGACCGCCAGCAGCAGGATGGAAACGCTGGTAAACAGGGAAAGGATCCGGGTAACGAAAATGCGCTCATTGGTGATCAGCCGTGGCATGGACACATCCGCAGCGGCGTAGCACACGCATTTTCCGTCGGCATTGTACACCGGCTCATAGGCCGTCAGGAGCCACCCGTACGTATCGTTGGTCACGATCGGGTCGATCCTTTTCCCGGCCAGCAGGTCAGGGATCAGCTTTTCAAACGATTCGTCAAAGGGGATGATATCCCCGGGCTTCCCGCCGGGATACTCCGGCGTATCCACGTCGAAGACCACGTGGCACCCGTCCGCCAGGATGCGGTAGGCATAAACGAACTGGATGTTCTCGGAGCTTTCCCACAGGCGCTGCAGCGCCTTCTTTGTCTCCGTGTAGCCCTCCGCGGCTTCCCCCTCCGCGAGATAGCTGTCCACCTTCTCCGGGTCAATGCTGGAGGCCGCCATCTGGGTCAGGTCCCCCACGAAGCCCGCCTGCTCCTCCAGGGAGGCGTCGTGATACTGGTGCACGCTGACATATGCCACAGCGAAACCGACGGCGCAGATAGCCGCCGCCACGCACGCGATGATCTTCGTCCTCAGTGACAGGCCTCTGTGTCCGCCCCCCGCCAGAGTGTGCTTCTTCAGCCCGCGGTCCTTTTTCCAGCCGCTCCTGTTGTAGAACCTGCGCACCTTTTTGGGCATCAGCAGCACGATGACCGAAACGGTCACCACGGAGACACCCTTGTCCAGCAGGTCGATCAGGAAATCCGCGGAAAGCTGGGCCCAGAAAATGTTTCTGATCCCGCTGTCATAAAACCAGTGCCCCAGCGACGCGGTGATCCCCTGCCCGAAGCCGCCTCCGTAGAGCAGCCAGGTCAGTACCGATCCGAGCGCCCCGCCGGTCAGGGCGAAAACAAGGACCGTCAGCAGCACGTGCGGAAAGCGGCGGTACATATTCCGTTTCGCCATAAACGCCGCCATGGCGCCGATCAGAACGTTCAGCACGCCGTAATAGGTGTTGGTGAAATCCTCCAGCCCGGTAATGAAATTGGTGATAAAGCCGACCAGGATGCCCGGCACATAGCCTCCCAGCGCGCCGGTCAGGATGGTCCCCACGGAGTCCAGGTACAGCGGGGCGTTCAGCACTCCGGCCAGCCTGGAAAATGCAAAGTTGAGCAGAATACCGAACAGAAGCAGGCCTGCCTGGTAAAGCCAGGCAGTCTTGCTGTAGGTGCTTCTTTTGTATCTCAGCTTTGTCATCCGGAAAACTCCTCTCGACAGGCGGGAAAGGAAATGGGAACCGTGGATTGTATACAGTATTATATCCGGGATCATTCCTCCTGTCGATATTTTGTCGTTTTTTGTCCGGTTTTGTCCGGTTCCGCAGCCCGGCAGCCGCTTCCCGGAATTTGTCCATACAAATCGTCTTGCCCCGCTCTGGATCCCATGGTAAAATACAGGCAGGAAAAAACCGCGTTTTCCGCGGAATTGAAGGAGGAACCGTTCCATGCGCAGAATCCTGGCCCTGCTGACAGCGCTGGCCCTGCTGCTTGCCTGCGCCGTTTCCCTCGCTGATGAAGGTAAAACCGTTTATGTTTCCGACTTTTCCGCAGGCGCGGACGGATGGTACGGCCGCGGCGCGTCCGTCGCTCCGGCCGGCGGTGTTCTGAAGACCACCGGCCGTCAGGATTCCTGGAATTCTCCCGGGCGGGACTTTGCTCTCGTTCCGGGCGGCTATTACGAGCTGGGTGTGGAAGTCCTGCAGGAGCAGCTGGACAGCGCTTCCTTCATGGTCTCCGTCGCCCACACCGTCAACGGCGCCACCAGCTATGAGAATCTGGCGCGCGGCACGGTGAAAAAAGGTGAATGGACTGCCCTGAAGGGGACTTACACAGCCGGGGATTACGATACCTTCACGCTCTACGTGGAAACCGTCGGTGCGGGCACCCTGTCCTTCAGCATCCGCGGCTTCACCGTCACCGCCCCGAACGGGGAACCGGCGCCCAGGCCCACGGAACCCCCGATGGTCATTTCCGCGGTGGACAGCATGCCCGCCCTGAAGGACGTCTATGCCGGCAAATTCGATTTCGGCAGCTGCGTCAATATGATGCAGGCCGTGAACCCCGTGCTCATGGACTTCGTCGGCTCCCAGTTCAATATCGTGACGCCCGAGAACGAGCTGAAGCCGGACGCTGTGTTCGACCTGGCTGCCAGCCGGGCGCTGGTCACGGAGGACGAGACTGCGGTCGCCGTTCATTTTGACCGGGCGAAACCCCTGCTGGACTGGGCACAGGCCAACGGTGTGAAGGTGCACGGCCACACGCTGGTCTGGCACAGCCAGACCAGCCCGGAATTCTTCCGGGAGGGCTATCGCGGCAGCGGGAAATATGTGACCCGTGAGGTCATGCTCGGCCGCCTGGAAAACTATATCAAAGGCATCATGGCATATCTGGACGAAAACTACCCCGGTGTCGTCGTCAGCTGGGACGTAGTCAACGAGGCCGTGGATGACGGCCCCGGAAACCTGCGCGGCTCTCCCTGGCTGACGGTCGTCGGAGACGACTATCTCCACCGTGCCTTTGAGCTCGCCCGCAAATATGCCCCGGAGGGCACAAAGCTGTACTACAACGACTACAATACCGCTTCTCCCAATAAGCTGAACGGGATTTACCGCCTGCTGTCATCCCTGCTTCAGGAGGGCAATATCGACGGCTACGGCTTCCAGATGCACCATGCCGTCGGACAGCCCACCGTGCAGCAGATCACGGCCGCTGTGGAAAAAATCGCCTCCCTCGGCGTTTCCCTGCGCGTCAGCGAGCTGGACGTCACCTGCGGCAAGCCCACGGAAGCGGCCTTCACCGCCCAGGCCGCGTTCTACGCGGATGTCATGAAGCTGATCCTCCGGTATGCGGATCAGTTCGAGGCCGTCCAGGTCTGGGGCATTACGGATGACGCCAGCTGGCGCTCCTACGCTTATCCCCTGCTCTTCGACAAAAACCGGAATCCCAAGCCCGCCTTCTGGGCCGTGGCCGATCCCGACAGCATCAAATAAAAACCGTATGTACTGAAAAGCGCGGAAGGGTGTATCCCTTCCGCGTTCTTATTGCTCTCATATCGGTCCCTGCCTGCTCCGTCCGTGGAAACTCTGTTTTTCACGGTTCTTCCTCTCCCTTCGGAAAGAAGGATACCCCGCTTCCTGTTTCGGAGGCTTCACCGGGGTGCAAACAGGCCGTGATCTCTTCGCAGGTCCCCGCCCAGGCGGGAACGGAGGTCAGGAAAAGCGTTTCCCCGGTCAGGGGATGCTTCAGCTCCAGCAGCGCGCTGTGCAGCGCGAAGCAGCCGGGAAACTCCTCCGGCAGCTCCCTCCCGTACAGAAAATCCCCGCGCACCGGGCAGCCCAGATGGCTCAGGTGCACCCGGATCTGGTGCGTCCTTCCCGTCTCCAGCTCAAGGTACACAAGCGCCCTGCTTCCCTCTTTTCTCAGCACGCGATAGCGGGTCACGGAGGGGCTTCCGTCCGCGCGCACTTCCCGGCGTACGGAGGCTGCGTCCACCTTGCCGATGGGCAGGTCGATCACGCCGCTTTCCTTTTCGGGGATCCCCTCCGTCAGCGCCAGATACCCGCGGCGGAACAGAGGGGAGTGCAGCTGCTTCTGCAGCAGGTGCTGGGCGTGGGGGCTCCGGGCAACGGCCATCAGCCCGCCCGTACCCTTGTCCAGCCGGTTCACCGGCCGGTAGACGAAGTTTTCCGGGCAGCCGAAATGCGCGAACACCGCGTTCTCCAGGGAGTCGTCCGGGTGTCCGGCGCTGGACTGGCTGGCCAGTCCGGCCGGCTTGTCAACGATCATCAGATGCTCGTCCAGGTACGGGATCCTCAGCTCAATGGGATAGGGCTTCAGCCGGTACACCGGCCTGTCCTCCTCCCAGTCGATGCGGAGCACGTCCCCCGCGTGAACGCGCGCGTCCACAAAAACCGGATCCCCGTTCAGCAGGATCCGGCCTCCCCATTTGGCGCTCTTCATCGCCGTATAGCTGACAGAGAGAACGGAGCGCAGGATCTCCCTGACTCTGCGCCCCTCATCCTCTGTCCGTACGGTATATTCCATGTCTTCTCTTTCTTTCAGCTCAGCAGCATTCTGTCGTTGTCCAGCTTCGTCCCGCTCAGCTCGCGGAAACGCTCCAGCAGGTCGCTGACCTCCAGGCCTTTCCGCTCCTCCCCGCTCACGTCGAGGATGATCCGCCCGGCATTCATCATCAGCGTACGGTTGCCCAGGTCCAGCGCGCTCTGCATGTTGTGGGTCACCATCAGGCAGGTCAGGTGATCCTCCGCCACGATCTTTTCCGTCAGCTCCAGCACCTTTTCCGCCGTGCCGGGGTCCAGCGCCGCGGTGTGCTCGTCCAGCAGCAGCAGGCTCGGCTTGCTGAATGTCGCCATCAGCAGCGTCAGCGCCTGGCGCTGTCCGCCGGAGAGCAGGCCCACCTGCTGCGTCATGCGATCCTCCAGGCCCATGCCCAGCTGCCTCAGCTGGTCCCGGAAGTCGTCCCGGTCTTTCTTTTTCATGGCGCCGAGCCATCCGCCCCGGCCGGAGGCCAGGAACATGTTTTCCTCGATGGACATGTGCGGCGCGCTGCCCTTCATCGGGTCCTGGAAAAGCTGCCCGATCACCCGGCTGCGTTTGTGCGCCGGCATCCGGGTAATGTCCTTTCCGTCCAGCAGAATAGTGCCCTTATCCACGTTGAAGGTGCCGCTGACGGCGTTGAACAGCGTGGATTTCCCGGCGCCGTTCGCGCCGATCACGGTCACAAAGTCGCCCGTTTCCACCTTCAGGTTGATGTTGTCCAGCGCCACGCGCTCGTCCGGCGTGCCGGCGTGGAAGGTTTTGAAGATCTGCTTCAGCTCCAGCATTCTCACGCACCTGCCTTTCCGGACTTCCAGTGCTTGAGCGCGTCAGCCCCCTGCGTTTTCAGATAGGGGCCTGCCAGCGCGATCACGATGATGATGGCGGATACTGCCTTGAGCATGAAGGCAGGCATGTCAAGCCTCAGCGCCAGCGCGTAGATCAGGCGGAAGATGATCGCGCCGACCACGGCGCCGATGGCCCTCACCGGGATCTTCCGCTTCCCGAAGAACACGCCGCCAATCAGCAGGCTGGCCAGCGCCACGGTCACCATGCCGTTGCCGATATTGATGTCCACGAATTTCTGATACTGCGCCAGCAGACATCCGCTCAGCGCGGTAAAGGAGTTGGAAATGCACAGCCCGACCGTCGTCGTAAAGATCGGGTTGATGGAGGAGGACTGCACCATGGCCGGATTGTCGCCCGTCGCGCGGATGGCAAGGCCCATCTTCGTCCGCAGGAAAAGACTCAGCACAACGATGATCAGGATCACCGCGATCACCGCGACGATCATCTGGTACTGCTGCGCCAGCGCCGTGCCCTTCAGGCCCTGCTTGGCAAAGGTGAACACGGTTTCCGTCCGGTTCAGGTTCAGCTGGCTGGAGCCGCCCATGATGGCGATGTTCACGGAATACAGCCCGGTGTTCACGATGATGCCGGCCAGCAGGCTGTTGATGCCCATCCTGGTCTGCAGCAGCGCGGTCACAAAGCCGGAGACCGCGCCCACGGCCATGGCTGCCGGCAGGCTCAGCCAGGGATGCCCCATCAGGGCGACCGTGCCGCCGATGGCTGCGCCCAGCGTGAAGCAGCCGTCCGTGCTCAGGTCGCAAACGTTGAGCATGGAATAGCTGAGGAACAGGGCCAGGACCGTCAGGCCGCTGATCAGGCCCAGCTCCGTGCTGGTCTGTAGAAGGGGTAGGATCTGATTCAAGCTCATGGGGCAAGTTTCCCTCCTTGGGAATAATCAACGAATGCCCGCGGCGCGCTCAGGCGCCGCGGGGCATACCTTTCTCCCGGAAAACGCGGACCCTCCGTCCGCGGAGGTATACGGGGCTTATTCGAATTCCTCGGCGGTGTCGATAGCCACGACCTTCGTGCAGTAGGGAGCGAACAGCGCTTCCACCTGTTCAAAGGTCAGGTCCAGCGCGGCGATGATCTCGTTGTTCACGGTCGCGGTGCCGTTGTCAAAGGTCATCACGGGCACTTCGGCCGGATCCTTGCCGTTCAGCAGGATGTCCGCCACCATGTTGGCGGTCTCACGGCCCAGGTTGGCGTAGTCCACGCCGTAGCCGAGGAAGGCGCCGTTCAGGGCGAAGGAGTCCGCGCCGGTGAAGTGCGGGATCTTGGCGTCGCGGAAGATCTCATAGATGCCCAGCTCGGCCGCCATGATCGTGTTGTCGGTGGGGGTGAACACCGCGTCAACCTGGTCCGCCACGGCGTTCTGGGCTGCCTGCTGCACCTCGATGGCATTCACGCCGGTGTATTCCTTGTAGGCCACGCCCTTGGCGGTCAGGTATTCCCTGGCGGCCGCGATGGGGGTGGCGGAAGCGTCCTCACTGATGTTGTAGAGCAGGCCGATGGTCTTGGCTTCGGGCTTCAGCGCGAAGATCAGGTTCATCACGGCGTTGGTGTCCAGATAGTCGGAGGTGCCGGTCAGGTTGGCGCCGGGCTTCTCCATGCTGTCCACCAGGCCGGAGCCCACCGGATCGCTGACCGCGGCGAACACCACAGGCGTCCGGCTGTCGCCGGTTGCCGTCTGCATGGCGCCGGCAACGGGTGTCGCCACACCGATCATCAGGTCCACCTCATCCGCCTGGAACTTGGAGATGATCTGGTTCAGCACGGCGAAGTCCAGGTTGCAGTTGTCATACTGCACGGCAAAGGTCACGTTCTTCTCGGCGCCGATCTCTTCCAGTCTTTCCTGAATGTTCTTCACGATCTGGTTCAGGCTCGCGTCGTCCACCAGGTTGCACAGGCCGATCTTGTAGGTTTCGCCTTCCGCGAAAGCGAAGGAGCACAGCGCCGTCAGCGCCAGGGTCAGGGCCGCGAGTACAGATACGAGCTTTTTCATTGTGGGATACCGCCTTTCCTGTTCAAAAATATTTGTTTTGTCGGAAGGCAGGCCGCGAAAACAAAAACGCCCAACCGGAATACTCCGGTTGAGGCGATCGATCGCTGTGCCACTCAACTTCCCCGCTTGCGCGGGCTCGTTTTCCGCGTACCGACATACGCGCCGCCCTGATAACGGGTGCGGTCCCCGTCACCGGCTACGCCATGCTTCGCCGGCACCCTCTGAAGTCCATTCACCGTCCGGATCGCCGCCGCGGTCTCACTGTTCGCGGCTCCCTGCGGATGACCCTGTCGGGCGGTTACTCTTCTTCATCACTGGTTTGTATCAACATCATAAGCCTGCCCGTTTCTTCTGTCAAGCGTTCGTCTGTTTTTTCCCGGTATTTCAGGTCGTCATCCGGGACGGTTCTTCCGGTCCCTTCCCTTACAGCTGCTCCGCCATCTCCAGTACGGTCTTCTCGGTCTTCTCCCAGCCGAGACACGGGTCGGTGATGGATTTCCCGTACACGCCGTCCTCGGGCTTCTGGCAGCCGTCCTCCAGATAGCTCTCCATCATCAGGCCCTTGACCAGCCCGCGGATATCCGCGTTACAGCGCATAGAATGCAGTATCTCCTTGGCGATGCGGGGCTGCTGGTCGAACTGCTTGCCGGAGTTGGCATGGTTCGTATCCACGATCACGGAGGGGTTCTCCAGCCCGCTCTCCTCGTACAGATCGCACAGGAAGCGCAGATCCTCGTAGTGATAGTTCGGCACGTTCTGCCCGTGCTTGTTGCTGTAGCCGCGCAGGATCGCGTGGGCCATCGGGTTTCCGGCGCTGTGCACCTCCCACCCGGAATATACAAAGGTGTGGCTGTGCTGTGCCGCGCGGACGGAGTTCATCATCACGCGCAGGTCGCCCCCGGTGGGGTTCTTCATTCCGACCGGGATGTCCAGCCCGCTGGCCGTCAGCCGGTGCAGCTGATTCTCCACGGAGCGCGCGCCGACCGCCACATAGCTCAGACAGTCCGCCAGATATCGGTGGTTCTCGGGATAGAGCATCTCATCCGCGCAGGAAAAGCCGGTCTGCTCCAGCGCGTCGATATGCAGCTTGCGGATGGACAGCAGGCCCCGCAGCAGATCCGGGGAATGGGTCGGGTCCGGCTGGTGCAGCATGCCCTTGTAGCCGTCCCCGGTGGTGCGCGGTTTGTTGGTGTAGATCCTCGGCACCATGGTGATCACGTCCTTCACCTTTTCCTGCAGTCCGCGCAGCCGGGTGATGTACTCGATCACCGCGTCCTCCCGGTCCGCCGAGCAGGGTCCGATCACCAGCAGCAGCTTATGGCTCTTTCCCTCAAAGATCGCGCGGATCTCCGCGTCGTTCTTCCGCTTCTGCTCCGCCATCTCCCCGGACAGGGGGTACATCTCCTGCACCACGTTGGCTGTGGGCATCTCGCGTCTGAACTCCATGTTCATCATGTTCATGTCTTCCGCTCCCGTGTCAGAAGGTCCCGACCAGCTTCAGCCGCGCGCAGATGGCGCTCAGCTCCCGCATCATCATGCGGCCGTTCTCGGTGTTGACGTTTCCTTCCGCCTCAATGTAAAAATAATAGTTCCACTGCAGGTCCTTCATGGGCCGGCTTCGAAGTGTTTTCATGTTGTAGCCGTGCGCGCCGATGATGTTCAGCGTCTGGGCCAGCGCCCCGGCCTTGTTCTGCACGGTGAATACCAGGATGAAGCCGGCGTCCTCGCGCAGCCCCGTGTGCGCCGGGCGGTTCTGGCTCCGGCTCAGCGCCGCGAAACGGGTCGTGTTGTTGGCGCTGTCGTTGATGCCGCTTTCCAGCACCGTCAGCCCGTACAGGGCGGACGTCTCCTCGGAAGCGATGGCAGCCGCGTCACGTTCCCCGGCCTCGCTCACCTGCTTGGCCGCGGCGGCGGTGTTCGCGCACTCCACCGTTCTCCAGCCGTGCTTCCGGATGTATTCCGCGCACTGGCTCAGAGCCTGGCCATGGCTGTACACGGTCCGGATATCCTCCGTTCTCACGCCCGGGCAGGCCATCAGCGCGTGGCGGATGGGCTGATCCGTCAGCTGATTGATATACAGGCTTCCGTTGAAGATCAGGTCCATCACCGCCGCCACCTCGCCGGCATAGCTGTTTTCCAGCGGCAGCACGGCGCAGTCGCATTCACCGTTTTCCACGGCGGCATAGGCTTCGCGGAATTCCTTGTAGCCCACACAGCGGGCTTCGGGATACAGGCGTCTGGCGGCGATGTGGGCATATGCTCCCTCCACGCCGCAGTAGGCCACGCTTCTTCCCTCGATCAGGGAGGACTGATACGCGCTGGAAACGTCGATCAGGCTGCGCAGGAATTCCACATACATGGCCTCCACGCGCTCGTCGCCGATCAGCTGCCGGCAGCGTTCGATCACGGCTTCCTCGCGCGCGGGATCCCGCACAGGCAGTCCGTTTTCCTTTTTGAAGGCGGCGATCTTCTCCACGGCCTTCATGCGCTTTTCAAAAAGCGTGGCCATTTCGGTGTCCGCCTGATTGATCTCGGCTCTCGCCATGTCCAGTTCGTTCATGCCCGTTCCCTCCCTGTCAGTAAAAAATACTCATTTTTCCCTGCTTCTGTCAAGGGCTGTACGGAAAGAATACAGCCCCGGAAAGGCCCCGGACGCCCTTGAAAAAGCCCCTGAAGACCGCTGCCGGCCTTCAGGGGCTTCATGTTCATGGCTTTTCAGGGATCGGCTTACTTGGATTCAGCCTTTCTCCGCGCGATCAGGATCACAGCCGCGCCGACGATCAGCAGGCCGCCCACGACGTACAGGATCGTGGTGCCGATGCCGCCCGTGCTGGGCAGCTCGGTGCCGGCGTTGTTGATAACTTCCGCGGTCTGTTCCAGATTCAGGGTTGAGTAATCATGCTCCGCCACAGTGAAGGTCTGGTCTGCCGCGGTGTTGAAGCCGTCCGGCACGGTTTTTTCCACCAGCGTATAGGTGCCGGCAGCCAGTCCCGTGAAGGCAGGCACGGCGCCGTCCGCGGCGGAAAAATTCTCAGTCGCCTGAGCGACGTCGTCCACCCAGGACACGACTCCGCTTTCGTTCTTGTAATACTTCCCGGCCGCGTTCTTGATGACAAAGCCGGCGTCGGCCAGCGGCTGGCTTCCTCCGTCCAGCTTCGTCACGCTCATCTTGGCGTTATAAACCTCGGTCTCCTGTTCTTCGGAAGTATAGGAGCTGTCTTTGCCGTAGCTGATCGTGGCGCTGTTCTTGGCGGGAGTGGTCTGCAGGGTATCGCTCACCACCTTGGCGCTGTAGGTCAGGGTGATTTCTGTGTCTTTCTCCAGGCCGTCGGCAAAGGCCACGGTCACGGTGTCGCCATCGTCGGGCGCCGCCTGGATCGTGTACTTGCTCGCGTCAATGCCTGTGATCGTCATATCCCCGTTGTACTCCAGGGTGCTGTCCATCTTGTCGTGGAACTTATAGCCGATCGCGCCCTTGCCCACAACGATCTTTACCGTGTATTCCACGTCGGAGCCGGCTTGCGCCTGGGCTTTCAGCCCGTCTGCGTCCGCGCTGCTCGCGGCGCTGATTTTCTTTTCAATGGTGGGCGGGCTGTTCTTGTCCTCCACATCCGCGGCGGGATGCGTGCTGTCGATGGTCACGATCGAGCCGGTGGAGGTGGTGATGTAGTAGTAGCCGGCTCCCAGGCCTTCAGCCAGGGCAGCGGCTGAACCCGTGGATGTCGCGGTCGCGACCGGTTCATCGTCCGCCACATAGGCGGCGATGGCGGCGATCGTGTCGGCGTCCAGCGCGGTCAGTTCAGTCGTCACGTTTCCGGCGCTGTCCACGCTGAAGCCTGTCGGCGCGGTTGTTTTTCCTTCTACCAGCTTGTAGCTGATGCCGGCGCCGCTGGAGGTGGCGTCGAACACCTTGTAGATCAGATAGGTATTCGCTGCGTCCTCCGGAAGGCCGGCAGGGGGAGTGATCTGGATCGAACCGTCGTCAAGGTCGGCCGCGAAAGCCGCGGCGCAGATGCTGACCAGAGCCAGCGCCAGGATCAGAGAAAGTATCTTCTTCATGGGGTTACCTTCCTTTCTTTGGATTGTTTTTCGGTGCTCTCCTTTCCGGAAAGCGGATTCATCTTTTTTCATTTCAAAATCGGTTTTTTTCAGCCCCGGATCAGCGGGGCCCGGCTGACGAGACCCCTTTGGTCTCCCGTACATCCGGACACTGTCCGTACATGTACGAATATAACTGTCCAACTCTGTTCTGTCAACGGTCTTTCCCCGGGTTCCGACAGAAATAACCACCTTTGTCCGTGCCCCTTTTCCTCAGAACCCGTACCAGGTCAGGCCGTTGAGCGGCCAGACTCGGAAAAGGATCTTGCCCACCATCTCCTCTCCTGAAATGCATCCGAAATTGGTATACCGGCTGTCCACGGAGTTGTTCCGGTTGTCCCCCAGCACGAAGTACTGATTCAGCGGTACCTCGAAGGGGAACTCGAGATCGCACTCTCCCAGGGCGTATTCGGAGATGTACGCGGATTCCTCCAGCGTCACCCCGTTCACGGAAACATGCCCGGTTTCGTCGATCTCCACCCTGTCTCCGCCTGTGGCGATCACCCGTTTCAGGATCAGCTTGTTGTTGAAGTAAAACGAGCAGATATCGCCTATCTTAAAATCATGGGTGCGGTACCCCACGATGATGTCCCCCGGCTGGATGCCGGGCTGCATGGACGTGCCTGTGATCCGCAGCACGGGCAGAAACAGCGTCGCGGTCAGCACGGCCAGGGCCGCCACGACCACCACGGTCCCCAGGGTCCCTTTCAGAGCCTGCCTGTACCGGCCCTTGCTCCGGACCCGGGTCATTTCCACCTCGATCTCGGAAAGCCCGAAATCAGGGATCTCTTTGGGTTTTCCCGCCATCGGTTACTTCCCGTCCTTCCCTGCCGCTCCGCTGTCCGCAGGCTTTTCTCCGCTGTCCTCTCCCGTTTCCGGGATCTCGTTCTCCAGCGAAGTCAGCTTCTGCAGCAGCTGCAGCTGCTCCTCGATCTTCTTCATCCGGATCTGCAGATCCTTGGCGGCTCCCTGCATGCGCATTTCTTCAATGTGCCGCTCGTACTCCGCCCGGATCTCCTCCACCCGGGTGCTCAGCGCCTCGCATTTCTGCGTCAGCTCCTGGTTCTCTTTCCTCAGGGTGTAGATCAGCTCCAGAAGCTCAAAGCGGTTGAAATCCTTCAGCTTGTTCTTGGCCACTTTCGTCCTCCGTTCCTGTTTCCGGCGGAATTGCCGTTTCCGTCCCGCCGTTTTATTGCTGCGGAGTACTCAGGCTTCCGCCCGTGAGCGCCTCTCCCCAGGTGACCTTCGGCAGAATCCTGTAATTCTTCAGCCCGGCCGCGTAGAAGTCATAGTAAAAGTTGGAGTATACAGGGATCAGCGGCAGTCTTTCGCTCAGCTCCTCCTGGAATACAGTCCACTTTCTGATAAAGCCCGCGATATCCCAGGGCTCCGTCCGCGCCATACTGTCCGCCAGCTCATACATCCGGTCGTGGGTACAGGCCAGGTCGTCCTCCTCCGGCGCTTCTTCCTCCCTGTGCAGGAAGAACAGCTTCGGGTCAAACTCCACATTGAAGTCGTCTCCCAGATAGAACATGTCGATGCCTTCCAGCTCCCGGTCGTTGTAGGCCTTCAGCAGCGTCTTCATGTCCATGGCGACCAGGGAAAGCCGGATCCCCGCCTGCGCCAGGTTCGGCGCGAACAGCCTTTCCAGTGAGCCTGCGGTGATGTTCGTCTCCGGATACGCGCAGACCAGCTCCAGCGGCACAAGCTCCCCGCCGGTCTCCCGGCAGCGCGCGTCATCCTCTCCCGGGCGGAACTCCCCGCCCTCCCGGTTCAGCGTCCAGCCGGCTTCCTCCAGCAGACGGTTCGCTTCCGGAATATTCAGGGGATACTTTTTCACTCCGTCCAGGTTCAGTCCCGCCAGCTCCGGCAGCTCCTCCTCCGGATAGTCCAGCGTGCCGTTCACCAGCTGATACATCCACTGGCCGATGCCCGCCATGATGTCCATCGGCTGCCCGTAGTCCCCCACGTACTCGCTGACAGTCTTCTCCTTGTCCAGGCAGTAAGCAACCGCCTGGCGCACCTTCTGCTGCTGCAGGGCGGGACTGTCCGGGGTAAAGACGATAAAGGTCAGGCCGATTCTCGGATAGTCGACGGAAGCAAACTGCCCTCCGGCGCACACCTCCAGTCCCTTTTCGATCGTGTCCTTCCTTGTCACCTTGTTCAACAGCCCGAATTCCCCGGCTGCCAGCAGGTCCGTCATCGTCTCGTTCTCTGCCAGCGTGTATTCCAGCTTCGGGATGGTCGGCTTATTGCCGTCCTCATCCCCTTTGAAGTAGGGATTGATCTCAAACCGGCAGGTTTTCCCGTCCCACCCGGTCAGGCGGTAGGGCCCGCTGCCCACAGTCGGATACGCCAGATAGCCTTCCTCCGGGTCCATGACCGTTGCCTTCAGCAGCTCAGCCGTAAACAGCTTCTCCTCCAGTTCCCGGTTGTCGTTGTCGATGTAGCATCCGTCCCCGTCGTCGTATACCCGGCAGCCGGGTGCGATCTCATGGATGGGATACGGCACAAAGGCCAGGCGGTACAGCTCGAAGAAATAGGGCAGGGCTTCCTTCCGGACCGTAAAGCTCAGGCTGTACGGCCCCGTGACCTTCAGTCCCCTCAGGCAGGACGCTTCTCCCCCCGCGTATTCCTCATATCCCTCCAGATATTCCAGGTCCATAGGCCGGGCGCCCAGCTCCTCCAGCAGGGGTGAACCCTGGAAGAGAACGGAGAAGGCGTAGTCCCAGGCGGTGATCGGCGTCCCGTCGCTGTACTTCAGATCATCGTGCAGGATGATCATATAGCAGCGGTTCCCCTCCTCATCCTCCGCCGTGGCCATCGCGCGCACTGCCGCCGGGTTCTGCCGGAACATCCTGAGATCCCCGCTCCAGACAAACAAGCGGTATCCGTGTACCAGCGCCCTCACGTCGATGTCGCTGGTCGCGTTGCCCCAGCAGCCGGTAAAGAACTTCCCGTCCATCGGCGTCGGGTTTCCCACGCGCAGCACGGCCTCTTCCGCTCCCGCCGCCGCGCACTGTCCCGCGAAAAGCAGCAGTACGAGCAGCAGGGCAATCCCTCTCTTCATTCTCGGTCTTCGGTCCTTTCGACAGCATCCGGTCAAAACCGGTTTTATTCGTAGCAGACTCCCACGTGCATCTGGATCCCGCCCAGGTCCGGCGGAGCCGGCGTTTCATCGATCAGCTTCATCTGTTCCGGCACGTAAATGACGATGTATTCCATGTCGTGCCCGGGCATCGTCCCCTTGACCTCCAGGATATCCGCCTTGTATCCGGGGATAACCGGAGACATCACGTCATATTTTTCCCCGGCCCAGTGGGGTGATCTGTGTGTCGGCGCGGCGGTTTCCCCGGTGTAGTAGATATAGTATATGGTCAGCCTGTAGGGCGCCGGGGTGGGTTTTGCGGTCGGCCCTGTCTGAGTGGGCGTCGGCGTCGGTGTGGGAGTGGGCGTCGGTGTGGGAGTGGGCGTCGGGGTCGGTGTGGGAGTGGGTGTCGGGGTCGGCGTCGGGGTCGGGGTCGGCGTAGCTTCCACCGAGTATTTGGGAATCAGCTCCACCTCATACTTTACCGTCCCGCTCTTGAGCCCCGGTACGGTCACAATAAAATGCTGCATGCTGATCTTTACCGTTTCCGGGCCGCCGGTCATCTGTCCGAAATACACTCCCGGGATCAGCCCGGCGAAAATCAGTCTGCCGCTTCTGTTTGTCGTCCCCTGCGCGATCGGCTGGTATCCGCTTTTCCGGATCTTGTCCGCCACCCGGTCCGCGGCCCTTGCAAGCTCTTCGCTGTCCCCGGCCTCCAGCACCTCCGCGTCACTGAATGCGTCGTCCATCACCCAGTCAACGTCGCTGCCCTCGGTTTTACCGATCCGGTACAGCGCGATGTTGATCCCGGAACGGTCCGGCAGCAGTGTGTTTTCGCCCATCCGGATGACCAGCCTGCCCGTCCGTGCCTCCGCTGCCGCGAAAGAAAGGCAGAGGAGACCCGCCAGCAGGATCGCCAGACACACCGTCCATCTCTTCATTCCGGGAACCTCCGTCGGTCTAGTTTTACCGTTTTACTTCTTTTTCTGCCGTTTCCTGCTCCGCGGGAGCTTCCGCCTCCTGCGGGATCTGTTCGGAAACAGCGGCCTTTTTCGGCCTGTTCTTTTTCTCCGTCGGCAGCCGGTAGGCTCTCCGCCGGATCAGTTCGATCGCCAGCATCACCAGCAGTCCGAACAGCAGCACCGGCGCTCCCAGCACCAGGATGTTCTGCCAGTCCGGCGGGACCTCTGTCCTGTCCGCCGCGTCCAGCGCCTTCTGCGCGCCCGGGATCTCGATCCTTTCGCCCCGGACCAGCAGCCGCTGGTTTTCCCGGGCCGTCATCAGGATCACCTGGTCCCGGTTCCCGTCCGCGGTGATCTCCGCCAGCGCGTTGGGAGAGACGGACCAGACCCGGCTCACCCGGTACACGAAGGTGCGTCCCTCCGTCCGCAGGATGAAAAGGTCACCGCCCGTCAGCTTACCCAGGTCCTCCAGCATCCGCGCGCCGGTCAGCTTCAGGTCCCGGGCGAATCCGTCCGGAGCCGGCAGCTCGCCGGGGCCCGCGATCACGCTCAGGCCGGGACCTCCGACAGGAAGGCTCGTCCCCTCCACATGGACCGTATCCGTGTTGGCGCTTCTCCCGGATCTTCCGTGATAATACGGCAGGCGCACCGAGATCTTCGGTATTTCCAGCACGCCCATCACGGAGCCGCCGTCCTTCAGCTGATCCTGATACCGCAGGATCTCCGTTCTCGGCGGTTCAGGCGTTGCCTGCCCTTCCTCTTCCGTATCCCGGACGGCCGGCAGCGGATAGCTGCTGCCGGAAGCACCCTCCGGTCCGGCTTCCGGATGAAGCAGGATCCCTTCGGAGCCGCCCTCGGCATCCACCGGTTTCTGATCCGGCCGCGCTGTCGTAGGCTCCTCGGATACATCGGGGAGTTCCGCCGGGCCCGTTGCCTGATCAGCAGGCGCGGGGGTCTCCGGGTTCAGCTCCTGCGGCACAAGCGTCTGCCGTTCCGCCGTGGGGATCGGCGTGTGCAGGATGATGTCTTCCGTCTGATCCGGATACTCCGGGAAGGGCGTCGGTGTCTCCGTCGGTTCCGGGGTCTGCGTCGGGATCTCCGTCGGGCCGGGAGTTAGGGTCGGCTCCGGGGTCAGCGCCGCTTCCGGCGCGTCCGTCCCGTAATCCGGATAAACCTCCACGTCCGGCTCCGGGATCGGGGTTTCCGTCGGTACGGGGGTCGCCTCAGCCGTTTCCTCCGGCAATGGGACCTCCAGGTCACTTTCCGGCGCGGAAACGGAAAACACGTCCGTTACGGTCAGCTCCGTCAACGCCGCATTGTATCTTTCCGCCCTGGAAAGGGTATTGCCCACCCGCGCTGCCGGCAGGGCTGCTGCCCGGTCCAGGTAATACCGGACTGCCCGGTCCTGATTCATAGCGGCGGTCTCCCTGCTGTAGACCGGATACAGGAGCCAGATGGCCGCGGCAGTGATCAGCAGCAAAAGGAAAACGGTGATCGCAAGCTTCTTCACGGCGTGCTCCCGCCTTCCGTTGCCATCTGTTCCGCAGTCTCAGACTGCTTCAGGGAGCGTGTGCGGTAAAGCGGCCAGAGTACATACTCCGCCGTCCCGATCACGTCCTCCTCCCTGACGACGCCGAATTCGGCGCTTCGGCTGTCCACGGACAGACTGCGTTCGTCTCCCAGCACGAAGATCTCACCCGCGTCCAGATTGATGCGGCGGGCCGGGATCCCCGTGTCCAGCGCGTTTCCGGCTGCGTAGCTTTCCTCAATGACGGTTCCGTTCACACGGACCTCGCCGTCGCCGCTGACGACCACACGGTCTCCCGCCGCGGCGATCACGCGCTTGATCTGCCATGCCCCGCCATGGCTGTACAGGGCCAGGTCTCCGGGGCGCAGGGCTTCTTCGGCGGCGGTGCGTCTGCACAGCACCAGGTCGCCGCTGTACAGGGTCTCCTCCATGCCGGGGCCCCGTACCTCCGCCAGGGTGAAATACCGGTTGAAGGTGAACCATCCCGCAGCGACGGCGAGCACTGTGAAAATCAGCAGCCCCCAGGCCAGCCGGCGGATCCGGTCCGACCTGCGGACGCGCCGCATTTCACGCAGCACTTCCTTTTCCTCGGGATGATAGATCTCCATTTCTTCACGCTCCGGTTCCGCTGCGGGGCCTCCCCCCACAGCTTACTTCATTCCTGGCTTTCCGCTTCGGGCTCGCTCTCCGGCTCTTCTGCCGGAGCGGCAGGCGTTTCACCGTTTTCGTTCTCCGGCTCCTCCGCCGGTACGGCAGGTTCCCCGCCGCCTTCATCTTCCGGCTCCTCCGCCGGTACGGCAGGTTCCCCGCCGCCTTCATCTTCCGGCTCCTCCGCCGGTGCGGCAGGTTCTTCGGTCTCTTCCTCTTCCACCGGTACCCCTTCCGCGCTGAAGGCTACCGTGTCTCCTTCGTCCGATATGTCCACAGGCATCAGCTCTGCGCCTTCGTCCGCGAAGCGTACGGCCTGCAGCCCGGTATCTCCGGCAGGCGCCTTTTTCAGGAAGGTGATCTCCACCTCGATATCCGCCGCAGGCTCGATCACGGCATCCTCATATAGGAAGGAAATACTGAAGTATCTCGGTTGTTCGCTGAATTCCGTCCATTCGTCATCCAGCATGGATTCTGTCTTTGAGCTGTACAGCTCATATTCTTCCGTACCCGGAAGGATCTCCCGGACGATCAGCCTTGTCCCCTCCGGGAATCTGGCTTCCGCCGGATAGCGGATGTAAACAGTATAATCCGATCCCTTTTCCAGGAACTCGCCAGCCTGCCATTCCGGCTCCGGCGGAAGCTCCTCATCTTCGGCCTCACCGTCCTCAGGCGTCTCATCCACGGGAGTTTCATCCTCAGGCGTCTCGTCCTCGGGCGTTTCATCTGCAGGTGTCTCATCCACGGGAGTTTCATCCGCAGGTGTTTCGTCCTCAGGGGTTTCATCTGCAGGCGTCTCGTCCTCGGGCGTTTCATCTGCAGGCGTTTCGTCCTCGGGCGTCTCATCCGCAGGGGTCTCATCCGCGGGAGTTTCATCCGCAGGTGTTTCGTCCTCAGGGGTTTCATCTGCAGGCGTCTCGTCCTCGGGCGTTTCATCTGCAGGCGTCTCGTCCTCGGGCGTTTCATCCTCAGGCGTCTCGCCCTCAGGCGTCTCGTCCGCGGGCGTTTCATCTACAGGCGTTTCGTCCTCAGGGGTTTCATCTGCAGGCGTCTCGTCCTCGGGCGTTTCATCCTCAGGCCTCTCGTCCGCAGGCATTTCATCCTCAGGGGTTTCATCTGCAGGGGGCTCATCCACGGGAGTTTCATCTGCAGGTGTCTCGTCCGCAGGCGTTTCATCCTCAGGGGTTTCATCTGCAGGCGTCTCGTCCTCAGGCGTTTCATCTGCAGGGATCTCATCCACGGGCGTTTCATCTGCAGGTGTCTCGTCCGCAGGCGTCTCATCCTCAGGGGTTTCATCTGCAGGCGTCTCGTCCGCTGGCGTTTCATCTACAGGCGTTTCGTCCTCAGGCGTCTCATCCGCGGGAGTTTCGTCCTCAGGCGTCTCATCCGCGGGAGTTTCGTCTTCAGGCGTCTCGTCTTCCGGAGTCTCATCGGCGGGCGTCTCGTCTGCGGGTGTTTCGTCTGCGTGGGTTTCATCCGAGGGGGTCTCATCCGTGGGAGTTTCGTCCTCAGGCGTCTCGTCCGCGGGCGTTTCGTCCGTGGGTGTCTCGTCCGCAGGCGTTTCATCTACAGGCGTTTCGTCCTCAGGGGTTTCATCTGCAGGCGTCTCGTCCGCAGATGTTTCATCCGCAGGCGTCTCGTCTTCCGGAGTCTCATCTGCGGGCGTCTCGTCTGCGGGTGTCTCGTCCGCAGGCGTCTCATCCTCAGGGGTTTCATCCGCAGGCGTCTCGTCTGCAGGAGTCTCATCCGCGGGAGTTTCATCTGCGGGTGTTTCATCCGCAGGCGTTTCATCCGCAAGAGTCTCATTCTCAGGAGTCTCGTCCGCGGATGTTTCATCCGCAGGTGTTTCGTCCGTAGGAGTTTCGTCTGCAGGTGTTTCATCTGCGGGTGTTTCATCCTCAGGAGTCTCGTCTGCAGGAGTCTCGTCTGCGGGCGTTTCATCCGCAGGAGTCTCGTCTGCCGGAGTCTCATCCTCAGGAGTTTCGTCCGCAGGCGTTTCATCCGCAGGTGTCTCGTCCTCGGGCGTTTCATCTGCAGGCGTTTCGTCCTCAGGGGTTTCATCTGCAGGCGTCTCATCCTCGGGAGTTTCGTCCGCAGGCGTTTCATCCGCGGGCGTTTCGTCCGCAGGCGTTTCGTCCGCAGGCGTTTCATCTGCGGGTGTTTCATCCGCAGGAGTCTCGTCTGCCGGAGTCTCATCCTCAGGAGTTTCGTCCGCAGGCGTTTCATCTGCGGGTGTTTCATCTGCGGGCGTCTCATCCGCAGGTGTTTCGTCTGCGAGAGTTTCATCTGTCGGAGTCTCATCCTCAGGAGTTTCATCTGCAGGCGTCTCGTCCTCGGGCGTTTCATCCGCAGGGGTTTCATCTACAGGAGTCTCGTCCGCAGGAGTCTCATCTGAAGGCGTTTCATCCGCAGGTGTCTCGTCTGCTGGCGTCTCATCTGCAGGAGTCTCATCTGCAGGAGTTTCATTCGCGGGAGTCTCGTCTGCAGGAGTCTCGTCTCCCGGAGTCTCGTCTGCGGGCGTTTCATCCGCGGGGGTTTCGTCTGCGGGCGTCTTGTCCTCGGTCTCATTGACTTCGGCGGGAGCCTCTTCGTCTCCGATCTCTTCGGTTGCGTCCGGCTCAGCCTGTTTCAGGCATTTGTCTGTATGGATATGCTCCGGTTTTCCGCACTGCGGCTCCGTGGGGATCTGCCAACAGGCTTCCGTATGCTTGTGTCCTTCTGAAATGACGACGGTTTCTTCTGTCCAGTTCGCCTCGGAGCTCTCGTATTCCATCGCGGAAACATGCCCGCACACGGCCAGCACTCTGATCTCGCCGTTGACCTCCACTTCCCTGAAGCATTTTTCCGTATGCTGATGCGGTTTCTCTCCGTAGGGGCAGATCAGCTTTTTCTCTGTCCTGTAGCACTCTTCGGTATGCTGATGGTCTTCTCCCTCAGGCAGCTCGCAGATCAGGATCCTGATCTCCTCATAACATTTTTCGGTATGCTTGTGCAGCTTCTTTTCCTTGAGTCCGCATACCGGCTCGCCGTTTTCGTCCAGGCACCATTCATTGTGCTTGTGAATATACTCTTTTTCGACATAGCCGCACGCTGGATTTCCGTCAGCATCGTAGCATTCTTCCGTGTGCTTGTGTTTTTTGAATGTGGAATGGTAGGTACGGACGGTCTTCGTCACCGGTTCGGATTCCTCCAGTCCGCAGACCAGCCGCGGCGGATAGCAGCTCCCGTCGTGAACGTGCTCCTCCAGGCCGCAGATCCATGCCGGGCTTTCGGTCTCCGTCAGAGCGGGAATGCAGACGGACGACATCAGCATGGCCAGCACGGTACAAAGGGATACCGTGAGGCGAAGCTTTTTTCTCCGTCTCTCCCGTACCGGCTTCCTTCCGAATTCCAGCTTCATGCTTACCGTGCTCCTTTTTTGTTCCCCTTCCCGTCAGGACCTTCTCCGTCCGGACGTGATGATCAGGATCCACACCACCATCAGCAGCAGGATCGGCGCCGCGATGAAGGGCGCCACCTCGATCGGGCTGATCTTCAGCGCGTCCGCGGTCACGCGGACATCCAGTTTCTTCTTCTCGTTCTCGATCCGCTGCCCGCGGACCAGCAGCCGGTGGGTGTTGATCCCGTAGGGGGTGCAGGTCATCAGCGTGCACAGGTCCATGCCGGGGATCAGCTCCAGCTCCTTCATGTCCGTCGGCTCGATCACCGTGATCCGGTCGATCTCGTAGGTCAGGGTCTGGTCCAGAACAGTCAGGTAGAAGATATCCCCGACCTCCAGCTTGTCCAGATCCGTAAACAGCTTCGCGCTTGGCAGGCCTCTGTGGCCGCTCAGCACGCAGTGGCTGGGAAAGTCTGTCCTGCTGAAGTTCTCCTCATCCGGATGCAGGCTTCCGCAGGGAAGCGAAGTCCCCTCGATGTGCCCGATGGAGGTCTGCAGAATGCTTTCCTCCGTTCCGTGGTACAGGGGAAGGTTCGTATCCGTCTTCGGGATCGTCACAAACCCCATGTTGCCCGTCCCGTCCACGTTCAGCTCCGCGTTGTATTCCTCCAGCGCGGCTTCGTCGTCCGGGATGGCCCATCTGTTGGCCCGGTACTGCAGCCGGCGGTTATACTCGATCGCGTCGTCCCAGATCTCCGTGTAGGCCTCGTTGTCCAGCTCCGCCACACGTTCGGCGTAGCCCATGATCGCCCTGGACTGGTGCATACTGTTCCAGTAATCGCTGAAGGTCGGATAGGCGACGATCGCGATGCCCGTCAGCAGGATCAACACCAGCAGGACGTTGCTGACCCGGTGCTTCCTCTTTTTCATTCACGGCGCCTTCCCGCCCGTCTGCTAAGAAGAGCTCCCGCGCCCAGGATCATGATGAGTCCGGCCAGATAGATCGTTGCGGTGCCGGGGCCTCCGGTGCTGGGCAGCTTCCTGCCGGGCGTGTTCACCACGGTAAAGGTCTGATCGCCGTATTCGGCGGCATCCGGAATGTTTTCCGGGATGATCACGGTCTGCTGGCTGCTGTCCACCGATACGCGGAACCGGATCGTTTCGGTCATTCCGATGTATCCGGCCGGCGCCTGCGTCTCCCGGATCACATAATAGCCGGACGTCAGGCCCGTATAGGACAGACTCCCGTCGCTGCCCGTCGTCTTTGTATCCCCCGTGGCATCCGCCGGCACCGTATAGCTGCTGTCAGAGCAGCGGTACAGCGCGAACTGCGCGTCCGGCAGCGGGTCTGTTCCGTCTGTTTTCAGGATGTTCACGCTGGTCGGACTGGGCAGGCGGTTGGTCACCGTCAGCGTCTGCTGACCGGAGAAGCTGAACACCTCATTCGTGACCGTCGCGTAGGTTCCCTCCGGCACGCCGGTTTCCGATACGCTGCTGATGAAGTAGACGTATTCTCCGTTTTCTTCGACCGACGGCAGATCCTCCACGGTCTTTGTCCATCCGTCCGCTTGTGTCAGCGTCACGGATTCGGAGAATTCCGTATCCAGTTCATACTCGAAATACTGCGGCGGATCCGGCAGCGTCGGGTCGGAGGAAGAGAGATGGATCTCTCCGTCCGCGCCTGCCTGGCTGCCGGCAGCCCTGCTCCCCGCATTGCGGAGCATGATTCCCCTGCTGTTGGAGGTCACAACGTTGATCGTCGGTTCCGGAACCAGCCATCCGCTGTAATCCGGAGCCCAGTCCGCGTTGCGCCTGGTATATCTGATTTCAAACTGATAATCCCGATCCAGTGTGAAGGTCCTTTCCACCACGCTCCCGGCAGGGATATCCGTAAAGGTCGCCCCGCCGTCCGTGGAATAGCTGAACGTTCCGTTATTGGCCATCCAGGAGGGAACGCCGACTCTGAACGTCACCCGGCTGTTTGCCGGGAAATACTGCTCGTTGTACCAGTAGGCCTGTATCCAGGGCCGGGCTGAATTCGGGTAGCCCGTCCATTTGCCGGAGACCCTGTAAGCCGACTGGGTGTTCGCTACGTAAACGGTCGGGTTGAAATACGCCATACCGCTGCCGCGGGTGGGCACCGTCACCGTTGCGGTCCCGGTCCCGTTCTCAGCTATGGTATAGCCGTCAATTTCCCGTGCCGTCTTGGTCACGGTGTATTCTCCCGGCGGAACACCCTCCACAGCGACCTGGCTGCCGTTGCCGGTCACCGTTCTGTCAAACCCGTCCGGGCCCGTGATCCGGTAGGTCGCGCTGTAGACAGCGCCGTTCCCCAGCCCCGTCGCGGAGTCCTGGATCAGCAGCGTCCCGGGGGCCGTTCCGTCCGGCTTCAGCTTGTACCGTCCCAGTGTCACGGTGACCTCCGCTCCGCTGACCGGGTCTCCGTTCTCCCAGACCTTTTCCACCGGAATATCAACGATCCTCTTATATATATTGTAGATATGGAAGTCCAGGAAGCTGTTCGATTCGGCGGAGCCGTTCCGCGTCCGGTAGGCTCCGACCACGTCCGGGATGCTTCGGTAGGCGTCTCCCGCCTTATAGGTATCGCTCACGTGCCGGACACCGCTGTCCCCGTCCGCGCGCCAGACGTATTCAGTCTCGATCCGCGTGCTGTCATAGACCCAGACCATTCCGTCCGCGTCCGTCAGGGTCGCGGGGATACTGCTTTCCTTCTCCCGGATATAGACCATGCCGGGGTCAATGTCGTAATCGAAATTAATTCCCTTCCCGTTCCGGCCGACCGACACGGTCATGTCCTTGGCCTTGACGTACTCTCCCGTATAGACGCCGCTGTATTCGCTATAGCTCTGTACAGTTCCGGAATCGGAGCGGTTCAGTCCTTCCACTGCTGCCGGCTTGGACATCAGCTCCTGTCCGTTGGAGGCATCCTGGTTCATGTTGTCGACCCAGACTTCAAACTCACTGGAGGAAGCCTGCTGCAGGTTCAGCTCATTCCCCAGGGGGTCTGTGACGTACTTGTTGACTTCAATGGCGACGGCTCCGCCCAGTTCCTCCGGAACGGCATCGATTATAAAGTCCATGCCGGATGAGCCGAGGGCCACAATGCCGCCCCTGTACCAGTCTCCGTGGATCGGGGACGAGCCCGGATTGAAAGGATCCGTATGGAGCCCGGGGCATTCATTTCCGGAATCCCAGTAATCGAAGGTGCCGGCCATGCGGACGGAGGCTGTTGTGCGGATCGGCTCCTCCGCGTTCGGAGAGGAATACAGCTTTCTTCCGTTGTACTCGAAATCAAAGGTCTCCTTTTTGGTGACTGTGAGGTCGTAGTAGATCCGGTTCGCCAGATGCCGCTGCTGCGCGTATTGGCTGCTGCTTTCGTCCGCCCACCACGGGCAGTTCCCGCTCAGGTTGGCGATCTTGAAGGCGCCGTCGATCCGGACCTGCGCCGAACTGTTGCTGACCGCCGTGTTTTCGGAGTACCCGGTAATGTAGAACGCGTCGTCAACAAGGGTATGGTTGCCGCTCCCGTCCTTTGTGTATGTGACGATCCGCGCCTTCTTCATGTCCTCGGCGGTCACGATCACAGGCTTTCTCATCGTCAGCCGGCTCATTTCCGTTGAGGTCTGGGCATTGACGGTAAACGCTTCCGTCCCGTCGTCATAGTAATAGGTGCCGTACGCCAGCGGGACTGTCAGCTCCACGGTGCCGTTGACGGAAATATCGATATGGTTGACGGTGTGGTTGTCGCCCTGTCCCCAGGAATGAGGCGCGGCCACCTCGCTGGCCCGCAGCAGGAATACGGTGGCGGCATCATCCGCCGAAACCTGGCCGATGACCCTTTTCTCTCCGGTGACGCCTGTGACGCCCAGATACCAGTTCGTTCCGCTGCGCCTCAGCTTCGCCGCTCCCGCGTCATAGGCCAGCGCGCTGTTGTTCCAGATCGCCTGGTTCTGGGAATCGACGCTCTGCCCGGAGCCCTGCACCTCGTCCACGATGCAGTCCGGGTCGCCGGGATCCAGGAACCGCCTGTAGAAGGTCTCGGCATATCCGGCCCCGCTGGTGGTTTTGGTAAAAGCGTTGTGGTACAGGTGCGGGCCGTTGCTGTCATAGGTCCACAGCATCGGGAAATCCATTTCAAAGCTCTGTCCGCCGGCATTGGGGAAGATCTCGTCCAGCGTGCCGTCGCTGAGCACCACGTAGTAGTGCCCGTCCTGTTCCACGCCGATGGCGACAGCCTCGCCGTTGTTCGGATATCCGGTCACGACGGTCCCTGTCACGGAGAACCCGTCCTGCGTATAGCTGACGGTCTTCCCGTCCCCGCTTACGCCAATGCTGTCGATGATCTCCGTGCCGTCCTCCGCGAAGTGCACCACGCTCAGCCGGTCATCCTCCCCGATCTCCGGCGCGTCAATGTAGGTGATCTGCACCTGCACCGGGGTCAGCGGCTCCAGCTTTTCACCGTCCTTCCGGATCTCGATGTCAAAGAAGCGGGCAAAGAGGATCAGGCTGTCGCCGCCCAGCTTGCCGGCCGCCTTCATCAGGTATTCGGTGTTTTCCTCCGTCCCGGGCAGGATCTCGCGCGCATGCAGCTCCGCGTCCTCCGGGATCCCGGCGTATTTGTCATATGTCACGGTGATCCGATAGGTTTCACCGCTGTCTGTGATAAAGATCTTCTGTATCTGCGCGTCCGTGACCTTCAGGGTGAATTTCTCCCCGTTGTCCATGGTCACGGTCAGCGTTTCTTCCGTATCAAAGGGTTTCAGGCTGATCATCGCCCAGTCGCCCGCGTCGAATGGCGTCGCGTCGATCAGGGCGATATGCTTTTCCGTCAGCTCCGCGCTGTATTCGCGCTGCAGTCCGAGGCTCTCCGCGATCGCTCCCGCCGTGGTCTTTTCCTCCACGCGGCTCACACTGACCAGGTCCGGCCGGCTGAATGCCACGTTTTCGATCGCCGCCATGAATTCCTCCGGCGTCAGCCCGGAATCCTTCATGGCCCCGGCTGCCTCCAGCAGCGCCTTCAGGGATACGGCCCCGCCGCCGGGGATGCTGTAGTCAAAGCTTTCCCCGTCCGTTCCGTAATGGAATTCCACCGTATAGGCGATCCCGTATACGGAGAAGCCGTCGGTCTCAAAGGTCACTTCATTCCCGCTGACGGTAGCCTCCAGCAGCTCCGCCGTCACCGTGTCCGCTGTGTCATTCCGGCGCGCGGACGTCTTTGCGTTGGACCGTAAGGCGTGCGCTTCCCCGGCGCCGGTGAAGTGGATGATCCGGATCTCCCGGTCCACCGCCTCCGGCAGGCTGACCTTCACAGTCACCCTGCCCTGCGGCTGGATCTCCTGATCCTCATATACCAGGCTCAGGTCGAAAAGCTGCAGGAACGCCGCCTGCCTGACGCCCATCTTCCCGGCAGCCAGCGCGGCGTATTCCCCGCCGTCCTCCACAGGCACGGCGCGCAGCTCCGTCCCGTCGGGGATATGATCCTCTTCCTCATAGGAGACCGTGACGCGCAGCTCGCCCTCCGATACCAGCTCCTTCGTCAGGATCTTCCGCGTGGAAAAGAAGCCGTATACATGGTCTGCCCGGGCGCCGGCCCCGGCGGGCAAAACGGACAGAAGGGCATAGATCAGCACCAGAAACAAAGTTGCTCTGCGGCAACCTGCGCCTTGATGTCGATTCCGGATCCTCATACCCATCTTCTCCCGTTTTTCTTTCGCTGATATTCATCTGAATATTATTACATTAGTATTAATATTATAAAACAAAAAGGCAAAAAATCAATATTTTAATAACAAAAAATAACAGTTTGTTCCCGAAAAAACAGGATAAATTCAGCCGGATTGTTGTTTTTGGGGTGCTCTCCGTTTTCCGGATGCCCGGAATATCGGATTTTCGGAATATGTGCATCCGCCGTTCACGGAAAAAAGGAGGATTCCGAAGGCTCCGCGTCAAATTATATTTTGTTATGCGAATGGTGCCGGGCAATATCCCGGATCCAATACTTATACCCTGAAAAGGAGGATCAAGAAACATGAAGAAAATTCTCTCCCTTGCGCTGGCGCTGCTGATGTTTGTTCTGCCCGCGCTGAGCTGTGCCGAGGAAGCCGCCCCTGAAGCGGATGCCGATCTTTTCGCTGCGCTCGCCGCGGAGCCTGAAGGCTTCCTGGCCAAATATCTGGCTGACGGCAGCCAGCTCCGTACCGACGTTTCCCTGACTGTCGGCGATAACATTCTCGCTATGCTTGCCGGTGAGAATGCTGCCACCGTCAAATCCCTGCTGGACGTTCTTTCCTTCCGCGTCAAAACACAGTCCGCGGAAGACCTGAGCCAGGGCGGCCTGGAGGTGCTGGTGAAGGGCGAAAGCGCCCTGAGCCTCGACGTGGCTTCCGGTCCCGACGGCCTGTACGCGACCGCCAGCTTCATGAACGGCAAGATCGTCCATCTGACCAATGAGGAGATCCAGGAACTGCTGAAGCAGGCGATCGATTCCATGAAGGAAAGCGGAGCCCTGCCGGCGGAACAGGCGGATATGATCGCCGCCCTCCTGAACGGTGACGTTTCCTCCTTCACGCCCGAACTTCCCGAGATCGATCTGACGGCTCTCCAGAATTCCCTCATGCCTCTGATGATGGATGTCACCACCGAGGAGATCACCGAGGGGCCCGAACTCCTTCCCGACGCCGTCAGCAGAACCGTGGTCCCGCTGAAAAAGGAGTCCCTCAAGCCCGTGATGGAAGAGCTGGGCAAGGTGCTGTATCAGTTCCTGTCCGGCCTGTCCCAGATCCCCGGTCTCTCCTTCGGTGAAGACTTCACGGAGGAGAAGCTGATCAGCAGACTGACCGGCATGGTTGACTCCCTTGTGGAGGATACCGAGCTGGTCATCTACAGCAATATCCTCGGCAGCTCCCTGATCACGACCGAAATGAAGCTGCAGGGATCCGCGCCCGCCGAAGAGGGAGCCGGTGAAGCAAAGATCATGGATCTGGCCCTGACCGTGCTGTCCACCGTCGGCGAGACCTCCGTTCTCGATCTGAAATGCGTCGCAGCCGAGCAGGACGGCAAAACCGTGACCGTTGCCGTCACGGTCACCTCCGCTGAAGGCAAGACCTCCGTCGTTTTCTCCGCGGATGAAGCAGACGGTGAGGTCTCCTACCGTCCGATCGAGGTCACCGCTGACATCACCGAAGCGGAGGATGCGGCCTCCCTGTCCTCTGAAGGCAAGATCGCCTTTACGATCATCAGTGAGCCCGAAGCCTCGCCCGTTGTTCTCAGGATCGACGTCCGCTCCGCCGAGAAGGATCTGGGCGGCAGCGCCGCGGGCGAATCTGAACTGAAGATCAGTGAGGACAGCCTCGGCGACATCCTCACCGTCACCTCAGCCCAGAGCACCGAGCCGGCAGAAGCCTACATCGTTGCTGAAGGCGACTTCGTGGTGGATCCGGTCAAGATGACGGAAGAAGAACAGAATCAGTTCATGGAAGAGTTCATGACCGGCGCGCAGACCGGCCTCATCGCCCTCATGCAGAAGCTGCCCACCGAGGTCCTGATGATGCTGATGCCCGCCCCCAAAGCGCCTGCCGAAGCTCCGGCTGAAGCCCCGGCCGCTGAATGATCCCGATATGCAGGGAAGCAGTCCGTACGGACTGCTTCCTTTTTATATGCAAAAAAGCCGGGCACCCGCCCGGCTTTGCTCATACCGTCACTGTTTCCTCTTCCCGTATCCGGACCGTCCCCTTCAGCAGGATCTCCGCGGCCCGTCCGTCCTTCACGGTGACCTTCACCTCCGCCCGTCCGCCGGGCTGGTTCACCTCCGTGACGGTGGTTCCGTTCCCGTTCTCCAGCGCCTCCGCGGCTCCGATCGCGGCGGTCCCGCTTCCACAGCCGGTTTCCCAGACCAGGGTCCCGGTTTTCCTCACCCACACCAGCGGACGCATAAAGCGTTTCTCCCGGTCCCACTGCAGCAGTCCGAGAGCGTCTGCCTCCGTTTTCTCCGTTTCCCGGAGCAGCAGGGCTTCCGCCTCTTTCGCCGTCAGCTCCCCTCCGGTCCGGATCAGGTGGGTAATGCCTTCCATCCGCACCTCAGTCATGCTTCCGTCCGCGTTCCTTTCCACGCTCAGCGCGCGCGGCATGCCGACCTCTCCGGTAAAGCCGTCCTTCTCCGCGGTGATCCGGCATTTCAGCACGTTTTCCGCGCCGGACACCTCCAGCTGGATCCCGGCTTTTTCTCCGGGAGCCAGGCCGTCCTCCCTCGCCAGCCAGGCAGCGGTGCCCATGGAGGCGTTCCCGCAGAACTCGCCGCCCATCATGGTCAGCCTTGCCCGGGCCTCCGCGGTCCGCGGCTTTTCCAGGTAGCCCACCTGCTCACATCGCTCCATCAGGGCCGCCGTTACGCGGGGCTTATCCTCCGCCGTCACGGCGTCCAGGACCAGACAGGTGATGTTTCCCGTCGGGTCCAGCGTTACATACCGGTATGTCTTCATTGCTCCTGCATTCTCCTCAGGAACTGGATGGTCCTCTCCTGTGTCGGGTGGTCGATGACCTCCCGCGGGTCCCCCTGCTCCACGATCACGCCGCCGTTCATGAACACGACCCAGTCGCTCACGTCCCGGGCGAACGCCATCTCATGGGTCACGATCACCATGGTCATTTTCTTTTCCGCCAGCCTGCGGATGACCCTCAGGATCTCGCCGGTCAGCTCCGGATCCAGCGCGGAGGTCGGCTCGTCAAAAAGGAGGATCTTCGGCTTCATGGCCAGCGCCCGGGCAATGGACACGCGCTGCTGCTGCCCGCCGGACAGCTGGTACGGATAGGCGTCCGCCCGGTCGGCGAGGCCCATCTGCTCCAGCAGGTCGCGGGCCTCTGCCTCCACCTCATCCCGGTTCCGCTTCTGCACCAGCATCGGCGCCTCCATGATGTTCTTCAGCACCGAATAGTGCGGGAAAAGGTTGAAGTTCTGAAACACCAGCCCGAACATATTCCGGATCTGGCCCAGCTCCGGCGGGGATGCGTATACGGCCTTCCCGTCCACATCCCTCGCGGCGTAGACCCCGTCATAGATCAGGTCGCCGCCGTCCATGGTCTCCAGCAGGGTCGCGCAGCGCAGCAGCGTGGTCTTGCCGGACCCGCTCGGCCCGATGATGGAAAGCACACGGCTTTCCTCCACGCTCAGGCTCAGGTCCGTCAGGACCTCCATCCCGCCGAACTGCTTCCTGCAGTGATTGATCTCCAAAAGCTTTTTCACAGCCGTTTCCTCCCGCAGCTTCCTTTACCGGTAATAGTTCAGTCTCTTCTCGATCCGGCCCATCACAAAGTCCACGACCGCGTTGAACACAAAGTAGAACACGCCCGCCACCACAAAGGGCAGGAAGCTTGTCTGGGAGTTCGCGATCTGCTTTCCGATCGTGAACATTTCCAGATACGACACCGTATAGGCCATAGAGGTATCCTTGACCAGCGTCACGATCTCGTTGGTCACGCTGGGCAGGACCCGCTTCACCACCTGCGGCAGGATGATGCGCATGAAGGTCTGTGTCTTCGTATATCCCAGCACCTCCGCCGCCTCGTACTGCCCCACCGGCATGGACTCGATGCCGCCGCGGTAGATTTCCGCGAAATACGCGGCATAATTGATGGAGAAGGCGATCACCACGGGGATCAGCTTGTTTCTCGCCACGCCGATGCCGAACAGGTAATACGGCCCATAGGTCACCGCCAGCAGCTGCAGCATCAGCGGCGTGCCGCGCAGCACGGAGATCACCGACCGGGTGATGCCGGACACGATCCGGTTTTTGCTCATGCGCATCAGCGCCACCAGCATGCCCAGCGGTTGGGAAAAGATCAGCGTCAGGAAGAAGATTTCGAAGGTGTGTCCCATTCCCTCGCTCATCTTCGCGATCATGGTCATCAGTGTCATATGTTAACCCCTTTTTACGGAAAAGGCCCGGGAGCGGAGACCGCTTCCGGGACGTTTATTCTGTTTTTTCCGTGATTATTTGGCGTCGTTCAGGAAGATCAGGTTGTTGGTGATGTCCTTGTAGGCATCCTTGGAAGCGATCTTGGCGTAGGTGCCGTCCTTGACCAGCTCGGCCACAGCCTCCTCGATCTTCGCGCACAGCTCAGCGTCCCCGCTGCGGAAGGCGATCCCGTACTGCTCAGAGCCCAGGTCGCCGTCCAGGATCTTCAGGTTGGCGTTCTTTTTGATCTGGTCAAGCGCGACGGGCTGGTCCACGATCACGGCATCCACCGCGCCGCCGTCCAGCTCGGCAAAGCAGGTGTTATAGCTTTCCGGCGTGGTCAGGCTGGCAAAGGTCTTGCCCAGCGCTTCCTGGTCGCCGCCCTCGCTCACCATCTTGAAAGCGGAAGTCCCGTTCTGCACGGCGACCACCTTGCCCTCCAGGTCCGCGGGGCCGGCGATGGTGCTGTCCGTCTTGACCACGATCACCTGGGTGTTGTCAAAATAGGGCTTGGAGATCACATAACCCGCTTCGGTCATGCTGGGAAGGATCGTCATGCCGGACCAGATGCAGTCGCACTCCTTGCTGTCCATCTGCACCAGCTTCTGATCCCAGTTGACGGCGAAGATCTGGAAATCCAGGCCCAGCTTTTCGCAGGCCGCCTTGCAGATCTCCACGTCAAACCCGGTGTATTCGCCGTCATCGCCGATGTAGCTGAAGGGTGGATATTCCGGATCGATGCCCATCGTGAATTTCCCGCCGTTGATCTTGGCAGGCTTGTTGAAGAAAATGAAATAGGCCGCGGCCAGCAGGGCTATGACTGCGGCACAGCAGATAATGGCAACCAGCTTCTTGTTTTTCATGTTCAGTCCCCCTCCTCATCGGCTCCGTCGAAGCCGTCCTGAAAAAATCACGTTAGTACACTAACACTTTATCGAGCTAAAGTCAAGACCTTTTTTGGATATTCCTTGCAAAAAGTTTTTGAAACACGTATACTCTTTTGCTGTGAACTTCCTGATCATATAGGAAAGGGGAAACAGGATCCCGATGCTGATCGTTGTCGGTGCCGGCGCGGCCGGCCTTATGGCTGCCCTGCAGGCGTCCCGGGCGGGGGCTTCCGTCCTTCTGCTGGAGCGCAATGAAAAAGCCGGCAAAAAGATCTACATCACGGGCAAGGGCCGCTGCAACGTGACCAACGACTGTACCCGGGACGAGTTTCTCCGGGAGGTCGCCCGCAATCCCCGCTTCCTTTACAGCGCGCTGAGCTTCTTCTCCCCGCAGGACATGATGACCCTGCTGGAGAGCGCCGGCTGCCCGGTCACCGTGCAGCGCGGCCGCCGGGTCTTCCCCTCCTCGGAAAAGGCGAGCGACGTGACCCGCGCCCTGCTCTCCCTGCTTTCCCGGGAGGATGTGAGGCTCCGCCTGAACACGCGCGTATCCGGCATCCGCGCGGAAAACGGAGCGGTCTCCGGCGTTACGCTGGAGGACGGCTCCTTCCTGCCCGCGGACGGGGTCATTCTGGCCACGGGCGGCTTCAGCTATCCCTCCACCGGCTCCACCGGGGACGGATACCGCTTTGCCTCCGCTCTCGGCCACACGGTCGCTTCCCCGCGTCCCGTCCTCGTGGGCCTGGAGACCTCCGCGGACTGGCCGAAAAAGCTGCAGGGCCTCTCCCTGCGGAATGTGACCCTGACGCTGAAGCAGGGTAAAAAAACGCTTTATACGGAGCTGGGTGAGCTCCTGTTCACCCACTTCGGCATTTCCGGCCCGCTGGCGCTGGAGGCCAGCTGCCACCTGCCGGAGGATCTGTCCTCCGCCGTCCTCACGCTGGACCTCAAGCCCGGCCTGACGCGGGATCAGCTGGACGCGCGCCTCCGCCGGGAGTTTGAGGCCGCCGGCAAAAAACAGCTCCGGAACGTGCTCCCCTCCCTGCTGCCTGCCGCCTTCGCGGCGGTCTTCCCGTCGGTCCTCGGCCTGCCGGAAGACCTCATCTGCAGCCAGATCACGTCTGCCCAGCGGGAAGCCCTGCTGCAGGGACTGAAGTCGCTGCCCGTCCCGGTCCGGGATCCCCGCCCTGTGGAGGAGGCGGTCGTCACCCGCGGCGGCGTCAGCGTGAAGGAGATCGATCCCGCCACCATGGAGAGCAGACTTCTCCCCGGGCTGTACTTCGCCGGGGAGCTCATCGACACGGACGCCCACACGGGCGGCTACAATCTGCAGATCGCCTTTTCCACCGGCGCCCTCGCCGGTTATTCCGCTGCCCTCCGCGGGCAGGCAAAAGAAGGAGCCTCTGATATCTGATGCACTATATTATCCTGGACCTGGAGTGGAATCAGCCCATGTCCTTCCAGAGCAGCGTCTACCGCAAGGTCGGGGACAGGCTGATCTTCGAAATGATCCAGATCGGCGCGGTCCGCCTGGATGAGGATCTGAAGATCACGGATTCCGTGTCCATCCCGATCGCGCCCACGCATTACATCCGCATCCATCCGCGCATCCGCCGGATGACCGGCCTCGGAGCGGAGGAGCTGGCCGGTGCCCCCGCCTTCCGGGAAGCCCTGCAGCAGTTCTCCGACTGGTGCGGGCAGGATTACACCCTGCTCACCTGGGGCTGCGACGACGTCAGCGTCCTCCAGCAGAACATCGATTTCTTTGAGTGCGGGGACATCCCCCTCGCGCCGCTTTGCGATATCCAGAAGCTTTTCAGCGACGTCCATCAGCTCAAGGACCGCTCCTCCCTCAAATCCGCCATGGAGATGATGGATATCGAGCCGGACGATTCCATGGCCTTCCACAATGCCCTGAACGACGCGTGGTATACGGCGCTGGTCTTTCAGACCCTGCCGGATCCCTCCGCCGTGCTTCAGTACGTCCAGACGCCGAAAAAGCTGATCCACGCCCGGCGGAAAACCAGAGAAAAAACAGAGGGCGAAGCCTTTGATTCCATGCGGGACGCGCTGGAAAGCGAGTCCGCGCTTCATCCCGTCTGCCCGCGCTGCGGCAGGATTCTGACCCTGGACGGCGAATATGTTAAGCAGAGCGCGGATAAGTATATTGCCATAGCCAAGTGCAAAAACCACGGACGGATCCTGATCCGCCTGAACTTCCGGATCGATGACGACGGCAAGCGCGTCATGCGGCGGGTCACCTCCCCCGCGACGGCCGCGAACGTCGCCTACGTCCATACCAAGCAGTTCCAGGCACGTCAGCGCGCGGAAGCGCTGGAGGAAGGAGGCCTGGCCCTGCCGGACCCGGATGAGGAGCTTCTCCGCGCCGACCTGAACAGCATGCCCTTCGACAATTAAATCAACAAGGAGGCCGTCGCATGATTATCCGTTCCGGAAACAGGCAGGCTGAGCTGCCCCAGGATACCACCGTGGAGGAATGCCTCAGGGCGCTTGACGCCTTTCCCGTCGGCACGCTCGCCGCGCTGAGCGGTGGCGTGGTTGCCGAGCTGAACGACAAGATCCGTACGGACTGTGAGCTGACCCCCCTCACGCTGGAGCATGAGGAAGGCCGCCGCGTTTATGAGCGCTCCCTGCGCTTTGTGATGCTGCTCGCTCTCCGCCACCTCTTCCCCTATGAGCAGGTCCGCATCGAGTATTCCGTGGGCTACGGCGTTTTCGTCCGCCTGCCCGGCCGCGACCTTCACCGCCAGGATATCGTGAAGATCGAAAATGAAATGCGCCGCCTGATCGACCTGGACATCCCCTTCGAGAAAAAGCAGTGGACCCGGGAGGACGCCATCGACTACTTCACCGACGAGCAGCAGCCCGACAAGGTGGAGCTGCTGATGCACCGCCCTGTTCCCTATTTCAATATGTACTGCATCGACGGCATGTGGGAGTACTTCTACGGCGCCATGACCGTCTCCACCGGCTACACAAGGGTCTTCACCCTCTTTGAGCTTCGCGGCGGCTTCGTGCTCCAGCTGCCCGCCGGGTCGGACTTTGACCACGCGGCTCCCTACATCTACCGGCCCAAGCATCTGGCCATCTTCAATCAGAGCGCCCGGTGGTGCGATATCCTGGGCATCAAAAACGTGACGGACGTCACCTATATGATCGAAAAGAAGCAGCTGCGCAACTTCATCCGCGTCAACGAGGCGCTGCATGAAAGCGCGCTGGATGAGATCGCGGAAAAGATCGCTTCAAAATATAAGCACATCGTGCTGCTGGCGGGCCCGTCCTCCAGCGGTAAAACCACCTTTGCCGGCCGGCTGGCCATCCACCTGCAGGTACACGGCTGTCCCTCCCGCCGCATCTCCATGGACGACTTCTTCATCAACCGGGATGAGGTCCCCCTTCAGGAGGACGGCACCCGGGACCTGGAGTCCCCGGACATCCTGGACACCGCGCTCATGGCGGAAAAGGTCAACGCGCTGATCAGCGGGGAATCGGTCACCCTGCCCCGTTTCGATTTTGTTTCGGGCAAGCGGCTGGAGGGCGACGAGCCCGTTTCCCTGCGGCCCAACGAGGTGCTGATCCTGGAGGGCATCCACGCGCTGAACCCGAAGATCTCCTCCCTCTTCCCGGAGGATGAGATCTACAAGATCTTTGCCAGCGCGCTCACCTGCCTGAACCTGGACGACCACAACCGCATCCGCACCACGGATGTCCGCCTGCTGCGCCGCCTGGTGCGCGACAGCCAGTTCCGCGGCACGCCGCCGGAGCAGACCCTGTCCATGTGGCCCAGCGTCCGCCAGGGCGAGGAAAAGTGGATCTTCGCCTTCCAGGAAAATGCGGACAGCATGTTCAACACCGCGCTGCACTATGAGCTCCCGATCCTCAAGCCCTATGTCTACGGCATGCTCCGCGAGGTACCGCCGTCCTCCCCGAACTACCTGCTCGCCCGCCGCCTGATCAAGACGCTGAACTACCTGCCGGATATCGATCCGGAGGTCCTGGACGAGATCCCGCCGCTTTCCCTGCTGCGGGAATTCATCGGCGGCTGCACGCTGGAAGAAAATTGATATCCCTGTATTTCCCCTTCTCCGGACCCCCCGTCCGGAGATTTTTTGTCCCGGTTTGCCGATTGACACCCGTACCAAATGTACGTACAATAGGGGAAGCAATTTTTTACCTGGGAGGAATACCTTCATGAAAAGCATTCTCTGTCTCCTGCTCTGCCTGCTCCTGCTGGCTTCCTGCGTCCCGGTCCTGGCCGACGTCAGCGCCCGGACCGCTGAGGATTATCCCGAGCCCCTTTATACGCTGGCGGAAAAGCACGGCTTCAGGATCGGCATCTGTCTGTCCCCGAACCAGATGAGCAGCGCGTCTTACAAAAACTTCCTGTTCGGCCACTTCAACACCACTACCTGCACCAATGAGACCAAGGCCTATTCCCTGCTGAACCAGCCGGCCACCCTCGCCGCCGGGGACGGCATGCCCCACATGGACTGGACCGTGGCGGACCGGATGATCCGCTTCGCGCAGGCGCACAACATCGGCGTCCGCGGCCATGTGCTGACCTGGGACGCCTATATGACCCCCTGGTTCTTCCACGAGGGCTATGACGAAAAGCAGCCCATCGCCTCCCGCGAGGTGCTTCTCGCCCGCATGGAGAGCTACATCACCCAGGTCGTCACCCACTTCGAGACCGAGTTCCCCGGCGTCATCTACTGCTGGGACGTGGTCAACGAGGCCATGGGCGACAACGCCGGCGAATACAAGGCGGACGACCCGCGCCACATCCGCACCGTGCGCAACGGCGCGCCGAACCCCTTCTATGAATACGTCGGCCCGGACTATGTGGAATATTCCTTCCTCTACGCCCGCAATGCCGTGGAGGCGCTGGGCGCGGATATCGGCCTGTTCTACAACGATTACAACATGCTCTATGCCGACAAGCGCGGCGCCGCGAAGTACCTGGTGGAAAGCATCAACTCCTTCGCGCAGGACGAAAACGGCAATGACCGCAAGCTGATCGACGGCATCGGCATGCAGGGCTACATGGGCGGCTACGGCGTCCAGGACGGCTGCCTCGGAGATTACCTGATCACCAACACCCGCGACAGCATCGTCGCCTTTGATAAGCTGGGCATGGAGGTGCACATCACCGAGATGGCCCTGCGCAATTATGAGGAAGCGCATATCGCGGACCACGCCGTCTTCTACGGGAAGATGTTCGACATGCTTGCCGGCATCAATAAGCAGCTCGGGCACAACGCGCTGACCTGCGTCACCATCTGGGGCGTCAACGACGTCCAGCAGAATCCCTGGGACACCTATTCCTGGAAGCTCAACAGCACCCTCGGCGGCATCCTGACCGTCAAAAACGAGATCAAGACCTCCTTCGACGCCATGTACGACGCGCTCATGGCGGACTGATCCCCTTCTGGGCATAATAAAAGGAACGGCATGTAAACCGTTCCTTTTTTATTTTCCTCCGGAAACCGCTCACTCCGTGCGCAGCGCCACCACAGGGTCCTTCTTCGCCGCGCTGCGGGAAGGGATGATCCCGGCGATCAGCGTCAGCAGCATGCTGATGGTCACCAGCACTGCCGCCGTGGATACAGGCAGCTGCGCGCTCAGTCCGGAGATCCCCGTCAGCCGGTGCAGGATCAGGTTGATCGGGATGCACAGCAGCCACGTCACGGTCACGCCCAGCAGCCCGGAGGCAAACCCGATGATCACCGTCTCCGCGTTGAACATGCTGGATACGTTCCGCTTGGAAGCGCCCAGGGAGCGCAGGATGCCGATCTCCTTCGTCCGCTCCTGCACGGAGATCAGCGTGATCACGCCGATCATGATGGAGGAAACGATCAGGGAGATCGCCACAAAGGCGATCAGCACATAGGTGATCGCGTCGATGATCGTTGTCACGGAGGACATGATCAGCCCCACGTAATCCGTATACGTAATGGCGGAAAGATCGTCCACGGACCGGTTGTACTCCGCGATGGCCTTCTCGATCCGGTCCTTGTCCGCGAAGGTGGCGGCATACAGGTTGATGGTCGCCGGCGCGTCCGGGTCGGTCACGCCCAGGGTCTTCAGGTTCTTTTCATAGGTGCTCCCGGAGAAGGTCAGCACCGTGCCGTACAGCTCCGCGCAGCGCTCGTCGGTATAGTCCTTCACCGCCGCGTCCAGCTCCGCCGCCAGCTCCGCGGGCTCCGCGGCAGCCAGCTGATCCCGGATCTGCCGCTCATACTGGCCCCGGATCCTTTCCACCGTGGCCTGCAGCACCATGCTCTTCAGCTGCTCCGGATCCAGCTTGTCCAGATAAGCCCGGATCATGCTTTCACTCATGCCGGTCTGCGCGGCGATGCCCTTCACGATCAGCTCATGCAGCTCCTCCTCAGCCAGCGCGGCCAGCTGCTCCTCCGCCGCGGCCCGGATCTCCTCGTCCGTCGGATTGCTGCGGATCCTGATCCAGGCCTGCGCCTTGCCGTCCTCATCCAGGGAGGCGATATATTCGCGGAAGGTCTTTGCCTTCGCGGCCTCGTCCTGCAGCTCCTGCCCGCCGAAGGGCAGCCCGGTAAAGATGTCCGTCCCGGGGGACGCCTTCTGCGCCTGTACCGCCTCGGACCGTTCCACCGCCTCCGTCATGTATTCCGTCAGCGCGCTCGTATAGGCGATGCCGCCGTTCATCATCGTCGCCACGGCGTCGGCAGACGGGCGGATCACGCCGCTGATCCGGATCCGCAGCCCGTTGTCGTACAGATACTGCAGTCCGGCGTCCGTCTGCCGCAGGTCGGTATACAGGCCTGTGGCCTCGTCCTTCGCGTAGCATTCCGAGGCGGGCACCACGCGGTAATCCGTCCCGCAGATCTCCTCATAGGTCCATTTTTTGTTTTCGTATCTGATCTCTTCCCGCGCGAAGACGGACTTCATGATGCTGTCGATGTCCTCCTTGGGCAGCAGTCCCAGGGCGTACAGCGCCATGTCAGACAGCTCGCCGTCCTCGTCCAGCACCAGCACCGCTTCGTCGTACCGGTCCGGCCAGCTGCCGTACACCACGTCGTACTGCTTCTCCAGCAGCGGGCTGATCAGTCTGCCGTTGTCGCCCGGCAGCATTTCGCGCCAGAGCGACAGACTGTTCATCATGGCGCTCTGAGTCGTGTTCATGGTTTCGTCGCGCAGGGCGAACAGCCCGGTAAAGTCCGTCTGCAGGTACTCGCCCATCATGGTCTGCATCAGCTGCTGCAGGTCGGAGGCGATGATCTTCCCGTCCACGTTCCGGGTGTAGACGGTCAGGCTGGCGTCATAGGTATACTGCACGGCGCTCACCGCGTCGTGCAGCACGCTGTCCCGGTCCGCCCGTTCCTTTTCCAGCCAGGCCTTGAAGGAACGCAGGTCATTCTCGTGCTGCTCCGCGGAGGTCAGCGCGTTCATCATCTCATAGATTATGGCTTTGCGGTACACGCCGTCGTCCCCGTGCTCCTCCATGGATTTCGCCTTGCCCAGGAATGTCGTCAGCAGGGAGGAGGAATCCACGTGCTGCGCCTGCAGCATCAGCGGATAGGAGCTCAGCGTATCCTCCTGCACCGTGTTGATGTAGGCGGTCATCCCGTGGGACACGGCATAGATCAGCGCGATGCCGATGATGCCGATGGAGCCGGCAAAGCTGGTCAGGATCGTCCTGCCCTTCTTGGTAAACAGGTTTTTCAGGCTCAGGCCGAAGGCCGTGCGCAGGGACATGGACGGGCGCTTCAGTTCCTCCGCTTCCTCCGCCTTTTTCCGGGCCTCCGCTGCCTCCGCTTCCATCTCCTCGTCCGTCGGCGCGCCGGAGTCGTCGGTGATCTTCCCGTCCAGCATCCGGATGATGCGGGTGGAATACCGCTCCGCCAGGTCCGGGTTGTGCGTCACCATGATCACCAGCCGGTCCTGCGCGATCTTTTTCAGGATGTCCATCACCTGCAGGCTGGTCTCGGTGTCCAGCGCTCCGGTGGGCTCGTCCGCCATCACGATGTCCGGATCGTTCACGATCGCGCGGGCGATCGCCACGCGCTGCATCTGTCCGCCGCTCATCTCTGCCGGGCGCTTCCGCATCTGGTCCTTCAGTCCCACCTGCTCCAGGGCTTCCACCGCGCGGCGCCGACGCTCCCGCTTGCTCACGCCGGACAGCGTCAGCGCGATCTCCACGTTCTGCAGCACGCTCTGGTGCGGGATCAGGTTGTAGGTCTGGAACACGAAGCCCACCGAATGGTTGCGGTAGGCGTCCCAGTCCCGGTCGCTGAAGTCCTTTGTGGACCTCCCGTTGATCGCCAGATCGCCCTCGGTGTACTGGTCCAGCCCGCCCATGATATTCAGCAGCGTCGTCTTCCCGCAGCCGGAGGGCCCGAGGATAGAAACGAATTCGCTCTTTCGGAAGCGCAGGCTCACGCCCCGCAGGGCCTCCACATCCTCGCCCCCGCCAGGATAGATCTTGACGATATTTTTCAGCTCCAGCAATGAATGCTCCTTCCCGGCCTTCCGTCAGGCCGTTACGATTCGATCAGGCTGATCCCCCGGATGTCGGATTCCTCCACGGTCATGAAGGCCGTTTTCTGATGCGTATAGATCACCTGTCCCGCCGGCGCCCCGGACGGCTTTTTCACATACCTTCTCCGGGTGTAGTCCACCGGCACGGAGGAGCTTCTCTGCCCCTTGCTGTACCAGGCGGCCAGCTGCGCCGCCTGCTTCAGCGTCTCCTGGGGGATCTCCCCCTCCGCCCGCACGATCACGTGGCTGCCGGGCATATCCTTGACGTGCAGCCACATCTCGTCCGGCTTCGCGCCCAGTGTCAGGCGGTCGTTCTGTGCGGCGTTCTTGCCCACGGCGATCTCGATGCCGTCTGCGGACCGGTACAGATAAGGCTTGCTCTGAGGCAGCGCCCTCTGCTGCCGGCGGTTGGTCACCCGCTTCATGTATCCCGCGCGCACCAGCTCCGCCCGGATCTCCTCCAGTTCGCTCTCCCCGACGCACTTGTCGGTGTCCAGCAGCATCCCTTCCAGGAAATCCAGCTCGGCCAGCGTTTTTTCCTTCTGCTCGGCGGCGGTCTTTCGCGCGGACCTGGCCTTCTGGTACTTTTTGAAGTATCGCTGCGCGTTCTGGCTCGGCGTCAGCCGGATATCCAGCGGCACGGTGACCGTCCCGCCGTCGGGGTCGTACCAGTTGGGCAGCACAGCCTCTTCCATACCCTTCTTCAGCTCGTACAGGTGGGCGTTGAGCACCTCGCCCATCACCCGGTATTCCTCCATCCGGGCGGCGTTGGCAAGCTCCTCCTCCTGCAGCGCCAGCTTCTTTTCGCAGCGCTCCACATGCCCCTTCAGCAGCCGCACCATGGTGGCGCTCTTCTGCTTCAGCCGGTCCTGCATGTCCCGCGTGCCGTAATAGGCCTCCAGTGCCTCGCTCAGCGTACGGAACTCCTTCTGCCTGTCCGGATCCCGGCTCAGGTACGGGAAGGGGAAAACGTCCACCGCCTCCCCGTCGTCCGCGTACAGGACGCGCGGCGATTTCATCCGGGGCAGCCTTTCCAGCAGCCCGGCCACTCTTTCGCAGGCCTCGGCGGGGTCCTCCGGGTTTTCCTCGCCCGGGGCCAGCACCCGCCGGGCGATCTCCTGCGCCGCCGGGAAGCTCAGCCCGGTCACCGCCCCGGCCAGCGCCTTGCGGAAGGGAATATCCCCCTGCTCCCGGATCTTCTCCAGCAGCGCTTCGCCCGTCAGCCCCTCCGGGGAAAGCCTGTCCTGCGCCGGCGGCGCCTCGTAAGCCATGCCGGGCTGGATCAGGCGCACGCGGCTCATCTCCGCGTTCACGTGTCTCGCCGCCTCCAGGATCCTTCCGTTCCCGTCCAGCAGCATCAGGTTGGAATGCCGGCCCATGATCTCCAGCACCAGCCGGCGGTTCTCCCGGTCGCCCAGCTCACCGGTCACTTCTATATTAATATGAACGATCCGGTCTCCCCCGACCTGCTCCACGCCCAGGATCCGCCCGCCGGTCAGCTGCTTCCGCAGCAGCATGCACAGCGCCGGCGGCTCCAGCGGGTTGGAAAACCTGCTCGCCGTCAGGTGGCACCGCGCGTTGTTCGGCGACGCGCACAGCAGCAGCGCCTTATTCTCGTTGTTGGCCCGGATCACCATCACCACCGTATCCTTTTCCGGCTGTGTGATCCGGTCGATCCTTCCCCCCGCGAGCGCTTCGTCCAGCTCCCTGGCCGCAAACCCCACGGTGATCCCGTCCATCGGCATCCTGTCCGTCCTCCGCCTGTCCGTTTCTTTCCCCGGGGCTCCCGGCCCGTCCGCCGGGCCTGCGGTACTTTCCTGTCCGCCTGCCCGTAGCGCGCCTTGCGGATCATACCTCCGCAATGTGAAAAACATGTGCGGGCCCGGTGAAAAAACCCCGGATCCCGCTGCCCCGTAAATTTAAAATTATTCTCCACTCCTCCCTTTTTCCCCTGTTTTTTTCCTCCGGAAAGCCTGTTTTTGAATTGTATCCAGTATCCTTTATGCGATATACGGCGAAGATGCGAAAAAAATATAGATTTTTGGCATAAGTTATGTTAATATAATACATATCTTTTTTGAGAAGCGCGCTGTGAGTAGCGAAAATACTGACAGTTGAATCTGCGTCATCTCAGGTGATCCCTGATTTTTAAGTTGTTTTTGTTGTCTATGAAACGGCAGCAGCCGTTTTAAGAGAAATGCGGGAAACCGCAAATTTGAAGGAGGTAACCACTGTGAAAAAGTTCCTGACCCTGTTGCTGGCCGTGTGCATGCTGGCTTCCGCCTGCGCTGCGCTGGCTGACGATGCCGCTGCGGCACCTACGTATACCTACCATACGTACTCCTCCGCTCTGGGCAATAACTGGAACCCTCATACCTGGGAAACCAGCGCTGATGACTCCATCAACAGCTACATTTCTTCCCCCTTCTGCACCATGCAGGTGCAGGATTCCGAAAACGGGATCTATCAGTGGGTCTTTGAAATGGCCGAGTCCATTGAAGACGTGACCGCCGAGCATCAGGATGACCTGACCAAGTACGCCGTCACCCTGCAGGAAGGCAAGACCGCTGAGACCACCGATGCCGGTTTCGTTTATGAGATCAAGCTGAATCCCAACGCCAAGTGGGAAAACGGCGAGCCCATCAACGCGGATACCTACATCTACTCCATGAAGCAGCTGCTGGATCCCAAGATGCGCAACTACCGTGCGAACCTGTACTACGCCGGCGAGTCCGCTGTGGCAGGCGGCAGCAAGTACTACAATGCCGGTTCTCCCGTTTACGAGCCCATCGTTCCCGCTTACGATGATACGCCGGACTATTCCTACGATGCTGAAAAGGGCATTGCGGACGGCATCATCTACACGGCTGTGGACAGCTCCGACTGGACTCTGTACTCCATGAGCTTTGCCGATCTGAACAAAAACTACGGCGTTGGCGCTGACGAGGAGATCGAAGCCCTGCGCAAGGAAGCCAATCCTTACGGCTACATCCAGCTGACCGCTGACAACCGCGCCACCTTCGACGCCGCCATGGGCAAGCTGGCCGCTCTGTTCGGCATTGACGCCGCTTCCGAAGATTTCGCCGGCTTCTGCAAGGAAGCAATGTTTGCCTACGCCGGTGAAGGCGCTCTGGCTGAATACGACGAAACTGTCGGCTGCTACAAGGTCGATGACTACACCATCCGCTATGTGTGCCAGACCTATCTGGACCGCAACTACTTCCTGACCTCCTGCACCTCCACCTGGCTGGTGTACGAGGATCTGTACGAAGCCGGAAAGGACACCACCGGCACGCTGGTGACCACCAACTACGGCACCTCCAAGGAAACCTCCATGAGCTACGGCCCCTACAAGATCGACTCCCTGCAGGAAGGCAAGCAGATCGTCTTCGTGCAGAACGAGAACTGGTACGGCTATGAGAAGCAGGATGACGGCTCCCTGCTGGCCATCACTCCCTATGAAGTGGACGGCGAGCACATCCAGCGCTACAAGACCACCAGCGTTGTGATCGACGTCATGGAAGACGCCGCTGCCAAGCAGGCCTTCCTGAAGGGCGATCTGACCACATGGTCTCCCGACGGTGATGACCTGGTCACCTACGCCACCTCCGATCAGCTGTACAAGGTTGACGAGACCTACACCATGTCCTTCTTCTTCAACTGCGGCCTCGAAAATCTGAAGGTCATGGATGAGAGCAAGGGCAACCAGAACTCCGTGGTTCTGTCCAACATCAACTTCCGCAAGGGCATGAGCCTTGCCATCGACCGTGCGGAATACGTGACCGCCACCGCCGGCTTCAAGCCCGCCTACGCGATCATGAACAACCTCTACTTCTACGATGTCTACAACGATCCCACTTCCTCCTACCGCAACAGCGAGCCCGCCATGCAGGCCATCTGCAACCTGTACGGCGTGGAATACGGTGAAGGAACTCCCTACGCCACCCTGCGTGACGCTTACCTCTCCATCAACGGCTACAACCTCACCGAGGCGAAGGCTCTGATGAAGCAGGCCTGTGATGAGCTGGTTGCGGACGGCCTCTACACCGCCGGCGATCCCATCACCGTCCGTATCGGCTGGGCCAAGGGCGCGATCCAGGCCTCCGACTCCAAGATCATCGAGATCATCAACAAGCAGGTCAACGCTGCGATGGAAGGCTCCGGCTTCGGAACCATCACCTTCGAGCAGATCGGCAACATCAATGACCGTTACGGCGATGTGGCCAAGGGCGAATACGCCATCGGCTACGGCGCATGGGGCGGCGCTGCCTTCTATCCCTTCCGCAACTTCCAGGTCTACTGCGATCCGGATCAGTACAGCATCCACGAAGCGGGCTGCTGGGATCCCAAGACCGAGACTCTGAAGCTGACGGTCGGCGGCGAAGAAGTTGAAATGACCTGGCAGGAATGGTCCGGCTCTCTGATCGGCTCCGGCAAGTACACCGACGCTGACTTCCAGACCAAGCTGGAGATCACCGCCGCCATGGAAGAGCAGTACCTGAAGAAGTACTACCGTATTCCGCTGGCCGGCTCCACCGCCTGCGAGATGCTCGCCTATCAGGCCAAGTACTACACCGAGGACTACAACATCATGTACGGCTTCGGCGGACTGGAACTGATGGACTACAACTACAACGATGCCGAGTGGGCAGAGTTTGTTGCCAGCCAGAACGGCGAGCTGAGCTACGAATAATACCTGACCTAGCGCAAGCCCGCGGCCGCCTGCGCGGCCGCGGGCATCGCGCGTCCCATACGGGGCGGATTTTCCGCCCCTCTATGCTTTTTTTCAAGGTTGTTTATTCTGATCATTCCGGCCCTTCCGGAAACAGGCGAAGGGACCGGGCAAAGGGGAACTTGATATGGCCAAATATGTCCTGAAACGTGTGTTGCTGATGTTCTTCACACTATTCATTATCATGACGATGGAATTCGTCCTGATCCGGATGCTGCCCCGTGAGCTGCCCACCGACAAGGTGCAGGCAGCCGCTATCGCTTCCCGCTGGGAAGCCCTGGGCTACAATAAACCGCTGATGGTGCAGTACGGCATCTATCTGAAGAACATTGTTACCGAATGGGACTTCGGCACCTCCTGGTACATCGCCTTCCGTCAGCCCGCGTGGGACGTGCTGACCGGGCGTCTGCTGCCTACGGTGCTGGTCAATACCTATTCCCTTGTTTTTGCCATCCCGATCGGCATCCTGCTGGGGATCTATGCCGCGATCAAGAAAAACAAGTGGCAGGATTCCTTCATCAGCACGATGGTCATGCTTTTTGTTTCCATCCCCAGCTATGTTTACGCCTTCCTGGTGCAGTATTTCTTTTTCTTCAAGCTGGGCTGGCTTCCGCTGCAGGTATACTCTCTGGCGGATGCGGGCGGCTCCTGGACGACCTGGAAGATGTTCGTCAGCATGATCCCGCCCATCATCTCCCTTTCCTTCGGTGAGATCGCCCAGCTCTGCCGCTTCACGCGCGCGGAGCTGACCGAAACGCTCACCTCGGACTATATGCTTCTGGCCCGCACCAAGGGCCTGACCAAAGCGCAGGCCACCACGCGCCACGCGCTGAAAAACGCCATGGTCCCCATCCTGCCGATGCTGATTTCTGCCTTCATCGGCGTCCTGGGCGGCTCCATGATCATTGAAAAGATCTTCTCCATCCCCGGCGTGGGGCAGCTTTATATCCAGTCGATCAATCTCTTCGACTACGACGTCTTCATGATGGACGGTATCTTCTACACGTTCATCGGCCTGCTGGCCAATATCCTTGTGGATATCAGCTACGGCTTCATTGATCCGAGAATCAGAATGGGGGAACGGTAATATGGCAGTGAATGAAATGTATCAGGCCGGCGTTCCCGCCGTCGATAAATCCAAGTTCCGCTTCGTGCATGAGGGCGAGCGGATCAAGGACAAGGTTTTTGAGGACAAGCCCGTCAGCTATTTCAAGGACGCGTGGTACCGCTTCCGCAAGAACCGCGCCTCCGTCATCGCGGCCGTGATCATCATCTGCATCGTGCTGTACGCTTTCCTGATGCCCGTTCTGCAGACGAGATACAACAACCGCTTCATGGACAGCTACTACGCCAAAAAGGCGCCCCGCTTCCTCCTGACCCGCCCGCTCGGCATCGCTGACGGCGGTGTGGACCGGAACTTCTCCGAAAAGGGTCTTGTCCGCGCTGTCGGCATCGGCATTGGCGCGGAGGACTGGGACGGACACGGCGCGACCCTTGAGGAGGGCCTGGCAAGCAAATACCAGCCCATGCTCCGCATCGACGATCCCGTGGAAAAGGTCACCGCCGCCAAAAAGGTGACCCGTACCTACTCCGGCCATATCGACGTCTATCTCGAGGTCGGCTTCATGTACCGCTCCATCATGCAGAGCGAATATGAAAAGATCCGCGCCTATGAGCGGGAGCATGACCTGCACATCCTCTATCCGCTGGTGGAGGACAACAATTACAACACGGATCCCTCGGATGCCAACAACTGGTACAAGACCAAAAAGAGTGTTCCCGTTTCCACAGCCGGCGGCGGCAAGGCAAAGGAACTCGAATATGCTCCCGGCATGGTGCTGGAGGATAACTACAAGCGCGATGCCGACGGGAATCTGATTTTCTACGAATACACAGGCGGCGGAAGCCTTGAAACAGCGCAGTACAAGGTCCGCGTGCTTTACTATAACTATTATATCTACAAAAACGGCTTTGAGCCGAGCTATCTCTTCGGCACGGACTCCCAGGGCTACGACCTGGCGCTGCGGCTGGCCGGCGGTATCAAACTGAGCCTGCTGGTCGCCATCTGCGTTTCCGTGATCAACTTCATCCTCGGTGCCATGTACGGCGCGGTGGAGGGCTATTACGGCGGTTGGGTGGATATCACGCTGGAGCGTGTTTCCGACATTCTCAGCGGCGTTCCCTTCATCATCGTGGCCACCCTGTTCCAGATCCATCTGGCAACAAAGGTGGGGCCTGTGCCAAGCCTGCTGTTCGCCTATGTGGTAACAGGCTGGATCGGCACGGCGTACCGGGTCAGAACGCAGTTCTACCGTTTCAAGAATCAGGAATACGTCATGGCGGCCCGCACGCTGGGCGCCCGTGACCGGCGCATCATCTGGAAGCACATCTTCCCGAACACGCTGGGCACTATCATCACTTCCAGCGCGCTGGTCATCCCGGGCGTCATCGGCAGTGAGAGCATGCTGTCCTATCTGGGCATCGTCAAGCTCGGCAGCGCGGAGGTCACGTCCCTGGGCACCCTGCTGGCGGACGCCAGCACCATCTGGACCAACTATCCCCATCTGATGATCGTGCCCGCGACGGTCCTGGCCCTGCTGATGATCTGCTTCAATCTGTTTGGCAACGGACTGCGCGACGCGTTCAATCCGTCCCTGCGCGGTGTGGAGGAATAAGCTATGCAGAATATATTGGAAGTTAAAAACCTGAAAATCGCCTTCCGCACCAACTCCGGCGTACTGAAAGCGGTCCGGGATATCTCCTTCAATCTGGAAAAGGGCCGCACGCTGGCCATCGTCGGCGAATCCGGCTCCGGCAAATCCGTCACCTCCCGCGCCATCATGGGTATCCAGGCCGGCAACGCCATCACGGAGGGCGGCGAGATCTTCTATGACGGCATGGATCTGCTCCGCATTCCCGAGGAGGATATGCAGAAGATCCGCGGCGACAAGATCTCCATGATCTTCCAGGATCCCCTCTCCTCCCTGAACCCGATCGTCAGGATCGGCCGTCAGATCACGGAGGCCATGCTGCTCAAGAACAAGACCAGCCGCAAGGAAGCCCGGCACAACTTCAAAACCATGCTGGAGACCCTGCGCAAAAACATGCTGGCAGCCGCGCCGGGCGAGGATGAAAAGATCAACGGCATGATCTCCACCTTCAGCCGCTTCTGCACGGAGGGCAACAAGCTGGAGAACGACTATAACGAGGCCTCCGGCCAGGCCCAGGACCTTCTGGCCGCCATAGAGGACACGCTGTTCCTTTCGGAGAAAAAGCAGCGGGTCGACACCCGTGCCAAGCTGAAGGATTTTTCCTCCCGCCTGCGCCGGATCCGCGATCCCTTCCTCACCGGCGGTATGGAAGGCCGGATGGATGAGCTCTCTTCCCGTTTCTCTTCCCTCTCGGGTAATGTCAAGGTCACTCCCGCGGGGCAGAACCTGCCGGAGGAGACCGTCACCCTGCTGAAGGATACGGAAGCCTTCCTCAACGAGGTACTGAACCGGGAGAAGCCCAACTTCTTCCGTATCGGCTACTATCACATGCAGCACCCGGGCGAACATCTGAACGGGCAGGATATCTCCGCTCTCAACGAGAAAGCCCTGCAGGAGCTCAACTCCGGCTTCATGGATGAATTCCTCACCTATATGGACAAGGGCGTGGAACATTCCTTCCGGAACGCGCTGGAAGCCAAGCGTGACCTGATCCCGGACCTGGAGAGCGCCGCGGAATTCTATTCCGGTGACTTTGAAAAGGATCCGGAAAGGATGAAGAAGATCAAGACCCTCTCCAGAAAGGTCAAAACCTCCATCGACCGGCTGGAGATCACCAAGGATACCGCGGCCTATGCCTTTGAGGGCAGCCTGACCAGCGCCGTCGAGGAATATTTCAAACACATCCGGATGAACCCGAAGGAGGAAGCCCGCTTCGCCCGGCAGACCGCCAAACGCGATCGCCTGATCGCCCGGGGCAAATCCGTCACCTGGAAGGTCCTTCCCAAGAACGTCTATGACCTGGACGATCTGAAGGGCAATATCCTCACCGTCGTCAACCGTCTGAAGGAGCATTACGGCAGCTTTATTGACGCTTCCGGAAACGTGGATATCCGCGGCCGCAGCGTCAGCATCGTGGATTACCTCAAGAACCAGTCCTCCCTCGCGGTGGCCAACATCACCAAGGCCATGGCCCGCGAACGCGCCATCAAGCTGATGGAGGAGGTCGGCATCCACGAGCCCCGTGAACGCTTCTATCAGTATCCCTTCGAGTTCTCCGGCGGCATGCGCCAGCGCATCGTCATCGCCATCGCCCTGGCGGCTGACCCGGATATCCTGATCTGTGACGAGCCCACCACGGCGCTGGACGTGACCATCCAGTCCCAGATCCTGGAGCTGATCAACCGCCTGAAGGCCGAGCGCCATCTCTCCGTCATCTTCATCACCCACGACCTGGGCGTCGTGGCCAACATGGCGGATGACATTGCCGTCATGTATGCCGGCAAGATCGTCGAATTCGGCACGGCGGACGATATCTTCTACGATCCCCGCCATCCCTACACCTGGGCGCTGCTCTCCTCCATGCCCGACCTCGATACCAAGGAGAAGCTGGAGGCGATCCCCGGCACCCCGCCCAACATGATCTATCCGCCCGTCGGCGACGCCTTCGCGGACCGCAACAAATACGCCATGGAGATCGACTTCGAGCAGCAGCCGCCGATGTTCCGCATTTCGGACACCCACTATGCCGCGACCTGGCTCCTGCATCCGGACGCCCCGAAGGTGGAAACGCCGAAGGTCATCACGGACCGGATCGAACGCATGACGAAGAAGCTGCAGACGGAAGGAGGCGCTCAGAATGTCTGATAAAACCGAACAGCGGGAGACCCTGCTCCGTGTAGAGCACCTCTGCCAGTATTTCGGCAGGCTCAAGGCTGTGGACGACGTCTCCTTTGACATCAAAAAGGGCGAGGTCTTCGGCCTCGTCGGAGAATCCGGCTGCGGCAAAACCACCACCGGGCGCTCCATCCTGCGCATCTACGACATCACCTCCGGCAGCATTTATTTCCGCGGCAAACGGATCTGCGCCGGCACGCTGTCCTATAACGAAAAGATCAGGGCCGCGAAAAAGGCGCTGAAAGACGCCTCCGATCCGGCGGAGATCGCCCGTCTGAAGGAAGAGATCGAACAGGCGAAGCGCGATATCCAGAGCGCGAGGCATGACCACAGGCACTCCGACGAGGAATTCGCGAAGGAAGAAATGGAGCGGATCCGCCGGGAGTATGACGAAAAGATCGCCCAGGCACCCGATGCAGCCGCGAAGGAAGCCCTGCGGAAAAAATGTGCCGAAAAGCTCCGCATCACCAAAAACACCCGGCTGATCAACCAGATCCAGATGATTTTCCAGGATCCGGTCGCCTCCCTGAACCCCCGCATGACCGTGCGGGAGATCATCGCCGAGGGCCTGATCATCCAGGGCGTCAGGGACAAGGAATATATCGACCGGAAGGTCTATGAGATCCTGGAAATGGTCGGTCTGACCCGCGAGCATGCCGGGCGCTACCCGCATGAATTCTCCGGCGGCTAGAAGCAGCGCATCGGCATCGCCCGCTCCGTTATCATGAAGCCGGATATGCTGATCGCGGATGAGCCCGTCAGCGCGCTGGACGTTTCCATCCAGGCGCAGGTCATCAACCTGCTCAACGACCTGCGGGATCAGCTGGGCCTGACGATCCTCTTTATTGCCCATGACCTCTCCGTCGTCAAGTATTTCTCGGACCGGATCGGCGTCATGTACTTCGGCAAAATGGTGGAGCTGGCGGATTCGGATGAGCTCTTTGCCCATCCGCTGCATCCCTATACCCGCTCCCTGCTTTCCTCCATCCCCCTGCCGGATCCGCGCACCGAAAAGATCCGCACCCGCATCACCTACAACCCGCTGGCGGCCCACGACTATTCCGTGGATAAGCCCACCCTGCGGGAGGTGCTGCCCGGCCATTATGTGCAGTGCAACGACGCGGAATTCGCCCGCTACCGCGAAGAGCTCGGCCTCTCCGCAGAAATGGAGCAGCCGTGAATACAAAGTTACCGGAAAAACGCGGTTCAGTCCTGCTCTCCTGGGTCATCCCGTTCGCCGTCGGCGCGCTGATCACCTTCCTGGTCTACCGCTACCGCTCCGGCTTCGCGTATGCTGACCTGAAGGGGGACCGCACGCTGGCATGCCTCTCCGACGGGGCCTTCGTGGCGGGAGTGATCCTGCTGGGCGTCGGTATCCTGGTGTGGGTCAGCACCACCGGCTTTTTCGATATGCTGGCCTACGGCATGCGCGGTCTGGGACGGGCCCTTCTTCCCTTCCTCGGCCTGAGAAAGCATGAAAACTATTATGAATATAAGCAGGAGAAGGCAGAAAAGCGCCATCCCATCACGGCGGCCGTTCCCGTCAGCGGGATCTTCTGGCTGCTGCTCGGGGGCCTCTTCCTGACGCTGGCTCTTCGCTGAAAAAAAAGCAGCAGGGAAACGGTTCATGCCGTTTCCCTGCTGCTTTTTTCATGTTCCTGTCATTGACGGTTCCGGGATGGGAAGCATATAATACTGTTTAATATCAAGAAGGAGGCGTATCGAACGTGGCGAAACTGACCATTGCCCGGGAAACCTGTAAAGGCTGCGGTCTGTGTGCCGATGTATGTCCCCGGCATCTTCTTGAGCTCAGCAAGGAGATCAACGCCAAGGGATATCATCCCATTGCCATCACCGATCAGGGCCAATGTATCGGCTGCGCTTTTTGCGCCCGGATGTGTCCCGATGCGGTCATTACCGTAGAAAAATAAAGGAGGAAGCGTATCCATGGGTCAGAAAATGCTCATGAAGGGCAATGAAGCCATTGCGGAAGCTGCCATCCAGGCCGGATGCCGCTTCTTCTTCGGCTATCCCATTACCCCCCAGAATCAGATCCCCGAGTACATGTCCAAGCGGCTGCCGAAGATCGAAGGCGGCTGCTTCCTGCAGGCGGAGAGCGAAGTCGCCGCCATCAATATGGTCTACGGCGCGGCCGGTGCCGGCGCCCGCGTCATGACCTCCTCCTCCAGCCCCGGAATTTCCCTGAAGCAGGAGGGCATCAGCTATATCGTCGGTGCGGAGCTTCCCTGCGTGATCGTCAACATGGTTCGCGGCGGCCCCGGCCTGGGTTCCATTCAGCCCGCCCAGAGCGACTACTATCAGTCCACCCGCGGCGGCGGCCACGGCGACTACCGCATGCTCGTGCTGGCTCCCTCCTCCGTGCAGGAGGCGGTCGAGCTGACCCAGCTCGCCTTTGACCTGGCGGACAAGTACCGCAATCCCGTGCTCGTCATGGGCGACGGCCTGATCGGCCAGATGATGGAGCCCGTCGAAATGCCGGACTATCATAAGGACGAGTCCCTGCCCGAGAAGACCTGGGCAGCCACCGGCTGGAAGGAAGGCTGCGGACGTGACCGCGCCGTCATCAACTCCCTGTACATCGATCCCTCCGTGCTGGAAAAGCACGTGAATCACCTGTATGAGAAGTATGCCGTTATGGAAAGCGCCGAATGCCGCTGGCAGGAGGAAATGACCGATGACGCGGATTACGTCATCGTCGCCTACGGCACCACCGCCCGCATCGCCCGCAGCGCCATGCGCAAGCTGCGCGAGGAGGGCATCAAGGCCGGCCTGATCCGGCCCATCACCCTCTGGCCCTTCCCGAACGCTCCCATCGCCAGGGCCGCGGAGCACGCCAAAGCCTTCCTGACCGTGGAAATGAGCATGGGTCAGATGGTGGATGACGTCCGCCTGGCTGTGGACGGCAAAAAGCCCGTTCACTTCTTCGGCCGCACCGGCGGCATCGTGCCGACCGTGCGCGAGATCATCACCCAGGTCGAAAATCTGGCAAAGGAGGGGAAATAATCATGGCCATTGTTTATGAAAAAACCAAAGTCCTGACCGATACGCCCCTTCATTACTGCCCCGGCTGCACCCACGGCATTATTCACCGCCTGGTTGCCGAAGCGATCGACGAGCTGGGCATTCAGGACAGGACCGTCGGCATTGCCCCGGTCGGCTGCGCCGTGTTCGCCTACAACTATTTCAACTGTGACATGATGGAAGCCGCCCACGGCCGTGCCCCGGCTGTCGCCACCGGCTGCAAGCGGGTCAACCCGAACAATATCGTCTTCACCTATCAGGGCGACGGCGACCTGGCCTCCATCGGCGCGGCGGAGATCACCCACGCGGCGACCCGCGGCGAAAACATCACCGTCATCTTCGTCAACAACGCGATCTACGGCATGACCGGCGGCCAGATGGCCCCGACCACCCTGCCCGGCCAGGTGACCACCACGTCCCCCTACGGCCGCGATCCCGCGCTGTGCGGCTATCCGATCCGCGTCAGCGAGATGCTCGCCACGCTGGACGGCCCCGCCTACATCTCCCGCGTTTCCGTCCATGACGTCAAGCACATCCTGGACGCCAAGAAGTGCATCAAAAAGGCCTTCGAAACGCAGATCGCCGGCAAGGGCTTCTCCATGGTCGAGGTTCTTTCCTCCTGCCCCACCAACTGGGGCATGACGCCGAGGGAAGCGCTCAACTGGCTGGAAGCGAACATGATCCCCCGGTATCCTCTGGGCGTGAAAAAGGAGGTCGGCTGATATGGAAGCTCAATTCCTCATTGCCGGTTTCGGCGGACAGGGCGTGCTGCTGATCGGCCAGCTGCTTGCCAAGGCGGCCATGCATGAAGGCATGAACGTTTCCTGGATGCCCTCCTACGGCCCCGAGATGCGCGGCGGCGAAGCCAACTGCGCGGTCGTTATCAGCGATGAGCCCATCGGCTCCCCGCTGGTCACGGAGATCCCGATCGCCGTGATCATGAACAAGCCCAGCATGATCAAGTTCACCCCCGCCATGGAAAAGGGCGGCATCATGCTGTACAACTCCTCCCTGATCGATATCACTCCCGACCGGGACGATATCACGGCCATCCCCGTGGACTGCAACGGCATTGCCGAGGCGCTGGGCAACTCCCGCACCGCCAATATGGTCATGCTCGGCGCGATCCTGGCCAAGACCGGGGTGGTTTCCATCGATTCCGCGATGGAAGCGCTCAAGGCCACCTTCGGCCCCAAAAAGGAGCACCTGCTCCCCATCAACCGCCAGGCAATGGAAAAGGGCGCCGAGTGCGTCAAATAACCTTATCCGTACGCAAAACCGCTTCAGGCGTCTCGCCTGAAGCGGTTTTTGTATGTCTGTTTACTGTTTCCGGCTGATCCTGGCCTCCCCGGCAAACACAAGCCCGCCGCTTTCCGTGATCCCGACGCAGAAGCCGCGTCCGGCCGCGATGGCGGTCACATTCCTCCAGCCGGACACGTCCGGCGCCTGCGTGCCGGGCAGCCCGGCCGAGACAGCCGTCCCGTCCTTTTTCAGCCCCAGCGCATACCCTGTCCCGAGCTGGATGTCGGCAAGGTCGGTCCAGCCCGTAAGGACGTTTTCCAGCATTTCCGGCCAGGCCTGCGCGGTCCCGTCCTTTTTCACGCCCGCCATCATCCATTCGCAGGCGGCGCTGTCCCCGGCCCACCGGCTGTTGTCCTTCATGTGAAAGGTCTCCATATCCCGCCACTGGCTCCACACCGGTTCCTCCCCGCTGCTTTCCCAGCACTTTGCCGCCAGCAGCTCCCCGCTGTCCGTCAGCATGGCCAGCCAGCCGTGCTGGCAGTCCAGGCTGACCACCCGGGAAATGGTCTTCCGGCTCGGCGCGTTTTCCGGCCAGTACCAGGTCAGCCTTGTCGCGGGCTCGCACATATCCGTCAGCTCATTCTTCGCCGAGATCCCGAACTGGCAGGAGTGCTCCGCCAGCAGCCGGAATTCCTTGCCGGAGGGATAATAGGGGATCCCCACGGCGGTATTGGTCACACTGCCGTCCTCCATCCGCGCGGCGTATCCGCCCACCCAGGCCTGCACCTGCATGATCGTACCGCACCGGTAGGTCCATCTCCTGGCTGTCGGGCCGTACATGGGGTCCAGCGGCGGATAGATCCGCCCGGCCGTCTCCGCGGTCCCGTCCGCCTTCAGGGCGATCATGCCGCACTCGTCCGCGGAAACGGAAACGACGTCGTGCCATACCTCCTCGCCGCTGTCCACCTGTTCCGCGCATACCCACCCGGTCAGGTCCTCTCCCGGCTGTTTCCACAGCCCGGTGTTCACCGCCAGCCACTCATTTCCTTCCGGGTCCGTCACGCTGTCCCGGATCCACACACAGGTGTCCCGCGGCAGGCTGTACAGCGTCTCCCCTCCCGGTTCTTCCTGCAGCGCCGTGTCCCTCATATTAATAAAGCCGAATCCGGGCGCCTCCTCTGCCGCGGCTTCAACCGCTGAAAGTAAAAGGATACCCAGGATCGCGCACAGCATTCTTTTCATCTGTAAAAACCTCAAGTGAACGAGAATGGAGCTTCAGCTCCCGTTACAAATTATAACACTCTGTCTCTCCCATTTCTATACTTTCACGAAAAAAAGTTACAAAACGTTACAAATTCTTTTGTGATTGCAGATTTACAAAGCCCGCTCCCCTTCAGAGGACTGCGCCGCGGCGTCTCTCCGGCCGGAAGCGGGTACAAAAAAAGATCCGGCGGAGCGTATCAGGCTCCGTCGGATCCTTCATTCAGTTTCTCAGATCTCGGGCTCCTCCGGCTTTGTTTCCGGGGCGGTCTCGGGGATCTCCATGTCCAGCCCGGTATCCTCCGCCGCTTCGCCTTCGGTCACGGGAAGGGCTTCGGTCTCCTCTTCCTCGTCCTCCTTCTCGGCGCGGCATACGCCGACCACCTTGCTGCCCTCAGCCAGGCGCATGATGCGCACGCCCTGCGTGGCGCGGCCGCATACGCGGATATCCGCCGCGCGGGCCCGGATGATCGTGCCGTCGTCGGTGATCAGCAGGATGTCCTCATCCTCGTGCACAAACAGCAGCGCGGCCAGGTTTCCGGTCTTTTCGGTCAGGTTCATGGCGCGCACGCCCTGTCCGCCGCGGCCCTGCTCCCGGTATTCCTCGGGATCGGTCCGCTTGCCGTAGCCGTTCTCGGTCACGGCCAGCACGGTGGTGTCCGGTTCGATCACGGCGATGTCGATCACCTCGTCGCCGGGCTTCAGCCGCATGGAGCGCACGCCCAGGCTGTTGCGGCCCAGGTTGCGCACATGCTTCTCGTTGAAGCGGATGCTCTTGCCCATCCGGCTGCTCAGCAGCATATCGTCGGTGCCCACGCTCAGCCGCACGCCGATCAGCTCGTCGCCCTCGCGCAGCGCGATGGCGATCAGGCCGTTCTTCCTCAGGTTGCGGAACTCATTCAGCGCAGTCTTCTTGATCATGCCGCTGCGGGTCGCCATCACCAGGTTGAACTCTTCGCCGCTCTCTCTGGGCATCGGCAGCATAGTGGATACCTTCTCCCCGCCGGAGATCTGCAGCAGGTTGATGATCGCGGTGCCACGGGCCTGCCTGCCGGCCTCGGGGATCTGGTAGCACTTCAGGCTGTACACGCGCCCGAGGTTGGTAAAGAACATGATCTCCTGGTGCGTGCTCACCACGAACATCTGGGCCGTGTAGTCGGTCTCCTTCACGTTCATGCCGCTCACGCCGCGTCCGCCGCGGTGCTGCGCGCGGTACACGGAGGAGGATACGCGCTTCACGTAGCCCTCATGGGTGAGGGTCACGACCATGTTCTCCTCCTGGATCAGGTCCTCGATATCGATGTCATCCTCGGCGATGGTCAGCTCGCTGCGGCGCTCGTCGCCGAACTTGTCGCGGATCTCGCTGATCTCGTCCCGGATCACGCCCATCAGCAGCTTCTCATCCGCCAGGATGGCGGTCAGCCGCTCAATGGTCTTTTCCAGCTCCTGATATTCCTCCTGCAGGCGCTCGCGCTCCAGTCCGGTCAGGCGGGCCAGCCGCATGTCCAGGATCGCCTGCGCCTGCCTGTCGCTGAACTCAAAGCGCAGCATCAGGGCGTCCTTGGCGGTCTGCGTGTCCTTGCTGGCGCGGATGATAGCCACGATCTCGTCGATGTGGTCCAGCGCCTTGAGCAGGCCTTCCAAAATGTGCGCGCGGTTCTGCGCCTTGTTCAGGTCGAACCTCGTCCTCCGGGTCACCACGTCCTTCTGGTGCTCCAGATAGTAGTAGATCATATCCCGCAGGTTCAGGATCCTGGGCTTGCCGTCCACCAGGGCGAGCATGTTGGCGCCGAAGTTCTCCTGCAGGGAGGTGTGCTTGTACAGGGTGTTCAGCACAACCTGCGGCTGGATGTCCTTCTTCAGTTCGATCACGATGCGCATGCCCTGGCGGTCGTTGGACTCGTCGCGGATGTCGCTGATGCCCTCCACGCGCTTTTCGTGCACCAGGTCGGCGATCTTCTTCACCAGCACGGCCTTGTTCACCTGGTACGGGATCTCCGTCACGATGATGCGGCTGCGGTTGCCGGGCATCTCCTCGATGTTCGTCTTCGCGCGTACGGTAATGCGTCCGTGGCCGGTGTAATAGGCCTCCCGGATACCGGAGCGGCCCATGATCAAGCCGCCCGTCGGGAAGTCCGGCCCCTTGATGTGCTGCATCAGGTCGTCGATGGTGCAGTCGGGGTTGTCGATCATGCAGATGACGCCGTTGATCACCTCGGTCAGGTTGTGCGGCGGGATATTGGTCGCCATGCCGACCGCGATGCCGCTGGAGCCGTTCACCAGCAGGTTCGGGAAGCGGGCGGGCAGCACGGAGGGCTGCTGCAGCGTCTCGTCAAAGTTGGGGTAGAAGTCCACGGTGTCCTTGTCGATGCCGTCCAGCATGTGCATGGTCAGCTTCTGCAGCCGGGCTTCGGTATAACGCATGGCGGCGGCGCCGTCGCCGTCGATGGAGCCGAAGTTGCCCTGGCCCTCCACCAGCGGATAGCGGATGTTGAAGGGCTGCGCCAGGCGGACCATCGCGTCGTACACGGAGGAGTCGCCGTGGGGGTGGAATTTACCGAGCACGTCGCCGACCACACGCGCGCTCTTGCGGGTGGGTTTGTCCGGCGTCATGCCCAGCTCTTCGGACATATCGTACAGGATGCGGCGGTGAACGGGCTTCAGTCCGTCCCTCACGTCCGGCAGGGCGCGGTCCACGATGACGGCCATCGCGTAGGAGATGAAGCTCTTTTTCATCTCCTGTTCCAGGTTGACTGGTATCAGCTTATCATTGATCATTGCTCTTTAATCCTTCTGACTTTCTTTCCGTCTGTTCTGTATGCTTTCTTCTGCGCCGTAAGCTTTCCGGGATCACACGTCCAGGTCCTTGACCAGGTCGCTGTTTTCCTGGATGAACTGCTTCCGGGGCTCCACCTGGTCGCCCATCAGCAGGGTGAACAGCCGGTCGGCCTCCATGGCGTCCTCCGGGGTGATCTGCATCATCATGCGGGTCTCGGGGTTCATCGTGGTCTCCCACAGCTGCTGCGCGCTCATTTCGCCCAGGCCTTTGTAGCGCTGGATGTCCGGCTTGGGATCCCTGCCGATCTCATCCAGCAGGCGGTTCAGCTCGTCGTCGTCGTAAACGTAGTGGGAGTTCTTGCCCTTCGTCACCTTGTAGAGAGGCGGCATGGCGGCATATACGTAGCCCTTCTCCACCAGCGGCCTCATGAAGCGGTAGAAGAAGGTCAGCAGCAGGATGCGGATGTGCGCGCCGTCGACGTCAGCGTCCGTCATGCACACGATGCGGTGGTACCGCAGCTTGCTCTCGTCAAACTGGTCGCCGAAGCCGCAGCCGAACGCGGTGATCATCGCGCGGATCTCCTGGTTCTCCAGCGCGCGGTCCAGCCGCACCTTCTCCACGTTCAGGATCTTGCCGCGCAGGGGCAGGATCGCCTGCGTCTTGCTGTCGCGGCCGCCCTTGGCGCTGCCGCCTGCGGAGTCGCCCTCCACCATGAAGATCTCGCACTTGGAGGGGTCCCGCTCGCTGCAGTCCGCCAGCTTCCCGGGCAGGGACGCGGATTCCAGCACCGTCTTGCGGCGGGTGGCCTCACGGGCCTTCCGGGCGGCTTCCCTGGCGCGCTGCGCGTCCACGCAGCGGCTCACGATGGCCCTTGCCACGGAGGGGTTTTCCTCCAGATAGGTGCTCAGCTCCTCGCTGACCAGGCTGTCCACCACGCCGCGGACCTGGCCGCTGCCCAGCTTGCTCTTGGTCTGGCTTTCGAACTGGGGATCCTCCATTTTAATGGATATGATGGCGGTCAGGCTCTCGCGCACGTCCTCGCCCTTCAGGTTCGGCTCCGTGTCCTTCAGGATCTTGTACCGCCGGCCGTAATCGTTGATCGCGCGGGTCACGGCGGTGTTGAAGCCCATCAGGTGGGTGCCGCCGTCCGGCGTGGCGATGTTGTTGGCAAAGGAGTACACGTTCTCGGCATAGCTGTCGTTGTACTGCATCGCCATCTCGACCAGGATATTGTCGCGGATGCCCTCGGTGTAGATGGGCTCCGGGAAAAGCACGTTCTTGTTCTGGTTCAGGAATTTCACAAATTCCTTCAGGCCGCCCTCGTAGCAGAAATCGTTCTCCTTCGGGGTCTCGGGACGGTCGTCCCGGAAGCGGATGCGCACGCCCTTGTTCAGGAAGGCCATCTCGCGCAGGCGGTTCCGCAGGGTCTCGTACTCAAAGGCGCCGGTCTCGAAAATGCCCTCGGGATTCTCCTCGCTCTTCACGTCCGGCCAGAACTGAATGGTCGTGCCGGTGCGGTCGGTATCGCCGATCACCTTCAGGTCGTAGATATATTTGCCGCGGGCGTATTCCTGCTGATAGATGTGCCCGTTCTGATACACCGTCACGATGAATTTCTCGCTCAGCGCGTTCACCACGGAGGCGCCCACGCCGTGCAGGCCGCCGGATACCTTGTATCCCCCGCCGCCGAACTTGCCGCCCGCGTGCAGCACGGTCAGGCAGACCTCCACGGCCGGCCGGTGCATCTTGGGATGCATGCCCACCGGGAAGCCGCGCCCGTCGTCCTTCACGGTCACGCTGCCGTCGGCGTTGATGGTCACGTCGATCTCTTTGCAGTAGCCGGCCAGGGCTTCATCCACGGAGTTGTCCACGATTTCATAAACCAGATGGTGCAGTCCTCGGGCGTCCGTGGAGCCGATATACATACCCGGGCGCTTGCGCACGGCCTCCAGGCCCTCCAGCACCTGTATCTGCTCTTCGCCGTATTTTCCTTCGGCAGCTGTCACCTGCTCAGGGTTTTCTTCCAGATTCCGATCCAATTCTTCTGCCATGTCACACCTCGATATTCCGTTCTCAAAACACATGCCGGCCGCCTGTCAAAAAAGGTCATTTTCAGGTCATTTTGTAAGTGCCTTCAGGCCTTGAAAAATAAAGGCTCCCGAACGTTTTTATTATACCATTTTTTCGACAAAAAAGGAAGCTTTTCGGGGGCATTTTACAAACTTTTTTGCGCTTTTTTCGGCGAATGTTTGTGTATTTGTTATCCCGGTGATATAATAGGCTGATGTGATTTGGTCACCCGGAGACCCATGCTGATTTTATACGCCATTATCTCCTCCGGAAACCGGTCACAGGCACTCTGCTCAGGCAGCCTTCACGCTGCCGGACAATGTTTTCAGGAGGATACATATGAGTCAACTGAATGTGTCGGCTTCCGTTGAGAGGCTGAATGCCGACAAAACGCTGGAGACCCTTTTCTCCGTCATCCGGGGCTACGGTGACCTGCCCGCCGCCATGTGGCTGGAGGGCGATGCCGAGCGTTCCCTCTCCTTCACGGAGATGACGGATAAAGCGGATGACTGCGCGGCTTACCTGAAGGAGCTCTCTCCCGACGGCGGCTGGATCGCGATCTCGGTCGATACCTGTGTGGAATGGCCGAGCCTCTTCTGGGGCACCATGCGCAGCGGGCACAGCGTGCTGCTGCTGGACGCTTCCGCCGCGGATCCGATGATCCAGAGCCTGATGGATGAGGCGGGCTGCCGCATGCTCATCACCAGAAAGCCCCGGCGTCTTCCCGCGGACTACCGCCAGATCGACTTCAGCCATGTTGTCACGGCCGTCCGCAAGGGCGCTTTCACTCCGGTCTGGGGCGATCACGTCGCCATCTGCACCAGCGGCACCACCGGCCGCAGCCGCATCTTCGCCTATGACCACGCGGCGCTGTGCGCCCAGGCCCTCAACAGCGAGCTGGTCCACCGGGAAGCCAAGCGCGTCATCGGTGACGAGACCCGCCGTTTCCTGGCCTTCCTGCCCTTCCACCATGTGTTCGGCTTCATGGCCAACGTCATCTGGGGCGGCTTCATGGGCATGGCGAACCTCTTCCTGCAGGATCGCACGCCCGATTCCATCCTCAAAACCTGCCAGCGCCTCAAACCCCACCTGATCGTGGTGGTCCCGCTGGTCGGCACCAGCCTGGCCAAGGCGCTGAAAAAGAATATCAAAAAACAGCCCGCCGTCAAACGCGGCCTGTTCCATGTCATGAGCGCGATCTCCCTCGGCGCCCAGCTGATCGCTCCCGACAAGGCGCTCCGCTTCGCCGAAAAGAAGCTCTTCGCCTCCGTCACAAAGAATATGCTGGGCACGGACGTGGAGTGCATCATTCTCGGCGGCAGCCATACCCCGACCTCGACCCTGCGCGCCCTGAACTCCGTGGGCTACTGCACCATCACCGGCTACGGCATGACGGAGACCGCCATCACGGGCTTTGAGACCAGCGTCCGCCTGGGCCACCGCCTCGGCGGCAGCGTCGGCAAGCCCTTTGAGACCATTGAATACCGCCTTGTGGGCGACCATGCCGCCGAGGGCGTCGGCGAGCTCCAGATCCGCGGAAAGAGCATCCACTCCGCCCGTGTCAAAGAAGGCGCCATCCTGCCTCCGGACACGATGGACGGCGGCTGGTATCCCACCGGGGACATCGTCCGCATGGACAAATCCGGCCGTATCTACATCCGCGGCCGCCTGAAGGACGTCATCGTCAACGAATCCGGCGAAAACATCTATCCGGACGATCTGGAGGATGCCTTCTCCGGCCTGCCGGGCGTGGAGCAGGCCTGCGTGGTCGGCCTGCGCCGCAACAAGCGGGACAGCAATGAGGACGTGGCCCTCGTGCTGAACGTGGGGGACAATTACGGCGATACCGCCTTCCTGAATTCCCTGGCCGGCCGCGTTGCCGCGGTCAACGTGCGCCTGCCCCTGTACACGCAGCTCAACCGCGTGCTCGTCACGCCGGATCCCCTGCCCCTGGTCAGCGGCATCAAGGTCAAGCGCATCGAGCTCAAGCGCATGTATGACGAAAAGGAAATGAACTACCGCGAGCTGGACCTGCACACGCAGTCCGCCGGCAGCGAGGTGGCCGTTTCCCTTCCCTCCGAAAGCAGGGAGTCCGCCCGCGAGGACATCAAAGCGAAGATCCGCAAGCTCTATGCCGATACGCTGGAGATCCCGGAAAGCGAGATCTCCGATACGGCCAACTTCATTGAGGATCTGCAGGGCGACAGCCTGCAGGTGCTCAGCATGGCCCTGAAGATCGAGGAGGAATGGGGCATCACCATTCCCGCCGAGGAATACGGCAACTGCGCCACCGTGAACGATATGGCCCACGTGATCGAGCGTCTGACCCAGGCGCCCGAAGCTTCCGCTGCCGCCGCCCCCGCCGAGCGGGAGCCGGTCATCCCGATCACCCGCTTCGAGGACACCCCCGAATACATGACCTTCCTCAAGCGTGAGGAGGACCTGGCCGCCGGCGGCGACAACCCCTACTTCATCTGCCACGAGTCCCCCCTGCTGGATACCGGCATTGTGGACGGCAAAGAGATCCTGGAGTTCGGCAGCTACAACTACGTCGGCATGAGCGGCCGCAAGGAAGTCAAGGAAGCCGCCAAGGCCGCCATCGACAAATACGGCACCAGCGCCAGCGGCAGCCGCCTCCTGGCCGGTGAAAAAATGATCCACCGCGAGCTGGAAAAGGAGCTGGCGGACTGGAAGCACACCGAGGACGCCATCGTCTGCGTCGGCGGGCATTCCACCAACGTCACCTTCATCGGCAACTTCTGCGGCAAGAACGACATGATCCTCTACGACGCGCTGGCCCACAACTCCATCGAGCAGGGCTGCAAGCTTTCCGGCTCCACGGCGCGCCCCTTCCCGCATAATGACTACGCCGCGCTGGAGAACATCCTCAAGGCGCAGCGGAACTTCTACGAGAAGGTGCTCATCGTCATCGAGGGCGTCTACAGCATGGACGGCGACATCGCCCCCGTGCCGGAGTTCGTCCGGCTCAAGAAGCAGTACGGCTGCTTCCTGATGGTGGATGAGGCGCACAGCGCCTGCGTCATCGGCAAAACCGGCGGCGGTGTGGACGAATACTTCGGCCTGGACGGCTACGATATCGATATCAAATACGGCACCCTGTCCAAGGGCCTCGGCACCTGCGGCGGCTATCTGGCCGGCAAACGCAGCCTGATCGAGTACCTGCGCTACAACATGCCCGGCTTCGTCTTCAGCGTCGGCATGAGCCCCGCGCTGGCCGCCGGCTCCCTGGAGGCCATCCGCCAGCTGCGCTCCAACCCGCAGATCATGGAGAACCTCCGCACCGCCATCAAGGCCTTCGCGGACAGCGCCCGCCGCCGCCATCTGGATATCTGTCTGGCCGGCGAAACGGCCGTCCTGCCGGTCCTCGTCGGCAAGGATGAGGATGCCTGGCTGCTCTCCAATGAGCTCAAAAAGCGCGGCGTCAGCGTTCCCCCGGCCATGTATCCCGCGGTTCCCAAGGGCAAGGCCCGCCTCCGCTTCTGCGTGATCAGCGAGCATAAGCCCGAGCAGATCGAGCGCGCGCTGGATATCCTGGAACAGACCGCCAAAGACTTCGGCATCGAGCTCCCCCGCCGCGACTACGACTGACCGGCTTCGCTGAGCCCTTTCTGATGTCACAAAAGCCCGCTGCTTTCGCAGCGGGCTTTTTCATCATTCATTTATGGATGGGGGTGAGGGGCCGCCTTCACTCAGCTGTCTTCCTGCTCTCCCCTGCTTCTCCTTTGTTTTTCCAGCCAGATACTCAGCACCGCCACGTCCGCGGGATTCACTCCGGGTATCCTTCCCGCCGCGCCCAGCGACACCGGCTTCTGCTTCATCAGCTTCTGCCGGGCCTCCAGCCGCAGGCTCTCGATCCCGTCATAGGGCGTGTCCTCGGGCAGCAGCGTCTCCTCCGCCTCCCGGGCCCGCAGGATCAGCTTCTCCTGCTTCTCCAGATAGCCCTCGTATTTCACCGCGATCTCCGCCTGCTCCTTCACGGCCGGCTGCGCCCCGGCGAGGCTTTCATCCAGCTCCTCCAGGTCCTTCAGCCGGATCTTCGGCCGCCGCAGCAGCTCCTCCTCGTTCACGGAGCCGGCCGTTTCCGGCTGCTCACGCTGCCGCAGCCAGTTGTTCAGCTTTTCCCCCGGCGCGAAACGCGTCGTCTTCATTTTTTCCAGCAGGGCGGCGGTCTCCTCACGCTTGCGGATCATCCTTTCCAGCCGTTCCTCGCCGGCCAGCCCGGCCGCGTAGCCGATCTCCGTCAGCCGCAGGTCCGCATTGTCCTGCCGCAGATACAGCCGGTGCTCGGCTCTTGACGTCATCATGCGGTAGGGCTCGTCCGTTCCCTTGGTGGTCAGGTCGTCCGTCAGCACGCCGATGTAGGCCATATCCCGCGTCAGCAGGATCTGCTTCTTCCCCTGCAGCTTCAGCGCGGCGTTCATGCCGGCCAGCAGTCCCTGGCAGGCGGCTTCCTCATACCCGCTGGTGCCGTTGATCTGCCCGGCGAAGAAAAGGCCGCCGATGCGCAGGCTTTCCAGCGTCGGGCGCAGCTCCCGGCTGTCGATGCAGTCATATTCGATGGCGTAGGCCAGCCGCGTGAACTCGCATCTGCGCAGTCCCGGGATGGTGCGGTACATCTCCCACTGCACGTCCTCCGGCATGGAGGAGCTCATTCCCTGCACATACCACTCCCGGCTTTCCCTTCCCTCCGGCTCCAGGAAAAGCTGATGCCTTTCCTTGTCGGCGAAGCGGACGATCTTGTCCTCGATGCTGGGGCAGTAGCGCGGGCCGATGCCGTGGATCTTCCCGCTGTACAGCGGGGCCCGGTGCAGGTTTTCCCGGATGATCCGGTGGGTTTCCGGCGTCGTCCAGGTCAGATAGCAGCTGTAGGTATTCTCCAGCTTTTTATCCGTCAGGAAGGAGAAGGGCACGACCGGGTCGTCGCCCGCCTGCTCCTCCATCTCGTCAAAGTCGATGCTGCGCACGTCCACGCGCGCCGGCGTGCCGGTCTTGAACCGGCGCAGCTCAAAGCCCAGGTTCTCCAGCCCTGCGGAAAGCTCGCTGGCGTTCATCAGCCCCTGCGGGCCGCCGTCGTGCCGGTGTTCCCCGATGATGATGCTGCCGCGCAGGTACACGCCCGTGGCAGCAACAACGGCGCGGCATGGAATGCGCGCGCCTGTTGTGGTGGTCACGGCGACCACACGGTTATTTTCAGTTTCGATAGATGCGACCTCGCCCTGCCGCAGCGTCAGGCGGTCCTGGGTCATCAGCGCCCTGCGCATACGGTTCTGGTAGGCCTGTTTGTCCGCCTGCGCGCGCAGCGCGTGCACGGCGGGGCCCTTGCCGGTGTTCAGCATCCGGCTCTGCAGGAAGGTATCGTCGATGGCGCGGCCCATTTCGCCGCCCAGGGCATCCAGCTCACGCACCAGATGGCCCTTGGCGGATCCGCCGATCACCGGGTTGCACGCCATCAGCGCCACGCCGTCCATGTTCAGTGTCAGCAGCAGCGTATCGATTCCCATCCGCGCCGCTGCCAGCGCTGCTTCACATCCGGCGTGTCCCGCACCGGCTACGACAAGATCCGCCATGGTTTCATATCCCTTCTGTCCGGATTGTTAATTCTTGGGGGGCTTGGGCGTCGGAGTCGGCTGATCCGGCGCGGGGGTGGAGGTGGGCAGGTTCTGGCGCGTGTACAGGGTGGGCATTTCCTTCCTGCTGCCGATGTTCCAGGTATATCCCGTCTCATCCTTCCAGCCGGTGATGTACACCGTCGCCATGCCGATGCGCTGCTCGGGCTGCACATAGTCGGTAAATTTGAACTGGTTGTGCTGTGTCCTTCCCTCCGGCAGCAGCTCCAGCGGGTATTTCCCGTGGAAAACGTTGCTCCCGTCCTTGTTGCAGGGCAGCGGTTTGCCGTCGGCATCCAGCAGCTCCACCTCAAAGTAGATCTCCTTCAGCGCGAAATCATTGCGGTTGCGGAAAACAAGCCGGATCTTTTCGTTCTCGATGTAAATGTCATCCACGACGGCGGTCCGGTTGTAGTCCGTCACGCGCAGCACGCCCTGGGCGGCAAATCCGCCCTCCTCGGTCACAGCCGTGATCACGGCGTAGCCGTGGCCGCGCCCGGTCACGTAGCCGACGTTCTTGCTGCCCCGCACGGAGGCCAGCATCTCGTCGTCGATGGACCAGATCACGTTCTGGTTGTTCGCGTTGGTCGGCTCCACGATGGCGGTCACCGTGGAGGTGTTCCCGATCTGGATGTGGAACTCATCCTGCCACTTCAGGTGGATGCCGGTCACCGGCTGGATCACGGATACGTTGATGGCCGCGGTCCGGTTGGAGCCGTCCGTCGTCTTCGCGGTGATCTTCACGGTGCCGCGCTGCAGGCCGGTCACCAGGCCGTTGGCATCCACGGTGGCCACGCGGGGATTAGCGCTCGTCCAGGTCACGGCCTTGATGTCCGTATCCTCAGGCAGCACCGTCCACTCCAGCTGCACGGTCTCATTCACCTTCACGCTCGGCTTGTCGCTCAGGAAACGGATCTCCTTCGCCTTCTGGATCACGTTCACCGGCACCGCCGCCGCGGCTCCCGCGTTGGAAACGCTGATGGCGGTGATCATGCACTGGCCGCGGCCTACGGCGGTCACCCGGCCGGTCTTGTCCACGGTCGCCACGCCTTCGTCGGAGGAGACCCAGGTCACGTGCTTGTCGTTGGCGTCGCTCGGCAGCACGGTCACGTTCAGGTTCGCGCGCTCGCCCGCGGCCAGGTTCAGCTCGGTCTGCTTGATCTGTACTTCTTCGGCCTGCTGCGCCACGGTGATGTTGATGCTGCCGGCCTTGCCGGAGCCGTCCTTCGCCTTGGCGGTGATGGTCACGGCGCCTCTCTTGAGGCCGATCACCGTGCCGTATTCATCCACGGCGGCGACCTTCGGGTTTCCGGAGGTCCAGGTCACGGCCTTCAGCCCGGCGTTTTCCGGCTGATAGGTCACGCCCAGCTGCAGCGAGTCCCCGACGAAGGTCTGCTTCGTATCGGAGGTCACCTTCACGCCGGTCACCGGCTGCAGCACCAGGATGTGCCACTGCTCGGTCACCTCGGGGTTCTGTCGGCTGGCGACGGTCAGCTCGCATTCGCCGGCTTTCAGGGCGCGCCCGTTGGCGTTGTTGATCTTGAATATTTCGGGATCGGAGGAGGTGTATACCACCGCCCGGTCGCTCGCGTCCCTGGGCTCCACAGCCGTCCGGAAGTCCGTGCTCCGCCCCGTCAGGAAAACCAGCACCCGGGGCAGCGGCTCCGTCCCGGGCTCCGCGGCGGGAACCTCATCGGGGTTCAGGGCGTCCGCGGGCGCCGGCTCCGCGTTTTCCGCCAGCAGCGGCATGATGTCGGGATCGTTCCGCTCAAAAACGGCCAGCCTCTCCGTGTTCAGGGCAACGCTCTCCACCCGGCGCTTCACGTTCACGCGCAGCTGGGCGTCCCAGCGCCTGTTGCCGATCGTGATCCGGGCCACGATATTGGCGTTCCCCAGGCTGACAGCCGTGATGATCCCGTTCTCATCCACGGTCGCGACGGACGGCCTGCTGCTGGTCCAGGTGATGACTCCGTCCTCTGCCTGTTTTCCCTCGCGCACCAGGTCCACATACCCGTTTTCTCCCTCAAAGAGGTCCAGGCTCTTCTCCGCGAAGCGGAACACGTCCGCGGCGAACGCCGCGGGCATCAAAGCCGCGGCTGCCAGGCACAGGGCCAGAACCGCGGTCAGCAAACGCTTTTTCATTCCTTGATCCATCCTTTCCCCGGCGCGCCTGAGCGTGCCGTAATACCCGCTTCTCCAAAAAGGAAAAGCGGTGTCACCCTGACACCGGCGTTTCCGTCACTTTTTTCCGAGGTAGGTCCGGACAAGCTCCTCAAGGATCTCGTCCCTCTCCAGCCGGCAGATCATGCTGCGCGCTGAATTGTAACTGGTGATGTAGGTGGGGTCGCCGGAAATCAGGTAGCCAACCAGCTGTGTGATGGGGTCGTAGCCCTTGGCCTGCAGCGCCTGATAAACATAGACGATGATATCATGCGCTTCGTTCCCCGTTTCCTGAATGGGGTTGAACTTCATCGTGCTGAAGGGTTCGCTCACTGCAAATCACTCCTTGGTATAGCTTTCTGTATGATTATACACGATAATGTGCTTTTTGAAAAGGTGTTTTGTATGATTTTTTTCGCACAATTGTAACAAAATTAATAATTTTTTAGGAAATTTGTATCCGTAATTCTTCATATTGCAAATTGACTTTTGCTGTAAATTACATTACATTTTATTACAGTTGGGTTTTGACTGTACTGACCGTGAAAAATGACTGGAGACCGCCGACATGAAAAAGTGCCTTTCCATGCTTCTTGCCCTGATCCTGCTGTTCAGCTGTTCCCTTTCCCTTGCGGAGGATATGATCTTCATCAGTCAGGAAACGGAACGCCTGCCCGAGCCCATAGCCGCCGCCGTCCTGAACGGCAATGCCGGCGCGCCGGTCGCCAAAGGCCTTTCCTACGTCAGCTGGATCGATCCGCCCTCCGGCCTGAAGGCTACCACGGTCAACACCCGTGTCTACCTCTGCTGGCAGCCGGCGTCCACCACAGATCTGTACGGTATTTACGAGAAGGTCAACGGCAAATGGACCTATCTGGATGTAACCGCCGTTCCTCTTTGGAACTTTACTGCCAAAGCGGGAAAGCATACCTACGGTATTTCCTCCATCTGGAGAATAGGCAGTAACTTCTATGAAAGCGCCTACGTCGTCAAGGTGGACGTCACCGTCAAAAAGAATTCCGACAAGCCCGGCACAAATTCCAAAGTCTACACCGTGAACCTGAAGGGCACCAAGGATAAGACCCTCAACCTGACCCTGCGGGATGACTACTTCCTGCAGATCAAGACGGACGCCCTGACCTGGATCTCGGACAGCAGCCTGGCTTTCATCACTCCGCCCATGAACGCTTCCACCTACTTCACCTCGCTGGGAAAGAGCAGCTACATCAATCTTTCCAAGCATGCCGCGGGCAAAAAGGTGCAGCTTCTTGTCAGCACCTATAGCCACAAATCCCGTAAGGTGGACGGCAAGACCTGCTACGCGATCGGAGCCAAACGCGCTTCCTTCACCCTGAACATCACGCTGACCGGCAAAACCTCCTCGGCCAAATACACGCTTTCCAAGTCCAAAGCGACTCTGGTCATCGGCAAATCGCTGACCCTCAAGCCCACGAATGACCTGGTCAGCTCCGCGGAGAAATTCACCTGGACCAGCAGCAACAAAAAGATCGCCACAGTCTCTTCCACCGGCGTCGTCAAGGCGCTGAAGAAGGGCACCGTCACCGTCACCTGCAAGCGCGCTGACGGCAAGAAGGCCACCTGCAAGATCACGGTCGATCCGCCGAAGCCCACCAAGATCACCCTGGACAGGAAGGGCACCGTCACGCTGAAGCAGGGCAAGACCCTGAAGCTGAACGCCACGCTGGCGCCCGCGAAGGCGGAAAGCAAGCTGACCTGGACCAGCAGCAACAAAAAGATCGCCACCGTCACCTCCAAAGGTGTTGTCAAGGGCGTCAAAAAGGGTACCGTCACCGTCACGGTCAAGACGGAAAACGGCCTGACCGCCAAGATAAAGATCAAGGTCAACTGACCTCCGGACACGTCTTCCCCGCCGGGCATTTCTTCGGAAAGGCCCGGTTTTTTCTTTCCCGTCTGCCCTCCTTTCGGAAATCCTTGACCCCTTCTTCCCTTTCCTATATAATAAAATTTAATCGGGCTGACGAAACTCGGCCCTGTGAAAGGACGGTTAATCCTATGGAAGAGGCAGCCTCCCGCTCCAATTTTATCTGGGACGCGATCGATCAGGACCTGGCTGAAGGCCGTTATACCGAAATACATACCCGCTTCCCTCCGGAACCGAACGGATACATGCACATCGGCCACTGCAAGGCCCTGATCATGGACTTCCTGACGGCGGAGAAATACGGCGGCAAATGCAATCTGCGCTTTGACGACACCAACCCCGCCAAAGAGGACACGGAATACGTCAACGCGATCAAAAAGGACATCCACTGGCTCGGCTTCCACTGGACCGGCGGGGAGTTCTATGCCTCCGATTACTATGACAAGTGCTATGAGATCGCCGAGGACTGGATCCGCCGCGGCCTGGCCTATGTGGACGAGCTGAGCAAGGACGAGATGCGCGAATACCGCGGCACCCTCACCGAGCCCGGAAAGAACAGCCCCTGGCGGGACCGCCCCGCTGAGGAAAGCCTGGATCTTTTCCGCCGCATGCGTGCCGGCGAGTTCCCGGAAGGCAGCCTGACCCTCCGCGCGAAGATCGACATGGCCTCCCCCAACATCGTCATGCGCGACCCGGCCATGTACCGCATCCTGTACAAGGAGCACTGGCGCACCGGCAGCAAGTGGTGCATCTACCCGATGTACGACTTTGCCCATCCCATCGGCGACGCCCTGGAAGGCATCAGCCACTCCATGTGTTCCCTGGAGTATGAGATCCACCGCCCCCTGTATGACTGGGTGGTGGAAAAGAGCGCGAACCTCCTGCCCGCGCGTCCGCGGCAGATCGAGTTCTCCCGCCTGAACATGACGCGCACCGTCATGAGCAAGCGCTATCTCCGCCAGCTGGTGGAGGGCCATTATGTGGCCGGCTGGGACGATCCCCGCATGCCCACCCTGAGCGCCATGCGCCGCCGGGGCTACACCCCCGCCTCCATCCGCAATTTTGTGGATCTCATCGGCATGAGCAAGGCGGATTCCGTCGTTGATTTTGCCGTGCTGGAGCACTGTGTGCGCGATGACCTGGGCAATACCGCGCCCCGCGTCATGGCCGTGCTGGACCCGCTCAAGGTCGTTCTGACCAACTGGCCCGATGGCGAAACGAAGACCGTCACGCTGGAAAACCATCCGGACCATCCGGAAATGGGCGTCCGCGAGCTTCCCTTCTCCCGGGAGATCTGGATCGAGCGGGACGACTTCATGGAGGTCCCGGTCAAAAAGTACCAGCGCATGTTCCCCGGCAATGAGGTCCGCCTGAAGGGGGCCTACATCGTCCGCTGCGATGAATGCGTCAAGGATGAAAACGGCAATGTCACCGAGGTCCGCTGCACCGTCGACCTGGATTCCTTCTCCGGCAGCGAAGGCGCCGACAGGAAGATCAAGGGCAAAACGCTGCACTGGGTCCCCGCTGAGGGAAGCATCCCGGTCGAAGCCCGCCTCTATGAGCCGCTCCTCGTGGATGACCTCGGGGACGAGGAGGAGGAAGGTGCCGACAAGAAGGACTTCATCTCCCGCCTGAATCCGGACAGCCTGACCGTCCGCCGCGGCTATGCCGAAAAGTGCCTGGCCGACGCCGAGACCGGCAGCTCCTTCCAGTTCCTGCGTACCGGCTACTTCTGCAAGGATCCGGACAGCACGCCGGAGCTCCCCGTCTTCAACCGCACCGTCGGCCTGAAGGACACCTTCGCCAGACAAACCAGATGATCTGAGATTTTTTCCCGTTCACAGGAGGAATATATCATGACAGTTCGTACCCGTTTCGCGCCCAGCCCGACCGGCTTCATGCATCTCGGCGGCCTGCGCACAGCTCTTTACGCCTACTGCTTTGCCCGCCAGAACAACGGCACCTTCATTCTCCGTATCGAGGATACGGACCTGGAGCGTTATGTCCCCGGCGCCACCGAGGTGATCTATGACACCCTGCGCGGCTGCGGCATGACCTGGGATGAAGGTCCCGACGTCGGCGGCGATTACGGCCCCTACATCCAGTCAGAGCGCAAGGACCTCTATCTGCCCTACGCCCGGCAGCTGGTCGAAAAGGGCGCCGCCTACTACTGCTTCTGCACCAAGGAGGAGCTGGAGGAGCGCCGCGCCGCCGCGGAAGCCCGCGGAGAGGTCTTCAAGTATGACAAGCACTGCCTGTCCCTCTCGAAGGAAGAAGTCCAGGCCAAACTGGACGCCGGCGTCCCCTACGTCATCCGGCTGAACGCCCCCACGGAGGGCGAGAGCACCTACACGGACCTCGTCTTCGGCGAAATGACCTTCCCGAATGACTCCCTGGACGACATGGTCCTCATCAAGCAGGACGGCATGCCCACCTATAACTTCGCCAACGTCATTGACGACCACCTGATGGGCATCACCCACGTCATGCGCGGTCTGGAATACCTGTCCTCCACCCCGAAGTACAATCTGCTCTATGAAGCCTTCGGCTGGGAGATCCCGCAGTACATCCATCTGCCTCCCGTCATGCGGGACGAGCACCGCAAGCTCTCCAAGCGCGACGGCGACGCCTTCTATTCCGACTTCATCGACAAGGGCTACCTGACTGAAGCCATCGTCAACTATCTGGCGCTGGTCGGCTGGAACCCCGGCACGGAGCAGGAGCTCTTCACCATGGATGAGCTGATCAAAGCCTTTGACGTCCGCCGGATCAACAAGTCCCCTGGGATCTTCGATATCAACAAGCTCACCTGGTTTAACGCCGAGTATATCCGGAAGATGAGTCCCGAAGCCTATCTGGAAAAGGTCACCCCCTGGTTCGACCGGGTGCTGGCCGGCAAGGGCATCAACTATCCGCGCCTGGCCCAGCTCATGCAGGACCGCACCGAGATCTTCAGCCGCGTGCCGGAAATGGTCGCTTTCCTGGGGCAGCTCCCGGATTATGACGTGGAGCTGTACACCCACAAAAAGATGAAGACCGATGCCGCCGTCTCCAAAGAGAATCTGGAGATGATCCTGCCCGTGCTCGAGGGCATTGAGGGCTGGTCCGAAACCGCGATCCATGACACCGTGATGGCCGCCATCGCCGCCGCCGGCAAAAAGAACGGCGCGGTGCTCTGGCCGCTGCGCATCGCCATCAGCGGGCAGGCGAACACCCCCGGCGGCGCCATCGAGATCGCCTGGCTGCTGGGCAAGGAAGAGACCCTCCGCCGCGTGAAGGACGGCCTCGCCCGCCTGAGCTGACCTCAAAAGGGCTTTCGTATCAATTTTTCTTTTCCTGAAGGAGTACCCATGATCAATCTTGCATCGGATTACCTGGAGGGCTGTCACCCGAATATCCTGAAGAAGCTCGCGGAAGTCAACGAGCAGCAGACGCCCGGCTACGGCCGCGATCCCTTCTGTGAGGAGGCTGCCGCGGAGATCCGCCGCGTTTTCTCCTGCCCGGATTCGGACGTGCATTTCCTGGTCGGCGGCACGCAGACCAACTCGGTCGTGATTTCTTCGATCCTCCGTCCCTACGAGGGCGTGCTCTGCCCCGTCTCCGGCCACATCAACCAGCATGAGACCGGCGCCATCGAGGCCACCGGCCACAAGGTGATGGGTCTCACGCACAAGGACGGCAAGATCACCGCCGCCCAGGTCCGCGTCATCACAGCCCTGCAGGAGGACGATGAGCACACCGTCCGCCCCGGCATGGTCTATATTTCCCTCTCCACCGAATACGGCACGGTGTATAACCTCACCGAGCTGAGGGATCTGTACAAGGCCTGCAGGTCCAGCGGCATCTATCTCTATGTGGACGGCGCGCGCCTGGGCTACGGCCTCTCCACGCCCTTCACCAATATCACCCCCGCGGACCTGCCCAAATACACCGACGTCTTCACCGTCGGCGGCACCAAGCAGGGCGCCCTGCTGGGAGAAGCGGTGGTCATCAACAACCCGGCGCTGAAAAAGGATTTCCGCTACATGATGAAGCGTGCCGGCGCCATGCTCGCCAAGGGCCGGCTGATCGGCATCCAGTTCTCGGAGCTGATGAAGAACAACCTGTATTTTGACCTGGCGAAAAAGGCGGTCGGCCAGGCGGATCGGATCCGCGCCGCCCTGCTCAAGGCCGGCATCCCGCTCCTGGTGGATTCCCCCACCAACCAGCTCTTCCCCATCTTTACGGATGAGCAGCTTGAGACGCTGGAGGAAAGCTTTATCTTCTCCCCCTGGGAGCGCGTGAATGACAGCTCCACGGCCGTCCGCGTCTGCACCTCCTGGTGCACGCCGGATTCCCACGTGGACGCCCTCATCAAAGCGGTCAAAGAGTTAAAAAAATAATCCTTGACAATTATATCCTGTTTTGCTACAATGACTCTCGCAGTTGAAAAACTGCGTGATGGGGAATGGTGTAACGGCAGCACCTGCGACTCTGACTCGTATTGTCTAGGTTCGAATCCTAGTTCCCCAGCTTTTTTTATCTTTGGCTCCGTTGTCTAGAGGCCTAGGACGCCGCCCTCTCAAGGCGAAAACACGGGTTCGAATCCCGTCGGAGCTGCTCAGAGCGATCCATCCGGATCGCTTTTTTGTTGCGTTCAGAAGTCCCGCCGATCCTGTTCCCATATAATAGTAGGAAAAAGTTGACAACATCCCCCTGTTCGTTATAGAATCAGCAGTTGTTGTGATTTTACGCAAGGAGGGATTTCATGCTGCCAGCCAACGATACCCCGGCTTTCCGGGAGCTGCTTCACGAACAGGTGGAAAAGCGGCGCACTTTCGCGATCATTTCGCACCCTGACGCCGGTAAAACCACCCTGACGGAAAAGCTTCTGCTCTACGGCGGAGCCATCCGCAGCGCCGGCAGCGTCAAGGCCCGGAAGACCGACAAGCACGCGACCTCCGACTGGATGGAGATCGAAAAGCAGCGCGGCATTTCCGTCACCTCCTCTGCGATGCAGTTCGTCTATGACGGATACCGGATCAACATTCTGGACACGCCCGGCCACCAGGACTTCTCGGAGGATACCTACCGCGTGCTGGTGGCGGCCGACGCGGCCGTCATGCTTCTGGACGCGGCCCGCGGCGTGGAAGCCCAGACCATCAAGCTGTTCAAGGTCTGCCGTATGCGCAACATCCCGATCTTCACCTTCGTGAATAAGATGGACCGTGCCGCCAAGGACCCCTTTGCCCTGATGGAGGAGCTGGAGCAGGTGCTCGGCATCCGCTCCTGCCCGATCAACTGGCCCATCGGCGTGGACGGGGATTTCCAGGGCGTGTACCACCGGGATACCAAAACCGTGGAGCTCTACACCGGCGGCGATCACGGCAAGACCTTTGTGGAAAAGACCGATATCGCGATCGACGATCCCGCGCTGGAAAAGGCGCTGGACAAGCATTACCGGGACAGGCTGGCCGAGGAGATCGAGCTGCTGGATGAAGCGGGCGATCCCTTTGATCTGGAAAAGGTCAACGCCGGCGAGCTGACGCCCATGTTCTTCGGCTCCGCCGTCACCAACTTCGGCGTGGAGCCTTTCCTGGACCGCTTCCTTTCCTTCACGCCGCCTCCCCTGCCCAGGGAAAGCGATATGGGGCTGATCCGGCCCGAGGAGCCTTATTTCTCCGGCTTTATCTTCAAGATCCAGGCCAACATGAACCCGGCCCACCGCGACCGGCTCGCCTTCATGCGCATCGTGTCCGGCGCCTTTGAAAAGGGCATGGAGGTCTGGCATTCCGGCACCAACAAACCCGTGGCGCTCAAGCAGCCGCAGCAGTTCATGGCGGACGAGCGCGAAGCGGTGGAGGAGGCATGGGCAGGCGACATCATCGGCCTGTTCGACCCCGGAATATACCGGCTGGGGGACACGCTTTCCACCGGACCCAAAATGCGCTACGCCGACATCCCGGTCTTCGCGCCGGAGTTCTTCAACCGTGTCCGCCCCATGGACAGCATGAAACGTAAGCAGTTCCAGAAGGGCATCAACCAGCTCGCCGAGGAGGGTGCGATCCAGACCTTCGTGCGCACGGAAACGGGCCGCGAGGAATTCATGGTCGGCGTCGTCGGCATGCTGCAGTTTGAAGTGCTGGAGCACCGGCTGAAAACCGAGTACCAAACGGAGATCGTCATGGAAGGCATGCCCTTCCGTTTCGTCCGCTGGGTCACAAAGACCCCGAAGCCCGTGGAGGACCTGAAGCTGACCTCCACCTCCGGCAGGGCCAAGGACAGCCACGGCCGGGACGTGCTCCTCTTCGAAAACGAATGGAGCATCCGCCTCGCCTGCGAGAACAATGAGGGCCTCGTCCTTGCTGAAACCTCGGACAGATAAAAAAGGCTGCTTGTCCTTTCACACACCGGTATCCCTTTAAGGAGGAAATTCGATTCATGATTCGTGAAGATATTCGTAATATTGCCATCATCGCCCACGTTGACCACGGCAAGACCACCCTGGTCGACCAGATGCTCAAGCAGGGCGGCGTCTACCGTGAGAACCAGCAGACCGTGGACCGCGTCATGGACTCCAACGACCTGGAGCGTGAGCGCGGCATCACCATCCTGTCCAAGAACACCGCGGTGCACTACAACAACACCAAGATCAACATCGTCGACACCCCCGGCCACGCCGACTTCGGCGGCGAGGTGGAGCGCGTGCTGAAGATGGTGGACGGTGTGCTGCTGCTGGTGGACAGCTTTGAGGGCCCGATGCCCCAGACCCGCTTCGTGCTGAAGAAGGCGCTGGAGCTGAAGCTGAAGGTGCTGATCGTCATCAACAAGGTCGACCGCCCCGACGCCCGCTGCGATGAGGTCGTGAACGAGATCCTGGACCTGCTGATCGATCTGGAGGCCGACGAGACCACCATCGAGAACCCGATCCTCTACGTTTCCGCCCGCAAGGGTACCGCCACGCTGGATCTGAACGATCCCGGCACGGACCTCCGTCCCCTGTTCGACGCGATCCTGAAGTACATCCCGGCGCCCGAAGGCGACGCGGAGGGCCCCGCCCAGGTGCTGATCTCCACCATCGACTACAGCGAATATGTGGGCCGCATCGGCGTCGGCCGCGTGGTGCGCGGGACCTTCACCGAGGGCATGAACGTGGTGCACACCAATGTCGAGACCGGCAAGACCAGCCCCGTCTGGCGGCTGGGCGGCCTGTTCATGTATGACGGCCTGAAGCGCGTCAACGCCACCGAAGTCAAAATGGGCGACATCGTTGCCCTCTACGGCGCCGAGGATCTGTCCATCGGCGACACCGTCTGCGATCCGGAAAAGGTGGAGGGCCTGCCCTTCGTCAAAATCAGCGAGCCCACCGTCACCATGACCTTCTCCGTCAACGACAGCCCCTTCGCCGGCCGCGAGGGCCAGTACGTCACCAGCCGCCACCTGCGCGCCCGCCTCATGCGCGAGCTGCAGACGGACGTATCCCTCCGGGTCAACGATACCCAGAGTACGGACTCCTTTGAGGTCTGCGGCCGCGGCGAGCTCCATCTGTCCATCCTGATCGAGAACATGCGCCGCCAGGGCTATGAGTTCGCCGTATCGAAGCCCCAGGTCATCTTCAAGGTGATCGACGGCGTCAAGTGCGAGCCCGTGGAGCGCCTGGTCGTGGATACGCCCCAGGCCACCGCCGGCGCGGTCATTGAAAAGATCGGCCGCCGCCGCGGCACGCTGGAGGAAATGAGCGGCTCCGACCGCGTCCGCATGGAATTCCTGGTTCCCTCCCGCGGCCTCTTCGGCTACCGCAGCGAGTTCATGACCGACACCCGCGGCGAGGGCATCATGTCCTCCGTCTTCGAGCGCTATGAGCCCGTCAAGGGCGATATCCCGCACCGCAATGCCGGCGCGCTGATCTGCTTTGAAACCGGCGTCACCACCAGCTACGGCCTGTTCTACTCCCAGGAGCGCGGCTCCCTGTTCATCGGCGCCGGCGAGAACGTCTACATGGGCCAGATCTGCGGCCAGAACGCCCGCCCCGGCGACCTGGTGGTCAACGTGTGCAAGCAGAAGCACGTCACCAACATGCGCAACGCCTCCGCTTCAGAGGACGCCATGCGCCTGATCTCCGTCCATCCCCTGACGCTGGAGGAATGCCTGGAGTTTATCGACGACGATGAGCTGCTGGAGATCACGCCCCGTAATCTGCGCATGCGCAAGCGCCAGCTGGATCACTCCCTGCGCGCCAAAGCCAGGAGCAAGGGCAAGACGGAAGAAATGGCCTGACAGCAAATAATATCCGCCCGGGATACTTCCCGGGCGGTTTTTGTATGCCTTTTATGTCAGGGATTCTCTCCCGCGGGTACGGCGGCTTCCTCGGCGGGCGCCTCAGCGTCCTCCGCCGGGACTTCCTCCTCGTACTCCTCGTCTTCGGCGTTCAGCTCCGCCGCCAGGTCGATGATCGCCTGGCCGTCCGCGGTGTACTGAATGTCAGCCGCGTCTCTCCACCTTTTGACCATCTCGTCGTAGGCCGCGTTTTCCTTGTCGCTCTTCAGCTGGCTTTCCAGCCGGGTGCGGATCTCCGCGGTCATGTCCACCGCGCCGGCGGGCACGTCGCGCAGGTAATAGACGATGTGCACGCCGTTGGCGCCCAGAACCGGCTCGCTGATCCCGCCCACGTTCTCAATGCTCATGGCGGCGTCGCGGAAGGGCAGGTCCCACGCGATGCTCTCCGCGTGCACAAGATAGCCCTCAGACAGGTTCACGGCATCCTTCATGCCGGGATCCTCGCCGTATTCGGCGATCAGGTCGGCAAAGGGCGTGCCCTCATTGAATTTCCGCACGATCTCCTCCACCTTGTCCTTCACGCTGTCCATCACAGCCTGACGGGCGGCGTCCACCTGCTCCCGGGTCACCGGCTCCTCGGTGGGTTCGGCCGGAGCCGCTTCCACGTCGGGCGCGGGGGTCTCGGCGGCTTCCGCTTCGGGCGTCTCGTCGGCCAGTGCCTGCTCGTCCTGCTCCTCCAGCCGCGCGGCCAGGCCGCTGTAGGTGTCCAGCAGGCTCTGCTCGGGCTTGATCAGGATATGGATCACGCCGCGGTAGCCTTCGGGAACGTAGTAGATCGGGGTCTGCTGGTAATACCTGTTGTATTCGTATTCCCCGATATTTCCTTCATAGCTGTCCCTGTCCTCATCCACCATTTCATTGAAAAGGTTGATGATTTCTTCCTCGCTCACGGGGACGTCGCCGATCTCCAGCTTCTGCACTTCCTCATGCAGCTTGGCGGCCTCTTCGCTGGCAAGGTATTCCTCCACGATGTCCTCCGCGGACGTGTAGCCGTACTGCGCTTTATAGTACTCGACCGCCTCGGCCTCTTTGTCGGCCCTTTCCTCCTCCGTGGATTCCTCGGTGATGCCGTTCTGCGTCAGATAGCTGCTGATCGCCCCGTCCCAGTCTGCCCGGGCCTGCGTCTCGATCTCGGTCTTTTCCTCGTCGGTCAGCAGGGTCACGTTCAGCTCCCTGCCCTTCTGGCTGAAGAGGGCTTCGCTGATCGCGAAATCCAGGGCGACGCTGTCCAGGGTGGCCGCGAGGGCGGCATCCTCGTAAACGTCAAGTCCGTAATACTGTGCGAAATAGTTGAGATAATAATTCTTCAGCTGGGCGAAGCTTCTGTTGTCGTTCCAGATTTCTTCCCCGTTGACGGTCGCAAGCAGCTTGCGCTCCGCGACTGCGGCCGCTTCCGTTTCGGCGGCAGCTGTTTCCACCGCTGCTTCCTCGTCCGCCAGCGCGGGGACCAGGCCTGCCGCCAGCGCCAGTGCCAGGATCAGCGCGATCAGTTTTTTCATCTGTAATAATCTCCTTTCGGACCGGGCTTTTTTCCCGCTCATTATAGCGAAAAAAACGCCTTCGGGCAAGGCGGTTGTGTGAACACTTTGTAAATATTCGGCTTCCCTGAAGCATGAGAAAAGCCGCCCCGCGAAGGGCGGCTTTAAAATTGCTTCGGTCAGTCTCAGGCGTGCACGAAGGTCCCGATGTCGCTGCCCTCCAGCACGCGGATCAGGTTCTCCGGGTCGTCCAGGCCGAACACCCGCACCACGGGCACCTTGTTCTCCGCGCACAGCGCGAAGGCCGCGGCGTCCATCACCTTCAGGCCGCGCTGCAGCGCGTCGGTGTAGGAGATGTCCTTGATCAGGGTGGCGGTGGGATCCTTCGCGGGGTCCGCGGTGTATACGCCGTCGATGTTCTTGGCCATCAGCACCGCGTCCACCTTCATTTCCACCGCGCGCAGGGCAACGCCCGAGTCGGTGGAGAAGAAGGGATTGCCCGTGCCGCAGGCAAAGAGCACCACGCGGCCCACGGAAAGGTGGTGGCGGGCGTTCATCGCGTTGAAGGGCTCGGCGAAGCGGTTCATATCCACCGCGGATTCCACCACGGTGTCCAGCCCGGCACGGCGCAGCGCGTCCGCCACGCACAGGCAGTTGATCATCGTGCCCAGCATGCCCATCTGGTCCGCCGTCACGGCGTCCATGCAGGCAGCGGGACCCTGCCGGCCGCGCCAGATATTGCCGGCGCCGATCACAATACCGATCTCCACGCCCATGTCATGGATCTTTTTGATGATGCGTGCGATCTGGTTCACCTTGTCAAAGTCAAACAGGTCGGAGTCTCCCTTCAGGGCTTCTCCGCTCAGCTTCAGCATAATGCGCTTATAGACGGTCATGGTCCAACCTCCCGGGAACTTTATTGCTTTTGTTATTATATCATAATTGTAACAGAAGGAAAAGAGTGTAAAAAACCGGAGAAGCTTTTCAGCTTCTCCGGTAATAATCCGAAGTAAATTACTTCATCATGGCGGCGATTTCGCCGGCCAGGTCATCCTTGCGCTTCTCGATGCCTTCGCCGCGCTCGAAGCGGACGAACTTGACAACGTCCAGAGTGGCGCCGGCAGCCTTGGCGATCTCAGCCATCAGGCTCTTGATCGTCTTCTCGCCGTCCTTCACGAACAGCTGCTCCAGCAGGCACACTTCCTTGTAGTACTTCTCGATACGGCCTTCGACCATACGCTCTACGATCTTCTCGGGCTTGCCCTCGTTCAGAGCCTGAGCGCGGAGGATTTCCTTCTCCTTGTTCAGCTTCTCAACGTCCACTTCTTCGCGGCGGACAGCCTCGGGCTTGGCAGCGGCGATCTGCAGCGCCAGGTCATGAGCAAAGGTCTTCACGTCAGCGCTGGCGGCGCCGGCTTCATCATCGGCGACCTCGACCATAACGCCGACCTTGCCGCCCAGATGGATGTAGGTGGAGATCACGCCGGTGGTCTCATAGCGCTCGAAGCGGCGGACGCTGATCTTCTCGCCGATCGCGACGGTCGCGTCGCTGATCATGTCGGAGATGGTCTTGCTCTCGTCGTCGACGTACTTCTGAGCCAGCAGGGCGTCCACATCGGCCGGGTTGGCCAGGGCGATGTGCTTGGCAACGCTGTTGGCGAAGTTGATGAAGTTGTCGGTCTTGGCAACGAAGTCGGTCTCGCAGTTGACCTCGACGATCGCGCCGACCTTGCCGTCTTCGCTCAGGTACTGGGCAACCACGCCTTCAGCGGCGATGCGGCTGGCCTTCTTGGCAGCCTGGCTCAGTCCCTTTTCACGCAGCCATTCAATGGCCTTTTCCATATCGCCGTCGCTTTCAACGAGGGCCTTTTTGCAATCCATCATGCCGGCGCTGGTGCGCTCGCGGAGTTCCTTCACCATTGCGGAAGTAACTGCTGCCATATTCAAATCATCCTTTCAAATTCAGTTGTAAGCGCGTGCGGAATCTTACGCTTCGGCGGGAGCTTCGGGAGCTGCTTCTTCAGCGGGAGCTTCTTCAGCGGCCGCGGCTTCAGCGGCTTCATCATCGTTCTGCTCGCCCTGCTTGCCTTCCAGGATGGCGTCGGCCATCTTGCCGGCGATCAGCTTGACGGCGCGGATGGCGTCATCGTTGCCGGGGATCACGTAGTCGATCTCATCGGGATCGCAGTTGGTATCAACGATGCCGACGATCGGGATGCCCAGGATGCGGGCTTCGGTCACGGCGATGTGCTCCTTGCGGGGGTCGACCACAAACAGGGCGCCGGGGAGCTTCTTCATTTCGCGGATGCCGCCCAGGTTGGCTTCCAGCTTTTCACGCTCATGCTGCAGCTTGCTGACTTCCTTCTTGGGAAGCACGTCAAACTGGCCGCCCTGCTCCATCTTGTCGATCTGGTTCAGCCGCTCGATCCGGGTGCGGATGGTGCGGAAGTTGGTCAGCATGCCGCCCAGCCAGCGGTTGTTCACGAAGAACATGTTGCAGCGCTTGGCTTCGGACTCGATGGACTCCTGAGCCTGCTTCTTGGTGCCGACGAACAGAACGGTCTTGCCTTCCATCGCGATGTCGCGGATGAAAGCATAGGCCTCGTCCACCTTGCGGACGGTCTTCTGCAGGTCGATGATGTAGATACCGTTGCGTTCGGTGAAGATGTACTGAGCCATCTTCGGGTTCCACCGGCGGGTCTGATGACCGAAGTGTACGCCGGCTTCCAGGAGCTGTTTCATGGAAATGACTGCCATTGGGGTTACCTCCTTGTTTTATCCACCCTCTTCCCATGTGTGGCCGGCCACCGCGTGTGCGGCACAAGCAGCCACAGGGAAAAGGTGCGTAATCGGTAGAATTTTAGCACAGTTCACAGGAAATTGCAACTGTTTTTTTTCGTAAAATCAACGGCCCGGGGGTTTTTGCCCCGCTCAGGCGTCCCCTTCTCCGTCCGCCGGCTTTTCCGGATCGGATCCCGTTTCATCCGCCGGTTCTGTCGGTTCGGGCTCCTCTGTTTCTTCCGGCTCTTCGGTCGTCTCCGGCGTCTCTGTGGATTCCGGTTCCTCCGTCGGCTCAGGCGTCTCGGTCGGTTCAGGCTCTTCCGTCGGCTCCGGCGTCTCGGTCGGTTCGGGTTCCTCCGTCGGCTCCGGCGTCTCGGTCGGTTCGGGTTCCTCCGTCGGCTCGGGCGTCTCGGTCGGTTCCGGTTCCTCCGTCGGCTCCGGCGTCTCGGTCGGTTCGGGCTCTTCCGTCGGCTCCGGCGTCTCCGTCGGTTCGGGCTCCTCCGTCGGCTCCGGCGTCTCGGTCGGTTCAGGCTCCTCTGTGGGCTCCGGCGTCTCGGTCGGTTCAGGCTCCTCTGTGGGCTCCGGCGTCTCCGTCGGTTCGGGCTCTTCCGTCGGTGCCGGCGTCTCGGTCGGTTCAGGCTCTTCCGTCGGTGCCGGCGTCTCGGTCGGTTCAGGCTCTTCCGTCGGTGCCGGCGTCTCGGTCGGTTCCGGTTCTATGTGGATCTCCTCCGTCAGTGTCTGCCGCGTGAAGACCGGGTTCACGAATTCCGCCCGGTACACGTACACGGCCGGGTCGCCGGCCGGGTCGGAGGCCTCGTCGTCCAGCACCGCCTGCACGGTCTCCGTCAGCACATGCTCCGCGTTGTTCAGGCAGACCGAGGTCGCGGTCACAGAATGGTCCTCGGACCACGCGTATTCCGGTTCGCCCCACTGATGCCCGGTCGCCGGCAGCGTCAGCAGGCTGATGTCCTGGATCTCCTCCTGGCCTTCGCTGTCCGTGAAGAGCTTTCCGCACGCGGAGCAGACCCAGTGTTCCGCCTGTCCCGGCTCCTCGCAGCCCGCGGGAATGCCCGCCGCGAATTCCGTCTGATGCGGCACCGTGGGCAGCACGGTGGTCTGGAATACGCCGCAGTATTTGCAGCGCCGGGACTGATACCCCGCCTGCACGCAGGTCGGCTCGGTCACGCTGATCTCTCCCCATCTGTGCCCCGTGCACAGGTAGGGGTTCGCTTTCCCGTTGTATTCCGGCTCCACGCTGTCCGTGTAGTAATTGCCCGGGTCCAGATCCTTCACGCGGTTTCCGTCCACCGTGTTTTCGATCCGTCCGGTTTCGTCAAACACATAGGTCTTTCCGTCAATGAAGAGCGCACGGTTCGTGACCAGGACGCCCAGATAAAGCCCGGCACCCGGCACGTGCACGGTGCTGTAGAACCGCCGTTCCCCGCTGCCGTCCGTCACAAAGCCGTATTCCAGCGCGTTGTCGGCGGGGCTGAAATACACCTCGCCCGCGCCTTCCCGCAGTCCGGTGCCGGACACGGCCACGCTGCTTCCGTCCCGCAGCTCCGCCACGGCGGTCACGCCCCTGGACTTGTCAAAGCGCAGCCCGGCGGGCACAGTCACCCCCGCGTAGGCCTCTTTCGCCCCGGGCCAGGCGCCCTCCGCCGCGAAAACATAGCCCATTCCGGCCAGTTCTTTGCGGACCGCGCCGGTAAAATAGGCGCTGTTCAGGATATTCCTGACCGCCACGCCGTATACGGCGGAGCTCTCCAGCTCCTTTTCCGGTTTGGTGATCACCACCAGGGAGGTCTCGCCCCGGTCCGCCCCTTTGGGCATGGTCACTTCCCACCGGATCACCGTGCCGTCCTGCTCCGTGTGAACGGTGTAGACGCTGTTTCCGGCATCGGTCACGCTTCCGTACAGGGCGAGCAGTTCCCTTTCCCTGGTGGCAAGGGCTGCCGCCGCCTCATCCGCGTTCGCGTACTCCGCGGTTCCGCCGGTCACGGTCACGGTCTCCTCCGCAAACGCGGGGAGGCACGCGCTGCCCGCCAGCGCCGCGCACAGCAGCAGGGCGGCCGTTCCGGTCAATGCCCGTTTCATCCACATAGAATCCCTCACTCCGCGGCCGTCAGTGATTGATCATCCTCGGCTGCAGTTCGTCGATATCGACGTAGTAGTATTTGTCGTTCATCCGGTTCAGATAAACCTTGACCTCCTGCCCCTTTTCCACCTCGGGCAGGTTGTAGTAATAGCGGCTGTGGTATACATGCACGTTGTCCGTGCCCGGCTCCCGCCAGTGGCATTCCACCGATACGGGACTCATGCCGTTGACCCCCACGTTGCCGTGGTGCCGGATCCCCGCCACCTTCGCGGTGATGTAATCCCCGCCGGCGAGCGCCTCCTCGCGCCCCTTCTTTTTCCTGATCTCCAGGATCAGGAGCACCGCGCCGATCACGGTAAAGGCTGTGCCGATGATCCCGAAGCTCAGCGTCAGGGCCAGCTTCGCCTCCCGGGGCACCTTGCTTCCCAGCGCCGTGATGACGGCGACGGCTGTCAGGAACAGCAGCCCCATCGGCAGAAAAACCACCCCGACGAGTGACCTCTCATTCCAGTCGAGCTTTACCTTCCGGTCCATGTCGGATCCCCCCTGGCGCGAATTTGGATTTATTATACCACCGTTTTGTTTTTCTGTCACATTTTCTGACCGGAGCCCTTGATTTCCATGACTTTTCGTTATTTCGCGAATATTCTTTTGTCTTTTGCGGTTGCGCGAATATTCTTTTTATCCTTTCGCAACAGAATCTTCATTGGCTCGCGGGCTGGTTTGTGTTATTATATGTAGAAAGAGGATTCCTTCCCGCGTATTTTGATTACGGAAAGGCGGTCTCACTCATGAAACGGAATAAAGCGCTTTCGCTGGTGCTGGCTCTGGTTCTCTTCCTCAGTCTTTCTTCCTCCGCGCTGGGCGCGGGCATCAAGCTCCCCGCCGGGCTGACGAAGCTGGAGGATGAGGTCTTTTACGGCTGCGCCTCGGTGACGGACGTCACCGTTCCCTCCGGGGTCAAGTCCATCGGAACAAATGTCTTCAAAAAAACCGCGGCCAACGTCTGGATCAAAGGCAGCAAGGGTTCTCCCATGCTCAAGCTGCTTAAAGGCGGCTTTGATATCAAGGCGGGCACGAAGTACCGCGCCCTGCTGATCGCCCAGGCCTATAAAGGAACCGTCAATGAGCTCGACGGTCCCCCCTACGACGTGGCCAACATGAAAAAGACCCTGGCCGAGTTTACCGGTACCCCCTTCGTCTGCACGGTCAGGCAGGATCTGACCGCGGACGGGATCCGCAGCGCCATCCTGAACACCTTCAGCGCCGCCACCCAGTACGACGTTTCCCTGTTCTATTATTCCGGCCACGGTGTGGATAGTACCGGGGATCTGGTCGGAACAGATACCGGCAGCTATTACGGCTATGTTTCTCCCTCCGAGCTCCGTTCCATTCTGGATCAGGTCCCCGGCCGGAAGATCGTCATCGTGGACGCCTGCTACAGCGGCAATATGCTGGACTATATCAAGGCAAACGGCGGCGGTTCCGGCTTCGCGGGCGCCTTTGCCTCTGCCTTCCGCGATCCCACGCCGGCCGCCAACTTCACGGAGGAGGAAAACGCTGCCGCCTACAGCAAGTATTACGTCATGGCAGCCTGCACCGCGTATGAAACCAGCAGTGAGGTGGGATCCTACAGCTACTCCACCGGCTCTTACAATTATTTCGGTGTTTTCACCTACGCCCTGCTGCGCGGCCTGGGCTATGACGCGCGTGCGAAGGCTTTCTGCAGCAGATACGCGGACGCCAACGGGGACGGCAAGATCACCTTCGGCGAAGCCTTCGCCTACGCGCGGGATGAGACCGTCCGGTTTGAGGACGAATATCTGTCCCGCGTTCCCCAGACCCCGCAGTCCAACCTGCCGTCCAACAATACCTACTGCCCCTTCAGATAAATATCAGCCTTCCGGAGCGCGGGAAAGATCCCGCGCTCTTTTTTTCTCCTTCCGCCTCTGCCTGGCCTGTCCCGCCGGGCGCTTTTTTCTGCCCCGCCGCGGCAATTTTTTCATAGGTCTTGCGCTCTGATCCAAAAAGCGTTACAATACCGTTACACATTGAATGTTTTCGGAATAGAGTATTCTCCTCCGGTCATTCTTCCGCATATGTACAGAAGGAGCTCCAGATGTTTTGAAACAGCAGACACAGCCGGTCCTCATCCTGGTTTTGTGGTTGATCCTCTGCCTGTCCCCCGTTTCTGCCCTCGGGGACGGAATCACGCTTCCCGCCGGGCTTACGGAGCTGGAAGACGAAGTCTTTTCCGGCTGCGCCTCCATTTCCTCCGTCACCCTTCCGGCGGGCCTCACGAACCCCGGGGAGGATGTTTCCGGCAGCTTCGCGCGGAACGTCCTGTTCCGGTGTGACCGCGGCTCCATGGCCATGGACCTGCTCCGCTCGGGCCGGGACGTGGATGCCGGCACCCGCTACCGCGCGCTGCTCATCGGCCAGAGCTACGCGGGCACGCGCTATCGGCTGGACGGCCCCTCCTATGACGTGGACAACATGCGCGCGGCGCTTTCCGCCTTCCCGGATACGCCCTATTCCGTCACCGTGGCGCGGGACCTGACCGGCATCGGCATCCGCAATGCCATCCTCAGCGCCTTCGCCGACGCGGATGAATACGACGTTTCCCTGCTCTTTTATTCCGGCCACGGCATCGGCGGCACCGGCGCCCTGGTCGGCACCGACTTCCGCTCCCACTTTTCCGGCCTGCTCCGCCCTTCCGAGCTCCGCCGCGTCCTGGACCGGATCCCCGGGCGCAAGATCGTCATCGTGGATGCCTGCTACAGCGGCCATATCGTCGAGGAACTCCGGTCAAACGGGTCGGACTTCTCCGCCGGCGATGGCGGCGGCTTTGCCGGCGCCTTTGTCAGCGCCTTCCGCGGCGGTCTCTCCGCCAATGACGCGGACGCCGCCTCCCGCGCCTTCAGCCGGTATTACGTCATGGCGGCCTGCGCCCCGAATGAGCTGAGCTATGAGTTCACGGGCAACAGCCGGTGGGCCGGCATCTTCTCCTGGTCCCTGGGCGTCGGCCTCGGCTGGGACGGCCTCCGGAACGCCGCCTGCGAAAGATACGCGGATGAGGATCTCGACGGCCGCATCACCTTTGGCGAGGCCTTTGCCTTCGCCCGGCGCTATGCCCTCGCGCAGAGCAGCGGGCAGACCGCCCAGTCCAACGCGCCGGATGAATCGGCCTTCTGCCCGTTCAGATAACACCCGTCTTCCCCTCCGGGAGGGCTCCTCCGTGGGTCCTCCCTTTTTATACGCGCAAAAAACACAGCCGGAGCGTTTCCGCTCCGGCTGTCTTCATGCTCTTGCTTATTCTTCGGGCTCGTTCTTCTTTTCTTCCAGCTCTTCGTAGTGATTCACGATGATGCCGAAGCCGTACATCGCCCAGGATCCGATCCACGCGCTCAGTCCGCCCACGATCAGGACCAGCAGTCCCTGGAAGAAGCCCTTCCCGCCGAACCAGTAAGCCAGGCAGCCGATCGCGGCGAGCACGATGCCGATCCAGCACACGATCTGGGCCAGGCTCTTCATCCTTGTTCCGATATTATTCCACATATTCCGTTCCTCGTTTTCTGCCCCGGAGGGCTGTTATCCGGTTTTCACAACCTTCTTTATCTTTTCGACGGAATCCCGTAAAATCCTTCTTTCCCTTTCCCGGCAAAGCCTTCCGTTCCCTTGACATGCCCGGATCCTCTGTATACAATGTATTCAGCACAGAAAAAATGACAGCTTTTTTACGGGGAGGAACGCACCGTGTCCAGGCGTATTACGGCATTCCTGGTGATCCTGGTCCTGCTTACGCTATCCCTTTCCGGCGCGCTTGCCGCTTATCCCACGCTCCGCAGGGGCGCCCGCGGCGGAGAGGTCAGCCGCCTGCAGTCCGCCCTGAAGGGTCTCGGGCTTTATTCCATGTCGGTCGACGGGGTCTACGGCCCCGGCACGGAGGCCTCCGTCCGCGCCTTCCAGCGCGCGCAGGGTCTCTCCGCGGACGGCGTCGCCGGCCCGATGACGCTCACCGCCCTGTATGAGGGTGCCTCTCCCTCTCCCGAACCGGAGATCACGCCCGCGCCGGACGATCCCACGCCAGCACCCACGGCAGCACCCACGGCGGCGCCCGCCCCCGTTTCCTACGCCACACTGCGCCCCGGCGCCCGGGGCGGTGCCGTTTCCGACCTGCAGCAGGCGCTCCGGCGCCTCGGCTATTACCGCATGACGGTGGACGGCGTTTACGGCAGCGGCACGGCGGAAGCCGTCCGCGCCTTCCAGCGCGGCTGCGGCCTGACGGCCGACGGCATTGCCGGCCCGAAGACCCTCACCGCTCTGTACGGCTCCCCGGTTTCCCCGACGGAAGCCCCGGCCGTCACCCCGGCGGTAACGTCTCAGATCACGCCGACCCCGACGCCTGCCCCGACCCCCACGCCGACGCCCACCGCCACGCCGGTCCCGACGCCGGCGCCGGAGGATTATCAGACCCTGCGCCCGGGTAGCCGCGGCGCCCTGGTCTCCGCGCTGCAGCAGGCCCTGAAGGATCTCGGCTTCTATACCCTTTCCGTGGACGGGGACTACGGCCCCGGCACCCGGTCCTCCGTCCGCGCCTTCCAGCGCGCGCATAACCTTTCCGCCGACGGCATCGCCGGCCCGATGACCCTTTCCGTCCTCTACGCGCAGGCACCGTCGGATCCGGAGCGGCAGACCGGCCTGCAGAAGGCGCTCCACCGCCTGGACGCCATCGTGGAGGAAAGCGGCGTCCGCAACGGCGCTGTAGTCCTTTCAAAGGACGGGCAGGTCTTCTTCACCTATTCCTTCGGCGGAGCGGATGAGGACACATGCTACCGCATCGCCTCCGTCACCAAGTGGGTCACCGCCATCGGCCTGATGACCCTTTACGATGAGGGCAGACTGGACCTGGACGAGGATATCAGCAGCTACCTGCCCTTCACCGTCCGCAATCCCGCCTTCCCGAATGTCAGGATCACCGCGCGCATGCTGCTCACGCACACCTCCTCCCTTTCGCCGGACGCCTCTTCCTATCATCCGGACTGGGCGCGCATCGGCAAAGGCGGCTATGACCCCCTCTTCAATGAAAAGCTCCGCCCCGGCAGCGCCTATGCCTACGCGGATTACAACGGCGCCCTCTTCGGCGCGCTCATCGAGGCCATTTCAGGCCAGGGCGTGCAGACCTTTATGAACAGCCGGGTCTTCGCGCCCCTGGGGCTCACCGCCTCCTACGATCCCGGGCGCCTGCCCGCCGGCACGAAAACGAAGGACCTGCTCGCGCCCAACGGCCGTGTCCAGATCTCCGTCCGGTCGGAGATCAGCGCGGGCATCCGGGATTATCCCGATCCCGCCGGCAACAACGGCTACACCGTCGGCCGGCTGTATATCAACGCCTCGTCCCTCACCCGCCTGGCCCGCATGATGCTCAACGGCGGCGAGCTGGACGGCGTCCGCGTCCTGAAAGAGGAGACCGTCCGCCTCATGGAGGCCGACCAGGCCGATCTCGCGGACAGCCCCTACGGCCTGAGCACCGTCCGCCTCAGCCAGTTCCCCCGCGGCACCTGGTACGGGCATCAGGGACGCTACAGCGGCCTGAGCTCCAATGTCTACTACCAGCGGGAGACCGGCATCACCGCCGCCATCATCATGAACGGCTACAGCTACAAGCTGGAGAACAACATCGTCCTCCCCGCCGTCCGCGTCCTCACCGAAATGTCCTCCCTCGAATCCTTCTGCTTCGAGTAAGCCAACCTTCTCCCGTCACAATAACCTACATCAAAAATCCTTTTGTTCCCCTTTTCTTCCCACAATTACTGTGTTATACTCTCCTTAACAGAAAAACCTGTTTCCTTCTGTGAAAGGAGAGTCCCTTATGTCAAAGCGCAGCTTCCCCCGCCCCGCCGGGCTCAAATCCCGCCCCTTCGACCTTTCCTCCCGGCAGCCGTCCGCCCCCCGCGTCCGTCCCGCCCTGTGTGAGACGATCCGCGCCGCCCGCCTGCGCCGCGGGCTGGACCAGAAGGAGCTTGCCTCCCTCCTGGGCGTTACCGGCAATGCCGTCAGCAATTGGGAAAGCGGCCGTTCCCGGCCGGATATCCATCTGCTCCCGTCCATCTGCGGCGCCCTGGGCATCTCGCTGAACCGGCTCTATTCCCTGCCGGATCCGTCCGACACCCTTTCGGAGCGGGAGACACGCCTCCTTTCCTCCTTCCGCCGGCTCACTCCGGGGCATAAAACCGCCGTGGAGCAGCTCAGCTCCTCCCTGCTGGAGACCCAGCAGGCCGAGAGCCGCCGCAAGCTGACGACCATCCGCTTTATTGACCGGCCCCTGGCCGCCGGCGTCGGCGACCCTGCCGAGTTTGACGAAACGGCTTTCCGCGCCTATCTGGTCTCCTCCCCGGAGGTGGACCGGGCGGACTTCGCCTTCCCTGTCAACGGGGACAGCATGGAGCCGGATTATCATGACGGGGACGTCGTTCTCGTCCGGGAACTGCTCAGCCCCGCGGACCTGAAGCCCGGCCGCGTCGGCGCCTTCATCGTCGGCAATGAGATGTACATCAAGGTCTACCGGAAGGACGGGCTCTATTCCCTCAACCTGAAATACCCGCCCATCCGCTTTACGGAGGAGGAGCACGTCTTCCTCATCGGTGAAGTCATCGCCCGGGTGGACGATTCCCTCATCCCCACGGATGAAGAGGTGGAGGACTGGAAAAAGTTCCGCCTGGAGGACACCTGATCCGCCCCTTCCCTTTTCCTTCCCGCGCCCGCTTCCCGGGCGCTTTTTTCATGCCGTCAATTGTAACAATTCCTTCCTTCCGCCCTTTTCCCCGCCGTCATCTGCTATACTGCTTCTGATGCTTTGGGTGACCGGAGGAAGAACCGTCCGGAAAAGCCGCTGGCCGAAGGGCTCCGGAAGGCGATCGCAAAGCCCCCGGTCTCAGGTAAAAGCGATCACAAAGTCCCCTGAACAAAAAAAATTATAAAAAATATTGTCATTCTCCGCTTTAAAAGCGTCTCTTTAAGTGAAAGGAGGGCTGAACAGCCACCATGGAAACGGTACCGGGCCCGGTCCGTACACCGGAAGAAGAGATCACGCGCCTCGTAGAGACCTATCAGCTCTCTCTGCTCCGTCTCTGCTACGCGTATCTGCACGATCAGACCCTGGCGGAAGACGCCGTCCAGGAAACCTTTCTGAAGGCCTACAGAGGCCTGTCGCAGTTCCGCGGGGACGCCTCGGAAAAAGCCTGGCTGTCCAGCATCGCGGTCAACTGCTGCCGGGATCTGTGCCGCACCGGCTGGTTCCGCCACACGGACCGGTATATCACGCCGGACATGCTGCCGGAACCCTCGGAGCAGCCGACCCTGTATGACAACAGCCTGACCGTCGAGGTCATGCGCCTGCCCCTCCGCCTTCGGGAAGCGGTATTGCTTTATTACTTTGAGGATATGACGACATACGAAATAGCGGATACTCTGCGCGTCTCGCAGCAGGCTGTCAGCAGCAGGCTGAACCGCGCGAGAAAGCTCCTGCGCAAAGCGCTCGGCGACGCCTTCGAAGGAGGTGAGCGGGAATGAGCAAAAAAGACGTTCAGTCTTCCATGAACCGGGCCCTTTCCGGCCTGAAGGAAAACCCGTTCCTGGCGCAGCGGGTGATCGCGGAGGCCGCGGAAAAGGAAGGAAAAATCGTGAAAAAGAAATTATCAGTCAGTCTTATACTGGTCATCGTCCTGCTGGCGGTCCTGTGCATGACCGCGCTGGCCGCCGGCCTCGGCCTCTTCGGCCGTCTCTCCGGCCTCTTTGAGTGGGCGGATACCCGCCTGCCGCAGATCGATGAAGCGGCGGAGGCGGTCGGCGCGTCCGTCACCACGGAGGAGGGCATCACCGTCACCGTGGATCAGGCCTATTACGAAAACAACCGCGTCTTCGTCTCCTACCGCCTGTCCGGCCCGTATCACACGGCCGAATACCACGAGGGCGCCCCGGAGGGCGAGCAGCAGTGGGAGGAGGAACTGCCGGACACCCTCATGAAGGATTATTACAGCCCCATGGGAGAGGAAGGCCGCAAAATGGCCGATTTCCTGGACGGCAAATCACAGCGCTGGATCAGCGAGCGGGATTACTTCCTGCACGACGGCATCTTCCTGGACAGCGGTGAATACCTGGATATCATCGGCGGCGATTTCACCGTGGATGAGGACGGCAGCCAGATCGGCTGGAAGGAATGTGAGATCCCGGAGGACCTGGTTCAGGATACGCTGAACTTCAAGCTTGTCCTGATCAGCGGCACCACCCTCTCCTTCCAGGACGGCACCACCTTCCGCACCCGGGGCGAGCGCCTGCCCGGCGAGACCGATATCCCCTTCACCCTCACCCGGAACACGGATTTCATCCGCTATTCCGGTTCCTTCTCCAATGATGTGTACCGGGCGGAAGCCTCCTTCGAGCTGGGTAAGATCGACCTGAAGGGGCAGATCCATGTCTTCGGTCCGGCTGCCTGGCAGCAGGCCCTGGTGGACTGGGAAAGCACGCAGGACAGCATCTGGAGCTGGACCGCCGCGGTCAACGGCGAGCCGGCCGAGATCATCGACGAGGCCAACTGGCCCGGGGAAACGGAGGGCGAATGTGTCTTTGAGCTCGTCCTCACCGGTATCAGACCGGGGGATGTCCTCACCCTCATCCCGTCCTATTCCGCCTCGGACGAGCATCCCGACGAGGCCATGACCCTCACCGCCGAATAACCCGCCTCCTTCTCACGCCGGCGCGTCACGCGCCGGCATTTTTCATGCCCTCAGGCCTGCCCGTTCCACTCCTTCAGGAACTCGTCTACATACGCCCGCATGAAGCGGTCTCTTTCCGCCGCCAGCTCCCGGGCTGTCCGGGTGTTCATCATGTCCTTCAGCAGAAACAGCTTTTCATGGAAATGGTTCAGGGTCGTGGACTCGCTGGCATAGTACCTTTCCGCGTCCATCCCGTTCTCCGGCGGGATCTCCGGGTCGTACATCGCCCGCCCGCGGCTGCCGCCGTAGGCAAAGGCCCTCGCGATCCCGACCGCCCCGATGGCGTCCAGCCGGTCCGCGTCCTGCACGCATTTTCCCTCGATGCTCTCCGGCGTCACCGAGTCCGTCCCCCGGAAGGAGACCTCCCCGATGATCCCCAGCACCCGCTCCGCGGTCTCCGCGTCCACGCCCTGCTCCCGCAGGAACGCGGCTGCCCGGTCCTTTTTCTCGCTGGTCTCCGGGGACAGCTTCCGGTCATCCACGTCGTGCAGCAGCGCGGCCAGCTGCGCCACGGGCACCTCCGCGCCCTCAGCCTCCGCCAGCGCAGTCGCCGTCCTGTATACCCGCATCGTATGCGATACGTCGTGCCCGCTGTGGTCCTCCCGGAACACCTTTTCCGCGAACGCCGCGGCTTCCCGCACCGCTTTCCTCAGGCTTTCCTCCCGCTTGTCCATCTTTCTCCTCCGTACGGAAAATCCCCCTCCGCAGGAAGGGGGATTCGTTTCCGTTCTCTTATTTCAGGTCGGGGAAAAGGATCAGGGAACCGTAGATCAGGATGATAGCTCCCAGGATCACAAAAAGGGCGATCTTCAGGGCTCTCAGTGCCCCTCTTCTTCTGTCAGGTCTTCTCATTGCTCCGCGCTCCCTTCCTCAGCTTCCGTTTTTTCTTCTTCCCACACAAACTTCACTGTGTAATCCTTATAGGTCTCGCTGCCCAGCAGGAAGGACCGGATAATGGTCTCCGCGTTCGTCTTCGCGGCCTTCATGATCCCGTTCGCCCGGGCGTTTTCCTCCGCCTTTTCCTTCATGGTGATCAGGGACTGGTTGAAGTTCTCCATCCGGAATTTGTTGAAGGTGCTGTTCGTCTCGTCGTAGACGGTCAGGCTGTCCAGGTCCACTTCGTTGCTCAGGATCTCCGGCGCGGGCATGTTCAGCGTCAGCGTCTTGGTCAGGATATTGTCGTCAGGCTTGATCTTCGTAAAGTCCACCCCGGCCTTGATCACCCCGCTGTAGGTGGTCAGCGCCTTGCTGGAGGTAAAGGGGATCTCGATCCCGATGATCGTCCGGTTCGGGTTGTTGATCACGTTCACGTTGGTATAGTACCCGGCCTGGGTGGCCAGCTCCCCGATGTCCTTCAGCCCGAAGCTCAGCGTCTTGGAATCGTAGGTCGTCCTCCCCAGCCTGCTGGCCAGCAGCACGCCTGCCAGGACCACGATGATCAGCAGCAGGACGATGATCAGGCGGAAGGTCCCCGGATGGAAGTTATGCCGCTCGCAGAATTTCCCGATCTTCCCGATCCGGGCCCTGCGTCTCCTCGGCTGCTCGGCCTGCGGCTGTCCCGCCTGCGGCTGCTCCGGTATCTGCTGATACATCTTTTCCACCTCCTGTATGCCGGCTCTGTTCAACGTCATAATATCTTGAGTATTTTACCATTTTCGGCGGGAGTTTTCAAGCTTTCCTCCCGGGTCATACCGTTTCGCCCCGCTCAGCGTACAGCATCTCCAGGAATGGGTTCATCGGCCGGCTGATCTCCGGCTCTGCGTCCTCCCAGCGTGCCCCGTTCAGCCATGTAGAGGCATATGGGATATACCGCCCATTTTCTCTGGTCCACTGATCGCTCTTCCTCTGCCTGGCCAGGGCGTCCAGCAGCATGGTCAGCTTCTCATCCGTCACCTTCAGCTTCTCAAAGGCTTTCCGGGCAGCTGCCTTACTTGCCTTCCTCGGATAAGCAGCCCAGAACTGATCGAAACGCCCCTTGTCCCCCTTTGGGGGACAGAGAGGGGGATTATCTTGGTCTCTTTCTAATTTCTTTTCTTCTTCTGAGTCTTTGTCTTGTTCTTCTTGTTCTTCTTGTTCATCTTCTTTTT
>JAFWQA010000006.1 GCA_017509255.1 Clostridia bacterium | reverse complement strand
GCAGAGCAGCGACGTGCCTTACGGCGAGATGCCGGAATACACCGGAGACGAGCCGACGAAGGAAGTCGAAGGATATACCTGCACATTCGCCGGATGGGATCCGGAAATCACCACGGTGACCGGTAAAGCGACCTATACAGCGCAGTACAACGAGACAGCAAACGAGTACACGATCACATTTGATACGGACGGCGGCAGCGAAATCGATCCGATCAAGCTGGAATACGGCGCAGACGTGCCCGCACTTGACGTGCCGATCAAAACGGGGTACAATTTCACCGGTTGGGATATTGCAATACCGGAGACTATGCCTGCGGAGGATCTGACGCTCAAAGCACAGTGGGAGATCAAGACATTCACAGTCAGCTTCTTCGGAACGGTCGATGACATTGAACCTCAGACGGTCGAGTACGGAAACAAGGCTGAAAAACCGGAGGATCCGGAAATCGAAGGATACGCATTCCTGGGCTGGTTCAACGGTCAGGCCGAATACGACTTTGACAAGGCTGTGACGGAAGACCTGCTGCTGGTTGCCAAGTGGGGCAAGACCTACAGCATTACGTACATCCTGAACGGCGGTATAAACAGCGAGAACAATCCTGAGACCGCAAGCAGCGGCCAGACGGTCGTCCTCGAGAATGCCACCAGAGAATACTATGAATTCGCAGGCTGGTATACGGACGAGCAATTTACCGGCGAGGCGCTGACGGAGATCGAAGCGGGCAACAAGCATGACGTGACACTGTTCGCGAAATGGACGGATACCGTGACCTTCATATCCACACTGAACCTGGCAGATTATACGGGCATTTACGTCTACATCCACCTGCCGGCAGATGAGGATCCGGAGGAGTACACTGTGAACACGGTCGCCAACAAGACCATTTTCGCTCAGGCCGAAAAGACAGAGAATCTGGCCGACCTCAGAACGTCCAAACGAGCGCGCGGTGATGAGAAGAACGTACTGTTCTACAGAGTCGACGCGATCCACGCCGCTTCTCCGGAGATGACGGACGAAGTGACCGTGACCCTGCTGAAGAACGGCGAAGAGGTGGAAGCCCATACCTATTCTGTCAAGGGCATCACAGACGAGCGGCTTGCAAGCGGTACTCTGGATGACGTCACAGAAAAGGTTCACAAGGCACTGCTCCAGTACGGCCATTACGCGGAGATCCTGTTCGCGGACGGCGCGAAGATGGAAGTACCGAGCGGAGCACCGGCACTGACGGCGATCCCGGGCTCTTACCAGGCGACAGGTGATCCTACAAACTTCAAGAAGTACATCACGAAGTTTGATGCGAGAGCGGAACTGGCATCAGCGATCGGCATGAACGTCTACCTGACGCCCGCAAAGGGATACACGCTGGACGACTTTGAGATCACCGTGACCGACAAGGATGGGAAGGCCTACACGAACGTAACGAAGCCTGAAATGTCCGGCAAGCGGATCCGGGTGAAGATCGGCGGAGTTTTATCCCCGCAGATGGGCAGAGACTTCCATATCACCGTGACGCTGAAGAACGACAGCACCAAGACAGCGACATGGACGAGATCGATCATCACCTGCGCATACGAGATCCAGAAGGGCAACGCAGCCGGAAGCAGCGCCTGCAACATGGCGCAGGCCCTGTACCAGTATTATCTGGCGGCAGCGGACGTATGGCCGAACATGAAGTAATTTGATTCTATTCGCGGGAGAGCCTCTGCGGTTCTCCCGCGAGGGAATAGATACAGAAAGGAGGATGCAGGATGGAAAAATTTGAAATGCCTGAGGTTCAGGTGATCTATCTTGAGGAGCAGGATATTATTACAGGCAGCGGATGCGAGGTGGAACTGTAATCGAAGACAATCCATACATAGCGGATGCCGAAAGGTATCCGCTATGTTGGATTATAGGAGGATATTTTCCTGTGGAACTGATCATTCCCGCCATCAAAACCGCGGCGGGTATCTGCGGCAGGCAAAAATTACAGGAAGGACAAAGCTGCCGTCTGTCCAGGCACTGCGTTTCCTTGATGACAGAAGAGGGAACGCTCTTTTATCACGTGCTGACGGGCGCCCTGGTCCTGATGCCGGGGCAGGAGATAACAGAGAATGACAGAAGAGTACTGACCGAAAACTGGTTCTACGTCCCGGAGGACTTCCATGAGGAGCAGTTTGCCGATGAGGTCCGGCGCATAGCCGGAATGATGCCCCCCCCGGCAAAGCACCGGACAAGCTTTACGGTGTTGCCGACAACGGACTGCAACGCGCGGTGCTTTTACTGCTACGAGATCGGGATCAGGCGCTTTTCCATGTCGCCGGAGACCGCCCGCGACACGGCGGAATACATACGGAAAGCAAGCGGCGGGGAAGCGGTGCGGATCAGATGGTTCGGCGGCGAGCCGCTGTACAACCGTGAAGCGATCGACATCATCTGCACCGAGCTGGGCAGGGGAGGTACCGAATATGAGTCCGGCATGGTCTCCACCGGGTATTATATGGATGAGGAGACGGTGAAGAAAGCCGTTCAGCTGTGGCATCTGAAGGAAATACAGATCACTGTGGACGGGACGGAAAAAATATACAACCGGACGAAGGCCTATATCGATGCGGATGCCAACCCCTTTGAGCGGGTGATGAAGCACATCGGCCTTCTGCTTGCCGCGAGAGTCGGGGTGACGGTGCGCTTGAACATGGACGCGCGAAACGCGGATGACCTGCTGGTGCTGGCGGAGGATATTTCCCGCAGATTTGCCGGTAGTCCCAACGCCCGCGCATATGTGGCGCTGCTGCATGATTTTACGGGGAAAATCCATCGGTTTGATACGCAGAAGGAAATTCTGATGAAGTATCGGGCGATATGTGATAAACTGAAAGAACACGGAATGCTGAGGCAGAAGAAGCTGCCGAGGCAGATCAGGCTCAACTGCTGCATGGCTGACGATGACGCCAGCGAAACCATCCTGCCGGACGGGCGGATCGGAAGATGCGAGCATTACAGCGAGACCATGATCACGGGAGATATCCGGTCCGGAGAGAGAAACGAAGCCGTTGCACAGCAGTGGAAGGAACGGTTCAGCAGCCCGGAATGCGCGGAATGCGCGCTCTATCCCATATGCAACAGACTGAAAATGTGCGAATGGAACAGGGACGGCTGCACGGAAGCGGACCGGGAGATCCGGATGGCTGAGCTGAAGGAGCAGATGCTGGACGCCCTGAGAGAGTATCGGGAAAGAAAAGGGGAAGAAAAATGAAGCTGAAGAACAATTTCACACTGACCGGGCTTGCCAATGAATACGTGGCAGTACCGCTGGACGGAGGGAAAGGTTTTCACGGGATCGTGAAGCTGAACGAGAGCGGGGCCGAGGTTTTCAGAGGACTGAGTGAGGGAGAGGACCGGGAAAAGCTGATCCTGCGGCTGCAGGAGAAATATGAGGGCCTGGACCGGGAAACGGCCGCCAAAGCGGTGGATACCGTGATCGGACAGCTGGAAGCAGCCGGCCTGACGGAAGAATAAGATGGCGGAGTTTACTGTTGCGCTGGCGGGAATACCGATCCGGATCGTTTGTCTGTTTCCGGAGACCCGGGCGTATTTCAAAGACTACCTGACCGACGCGGAGCCGAGCTTTTCGGTGGAGATCAGCGCAGAGGCGATCGAGGCTGAACGCAGGTATTCTGACGAAAAATACGCGCTGGAACCCGGGGAGAAGCCGTGGTCAAAACGCTATCTGGAATCACTTGCCCTTCTGCGTCAAATTGCTGACCGGATGCCGGAATACGGCGTGATCCTTTTTCACGGATCCGTGATCGCCGTGGACGGAAAGGCCTATCTGTTTACCGCGCCCTCCGGCACGGGAAAGACAACGCATACCCGGCTGTGGACGGAGACGCTGCCCAGGGCCTATATTCTGAACGGGGACAAGCCTTTCCTGAAGGCTGAACCGGACGGCAGGATTCTGGCGTGCGGCGCGCCCTGGCGCGGAAAAGAACAGTACGGGCGTAATGAAATACTCCCGCTGGAGGCGATCTGCCTGCTGGAACGGGATGAAACGAACCATATTCAGGCGGTTAGCCCCAAAGAAGCCATCAGCACGCTGCTGCGGCAGGCTTACGTACCGGCCGGAGCAGACAGGATGATCCCGGCGATCGGCGTGCTGGACCGGATCTGCCGGGGAGTACGCCTTTACCGGCTCGGATGCAACATGGATCCGGAGGCGGCACAGGTCAGCATACGCGCAATGATCCGGTCTGACACGGAGGACGGCAGAGCATGACGGAGAAGTTGACCTTTGAGGAACTGCTGGAGCGGGACGGGCAGATCGCCTACACCAATAAGGGCGTGAGCATGATGCCGCTGCTGCGGCAGAGCCGGGACGTGATGCTGATCTCAAAGAAGGGGCAGGCGGGCTGCAAAAAGCTGGATGCTGTTCTGTTCAGACGGCCCGGACCAAACGGCCCGGACGCGTATGTGATGCACCGGATCCTGCGCGTGAACGGCGACGGGACCTACTGGATCGTCGGGGACAACTGCATGAGCGGGGAGACGGTGAAGGAGGAGCAGATCCTGGGCGTCCTGACGGGCGTGGTGCGCAGCGGAAAAACCATAGCGACGGACGACTGGCGCTACCGGCTGTATGTGAACACCTGGTGCAGATGCTATCCGGTCCGGTTCGCGCTGAAGAAGGCCCGGGTGTTTGCGGGCAGATGCCTCAGACGTCTGAGAGGGCGCGGCGGACAGAAATAATCATGTGGCAGCGAAGGACAGATCCATGAGAAAGAAGAAATCGAGGGCACTCAGCTGGATGTACCGGGTGACGGGGCGCAAAAACGCCGTCATCGCGGTACTGACGGCAGTGCAGATCCTGAACGGGCTGACAGGAGCCGCGGCAGCGCTGCTGCTGCGCAGGGTCGTGGACAGCGCGGCCGGAGGGGACGCAGCTGCTTTTCAGCAGGCCGTGATCCCGGTGGGGCTGCTGATCGTATGCCAGCAGGGACTGCACGCGGTGATCCGCTGGCTGAGCGAGCTGAGCAAATCCTCCATTGAGAATCTGTTCAAACAAAGACTGCTGGAGAATATCCTTCACCGTTCCTACGCCTCCGTATCCGCTGTCCATTCCGGGGAATGGATGAACGAGCTGACGAACGATACGAAGGTCGTGGCGGACGGCTATACGGACGTTTTTCCGGGACTGGCGGGCATGGCGGTCCGCCTGTGCAGCGCGGCAGCGCTGATCGTCATTCTGGACCCCCGGTTCGCAGTGCTGATCTGCGGGGGCGGGCTGATCCTGATCGCTCTGACCTACCTTATCCGCAAAAGACTGAAGCAGCTGCATAAGCAGATCCAGGAGAAGGACGGAAAGCTGCGTGTCTTCCTGCAGGAACGGATCAGCAGCCTGATGATGGTCAAATCCTTTACCGCGGAAGAGCAGACGGAGCAGGAAGCCATCGGTAAAATGGAAGAGCATAAGGCTGCCAGAATGAAGCGGATGCGTTTTTCCAACCTCGGGAACATCGGATACGGCGCGGCGATGCAGGCGATGCTGCTGCTGGGTATCTGCTACTGCGCGTGGGGCATCCTGACCGGAACAACGTCCTATGGGACGCTGGCCGCCATGATGCAGCTGCTGAGCCAGATCCAGATTCCGATGACGAATATCAGCGGATACCTGCCGCGGTACTACGCCATGACCGCCAGCGCGGAAAGGCTGATGGCCATAGAGCAGTTCCCGGACGAGGGAACGGAGAAGGCGATCAGTCGGGATGAGGTGCAGAAAGCCTATGAGAAACGGATCGCCGCGCTGGAAATGAGCCACGTGGATTACACCTATTATCCGGCCGGGGCAGAGACTGACGACCGAACCAAAGCGAACATGCCGGTGGTGCTGAAGGACTTCAACCTGCGGATCCGGAAGGGCGAATACATCGCGTTTACCGGATACAGCGGATGTGGCAAAAGCACGGTGCTGAAGCTGCTGATGAGCATGTATGAACCGGATGCCGGGGAGATCGTGATTCGGGAGAAGGACGGAGGCACGCTGCCGATGACCGCGGCATGGCGCAGGCTGTTTGCCTATGCGCCACAGGGAAATATGCTGATGACCGGCACCATAAAGGAAATCATCTCCCTTGCGAAGGCCGGGGAGAAACCGGACGGACAGCGGATGGAGGACGCCCTGAGGATCGCCTGCGCGAAGGAATTCACGGACGGGCTGGAGGATGGGACGGACACGCTGCTGGGAGAACGGGGGACCGGGCTTTCCGAAGGACAGATGCAGCGGATCGCCATCGCGAGGGCAATCTATTCCGACGCTCCGATCCTGCTGCTGGATGAGGCCACGAGCGCGCTGGACGCCGCAACGGAGGAAAAGCTGCTCATCAATCTGAAAAACATGACCGACAGGACCGTGATCATCGTGACACACCGGCCTGCCGCGCTTGAGATCTGTGACAGGATCATTGAATTTGAAGAAGACGGGGTAAGGGAAAGATGAGCGACGCGGCCGGAGCGGAAAGAGAGTTTTCCAAAAAGGTCTATGAGGACTTCATTTACCTGACCGGATGCGCAGTCAGGCAGGCGGTTCCGGACAAGGAACATATTGAGCAGACAGATCTTGAAGCCGTTTATACTCTGGCGAAGAAGCATCTGCTGGCAGCCGCAGTCGGGATGGCGCTGGAAGCGGCCGGGAAGAAGACGAAGGAGTTTTCACAGGCGATCGCGTCTGCCCAGAGAAAGAACGCCCTGCTGGACGCGGACAGGAAAAACATCCTGGCGGAGCTGGACAGGGCCGGGATCTGGTATATGCCGCTGAAGGGCGCCGTGCTGAAGGATCTTTATCCCCGGTACGGCATGCGGGAAATGGCGGACAACGATATCCTGTATGACGCCACCCGTGCCGCAGATGTGAAGGAGATCATGAAACAGGCCGGCTTTACGCCGGTAACGTTCGACCGAGGCGCTCACGACGTATATCAGAAAAAGCCGGTGAGCAATTTTGAAATGCACCGGATGCTTTTTCACAAAAACTATATGGACAGGCTGAGTGAGTACTATAAAAATGTGAAACAGGAGCGTCTGATCGCCGATGGCGGCGGAGGATGCGGATATCACTTTTCGGATGACGATTTCTACATCTACATGGTCGCACATGAATACAAGCACTTCATCCACAAAGGCACAGGCCTCAGATCCCTGGCGGATACCTACGTCTATCTGAAGAACAGAAAGCTGAATATGGACCGCGTAGCCCTGGAAACAGAAAAGATGGGCATCCGGGAATACGAGGAGCAGAACCGCGGGCTGGCGCAGCGGCTTTTTGACGGGGAGGAACTGACAGAAGCCGACCGGGAGATGCTGGAGTACATCCTCGGCTCCGGAGTATATGGCGATTATAAAAAGAACGTGAGAAGACTGATCCGGGAAAACGGGAGGGGAGCATTCCTGCGCGGCAGGCTCTTCCCGTCACTGCAGACCATGCAGCGCCTGTATCCGGCCCTGCGGAAGGCACCGGCGCTGTATCCCTTCTTTAACATATGGAGACTGATCAAGGTCTTTTTCCGGTCAAACGAAAAAAGCATGTATGAGCTGAAGGCGGCGATGGGCCTGAACAAAGAGGCCGCGGAAGAAAAAACACAGAAGGGAAAAGAAACACGATAAAGGGGACCTGAGCTGCCGGAGTCTGTAAAAAAGGATACGAAAAAACCACCCGGCCGGGCGGTGACGCAAACCTGACGTCACTGCCGGAAAGGGTGGTTTTTTCTGCCGGTTCAGCCCGTCAGATCCCTTTCAGCTCATCATACAGCCGCAGATACTGTTTTGCGGAGTTTTCCCAGGAAACGTCCTTCTCCATATCGCGGACAACGATGCGGTTCCATTGCTCACGGTTATTGAAGAAGGTATCCCGGGCTCTGCGGACGGCATCCAGCAGGAGGCCGGCTTCATACCGGTCAAAGGTGAAGCCGTTCCCTTCACCGGTGTAGACGTTGAAGGGTTCGACCGTGTCCTTCAGGCCGCCGGTTTCCCGGACGACCGGGACCGTGCCGTAATGCATGGAGATCAGCTGCGTCAGGCCGCAGGGCTCGAACAGGCTGGGCACCAGAAGGACGTCCGAGCCGGCGTAGATCTGATGCGCAAGGCTTTCATCATACTTGATATAGGCGCAGACGCGGCCCCTGTTGGCTGATTCGTAATACCGGAAGGAGCTTTCATAACGCGGGTCGCCGGTGCCCAGGATCACGACCTGGGTGGAGCTGTCCAGCATCTCGCTGAAAACGGAGTCGATCAGATCCAGCCCCTTCTGATCCGTCAGGCGGGAGACGAGGCCGATCACAAACAGGCCATCGTTGACCTCCAGACCGAGACGCTGCTGCAGAGCGCGCTTGTTTTCCGGTTTCTTTTCGAGAACGTCGGCCGCGCTGTAGGGAGCGACCAGGAGCTTATCATCCGCGCTGTTCCACTGCTCCACGTCGATGCCGTTGACAATGCCCTGAAGTTTAGGAGCGTGATAGAAAAGGTGCCCGTTCAGGCCTTCTCCGTAGAAATCCGTCTGGATCTCATCGGCATAGGTGGCGCTGACGGTCGTGATCCTGTCCGCAAAGGCCAGGCCGCCCTTGAACATATTCGCTTCGTCGTCATTGATCTTGAAAACCGGGTAATTAAACAGATAATCCGGAAGGCCGGACCAGTATTTCAGGTGGGGGATGCTGCAGATGCCCTGGAACCGGAGATTATGGATCGTCAGGATGCTGCGCGCGCTGCCGACCGGGGTGCCGGAGAACTTGGTGCGCAGATAGACCGGCGCAAGGGCAGCCTGCCAGTCATGGCAGTGGATCACATCCGGGATCCAGTCCATATAATTGAGGATCGCCAGAGCGGCCTTGGAGAAATAGCAGTATTTGGGAATATCCTCCCAGAGGCCGGTATAGGGATTTCCCCAGTCAAAAAACTCCCGGTTGTCAATAAAATCGTAAATCACGCCGTCTTTTTCGGCTTCCATGATGCCGACATAAAAGGTTCGCCCCTCCAGTGTGAGATCCATCATGAACGAACCGCGGTATCCCATCAGAGCCTTATACTTATCAGGTATACAGCGGTAAAGGGGAAGGATGACGCGGACCTCACAGCCCTGACGGATCAGAGCCCTGGGCAGGGCATACATAACGTCTCCCAGGCCGCCGGTTTTCACAAAGGGATAGCATTCCGAGCCGATGAAGGCTATTTTTTTGCCGGTGCTGCTTTCAAAACCGTTTTTCCATTCAGCCATATTCATCTTCCTTTTTCTGTCAGAATAGGTCTCCGATATAAGAACAATATACCATGGGAACAGTTTTTCTTCAAGGCAGAAATCAGCCGAAGGCAAAATTACAATTGGTTTCCGGCCGACCGCACAATTCCGGTTATTGCTTTTTTTCTAAAAATCCCACAAAAGCGTTTGACAATTTGTAACGTTTTGTTATATAATTTGCCATATCTTGCGGAAGGAAACAACCTGAATGAAAAACGGCTCCCTATGCCTGGTTTTGCTGTTTCTATTGGGTATGGTGGTGTTACAAGCGGAAGCGGACGGCGTTTTCCGGGGTCCGGTGCTCGAACCAGGCTCTCTTTTTGTACCTGTGGCGGAAGATATTGTTTCAACCGGTGATCTCGGCGTGCCCGTGGAAAAGCCGGCCCCGTCAGACGAGGAAAGTACAACCCCGCATTGGAAAGAGATCTATGAGATCGCGATGTTCCAGACCGGGGCGGCAAAAAGCCCGAAGAAGACCTGGAGTATTTTTATCATCGGGACCAGCAGGCCGGTAAGCTATGACTATACGCTGGTCAGGAAGGTCGAGTCCGGCGGGGAGAGCATGTATTTCATCGTCGCCGAAAAAGAGGATTCACCATCCAGGACCTATTCCTATACCTTCAGGGAAAACGGCGAATATGAGCTGTGGGTGACGGTGACGGATCAGAAAGGCTCAAGGCTGTCCGAGCAGTTTCCCATCCATATCGACCTTCCCGGCATGGACAGGCTGGACGTGAGCCTGATGGAGCTGAACCGGAACTATATCAGTGAGAAAACCGTCTGGGCTGCCAAGGCCACGGGCGGAAAGGGTGAATACAGATACAGCTTTTACCTGACGGACCGGACCACCGGAACGGACAGCCTGATGGGCTGCGAGATCGAAACGAAAAACAGCATATACAGCTATCAGTTTGTGTCCAACGGAAATTACCGGCTGGCAGTATACGTATATGACAAAGAAAACAATGTGGCTTACACGAGCCTGGATTTTACGGTGGACGTGGACGGAAAAAGCACGGTGGACCAGGTCGCGGACAGGCTGATGAAGCAGTGTGAAACGGAAGGCAACAAAACTCAGTACGAAAAGGCCGTATGGGCCCATGAGTGGCTGGTCACGCACGCGGATTACGATTCCACGCTGACGTATTATGCCGAGGACGGCGTGCTGATCTACGGGAAGGGCGTATGCGACAGCTATACCAAAGCCTTCCGCCTGCTGATGAACAAAGCGGGGATTCCCTGTGACCGGATCGTGAGCAAGGACGGGTCCCACTCCTGGGACCAGGTGTGCCTGGACGGAAACTGGTACAATGTGGACCTGACGTGGGATGACCCGCAGGGAGGAACCGAGAATCATACCTATTGCTTTATCACCGACGAGGCGATCCGGAGCGATCACATGAGCTACGAATCCTCCAGAAGCTGTGACGCCGTTGAAGACAACTATTTTGTGCGGGAAGGCACTGCCGGGCCGTGGATCACGGAGCTGACCGAACGGATCAACACCGGGCTGGGCAAGGGAGATTATTCCTATGAGGTACCGCTGGCGGACAGATACCGGGCCGAAGGGCTGACACATACCTCCGGGCCGGTATGGATCACGGCGAGGGAGGCCTGCCTCTCCTATATGAATGAAGCGGAATACAGCGACGGGAAGGAATCGGTACAGCTGAAGCTGATACCCGACCGGGAGAAGAACACCGTGACCGCGTCCATTGATTTTGAGGACACGACCCTGCAGCTGCCTCCGTTCATGAAGGTCATCGAGGAGGAAGCCTTTGAAGGGAACGTATCGATCAGGGCAGCGGTGATCCCGGAGGGAACCGTGACAATAGGAAGCCGGGCATTCAAAAACTGCACCGGACTGTGGAAGGTGGTCATTCCTTCCACTGTGAAGACGGTGGCGGAAGACGCTTTTGACACGGACAACGGGCATCTGACTATCGTAACGGACAAGGGCAGCCCCGCGGAAAACTTCGCAAGGAAAAAGGGACTCAAATACACCAACGAGTAACATTTCCGGACAAAACAGAATAACGGAACGAAAACCGATATACGGGTTGACAACGGTGTTGTTTCAGGCTAACATTTCTACCGGCGGTGATCCGGCACCTGAAAAGGATGTGACACCGCCGGGACTCGAATGCGCGAAGAAGCGCAGAAAGAAGGGATTCCAATGTCAGCCGAAGTAGTCCTGGGGATCCTGATCCCTTTTCTCGGAACGTCTCTCGGATCGGCATGTGTTTTTTTCATGCGCGGAACGCTGAAAAAGCAGGTGGAACGCGCCCTGATGGGTTTTGCCGCGGGCGTGATGACCGCCGCGTCCGTATGGAGCCTGCTGATCCCCGCCATGGAGAAAAGCGAAGCGATGGGCAGATGGTCGTTTTTCCCCGCTGTTGCAGGCTTCTGGGCCGGAACGCTTTTCCTGCTGGTTCTGGACAGAGTGATCCCTCACCTGCACCTGAACAGTGAGGAAGCGGAAGGCCCCAGCACCAAGCTGAAGAAAACGACCATGATGGTGCTGGCGGTCACGCTGCATAACATTCCGGAAGGCATGGCTGTCGGCGTCGTTTACGCGGGGTGGCTCTCCGGAGATATGAACATTACCCTTGGAGGAGCCCTTGCGCTGGCTATCGGCATCGCGATACAGAACTTTCCGGAAGGCGCGATCATTTCCATGCCGCTGCACGCGGAAGGCATGAAGAAGGGAAGGGCTTTCCTGAGCGGCTTCCTTTCCGGTGCGGTGGAACCGGCCGGAGCGATCCTGACCGTGCTGTTTGCCGGGCTGGTGGTACCGGCTCTGCCGTACCTGCTGAGCTTTGCCGCCGGCGCCATGGTCTATGTCGTGATCGAGGAGCTGATACCGGAAATGTCCAAGGGGGATCACTCCAATACCGGGACGGTGTTCTTTGCCGTCGGTTTTACGGTCATGATGGCTCTGGATGTCGCGCTGGGTTGACCGGGGGCTTTTATACACGGAGATGATTTTGGCCTGTTTTTATTCAGTTTGCGGATTGACAAAGAGAAAGGCTGAAAGGTATAATCAACAAAGCGGGCTGAGAGATATTTCAACCTGAAAAAAACAGAAAAACAAGGAGGGAATGTCATGGACGCTGGGAGTAGCAGCGGCATACCGGTCGGGCGAAGACAGCGGAGCAAGAACGCCATGACGTTCCTGTTCCACATCTGATTTAAGCCAGCCATTCTGCCGTCTGTTGTTCCGCCCCTGCCGCAAGGTACGGGGCGGTGTGTGCTGTGCGCACAGACCGAGGGGGAAAGAAACGCGCGGGCTTGATAGGCTTTTGACCGCTTTGCCGGCTTCCGGTTATTGACCATTCTGACAAAATGGGAGGAGGGAGCTCGCATGACGGAGCATTCTGTAACAGTTGAAAACACGCTGCAGTCATTGTTGGCAAGCAAGAAGTATCCGACTATTCGGGATATTCTGGTAACAATGAATCCGGCAGATATTGCCGCGGTTTTTTCCGGGTGCGAACCGGAGCAGCTGCCGCTGCTTTTCCGGCTGCTGCCCAAGGAGCTGGCGGCAGAAAGCTTTGTGGAGATGGAAAGCGACCAGCAGGAGCTGCTGATCCGCGGGCTGAGCGACAGCGAGCTGCGGCAGGTGATGGATGAACTGTACGTGGACGACGCGGTGGACATCGTGGAAGAGATGCCCGCAAACGTGGTGCAGCGGATCCTGGCGCAGTCCGACCCGCAGATGCGCAAGGAGATCAACGAGATCCTGCAGTATCCGGAGAATTCCGCAGGGTCCGTGATGACAACGGAGTATGTAAGCCTGCGGCCGGATATGACGGTGGGAGACGCGATCCTGCGGATCCGCCGGACGGGCGTGGACAAGGAAACCATTTACACCTGCTACGTCCTGGAGAACCGGCTGCTGGTGGGCACAGTGTCCGTGAAGAGCCTGCTGCTCGCGCCGAGCGACATGCAGACCATTGACAGCGTGATGGAGAGCGGCTCCGGGCTGATCACCGTGAACACCCATACCGACCAGGAGGAAGTGGCTCAGATGATGAGCAAGTACAACCTGCTGGCGATCCCGGTGGTGGACAGCGACAACCGGATGGTCGGTATCGTTACATTCGACGACGCCATGGACGTCATGGAAGACGAGACAACCGAGGACATGGAGATCATGGCCGGTATTACGCCGAGCGACAAGACCTATCTCCGGTCCTCTCCCTGGGACCTGTTCAAGCACCGCATTCCGTGGCTGGCCCTGCTGATGGTTTCAGCCACCTTTACCGGGCTGATCATTACGAGCTTTGAGGAAGCGCTGGCCGCGCAGGTGGCCCTGACAGCATTCATTCCCATGCTGATGGACACGGGCGGTAATTCCGGCTCTCAGAGCTCTGTGACGGTGATCCGCGCGATCTCCCTGAACGAACTGGAATTCCGGGATCTGCCGAGCGTGATCTGGAAAGAGATCCGGACTGCCGTGATGTGCGGCATCGCGCTGGCGATCCTGTGTTTCGCGAAGATCATGCTGGTGGACAGAATGCTGCTGGCGAATGATGATATTACGGTGCTCGTGGCGGCAGTGGTCTGCCTGACGATGCTGGTCACGATCATCATCGCCAAGGTCGTCGGCTGCGTACTGCCGATGTGCGCCAAGAAGCTGGGCTTTGATCCGGCGGTGATGGCGAGTCCGTTCATCACCACCACCGTGGACGCGCTGAGCCTGCTGGTCTACTTCAGCATCGCAAACGGTCTGCTGCATCTGTGAGAGACTGGATCCCCCTTTCCCGGAGCCGGGGAAGGGGGAATCTTATACGATAACATCATATCCGGAAAGGGAGGGGAAGCATGAGCACAAAGAAAAACGCGGCATACAACGTGGCATACCGGATGTTCTCCGTGCTGCTGCCCCTGGTCACGGCCCCGTTCCTTTCCCGGACGGTCGGCCAGGAGGGAGTGGGGCTTTACTCCTACGCCTGGAGCGTGAGCTATATCTTCTGTCTGATCGGGATGCTGGGGCTGAACGATTACGGCGTGAGAACCATCGCAAAGGCACGCGATGACCGGGCGGAGCTGGACCGGACATTCTCTGCCATATGGCAGATGCAGCTGGCGGTCGCCGGGGCGACACTGCTGGTGTGGATCGGATACGCGGCGTTTGTGGCGGACGCGGAAAAGGAGATCGCATTTGCCCTGACGCTGATGAGCGTAAGCTGCCTGTGCTCCTTTGACTGGTGCCTGATGGGGCTGGATATTTTCCGGCCGATCGCCCTGAGAAACACTTTCGTGAAGCTGATCGCCGCGGCCTGCGTGTTTATCTTCGTTCGCGGGAAGGAAGACCTGTGGATCTACGGGCTGTCCTGGAGCCTGTCGACCCTGCTGGGCAACCTGAGCTGTGTGACCAGCCTGAAGGGAAAGGTCAGCTACCGGCGGGTGCCGATGAGGGAAAGCCTGAAGCATCTGAAACCCTGCGCCGTGCTGTTTATCTCCGTGCTGGCGGTGAACATCTACCGCACGATGGACAAGGTGATGGTCAGCCAGATCGCCGGGATGGAGCAGAACGGCCTGTACGAGAACGCGGAGAAGATCATTTACTGCCTGAGCGGCTTTATATCCGCTATCGGGACCGTGATGATGCCGAAGATCAGCCACATGCAAAAGCAGGGCAGGACAGAGGAGATAAGGGACCACATCGACAGGAGCATGAACCTGATCCTGTGCATGGTGAGCGCCATGGCTTTCGGCGTGGCGGCGGTGGCGGAGCATTTCGCTCCGCTCTTCTACGGGGAGGATTTCACCTATTCCGGCACGCTGATGATCCCCCTGGCCTTTACGCTGATCCTGATCGGGTTTGCCAACGTGATCCGGACGCAGTGGGTGCTGCCCCAGAGCCGGGATCATATATTTGTGAAAAGCGTATGCTGCGGCGCGGCGGTCAATCTGGTCGCCAACGCCTGCCTGATCCCTTCCATGCAAAGCATGGGCGCCGTTGCCGGCACGCTGCTGGCGGAGTTTACGGTGCCGCTGGTGCAGTATCTGATCCTGCGGAAGGAGCTGCCATACAGAAGGTTTATCGGATATGCCGGAATATACGCAGTGATCGGCGGGATCATGCTGCTGACAGTCAAAGGGGTCGGCAGCGTGATCCCGTGGAAGGGCTGGACCGGGCTCGGCGTGCAGACGCTGACCGGCATAGCCGTTTACGGCGCGCTGACGCTGGCATACTGGAAAAAAACAGGCAAGGATTTCAGAAGGATCCTGAAATAAGGGCATAAGAGAAGGGCCGGGGCGATAAAACGCTCCGGCCCTTTTTTGCGCATCCGTCAGTCCGCGGGATAATAGCTACCGTAGATGAATTCATGAATGGCTCTGGTCTGCTTTTTCACGTTATAGGTGGTGACTGAGGATTTGCCGCCGTTGACCGTAATATCCTTGTAGCTGTAGGTGCCGTCCATCGGGATCCGGAGATCTTCAAAAAGGGAAGACTCCTGTCCGACCCGGCTCGTAATGCCGGAACGCAGAATGGATACAGCAAGATCAAAGAAAGTGCTGGCATTGATATTCGTCGCGGCGTAGTCAAAGCAGACCTCCAGCAGAGCGTCCATGGTGTCCAGACTGAACTTCTGAAGGACATCCTTGAGGAGCAGGTCCAGCAGATGACGCTGGCGGTTGGAACGCATAAAGTCATTGTCGATACTGCGGAGGCGGGCATAGGTCAGCGCCTGAATGCCGTCGCAGTGCTGAATTCCGGCTTTTACTTCCAGCGGAACGCGGTTGGGATTCTTCCGCAGTTTGCGGTCGTAGCCGGGGTCGTAGGTGAACTTGTTCGGGAGTTTATAGGCGGCATTGATGTATTTGTTGACAGCAGACGCTTCCTTTTTGCTCATGTCGATATCGATGCCGCCGAGCGCGTCGATTATGCCGGAAAGGCCGCTGAAATTGATGGCAACATAGTGCTGGATATTCATCTCAAAGTTTTTATTGACCGTACGCATGGCCAGAGCGGCGCCGAGAGACGTTTTTTCATCCATGCGGGTCGCCTCTTCTGCTTTGGACAGCTTCAGCTTATTGCAGCCATACTGGAAAGAGACGTTGATCTTGTTTTTCTGCTTGTATCCTGGAAGAGAAACATAGGAATCGCGCAGGATGGAGGTCATTTTGATCTCTCCGGTGCTTTTGTTGATGGAGAGAATGATCTGGGTATCCGCGAGCCCGATGATATTCTTCTGGACAATTTTGCCGCTTTCGTCGCGGGTGACGGGAATATGTGTATCCACACCGAGAAGAAGGATGTTCAGCACGTCATCCGGGAGCTGGGTATTGAGATCCAGAGAATCGGGATCCACCGTATCATCCACTTCCGCATCCAGCGCAAGGAGGGCTTCTTCCTGCTCCTCGGACGGCATATAGAACTCTTCCCCGATACTGTCGGGATCTTCGGTTTCGGTGCCGTCATCCTCAAGGATCACATCTTCCTCAATGTCATCAAAGGATAAATCGTCATCCTCTTCCGCCAGGGAAAATACCGGCAGGAGAAGGGCCAGGGCAAGCAGAAGGGAAAAGAATCTTTTCATGGGTCAGGGTTCCTCCTTTGTGGGGTGGTTCAGTTCATCCAGCGTCATATCGAAGGCAGGCAGGAAGTCCCGCAGGAAATCATGCACCTCGGGAAGGCCGATCCCGTCCAGCGTTTTCCGGATATTCTCCGCCGCGTAATCAAACTCACGGTTGCCGGCGCGCTGCTCCTCCAGGCATTTGATATAGGCGCTGATTTTGTCAGCGGCCTTGACGACGTCCCGGCTGTAGCCTTTCTCCTGCTTCAAATAGGGGGAGAAGGCGGACTGCATCTCCGGCGGCAGAAGAGCCAGGAGCCGGTCGGCGGAAAGATCCTCCAGACGCCTGTAGGCGCCTCGAAGCTCATCGCTGTGATACTTGACAGGCGTGGGAAGGTCGCCGGTCATGACCTCAGTGGCATCGTGATAGACGGCCAGGGAAAGCACGTGCTCCGGATCGACGTCGCGTCCATAGCGGTCCCGGCCGATGACGGCGATCGCATGGGCGATCATCGCGACCTGCAGGGAATGCTCCGCGTCATTTTCCTGCTGGGTGTTCCGCATGAGGGACCAGCGGGAGATCAGGCGGAGGCGGGAAAGATACGCAAAAAACGAATAACTCATGGGTTCACTCCAGTTCGAAGGCGCCGGTATAGAGCCGGTAATAAACGCCCTTGTCGGCGATCAGCTTTTCATGGCTGCCGCGCTCGATGATCCGGCCGTGGTCAAGCACCATGATCACGTCCGAATTCATGACGGTGGAAAGACGGTGGGCAATGACGAAAACCGTACGCCCCTTCATCAGCTCATCCATGCCCCGCTGGACAATAGCCTCCGTGCGCGTGTCGATGGAGGACGTAGCCTCGTCCAGGATCATGACGGGCGGATCCGCGACCGCGGCGCGGGCGATGGCCAGGAGCTGGCGCTGGCCCTGGGAGAGGTTCGCGCCGTTGCCGGTCAGGGGGGTGCCATAGCCCTGGGGCAGGCGGGTGATGAAATCATCCGCGCCGGCAAGCTTCGCCGCGGCGATGCATTCCTCATCAGTTGCGTCCAGCTTGCCGTAACGGATATTGTCCATGACGGTGCCGGTGAAGAGGTTCGTGTCCTGCAGCACCAGGCCCAGGGAGCGGCGGAGATCATCCTTGCGGATCTTGTTGACGTTGATCCCGTCATAACGGATCTTGCCGTCGGCGATATCGTAAAAGCGGTTGATCAGGTTAGTGATGGTCGTCTTTCCGGCGCCGGTCGCGCCGACGAAGGCCACCTTCTGCCCCGGTCTGGCATAGACGGAGACGTCATGAAGGACGTCCTTGCCCTCCTCATAGGCGAAATCCACGTCCACCATCTGCACGTCGCCCTCCAGCAGCTTGTAGGTGGTGCCGCTGCCGTCGGTGTGGGGATGCTTCCAGGCCCAGACGCCCGTGTGATTTTCGGATTCCGTGATATTGCCGTCCTCATCCACGACCGCGTTGACCAGCGTGACGTAGCCGTCATCCGTTTCCGGCTTTTCATCGATCAGGGCAAAGATGCGGGAGGCGCCCGCCATGGCCATGACGATGGAGTTGATCTGCTGGGATAGCTGGTTGATATTGCCGGTGAACTGCCTGCACATGTTCAGGAAGGGCACGACGATGGCAATGGAGAAGGGAAGCCCGGAAAGGCTGACGTTCGGCACGCCGCCGAGCAGGAAGAGGCCTCCGGCGACAGCGCAGACGACATAGAGCACATTGCCGATATTCATGATGATCGGGCCGAGGGAATTGGCATAGGCATGCGCCTTGTAGGAGACCTCAAAGAGTTCTCCGTTGATGCGGTCAAAGTCCTCCATGCTCTTTTCCTCATGGTTGAAGACCTTGACGACGCGCTGGCCGGACATCATTTCCTGTACGAAGCCTTCGGTTTTGCCGACGTTCTTCTGCTGCGCCATGAAATAGCGCGCGCTGCCGCCGCCGATTTTCCGGCTGACCAGCAGCATGAGGATCACGCCCGCGGCGACGATGAGCGCCATCCAGAAGCTGTAATAGAGCATGAGGACCGTGACGCTGATGACGATGGTGCCGGAGGAAATGAACTGCGGGAAGGTCTGGGAGACCAGCTGGCGAAGCGTGTCCATATCGTTGGTGTAATGGGACATGATATCGCCGAATTTATGGGTATCGAAATACTTGATCGGCAGATACTGCATGCCGCTGAACATGGTTTTGCGGAACTTGTTCAGGAAGCCCTGCGTGATAATGGCATTGAGCTGGTTGTAAGCCGTGACGGCCGCAAGGGACAGCAGATAGAGGCCGGCCAGCAGGATGACCCGCGGGATGATCTCGCCGGAGGCGGAGGACCAGCCGTTATCCACATTGAACCATTTTTCAATGGAGGCGACGATCTGCTGGGTTACAACGGTCGGCAGGGTGGCCACGACCGCGGAGAACAGGATACACAGCGCTGAAACCGGCACGAGGCGCGGATAGAAGCGGATCAGCTGCTTCAGGACGCGCCCGAGAACGGGCTTCGCGGCGGCGGGAGAGGGACGGCCCGGACGGTTACTCATTGCTGTCACCTCCGTTCGTCTGCTGTTCATAGACCTCACGGTAAATATCGCTGGACTTCAGGAGCTGCTCATGTGTTCCGGCCGCGGAGATCCGGCCGTTATCCATCACGACGATCATATCCGCGTCCTGCACGGAGGAAATGCGCTGGGCGATGATCAGCTTGGTAGTCTCCGGAATATAGGAGCGGAAGCCGGCGCGGATGAGCGCATCCGTGCGCGTGTCCACCGCGGACGTGGAGTCGTCGAGAATCAGGATCTTCGGCTTTTTGATCAGCGCGCGGGCAATGCACAGGCGCTGCTTCTGGCCGCCGGAGACATTGGAGCCGCCCTGCTCGATCCAGGAATCGTATTTATCCGGGAAGGTCTGAATGAACTCGTCCGCCTGGGCGAGCCTGCAGGCCTCCTCGATCTCCCCGTCGGTGGCGTTTTCATTGCCCCAGCGAAGGTTGTCCTTAACAGTGCCGGCGAAAAGCTGGTTCTTCTGCAGGACCATGGCGACGGCGTTGCGCAGCGCTTTGAGGGAATAATCCCGGACATCGACGCCGGCGACGGAAACGCTGCCCTTGGACACGTCATAGAGGCGGGGAATGAGCTGGACCAGGGAGGATTTGCTGGAGCCGGTGCCGCCGATGATGCCGACCACCGCACCGGAAGGGATCTCCAGGTCGATGTCGCTGAGGGCATACTTTTCCGCCTGTTCGGAGTACTTGAAGCTGACGCCGCGGAAGGAAACGGAGCCGTCCGCCACCGCGGTGACGGGATTTTCCTTTTCCGTGATGGTGGGGACCTCGTCCAGCACCTCGCAGATACGCTTCATGCTTTCAGCGGACATGGTGAGCATGACATAAATGAAGGAGAGCATCATCAGGCTCATCAGAATCTGCATGCCGTAGGTGAGCATGGCGGAAAGCTGGCCGACGTCAATGACGGAGCCCTGGGAGGTGATGACCATGCGGGAACCGATCAGAAGGACGAAGACCGTGTTGAAATAGACGCAGAACTGCATGATCGGCATATTCAGCGCGACGATTCGCTCCGCTTTTGTGAAGTCCACGGCTATGCTGTCCGACGCCTCGGAGAACTTGGCTTTTTCGTAATCCTCGCGGGCGAAGCCCTTGACGACGCGCATGGCCTGGACGTTTTCCTCAATGCTCTCGTTCAACCGGTCATAACGGCGGAATACCCGGCGGAAAGCGGGCATCGCTTTGCGGGAGACAAGGAACAGACCGACCGCGAGGATCGGGATGACAATGACAAAGGTCAGCGCAAGCTTACCGCCCATGATGAAAGCCATGGTGACGGCAAAGATCAGCATCAGCGGGGAGCGGATGGCCGTGCGGATGACCATCATGAAGGCCATCTGGACATTGCTCACATCCGTCGTCATCCGGGTGACCAGGGAAGAGGAGGAAAATTTGTCGATATTTCTGAAGCTGAAGGACTGGACCTTCCGGAAGATATCGTGACGGAGGTTTTTGGCAAAACCAGCGGAGGCTTTGGCGCAGCTGAAGCCGGCAATGCCGCCGCAGGCCAGGGAAAGCAGGGCCAGCAGGATCAGCAGAAGCCCTGTGCGGATGACGACTGCCATTTCCGCCCCCGCTTTGATGTTGTTGACCAGGTTGGCGGTGATAAAGGGAATGACCGTTTCAATGACAGCTTCGGCAACGATGAGGATGAGCGTCAGCCAGGTGGCTTTTTTGTATTCCCTCACGCTTCCGAGGAGTTTTCTGAACATTCGGCAGGACCCTTCCTTCCGTAAAACAATATTATTGAAACAATTTATTATACTCTTATCAAAGGAAGGATTCAAGAAAAGAATGGGGAAAAAAGCCGCGGAGGAGCCGACCGGAAACAGCGGGGAGGACGGCGGAAAAGGGCCGGAAAGCGTGGAATACGCTTGCAGGAAAGAGAATTGTAAAGTATAATGGACAGGCAAAAAAAGGAGGTATCCGCGAATGAGCCTGAATATAGCGATCGACGGCCCGGTCGGAGCCGGAAAATCAAGCATATCCGATGCGGTGGCCGCCCGGCTGGGGATCCTGCATCTGGACACCGGGGCGATGTACCGGGCGCTGGGACTGACCGCGCTCCGCAGGGGAATTGACGTCGGTGACGAAAAAAAGATCACGGAGCTGTGCGAAGCTCTTCAGTTCGGCGTGAAGTACGGGCAGAATGGGCAGAGGACCCTGGTGGAAGGAGAGGACGTGACCGGCCTGATCCGCACGCCGGAGGTCAGCATGGCCGCATCCACTGTGAGCCGGTATGCCGACGTGCGCAGGCGGATGGTACGGCTGCAGCAGGAGCTGGCCGCGCAGACAGATATGGTGCTCGACGGGAGGGATATCTGCACGACCGTGCTGCCGAACGCGACCGCCAAGATCTATCTGACCGCCAGCGCGGAGGAGCGCGCCCGCAGACGCTATAAGGAAATGGCGGAGAAGGGCATGCCCGATACCTATGAGCAGGTGCTGGAGGATCTGAAAAAGCGGGATGAACAGGATATGAACCGGCCCGTGGAGCCGCTGAGAAAGGCAGAGGACGCCGTGGAGGTCGATTCGACCGGGCTGAGCTTTGACGAGACGGTGGAGACGATCCTGCGCATCGTGGAGGCGAAGGCAAAATGACAGATCCCGTCAGAGAGAAAAAAAGCATTCTGTATTCGGTGGCCAAAGGATTATCCTATATCGTTTTCAGCGTTTTTCTGCCCGTGAAGTTCCACCATATCGAGAGACTGAAGGCGGAACCGCCTTTTGTGCTGATATCCAACCATATTCACGCGCTGGACCCGGTGATGCTGGCATACCGGATCCCAAAAACACAGGCGGTTTTCCTCGGAAAGAAGGAACTGGCGAAAAACGGCCTTGTCCGCTCCATACTGAACAGGGTGCACTGCATACTGGTCGACCGGCACCACACTGACATGGAAGCCATGCGATCCTGCATGAAAGCCATGAAGATGAAGAAGGTGCTGGTCATTTTCCCGGAAGGGACAAGGCACCATGAGGGACAGATGGAGCAGATCGAGAGCGGGACCTCCCTGATCGTGCTTCGCAGCAAGGTACCGGTCGTGCCGGTTTACATCGACCGGAAAATGGGCCTGTTCAAAAAGACAAACGCCTATGTCGGCAAGCCGATCCCCTATGACGATCTGCTGGCAGAGGGCGTGAATACCGAAACCTGTGAGAAAATGAACGAGCGGCTCCGGGAAACTTTCCGCCGTATGATTGCGGAGCCTGAAAAAATATAAAAAAATTTTTTTTTTCTTTTGTTTTTGCAGGAATAACGCGAAAAGAAGAGAAAATAATTCTAATGTAGCTTTTTAAGCAAGAGGATGCAGCAATGACCGTTGAAATAGCAGAGCACGCGGGCTTCTGTATGGGAGTACGGCGCGCTGTGGAAGCCGCAGAGGCAGCTGCCGGAGACGGTATCGCATCCTGCACGCTGGGAGAACTGATCCATAACCCTTCTGTTGTACAGAAGCTGGCGGAAAAGGGCATCGAGGCCATTCACGATCCCGCGGAGGCAGGAGGCAGGCGGGTCCTGATCCGCAGCCACGGCGTATCCCCTCAGACGCTGAGCGAGCTGAAGGAAGCCGGATGCGGGATCATGGATCTGACGTGCCCGTTTGTGGCGCGGCTGCACCAGGTGGTTGACGAGGGTACCCGGGACGGAACTCCGGTGATCCTGGTCGGGGAAAAGGAGCATCCCGAGATCCGCGGGACCGCAGGATGGGCCAACGGCCCGGTCTACACCGCGGCGTCGCCCGAGGAGGCGGAGAAGCTGCCGCCGCTCCCCAGGGCCATCGCGGTGGCGCAGACCACCTTTCAGCCGGCCGCGTGGAACAGGGTGCTGCAGGTCCTGCAGACCAAGGTCAGGGATCTGGAAAGCCACTGCACCATCTGCAACGCGACGGAGGTCCGGCAGCGGGAAGCCGCTGAGCTGGCCGCGCGGTGCGACACGATGATCGTGGTCGGAGGCCGGAACAGCGCGAACACGCGAAAGCTATACGACGTATGCAGGGGACTGTGTCCCCGTACAGTATTGGTAGAGAGTGCGGCGGAGATACCGCCCGCCTTTGCAAATATAGATCCCGGAAAGATTGGGATCACTGCCGGCGCATCTACTCCGGCAGACTCACTTAAGGAGGTTGTCACACGCATGAGCGAACTCGAGAACAAAGACCTGACCCAGGCTCCTGAGGAGGAGAACCACAATGACTTCATGGCGGAAGTCGACGCCACCCTGGTAAAGATCCGCCCCGGCCAGACCGTAACCGGCAAGGTGGTACAGATCACCGATGACGAAGTATGCGTCAACATCGGCTACAAAGCGGACGGACTCATCAAGCGTGAGGATCTGGTGGACCAGGACGTCAAGCTGGATGACGAAATTGAAGTTGAGGTTGTCAAGGTCAATGACGGCGAAGGCAACGTTCTGCTGAGCCAGCGCAACATTGTCAACCGCAAGGCGTGGGACGCCCTGATGGAAAAGAACGACGCAGGCGAATATGTTGACGGTATCGGCAAGGAAGCCGTTAAGGGCGGCCTGATCGCCGACGTCGGCGGTATCCGCGCTTTCGTGCCGGCCAGCCAGCTGAGCCAGCGCTACGTTGAAAAGATCGGCGATTTTGTCGGCAAGGAAATGAAGCTGAAGATCATCGAGGTCGATCAGCAGAAAAAGCGGATCGTCGCCAGCCGCAAGGCCGTTGTGGCTGAGGAAGCCGCCGCGAAGAAGAAGGAAGTATGGGACAAGCTGGAAGAGGGTATCGTGATCCACGGTATCGTCCGCCGGCTGACCGACTTCGGCGCCTTTGTTGACCTGGGCGGCGTGGACGGACTGATCCACATCACCGACCTCAGCTGGGGACGCATCAAGCATCCGAGCGAAGTGGTCAAGCCCAATCAGGAAGTGGACGTCAAGATCCTGAGCCTGGATCCCGAACGTGAACGCATCCAGCTGGGCTACAAGCAGCTGCAGCCCCGGCCCTGGGACAACGCCACCGAGAAGTATCCGGAAGGCGCGATCGTTGAGGGCAAGGTCGTCCGCATCACCGATTTCGGCGCGTTTGTGGAACTGGAGCCCGGCCTGGACGGCCTGGTCCACATCAGCCAGTGCGCCAAGACCCGCATCGCCAAGGTCGAGGATGCTGTTCAGGTCGGACAGGCCGTGAATGTGAAGGTGCTGAGCGTTGATCCCGAAAAGAAGCGCATCAGCCTGAGCATCCGCCAGGCTCTGGAGGATGACGAGCCCGCCGTGGAGGAAGGCGCTGCTCCCGAAGCTGAGTACGAAGTAGTCGCTACTGAGGAAAAGATCCTGAAGGACGTTGCGGACGAAACGGAAGAGGCTGTTGAGGAAAAGGCCGCAGAAGCTGCTGAAGCCGTGGAAGAGAAGGCTGAAGAAGCTGCCGAAGCCGTGGCGGAAGCCGCCGAAAAAGCGACCGAGGAATAATCCGGCATACAGGAGACCCTGCCTGATACGGCAGGGTCTCTTTTTTCGCCCAAAAAACAACAGCAGAACAGGTGTAAAACCGTTTCTTTCTATTGCCAACCGTAAAAATCTGGTGTAAATTAATTTTTGTGGGTTTCTGCCCATGTATTCTGACCTGAAGGAAGGAATCTGATTATGGAAAACAACACCCGTAGAGTCGGCACCGTTTCCCGCGGAATCCGCTGCCCCATCATCCGCCAGGGTGATGATCTGGCTGCCATTGTAACGGAAAGCGTTCTCCTGGCTGCCAGGGACGACGGATTTGAGCTTCGTGACAGGGACGTTATCTCCATCACCGAATCCATCGTTGCCAGGGCGCAGGGAAACTACGCCTCCGTGCAGGATATTGCGGACGACGTGCGCGCCAAGTGCGGCGGCGAAACTGTCGGAGTCATCTTTCCCATCCTGAGCCGGAACCGCTTCGCGATCTGCCTGCGCGGCATCGCGATGGGCGCGAAGAAGATCGTGCTGATGCTGAGCTATCCCTCCGACGAGGTGGGCAATGAGCTGGTCAGCCTCGACAAAATCGACGCGGCGGGTGTGAATCCCTATTCTGACGTGCTGAGCCTGGAAAAATACCGGGAGCTTTTCGGCGAAAACCGCCACGAGTTTACCGGCGTGGATTATGTGAAGTATTACGGCGACCTGATCCGGGAAGCCGGCGCGGAGGCGCAGATCGTATTCGCCAATCAGCCGAAGGCCATTCTGGACTACACCGATACCGTGATCAACTGCGACATCCACACCCGCGCGCGTACCAAGAGGATCCTGAAGGAAGCCGGCGCCAGAGTGGTACTGGGCCTGGATGAGATCCTGAACGCGCCGGTGAACGGAAGCGGCTGCAATGAGCGCTACGGCCTGCTGGGCTCCAACAAGAGCACGGAGGACAAAGTGAAGCTGTTCCCGCGGGAATGCCTGGGGCTGGTGGAGGATATCCAGCAGCGCATCCTGAAAGAGACCGGGAAGCATGTGGAAGTGATGGTTTACGGTGACGGCGCGTTCAAGGATCCCAAGGGCAAGATCTGGGAGCTGGCGGATCCGGTCGTTTCCCCCGCGTTTACTTCCGGCCTGGTCGGCACACCGAACGAACTGAAGCTGAAGTATCTGGCGGACAACGATTTCGCCCACCTGAGCGGCGAAGAGCTGAAGAACGCCATCGAGAAGAGCATCCGGGCAAAGGACGGAGACCTGAAGGGACAGATGGCGTCCGAGGGAACGACGCCCCGGCAGCTGACGGACCTGATCGGTTCCCTGTGTGACCTGACCAGCGGTTCCGGAGACAAGGGCACACCTGTGGTGCTGGTACAGGGGTATTTTGACAACTACACCAACGCGTAAGCCGTGCTGTGAACTATCCTCTGAGAAGGAACGGCACCGGGCCGCAGCAAGGACGGACAGAAAAAAAGACAGGCACTCTTCCGAAAGGAAGGGTGCCTTTTCATACGCCCGCGTTTTCTTGATATCAGGCAGGGAAAGGAGTATAATTTTTTTGTATAGAACTCTTTTCGGGGAGGAAGGAAAAATGCCGTCAAAATACCCGCCGATGGGATGGAACAGCTGGGACTGCTACGGCGCCGCCGTGACGGAGGAAACCGTGCGGAAGAACGCCGTCTATATGGCAGAGCATCTGAAGGAATTCGGCTGGGAATACATTGTGGTGGATATCCAGTGGGCCCGCCCTTCTGCCGTGGATCACAGCTACGAAGCTTTTGCCGGGCTGACCATGGATGAGTTCGGACGCCTGACGCCCGCGCTGAACCGCTTCCCGAGCGCTGCCGGCGGAGCGGGCTTCGCGCCGCTGGCGGAGTATATCCATTCCCTGGGGCTGAAATTCGGGATCCACATCATGCGCGGCATGCCGCGCATGGCGGCGCACCGGCACCTGCCCATTGAGGGAAGCAGCTATTTCTGCCATACTGCCGCAGACCCGCATTCCATCTGCATGTGGAATCCGGATATGTACGGGCTGAAATGCGAGCTGCCGGAGGCAAGGGCTTACTATGACAGCATCTTCCGCCTGTATGCCGGATGGGGCGTGGACTTTGTGAAGTGCGACGATATCGCCCGGGAGTATCCGCACTGCAGGAAGGAGATCGAAGTGATCTCCGAAGCCTGCCGCGCCTGCGGACGTGAAATGGTACTAAGCCTTTCCCCCGGCCCCGCACCCCTGGAGGAGGCGGAGCATCTGAAGCGGTATGCCGACATGTGGCGGATCACGGACGACTTCTGGGATGAGTGGCGGCTGCTGAAGGGCATGTTTGAGCGGGAGGAGAAATGGTGCATCCACGCAGGGCCGGATCACTGGCCGGACGCGGATATGCTGCCGATCGGGGCGCTGAGGCAGTGCGAGGATCCGGAGGAACGGACGCACTTTACGCAGGCGGAGCAGAGGACCATGATGACGCTGTGGTGCATGGCGCGCTCCCCGCTGATGATCGGCGCGGAGATGACGAAAAACGACGCCTTTACGCTGAGCCTGCTGACGAACCGCAAAGTGCTGGAGATCGAAAAGGAGAGCCGGAATGCCCGCCCGCTGCGGACGACGGACACGGAGAGCGTGTGGACCGCGCCGCGCAGGGACGGGAAAGGCATTTATCTGGCGCTGTTCAACCTGGGAGACGAAAAAAGAGAGATATCGGTCACCGCACGGGAGGCGGAGCTGGACGGTGAATGCCTTGCCGAAGAGCTCTGGAGCGGAAGGGAAGAGAAGACCGACGGGAATATCCGGGCGGAGATCGAGCCGCATGACGCCAAGGTATATCTGATCACGGAGGCGCAGGGATGAGAACGGGAAGATGGATCGCACTGCTGCTGGCTGTCATACTGATCCCCGCGGCAGCCGGCGCGGAGGTCAGCGTGAGCGTGGAACCCGCGCAGCCGAAGGCGGGCGAAGTGGCAGAGGTGACCGTGACAGCCGGGGAAGGCGCTGAAAGCGTGATCTATACGCTGACGGCAGAGGATAAGAAGATCTTCAGCGGCAAGGAGGACAGCCACTTTGTGACGGCATTCCGGCCGAGAAAGGAAACGGAGTACCTGCTTGAGGTCACGGTGCTGTACGGGGACAAAAGCAGGGAGACGGCGTCCGTGACGATACCCGTCAGGGGAAAGGCGGAAGTCCAGCAGGGAGAGGACGTCGTATACAGCCAGAAGGACGGCTGGTGGAAGGACAAAAGCTATTCAAAAAAAACCAACCTGGAAAAGGCCGGGTGCGCCATTTTTACCCTGAGCCACGTGCTTCAGCGGCTGGGTTTCAGCGGCGAGGACGTAATGCCGGACGCCCTCGGGAAGACCTATTCCTACTGCTATACGCAGGGAGGGACGGCCAACGAAAGGCTGCTGACCCGCTCCGGCGAGGTCTACGGCTTCACCACCGAGGATGAGCTGATCACCTCCAAAGCGGAGATACGGGACGCGCTGAGAGACGGGGATTTTTTCTCCTTCAGCATCGTGATCGGGCATATCGCGCTGATCAGCGGGCTGAGCGACGACGGGAGCAAGGTGCGGATCGTTGACTCGGCGCCGAGCGCGACCTTTGAACGGATCAAAAAGGGCAATGTGTACTACCTGGACGGGAACGGGGAATTCGTGACCGCGAAAACCCCGGAGGAGATCCCCGGGGCAAGGTGGTATTTTGAGACCGCGTTCTGCGGCGGCCTGGAATATTATATGGATCTTGATTATGTGGCGAGGCGCGGAGTACGCCCGATCCGCCCTGCCTGGATGCGGCTGAAGGCGGACGGAGCCGCAGCGGAGCTTGTGAGGCCGGGAACTGCGACCTGCGACGTCATCAGCGGGGGAGAGGAAAAAACCGTGCCAACCGAAGAGCTGGCGTGGGGAAGCGGTACAGACGGCGGGAAGCTGGCTTTCATCAACAAAAAGACGGGAACGAAGCTGAAGAACGCCGAAGGGAAAAACATCCGCAATGTACCCGCGTGCGCCGTGCTCCCGGTGCTGCGCTCGGAAGAAAAAAAACTGTACGTCGTTTACAACGGGATCAAGGGCTATATCAGCCGGGGAGACGCAGAGCTGACGGACCCGCTGCCGGCGCAGGGGATCAGGAGCGGCGTGATCAGCTACAAAGGAAATACCAGCGGACTGACCAAGGTCCGCGTACGCTATTCCGGCTCCGCCAAGGGCAAGGTGCTGGACGAATGGAAGACCGGGACCCGGGTGAACGTCCTGGCCCAAAAGGACGGATTTTACCAGATCGACGGCCGGGGAATGAGAGTATGGGTGCAGGAGGATTTCCTGACCGTGGAAGACGGCACTGACGGAAACGCGAAAAAAGAATGACCGCCGTGGGAAAGAGGGAAAAACATGAGAAAGCTTTTCTGTGTGCTGCTGATCCTCGCGCTTTGGATCGGGGCCGCGGCCGCCGAGCAGACGCTGACGCTGCCGGACGGTCAGCACAGCCTGCTGATACCGGACGGCATGGAAAGAATCACGGACGGCTTTACGGATCCGGACCTGAGGATGATCCTGCTGGACCGGGGGATCAGCCTGGAGATCGAAATATACAGCCATCCGGTGAAAAGCATGAGCATTCAGGAGATGGCGGAGAAGCTGTATTCCGCCGGAAAAGCCGTGGAGCTGCGGGAGGTCAGCGGCATCGGGATGCTGTGCTACCGGGAGACGGACGAAACGGACGGCGCCCCCTGCATCGGCTATGTGTATGAAACGCCGGACGGGCTGACGGAGATCGCCTTCTGGTATGGCACGGAGGAAGCGGCCCTGGAGTGCGAAACGATCATGCTGAATTTCTGCTGAAAAAGACGCAGGAAAAGACGAAAACGGAGTGAAAAAATGAGCTTTACACATTTGCATCTGCACACGGAATACAGCCTGCTGGACGGAGCATGCCGCATCCCCGCGCTGGTGGAACGCCTGAAGACGCTCGGAATGAGCGCCTGCGCAGTGACGGATCACGGAGTGATGTACGGCGCTGTGGACTTCTACACCGCGATGACGGACGCCGGCATCAAGCCCATTATCGGGATGGAGGGCTATGTATGCCGTGACAGGACCGACAAAAGTGTGAGCGGACGGGAAATCAGCCACCTGATACTGCTGTGCGAAAACAATACGGGCTACCAAAACCTGATGTACCTGAGCAGCGAAGCCTTTCTGACAGGATACTACTATAAGCCGAGAATGGACTACAACCTGATCCGGGAACATCATGAGGGCCTGATCTGCCTGAGCGCCTGCCTGAGCGGCGACCTGCCCAAGATGCTGCTGAACGGGCAGGATGAAAGCGCCCATGCCTATGTGCGGGAGATGCAGGAGATCTTCGGGAAGGACAACTTCTTCATCGAGATCATGGATCACAATATCCGGGACGAGAAGACCGTACTGCCCCGGCTGATCGCGCTGGCGCGGGAAATGGACGTGCCACTGGTGGCGACCAACGACTGCCACTATCTGGAGGAGAAGGACGCTGAAGCCCAGGAGGTGCTGATGTGCATCCAGACGGGCAAAACGCTCTCGGACGACCAGCGCATGCGCATGGAAACGCGGGAGCTTTACGTCAAAAGCGAAGAGCAGATGCGCGAGCTGTTCAAGAACGTGCCGGACGCCATTGAGAACACCAACAGGATCGCGGAGCGCTGCAATGTGAGCTTTGAATTCGGCGTAACCAGGCTGCCGCGGTATCCCGTGCCGGAGGGGGAAACGTCCGAAAGCATGCTCAGGCGCCTGTGCGCGGAGGGAATGGCCCGCCTGTATCCGGACGCCGGGAAGGAGGACGAACCCTGGAAGCGGCTGGAATATGAGCTGAGCACCATTTCCCGGATGGGCTATGTGGACTACTTCCTGATCGTGTGGGACTTTATCCACTACGCGAAATCCAACGGGATCATGGTCGGGCCGGGGCGCGGAAGCGGCGCCGGCTCAATCGTGGCCTATTCCCTCGGGATCACGATGCTGGATCCGCTGAAGTACCAGCTGCTGTTCGAGCGCTTTCTGAACCCGGAACGGGTGACCATGCCCGATATCGACGTGGACTTCTGCTATGAAAGAAGGCAGGAGGTGATCGACTATGTGGCACGCAAGTACGGAGCGGACCACGTGAGTCAGATCATCACCTTCGGCACGATGGCGGCGAAGGGCGTCGTGCGCGACGTAGGACGCGTGCTCGGTATGAGCTATCAGGAAACGGACGCGGTGGCCAAGGCGATCCCGTTCGACCTGGGGATGACGCTCACCAAGGCGCTGACGATCTCACCGATGCTGAGGCAGATGTACGACGAACAGCCGCGGGTGAAGCAGCTGATCAACACCGCCCTGACGCTGGAGGGCATGCCGAGGCACGCCTCCACCCACGCGGCCGGGGTGCTGATCACCGGGAAGCCGGTCGTGGAATATGTGCCGCTGCAGCGCAACGACGAGGTCATCACGACCCAGTACCCGATGGGGACCATTGAGAGGCTGGGCCTGCTGAAGATGGACTTTCTGGGGCTGAGGACCCTGACCGTGATCCGGGACACGCTGGACATGATGCGTGAATCCGGCACCGACATGAAGGCGGAGGATATCCCGCTGGACGATCCCTCCGTGTACGAAATGATCTCCCACGGCGATACGGACGGCGTGTTCCAGCTGGAAGGCGCCGGAATGACCGGGTTCCTGACGGGCATGAAGCCGGCGTGCTTTGAGGATATCATCGCCGCGATCTCCCTGTACCGCCCGGGCCCGATGGAATCCATTCCGCGGTATATCGCCGGGAAGCAGGATCCGGCCAGCGTGAAATACAAGACGGAGCTGCTGCGCCCCATCCTGGACGTGACCTACGGCTGCATGGTCTATCAGGAGCAGGTGATGCAAATCGTGCGGGACCTGGCGGGCTACAGCTACGGACGCAGCGACCTGGTGAGAAGAGCCATGGCCAAGAAAAAGAAAAAGGTCATGGATGAGGAGCGGGAATACTTTGTCCACGGCATGACGGACAAGGACGGGAACGTGACGGTGCCGGGCTGCATCCGCAACGGCGTGCCGGAGGACGTGGCCAATGAGATCTATGATGAAATGATCTCATTCGCTAGCTATGCCTTCAACAAATCACACGCGGCAGCCTACGGCGTGGTGACCATGGAAACGGCCTGGCTGAAGCGGTATTACCCGGTACAGTTCATGGCGGCCATCCTCAACAGCGTATACGGAAATACCAACAAGATCGCCGCCTATATACAGTACTGCCGCGGAAGAAACATCCCGGTGCTGCCCCCGGACGTGAACATGAGCCGATGGAAGTTTACCGTGGGGAAGGATCCGGAAGGAAAGCCCGCGATCATATTCGGCCTGGGCGCCGTGAAAAACGCCGGGGAAAACGCGGTGAAGGCGATCGTGCAGGAAAGGGAGACCAGAGGCCCGTACAAGGATATCTTCGACTTCTGCCGGAGGGTGGATCCCGCGGAGTGCGGGAAAAGGGTCGTGGAAAGCCTGATCCGGTGCGGCAGCTTTGACAGAACCGGGGCGAACCGCCCGCAGATGCTGGCGGTGTACGAAGCAGCAATGGACGCCAACCAGTCCTCCCGGAAAAAGAACGTGAGCGGACAGATGAGCCTGTTTGATATGTTCGGCGCGGAAGAGGGGAATCCGCTGGCAGAGACGGAAATGATGCTGCCGGCCATTCCCGACTGCCCCGCAAAGGTAAAACTGCAGATGGAAAAGGAAACGGTCGGCGTATACCTGACCGGACACCCGCTGGACGAATACCGGGAGGTGCTGTCCGGACTGCCCCACACGGCTGGGGAGCTGGCGGAGATCGAGGAGATGCCCGACCGGGGCATGAACCTGGACGGCCAGAACGTGGAGCTGGGCGGGATCCTGACAGAGGTGAAGGGAAAGGCGACCAAGAAAGGCGATTATATGGCCTTCGTCACTCTGGAGGATCTGACCGGACAGATCGAGTGCCTAGTTTTTCCCCGGGTGTACGAACGGTATCAGCCTCTGCTGCAGGAGGATGAGATCGTGATGATGAGCGGGAAGCTGAGCATCAGGGAGGAAGAATCGCCCAAGCTGCTGGCTGACCGGATCGAAAGGCTGGAGTATATTGCCCGGGAGCGGAAGGAGACGGCCGCACCCGCGCCGGAAAAGGCGACTGAGGGAAGGACGGACGCACAGATCGCCGCAGCGGCGCCCCGGAAGCTTTTCCTGCGGCTCGGAAGAAAACAGATGGACAAGGCATCCGCCCTGCTGGCCCTGAGCGGCGGCGATATTCCGGTATACATGCATATACCGGAGGAGAAAATGACGCTGCTGAGCCCGCGCAGCGCATGGTGCGACGGAAGTGAAAAGTGCCTGGCGCGGCTTCGGGAGGAGCTGGGCGGCGAGAACGTGGTTCTGAAAGGATAAAGCAATGACGGAAACCCAAAGGAAAGAGAACCCCGGAAAGAAAAGCGCATGGGGGGAGATCCTCCGCTTCGCGATCGCGGGGGGCGTATGTTTCCTGATCGAATTTGCCGTGCTGGTGCTGCTGAAGGAAAAGCTGGGCCTGGACACCCTTATCGCCGCACCGATCGCCTTCGCGGTATCGGTGGCGGTAAACTATCTGCTGTGCATGGCATGGGTGTTCAAAGGAACGAAGGATGCGGGGACGGCAGCCAAAGCAGGCTTCCTCATCACCAGCCTGATCGGCCTGCTGCTCAATGAGCTGCTGATGCTCCTTTTCCGGCTGATCTTCGGAGAGGAAGCCGTGGCGGTGACGCTGGGACAGACCCGGGTCAGCATGTATATGGTGAACAAATGCCTTGCCACGCTGCTGGTGATGATCTGGAACTTCTTTACCAAGAAGGCCGTGCTGACGAGCGGATGGGTCCGGAGAATGACGGAGCGCTTCGGGAAGGGCAAATAATTCACGGGAAGTTTACAGAAGCAGAAGAACGGATATGGTATACTGAACGCGGCAGAGGAGAAGCCTGAAGAAGGCTGTATCCCTGTCGCATTTGAGAAGAAGGGGATCAGTCACGGCATGATCGAACTGGAGCACGTGACAAAAAAATACGGAAGCATCACCGCGCTCAGCGACGTTTCCTTCCGCGCCGAAAACCGGCGGACGGTGGGACTGCTGGGACGGAACGGGGCAGGAAAAACGACCGCGCTGAACCTGATGACCGGATATATGCCGCCGGACAGTGGACGGGTGCTGGTGGACGGAATGGACATGATGACCCATGCCCGGGAATGCAAGCGCAGGATCGGTTATCTGCCCGAAAGGCCCCCGCTGTATGACGAGATGACGGTACGGGAATACCTGAACTTTGTGTGCGACCTGAAGGAGGTCGTGCGGAAGGACCGGAAAGCCCATACGGACGAGATCACGGAAATGTGCGCGCTGACGGACGTCAGGGACCGGCTGATCGGTCATCTGAGCAAGGGTTACCGGCAGAGGGTCGGCATCGCGCAGGCGCTGTGCGGAAACCCGGAGCTGATCATACTGGATGAGCCGACCGTCGGACTGGACCCCATGCAGGTGGTGGAGATCCGCGAAATGATCCGGGAACTGGGAAAGGACCACACCGTGCTCTTTTCCAGCCATATCCTGACAGAGGTACAGCAGCTGTGCTCCACAGCGGTCATCCTGAACGTGGGCCGGATGATCCGCACGGTGGATCTGACCGGAGAAGGATCGGACACCGTGACGCTGCGCGTGAGCGTGGCCGGGAAGCCGAAGGATATCCTGCCCGGCGTGAGGAGCATCGAGGGGATCCGGAAAACGGAAACGCTTTCCTCCGGGGATCCGGGCGTGACGGAGCTGCGGCTGACCTGCGCAAAAAAAACCACGAGGGGAAGAGTGACGGACCAGCTTTTCCACCTTTTTGCAGCCATGGACGCGCCGATCCGGATGCTGGCGCCGGAGGCGGACAGCCTGGAGGACGTTTTCCTTCACGCGACGGAGCGGGAGGATGACGTGCCGTGAAGACCATATGGAAAAAAGAACTGCAAAGTTATTTTTATACGCCGGTGGGCTATGTGTTTATCGGCGTGTTTCTGCTGATCTCCTCTGTGATGTTTTTTGTGGCCGTACTGCAGCAGCACAGCGGGGATCTGCCTTCCTTTATCGGAGAAATGAGCTACCTGTGGATGCTGCTATGCCCGGTGCTGACCATGCGCCTGCTGGCGGAGGAACGGCAGAAAGGGACGGAGCAGCTGCTGCTGACGAGCCCTGTGTCCCTGGGCGGGATCGTGCTGGGGAAATATCTGGCGGCTGTGACGGTGCTGATGATCATGACCGCAATGACGGGACTGTATGCTGTGACCGTGGCCATATACGGAACGATTTTCCCCGCTGAGCTGCTGGTGAGCTATACCGGCTTTATCCTGCAGGGGTGCGCTTTTGCCGCGCTGGACCTGTTTATGAGCGGATGCGCGGCGACCCCCGTAACAGCCGCGGTGATGGCTTTCGGGGCAAACTTCCTGTTCTGGATCCTGGACCTGCTGGCCGGGCAGATCCATGTGGAAGCCATTGAAAAAGCCATTGTTTTCCTGAGCCTGTACCGGCGAAACGAGCCCTTCCTGATGGGACAGCTGAGCTTTGCCGGAATCATATATGACCTGTGCTTTATCGCCGCTTTTCTGGCGCTGACGGTGTACCGGCTGAACAGCAGACGGTACCGGAAGGCGAGGTGAGCGCAATGAAGAATCAAATGGCCAAAACCTCCGGACGGAAATACAGGGGGATGTCCATCGGTATCCTGGCGGCGGTGCTTGCGGCGCTGCTCGCGCTGAGCATCGCGGCAACAGCGCTGGAAAACCGGTACGGCTGGAGGCAGGATTATTCCTACAATTCCATCACGACGCACAGTGAGGCGACGCGGGCGATTCTGGAATCCCTGAACAGACCGGTGCATATCTACGCCTTTTTCGCCAGGAATCAGGAGGACAAGCCGCTGACGGAGCTGCTGAACCGTTATGCCGCGGCGACGCCGATGGTCACTTGGGAGCTGACGGATCCGGCGCTGAACCCGACCCTGGTGACCAAATTCAGCGACACAGCCGGCAGCGTGGAGTATGACACGCTGGTGGTATACTGCGAAGAGACCGGGCGGAAGCGGATCCTGAACGGAAAGGACTTCCTTGCCTGGGAGACCGACACGGAGACGGGGGAATATACGCTGTCCGGCTATGCCTATGAGCGGGCGGTGACCGGCGCTCTGAAGTATGTGACACAGGACAGGGTCCCGAGGGTGGTGATCGCCCAGGGGCACGGAACGGTCTCGGAAAGCACCCTGAGCGCTTTTTCCTCCCTGCTGACGGAAAACCACTATGACGTGGTTTTTCAGAAGCTGAGCGGAGAGCTGAACCCGGATGACCTGCTGATCTTTTTCAACCCGAAGACAGACCTGATGGAGTCGGAACTGAAGCGTGTGACGGATTTTGCCGCAGCGGGAGGAAGCCTCCTGTTCACGTGCGACTATGACGCGCCGATCGCTTCCATGCCGAATTACGCATCGCTGCTGAGATCCTACGGCTTTATCCCGAAGGAGGGCGTAGTGACCGCAGACAAAAACGACACCGGCAGCTATGCGGAACCGTACCAGACCTATGTGATCCCCGAGATGCTGGTGGCGGACGTGACGTACGACCTGATCGCCTTTAACAGCTATACGGTGCTGACGCCGGCGTCGCGGGCCTTTGAAGCTCCGGAGGATACGGACCGGAACCTGACGGCGGAGATCCTGCTGCAAAGCGGCGCAACATCCTATCTCAAAAAACCGAATGCTCTGACGCAGATGAAGGAAGCAGGCGATGAGGAGGGCCCCTTCGCCCTGGCCCTGCAGGCCAAGCGAGTTACGGAGGACGGATATATTACCCGGGCAGCCGTATTCGGCTCGACTGCGACGCTGACGGAGGAGCAGCTGTATACCATGACGGACAGCCAGCAGCTGATCATACGGCTGATGGAATATCTGCTTGATATGAACGCAAGCGACCTGAATATCATGGCCCGTTCCATGCTGCGGCCGGAACTGAGCGTGGAAAGCAACAGGTTCGGCTCCGTGCTGATCACAGCGCTGCCCCTGGCTGTACTTTTCGCGGCGCTGACGGTGCTGATACGCAGGAGAAACAGGTAACGGACGGAGAAAGACAGCGGACGCCCTGCCCGCGGGAAAGGGCGGCAATGAACGACAGGAGAAAAGAATGAGGGAAGTACGGCGAAAAGCGGGAGGGAAAAGCAGCGGAAGACGGACGCTGATCGCAGCCGTCTGTATTGCCGCGCTCGCGTGCTGCGCTGCCGCCGCACTGCTATGGCCGAGACAGCAGGAGCAGCCGAAAGAGACATACGAAATCAAAGCCCAATGGGGCTTTTTGGAGAACCGGGAAGAAAACGAAGTGGAGAGCCTGACGGTAAAAACCGCCGGAAGGGAAGAGTGGACGGCAGTCCGCGGAGAGGACGGCGTTCTGCGGCTGAGCGGTGAGGCGGAATGGGGGCTTGACAGTTCCATCGGCCTGGCCGTTACGGAGGCAATGACCCAGATCGGCTACGATTACATCCTGACGGAAAACCCGGAGGAATATCAGAACGACCTCGCCGCCTTTGGCCTGGAGGAACCCCGCCTGACCGCACGGGTCCGCTACACGGACGGAACGGAAAGAACCGTACGGATCGGAAACAGCTTCCGGTTGGAGGAAGCTGAATACTATTATATGACCGTGGACGGGGACGACCGGCTTTTTGCCGTGAACAGGGATCCCGTCAGCGACCTGGAAACAGAGCAGGAGCTGCTGCACCCGATCACACAGCCCGTTATCCATGCAGCCCGGATCGACAGGATCACCGTTTTCGGTGAAGACGGGCAAAAACAGATCGAATGGGAACTGCAGGGAGAGCTGGAGGATCCGGACGCCGCGGAGCAATGGATGCTGACCGCCCCGTACCGATATCCCGCAGACGGGGAGCTCATAGAAAACATGAGAAAAAACGCGGAAAACCTGATCCTCAGCGCTTACGCAGCGGAGGACACGCAGGAGGAAAGAGCAAAGTACGGACTGGAGACGCCGAGAGGAGAGCTGCGCATCCACATGGCGGCAGCTGCCCTGACCACGGTCGGAACCATGGACAGCTACGATATCCGGGACTGGGAGGAGGAAACGGTCTCCTTCCTGATCGGAAAGAAAAAGGATGACATGACCGATTACGTGTGCTTCAACGGCGCGATCTATACGATGCACAGCTTTATGCTGGACATTTTTACGGAAGCGAAGCCGCTGAGATTCCTGTCACGTTACCCGGTGAGCGTGTCCATGGACAGCCTGAAAAGCCTGACCGTGGAGAACGCCGCGGAGACCGTGACCTATGAAATAACGCGGGAGGCTGTGGAAAACGGCGATGAAACGGAGGTCCGGCTCACCTGCAGCCGGAACGGGAAAGAAATCGAAGCGGCTGCCTTCAGCGCGGCCTATGAAGCTATGAGGACCGTTACGGTGAGCGGAAAGCTGCCGGACGGATGGGTCAAAAGAGAAACCAAAATAAAATATACGTTCCGCACACTGAACGGCAGAACGCATACCATAGAGCTGAGTGAGTATGACGCGATGCATGACGCCGTGACTGCCGACGGCTGCACGCAGTTTTATCTGATCCGGAACGGGATGGGGGACCTGCCGGGAGATCAGTGACCGATCCCGATGATGTGCTTGTCGTAATACCGGACGGTGACGCTTTCACCCGCCGCCAGATCCGGGAGCGCGAGCTCCCTGTCCCAGTAAAACATCCGGCTGCGGTCGCCGTGTTTGTCCGCTTCCCCGAGGAAGAACACGGTGAGGCAGGGGATGCCCGAGACGACGGATACGTCCTCATCCACATGGTCAAACTCCAGAACGATATCATGGCTGCGGCCATGGAGCGCGCTGTCAATATGCTTTGCATAAGCATGGAGAGGACGGCAGAACACGTCCCAGCCAAAGATCAGCACGGAGGCGCAGAGCAGGCCGGACACCAGGGAGAGCCACTCCGGACGGAATTCCTTGTGGTCGTCAATGATCAGGCTGTAAACAAAAACGGCAAAAACGATCCCGGCGGCAACGCCCAGGACAATGAGACGCTTTTTCAGTGAACCGCGGACAGACTGAAGGTCCGCTTCGGAATAAAGGTTACGCACGGTGAACAACTCCCCCTCACGGTATGCTTCTATGATAAAGAAATTGCACGAAATGTCAAGCAATGTAATCGTTTGCTATTGACTTAGAGCAGGCTCTAACGAATATAATCGGGAAAACGCGACAGAAGGGGTGAAGTCAATTGTACCAGGTCAGGGATAAATGGGCGCTGATCACCGGCGCGGCAAGAGGGATCGGCTATCTGACGGCAAAGTTCATGGCAGCGCAGGGCTGCAATCTGATCCTGCACAGCCGGAGCCTGCAGCATACGGAAAAGGTGCTTGCGGAGGTCCGGGAGGCGGGCGTATCCGCTTATGCCGTGGAGGCCGATCTGAACGACCTGAACGCCGTGAAGCGCATGCTGGAGGAAATCGACGCGCTTCAGGTGCCGGTGGACATCGTGCTGAACAACGCCGGGCTGCAGATCGCCTACCGCACGGAATACCTGAAGACGCCCGTGGAGGACTATCTGGTCAGCTTCAACGTGAATACCATTGCTCCGGCAATGATCTGCTATCACTTCCTGCCGAAAATGATCGCCCGGGGGACCGGAAGAATCGTCAATACGACCAGCGGCATCCGGCTGGAGCCCCAGCAGGCGGGCTACTCCGCCAGCAAGGCCGCGCTGGACAAGATCACCATAGATCTGGGCTCCACAGTGGAGGGAACGGACGTGATGATCAACCTGACGGATCCCGGCTGGTGCAGGACGGACCTGGGCGGACAGCACGCGCCGAACGCGCCGGAAAGCGCGATCCCGGGCATCGTTGCCGGCGTGTTCGCGGACGACAGAAAATCCGGACGTTATCTCGGCGCGCAGCATTTTACCGGCATGACGGTCGAAGAAATGACGCGGAAAGCCGAAGCGGATTTTGACAGCCCCTACGGAAAATGAGGGGAAGGGAAACAAAAAACGCGTTCTCCTGTGCGGGGAGAACGCGTTTCTTTTGCTTGATGCGTATCTGTAGATTACACGAGCTCGAGAACAACCATCTCGGCGGCATCGCCGCGGCGCGGTCCGAGCTTGTAGATGCGGGTATAACCGCCGGAGCAGTTCTTTTCCGCATTGCGGGCTTTATACTTCGGAGCGATCTCACGGAACAGCTTCTCCACAACGGGATGCTTGTTATCCTTGGTGCGCTCTTTGTATTCGGCTTTGTTCTCATCGTCCTTCTTGGCTTCCTTCAGGTCGTAGAGATAAGCCATCATGATACGACGGGCATGCAGCTTGGAAGGAGCGTCGTTGACGACGTCCAGCGTAACCAGCTGGCCTTTGTCGTTATGGGTTTCCTTGGTGGTGGAAACCGTGTTGTCGCACTCACGCATAGCCAGCGTGATCATCTTGTCTGCGATACGGCGGACCTCCTTGGCCTTGGCTTCGGTGGTCTGAATGCGGCCGTACCAGATCAGATTGGTCACCTGATTGCGAAGCAGCGCCTTGCGCTGGTCAGCTGTGCGACCCAGCTTGCGTTGGTTAGCCATGGGAATTTCCTCCTCTTAGTCTTCGTTGGGTCGCAGGCCCAGTCCGAGAGCTTCGAGCTTCTGCTCGACTTCTTCCAGACTCTTGCGGCCAAGGTTGCGAACCTTCATCATGTCATCCTGGTTCTTCTGCACCAGCTCGGCGACACTGTTGATGCCGGCGCGCTTGAGGCAGTTGTAGGCACGGACGGAAAGATCCAGTTCCTCGATCGTCATCTCAAGGACCTTGTCCTTCTTTTCGTCTTCAGGCTGAACCATGCTGACGGGCATGACCTGATCGGTCAGGGTGACGAACAGCTCCAGATGCTCGATCAGGATCTTGGCGGCGCCGCTGATGGCCTCTTCAGGCTTCAGGGTCCCGTTGGTCCAGATCTCGAGCGTCAGCTTGTCGTAGTCGGTGATCTGACCGACACGGGTATCCTCGACCGAGTAGTTGACCTTCTTCACGGGGGTGAAGATGGAGTCGATCGGGATCACGCCAATCGGCATGCTGGGAGTCTTGTTCTTATCGGCGCTGACATAGCCGCGGCCGCGATCAAGGGTGAGCTGCATCTGGAGATGAGCGTCCTCGTTCAGGGTGGCGATATGCAGATCCTTGTTGATGATTTCGACTTCGTCATCCGTCTTGATGTCACCGGCTGTGAGTTCTCCGGGCCCCTTCATGTCAATGATGAGCTGCTTGGGGTTGTCAGAGAACATTTTGCAGGCCATGGACTTCAGATTCAGGATGATCTCCGTCACGTCTTCCTTCACGCCCGGGATCGTGGAGAACTCATGCTGAACACCTTCAATGTGCACAGAAGAGACAGCCACACCGGGGAGAGAGGAAAGAAGTACGCGGCGCAGGGAATTGCCGAGCGTGTGACCGAAACCGCGTTCCAGCGGCTCGATAACGAACTTGCCGTAGCAACCGTTCTGCCCAACCTCGACACAATCGATGCGTGCTTTTTCGATTTCGACGATCATTGGTACCCTCCTCATTCGGTTCCAGAAGGAAGGACTGCGCGGAACAGAATCCGCGAAGCTCCTTCAATTAACGGCTGTAGTACTCGACGATCATGTTCTCGGCGACTTCCATGTCGATGTCTTCACGGGTCGGAAGCGCATTGACATTGCCGGTGAGGTTGGGAGCGTCGAAGGCAAGCCACTTGGGGGTCAGCACGGTGGTGCCTTCCCGCAGGGACTTGAACATCTCGGATTCCGCAGAGCGGGGACGGAGCGTGATCACGTCGCCAACCTTGACGGAGTAAGACGGGATGTCCACCTTCTGTCCGTTCACACGGATATGGCCGTGGGTGACTACCTGACGGGCCATGCGGCGGGTCTTGGCCAGGCCGAGACGGAAGACCACATTGTCCAGACGGAGCTCCAGAAGACGGAGCATGTTGTCACCGGTGATGCCCTTCATGTTGGCGGCCTTCAGGTAGTACTTGTGGAACTGCTTTTCCTGAACACCGTAAACAAACTTGACTTTCTGCTTTTCCTTCAGCTGGGCACCGTATTCGGAAACCTTCTTGCGGCGGGTGCCGCCGGGATTGCGGGTGGATTTTTTATTGCCGTAGCCCATGACTGCCGGGGAAATATCGAAGCTCCGGCACTTCTTGGCGATAGGCTCTCTATTGACTGCCATTGTCGTTAGTCCTCCTTCAAATTACACGCGGCGGCGCTTGGGCGGACGGCAACCATTGTGAGGAATGGGGGTGACGTCCTTGATCATGTTCACATCCAGACCGGCGGCCTGCAGGGAACGAATCGCAGCTTCACGGCCGGATCCGGGTCCGTTGACATAGACTTCAACCGTCTTCAGGCCGTATTCCATAGCGGCCTTGGCAGCGGTCTCAGCAGCCATCTGCGCGGCAAAGGGCGTGGACTTCTTGCTGCCGCGGAAACCGAGTCCGCCGGCGGAAGCCCAGGACAGAGCGTTGCCCTGCGTGTCGGTGATGGTGACGATAGTGTTGTTGAAAGAAGAACGGATATGGGCGGCGCCGCGCTCTACGAGCTTGCGTTCACGGCGCTTGCGCGTAACCTTCTTAAGCTTTTGCTTGGGTGCCATTGAATTTTCTCCCTCCGTAACCCGCGGATCACGCGGGTTTCAATTCGATAAAAGCTTACTTGGTGGCTTTCTTCTTGCCTGCAATGGTCTTCTTGGGACCCTTGCGGGTGCGGGCATTCTGCTTGGTGTTCTGTCCGCGTACGGGAAGCCCGTGACGATGACGGACACCGCGGTAGCAGCCGATTTCGATGAGACGCTTGATATTGAGGGAAACCTCACGGCGAAGATCACCTTCCACCTTCAGGTTATGCTCAATATAGTCACGCAGTTTGCTGATTTCGGTCTCGGAGAGATCCTTTACCCGTGTATCGGGGCTGATGCCGACTTCCGCAAGCATCTTCTGCGATGTGGTCAGGCCGATACCGAAGATATAGGTCAGGCCGACTTCAACGCGCTTTTCTCTGGGCAGGTCAACGCCTGCAATGCGTGCCATGTGTTCTAAACACCTCCGTATAATTTTGACCCTCCGGTCAAATAGGGGAAAGAGCGCTCCCGCACCTGCGGCAACCCACCGCAACCGCTGAAGCAAAACTCCACGCCGGCGCCAGGTGAAAGCAGGCGCACAGCAACGCCGACCGGCCGCTTAAGGAAGGCGCGGCAGGACAGCGCATCACAGAGACGTATTGACCTGATGCCGGAACACGCGTCAGAGTAACGCATGCAGCCGCCCGACAACAGATCAGGGCTAACTTCGACAGTTTATCACAAGAGAAATGGAATGGCAATCTTTTTTATGAAAAAAATCTTAAATTTTTATTACAAATATTCTTTCTTTGCCTTTTCCAGCAGGGCTTCCCGTTCATTGGGAAGCGTGCCTTCCATCACTTCGTCCAAAAGGGCGGACAGAGCGGTGCCGACCGCCTTGCCACGCAGGCCCAGAGACGTCAAATCACGGCCGTTGACAGCAAGATCCTTCAGGGTGAAACAGGGCTTTTCCGCCAGAAGCGCATCCAGCGCAGCCTGAAGCTCCAGACAGTGTTCCTCCGCATGCCCCGGATGACGGGTGCCTGTGGCGATCCTGTCCGCTTTATGAATCAGGAAGAGGAGACGCAGGTTCTCCTCGCCGAAGCGGTTCAGCCGGCGGAGAAGCAGGCGCCTGTCAGTGCTCAGAAGGATATCGTGCGCCTCCACAAGGCAGACGACCTTATCACGGAGCGCTTTGTCACAGCGGAGAGAATCCAGCGCACGGGCCGCAATCTGCGCGGAGACCTGCTGATGGCCTTTATAGTGACAGATCCCTTTTTCATCTGTGGTCTGCGTATAGGGCTTGCCGGAATCGTGCAGGAGCATGGTCAGCCGCAGAGCTGGATCCGGAGGGACCCCCTCCAGCGCGCGGACGGTGTGTTCCCAGACGGTATACAGATGATGGGGATTCTTCTGATCAAACCCGACAGCCGGGGCCAGCTCAGGCAGGAGATGGGTGATGACCTCCGGATAAGCCCTCAGGATCCTGCCTGCACCCGGACCGCAGAGCAGCTTGACTAGCTCCTCCCGGATCCTTTCTGCAGCCACGTGACTCAGCGTCGGATACATGGCCCGCACCGCGGCGGCTGTTTTTTCCTCCAGTTCAAAATCAAAAACGGAGGCGAAGCGGAGCGCGCGGAGAACACGGAGGGCGTCCTCCTCAAAGCGGGCAGCGGGTTCGCCGACACAGCGGATCAGATGCTTGTCCAGATCCTGCTGCCCGCAGAACAGGTCCAGGACGGCGCCATCCGGCGAGCAGGCCATTGCGTTGACCGTAAAGTCCCGGCGGGAAAGGTCCAGATCGATCCGGTCCACAAAGGAAACAGAATCCGGATGACGGTGATCCGTATAATCTCCGTCGATCCGATAGGTGGTGATCTCGTAGGGAATGTGGTCCCGGATGACGGTGAGCGTACCGTGCTTCAGGCCCGCGGTGACCGTCCTGTCCGCCGCGAAAACCGCCTGAAGCTGCTCCGGAAGCGCGGAGGTGCAGATATCCCAGTCATGCGGGACTCTGCCGAGAAGGGTGTCGCGGACGCAGCCGCCCACCGCATAGGCAGAGTAACCCGCTGCTGTCAGCTGCGAAAGAATCCTGCTGACCTCCGGCGGCAGACGCATGACGATCCCTCCCCTGATTTCTTTCTTCAAATTATAATAGACTCCGGGGAGAGAAAACAACCCCCAATTCCGCCCGGCGCAATCTTGACGAGCGTGGCACGTGCTGATATCATGGGCCTGAAAACGAGACGCACAAAGACGGGAGAGCGTGGAACGTGACGGAAAGACTGTACTACGAGGATCCGTATTTATGGCAGTTTGACGCGGCGGTGACCGGAACCCGGCCCGGAAAAGGAGCAGGGACGTGGGAGATCACGCTGGACCGTTCCGCCTTTTATCCAACCTCCGGCGGGCAGCCCTTTGACACCGGAAGGCTGACGTGGAACGGCTGCATAGCTGACGTGACGAACGTGGAAGCGGATCCGGACGGCGAGGTCGTGCATACCGTGAACCGGGAGATCCCCGCCGGGACAAGGGTCAGGGGCTTCATTGACGGACATCGCAGGACCGACCATATGGAGCAGCACGGCGGAGAACATATGCTGGCGGGCGCCATATGGGAAAAGCTTGGGGGGACCACGATCGGCCTGCATCTGGGAAAAGAGGACTCCACCATTGACGTATCCATGCCGGACGGGAGGACCCGCCTGACGGAGGAGGAAATCCTGCTCCTGGAGGACACCGTGAACACGCGGATCCGGCAGGACGCCCCGATCCGCTGCTGGTTCCCGACAGAGGAGGAGATGAAGACGCTCCCGCTGCGCAAGGCCCCGACGGTGACCGAGCATATCCGGATCGTAGCCATGGGAGATTTCGAGATGGTCGCCTGCGGAGGTACCCATCCGTCCTCCACCGGACGGATCGGGATGGTGAAGATCCTTTCCGCCCTGCCCAGCAAGGGCAAGGTGAGGGTGACCTTTGTGTGCGGGGAACGCGCGCTGAGGCTTTTCCAGCAATATAAACGGTCGGCGGATAAAGCCGGGAACGTGCTTTCCTGCCCGACGGAGAAGCTGGCGACTGCCGCCGGGGAACTGAAGGCCAGGCTGGCGGACGCGGAGAGAAGGCTGAACCGCTTCGAGACGGAAAAGCTGCTCGGGCTCATCCGGGAAAACGAAAACGGGGAGGACCTGCCCGGGATCACGCTGTCGGTGACAGTGACCGCACAGGGCGACGCAAGGCCTGTGGCGGAAGCGGTGAGCGCATATATATCGGAAAGCGGGAAAGCGCTGCTGCTGTGCGTCGGGGAGAGGCTGACCTTTGCCCGAAGCGCGGACGTTGATATCGACATGAACGAGCTGATCAGGCGCGTAGCGCGGGGCGGCGGACGGCCGGATATGGCATCCGGCGCCGGGATCCCGGAATGCGCCGGGGTCGCCCGGAAGATCCTGATGATGGAAGGAAAGGGAAAAGCATGGAAGAAAAAGACCTGATCCGGATCCGCTGGCACGTGGACAGGACCAAGGAGCCCTGTGAATATATGCTGGTATGCACGAATCCGGATTACGCGGACCTGATGGTCAGCGTGTCCTCGGAGGAAATGACCGAGCGCGTGGCAAAGGCCCGGCTGATGGAAAAAATGTATGAGCTTGGAAAGCAAAAGGGGATCCCGGCGAAAAGACTGCGCTTCAAGATCAACGGGATCGAGGAATAAGAGGGGGATGGAGATGTCCTGGAGAACAGAGCATGACTCGATGGGAGAGGTCAGAGTCCCCGCTGAGAGATACTGGGGAGCGCAGACGCAGCGGAGCATCGAGAACTTTCCCATCGGCACGGAATACGAAAAAATGCCGGAGGAGATCATCCGCGCATTCGGATATCTGAAGAAGGCCGCGGCGCAGGCCAACCGGGAGCTGCAGCCGGCAAGGATGACGGAGCAGAAGCTGAGGGCCATTGAACAGGCGGCGGACGAGATCATATCCGGAAAGCTGCGGGAGGAATTCCCGCTGGTCGTCTGGCAGACCGGCTCCGGCACACAGAGCAACATGAACGTGAACGAGGTGATCGCCAACCGCGGGAACGCGATCGCCGCGGAAAAGCTGCTGCATCCCAACGACGACGTGAACATGAGCCAGAGCAGCAACGACACCTTTCCGACAGCGATGCACATCGCGGCAGCGGAGATCCTGGAAAAAAGAGTGATCCCGTCGGTGAAAGGGCTGACGGAGGAGCTGGCCAGGCTGGAAAGCGAAAACGAGGATGTGCTCAAGGGCGGCAGGACCCATCTGCAGGACGCGGTGCCGATCCGCTTCAGCCAGGAGATCTCCGGATGGCGGAGCAGCCTGGAAAAGGACATCGGCATGCTGCAGGACGCTCTGCCGGGGCTGCGGGAGCTGGCGCTGGGCGGAACGGCGGTCGGCACCGGACTGAACGCGCCGAAGGGCTTCGACACGCTGGCGGCGGAAAAAACTGCCGCTCTGACGGGAATCCCTTTTGTGACGGCCGGGAACAAGTTTCACGCCCTGACCTCGCTGGACGAAATGGTCTTCGCGCACGGAGCGCTCAAGGCGCTGGCCTGCGACCTGATGAAATGCGCCAACGACATCCGCTGGCTGGCCAGCGGACCCCGGCTGGGCCTGGGAGAGATCTCCATACCGGAGAATGAGCCCGGCTCCTCCATTATGCCCGGGAAGGTGAACCCGACCCAGTGCGAGCAGGTGACCATGGTGGCCGCGAGAGTCATCGGCAACGACGTGACCGTCGGCTTTGCCGCCAGCCAGGGAAATTTTGAGCTAAACGTTTTCCTGCCCGTGTGCGCGTACAGCTTTCTGCAGAGCGCAAGGCTGCTGGCGGAATCCGCCGAGGCCTTCCGCGAAAGATGCGTGAGCGGCATCAAGGCCCGGCGGGAAAAAATGGAAGACAACATGGGTCGCTCCCTGATGACGGTGACGGCGCTGACGCCGTATATCGGATACGAAAACGCGGCAAAGGCAGCGCAGACGGCGCTGAAGGAGAACCTCTCCCTGCGGGAGGCCTGCGTGAGGCTGGGACTGATGACGGAAGCGGAGTTTGACGAAAAATACCACCCGGAAAGAATGGCGTAAGGAACCTGACTGAAGAGCAGAGCACGCAACGGCAGCGGGGAAGACGCCCCATCCGGGGGCTGCGGACAGAGGGAGGAAAAAGACGTGAAAAAGCTATGGAGCATTCTGACAGCTCTGATCCTGCTGGCGGTCCTTTCCGGCTGCGAGAAGAAGCAGCCCGCGGCGGAGCCGTCCCTTCTGCTGGGCTTCAGCCAGCTTGGATCCGAAAGCTCCTTCCGGATCGGCAACACGAAGGATATTGAGGAGAAAGCGAAGGAATACGGGATCAGCCTGATGATGGAAAACGCGAACCAGAAGCAGGAAAACCAGATCGACGCGATCCGGCGCTTTATCGCGTACAGGGTGGACGTGATCGCCTTTTCCCCGATCGTGGAAGAGGGCTGGGACAATGTGCTGACCGAAGCCAAAAACGCGGGGATCCCGGTCGTGCTGGTGGACAGGACCGTGAAGACGGACAAGGAAGACCTGTACGTGAGCCTGATCGGCGCGGATTTTTACCGGGAAGGCGTTATGGCGGCTGAATACCTGCTGAAGAAGGCGGACGACCTGGGAAAGGATATCCTGAACATTGTCGAAATCACGGGCACGGAGGATTCAACGCCCATGCGGCAGCGCCAGCAGGGCTTTGCCGACACCATCCGGAAAGACCCGAGGATGAATCTACTGGAAAGCGTGAACGGGGACTTTCTGAGAAGCCGGGGCGCGGAATGCATGAGTTATCTGCTGGAGAAATACGGGGACAGGATCGACGTGATCTTCAGCCACAACGATGAGATGACCATGGGCGCACTGCCGGAAATCGAGAAGGCCGGCTATGCCCCGGGGAAGGACATGATCCTGATCTCCATTGACGGTGGGCAGGAGGCCATTGATATCCTGAAAGAAGGAAAGATCAACTGTATTGTGGAATGCACGCCGATGCTCGGCTCCATCCTGATGGAAACGGCGCTGGCGCTGAAGGCCGGGAAAACCGTGGAGAAAGTGACCCATCCGGTGGAAAGGGCCTTTACCGACTATGACGATCTGAGCGATCTGAAACCGCGGGGGTACTGACACGATGGAAAGCAGGTCAAACCGGAGCATCGTCGGGCGGATCAACAGCCTGACACGGAAGCTGATGGTGGTGCTGGCCATACCGGTGGCGCTGTCGCTGATCATGATGCTTTATTTTTCGGGACAGTATGCCGGTTCCATTCAGCGCATGGAAAAGGTGGCCAGCCTGAAGCCCGTGATCGGGGAAGAAATACCCGAAGCGGTCTGGCGGGTGGTCTCCGGGCGTGAAACCATGGAGGAGAGCGGAACGGACGATATGCTTGCCCAGGCAAAGGAAACGCTGGACAGCATTACGGCCCAGACCGGGGAAAACGACCGCCTGGAGCTGACGGTCGCCGGACGGACGCTGGATACGCTGGCCCAGTATGTGGACCGGATCCGGGAGAACCTGAGCAACAATGTGCCCGTTATTGAAAACGAAGCCGTACTGAGCGAGGTCCGCGGCGTGGCCGCCCTCGTGGTGAGCATGCTGAACGACTATATCACCGAGGAAATCGACTCCAGTTCCGCCATGAGCGGGAATCTGACGCGGGTCGTGACCGTGACCGCATGCGCGGAGGCACTGCTGCTGATCGTGGCGCTGATCGTGACACAGAACGCCCGGAAGAAGACGGAACGCTTTGTCCGGGAACCCATCGAAAAGCTGGAGAGGGTCACCTCCAAGCTGGCGGACGGCGACATGAGCGCCCGCCTGCCTGTCACGAACGTGGATGAGCTGTGGAATCTGACCGGCCAGGTCAACGTGATGGCGGACAACCTGGAAGAGATGATGAAGCAGAACGTGCGGGACGAACGCAACCTGACCAAGGCCGAGCTGAGGACGCTGCAGGCGCAGATCAATCCGCATTTCCTGTACAATACGCTGGACGCTATTGTATGGAAGGCCGAGGCCGGCGACGAGGAGGAGGTCATCCACCTGACAAGGGCGCTGAGCGACTTTTTCCGCATCAGCCTGTCATCCGGCGCCGACTGGATCCCCATCAGCCAGGAGAAGAAGCATATCGCCGGTTATCTGAGCATTCAGAAGACGCGGTACTCCGACATACTGAACTATGAGATCGATATGCCGGAGGAGATCGGACAGTATTATATACTGAAGCTGCTGCTGCAGCCCCTGGTGGAGAATGCGCTGTACCACGGAATCAAATACCGGCGGGGCGGCGGACGGATCCTCGTTTGCGGCCGGAAGGAAGGCGAAAGCCTGGTCTTCACGGTGTCCGATACCGGGAAGGGCATGGACGCGGAAACCCTGGAGAAAATCCGGGGGAGAATGGCGGAAAAGCACCCCGAGCATACGGCCGGCACCAACGGATTCGGCCTGGTGAACGTGAACCTGCGCATCCGCCTGTATTACAATCAGCCGGAGGGCCTGCATATTGAAAGCGGTCCGGACGGGACGTCGGTTTCCTTCCGCGTACCCTGCCGGACAGAGGAGGATATAACCCGTGACGAAGGTATTTCTGGTTGACGATGAAATTGTGATCCGGGAGGGCATACGGACCTCCTTTCCGTGGGATCAGACGGACTATACGCTCGTGGGGGAGGCACCCGACGGGGAGATGGCGCTGCCGATGATCCGCGACACGAAGCCGGATATCCTGATCACGGATATCCGCATGCCCTTTATGGACGGGATGGAGCTCTGCAGGATCGTGAGGACGCAGATGCCATGGATCGGCATCATCATCCTGAGCGGCTATGACGAATTTGAATACGCACGGCAGGGGATCCAGCTGGGCGTGAAGGAATACATGCTCAAGCCGGTCACGGCGGAGGAGCTGAGAATGGCGCTGGACCGCGTGAGCGAGGCCATGAGGCGGGAGCAGGAGGACCGGAAAAGCCATACCCAGAGCCTGCAGAACGCGGCTGACCAGCTCTTTCTGAAGGAAAAGCTGCTTTCCGCCCTGTATTCAGAGGACGCGGCCGAGTCCGACGCGGGGAATGTTGTGGAGCAGCTGCGCGGAATGGGCGTCAGCCTTGTGGCGGGGCGCTACGCGGTGATCGACGCGGCTTATGAGCCCCTGAAAGCCGGCTACGCGGCGCTGACGGAGCTGACGGAGGAGAGCGGCGGGATCGCATGGATCTCCTCAGGCAGGACGGGCGCCCGGATCCTTGTGCTGGGAGACAACGACGAAGACGCGGAGGAACGCGCGTACGCGCTGGCGGCCTCCGCCATAACGGAACTGGAGCGGGCGGGCTGCAGGAAGATCCGGATCGGCATCGGAGAAATCGTGAACCGGCCGGAGGATATCGTAAAGAGCCTGAAGAGCGCGCGCCATATCCGGCACGTGCTGGCGGACCAGGAGGCGGAGACTCCGATGATCGTCGGCGTACGCGAGTTCAGCGAGAACTACGGGGAACGAAGCTCAGCGGTCATTACCGCGAAGGCAAAGCTTTACCTTTCCCAGCATTTTACCGATAACAGCCTGATGCTGCAGGACGCAGCGTCCGCCGTGGGCATGAGCAACAGCCGCTTTTCCACGGTGTTTGCCCAGGAAAGCGGGAAGACCTTTACCGAATATCTGACCTATCTGCGCATGGAAAAGGCAAAGGAGCTGCTGCGCACCACAGGGAAGCGCAGCTCGGAGATCGCCATGGAGGTCGGATACAACGACGCGCACTATTTCAGCTATCTTTTCCGAAAAAACACCGGCATGACCCCGGGAGAATACCGGCAGCAGAATCAAAACGAACCGAAGTAAAACGATATTCAACCGACCGGCGCGATTCAGAATTATTTTGAAACAAATTTGAACCTGCGAAGGATTCCATTCCATTTTCTTTTGGTGCAATCCGGTGTATTTTTAGCCTAAAGAGACCGGATATGGTCCAAAATCTGAAGGAGGAATCCCATAATGAAGAAACTGCTTTCTCTGGTTCTGGCTCTGGCCCTGTGCCTGGGCGTCATGGCGATTGCCCATGCCGATGATCTGATCAAGGTCGGCATCGTGAACAACCCGCCGTCTGAATCCGGCTACCGCGCCGCGAACGTCGCCGACTTCGAAAAGGTGTTCTCCACCGAGAACGGCTACGAAGCCAAGACCTATTACAGCATCAAGAACGATGAGCAGCTGGCCGCGGCCCAGAGCTTCATCACCGACGGTGTTGACTACCTGCTGATCTCCGCCGCTGAAACCACCGGCTGGGACGTAGTTCTTACCAACGCTGCTGAAGCGGGCATCGGCGTGTTCCTGTTCGACCGTATGATCGACGTGGACGAAGCCCTGTACGCCGCGGCTGTCGTTTCCGACATGAGGCAGGAAGGCGAGACCGCCGTTGCATGGCTGGAAGGTCTGGGACTGGAAGAGTACAACATCATCCACATCCAGGGCGCCATGGGCAGCGATGCTCAGATCGGCCGCTCCAATCCCCTGACCGAAAAGTGCGAAGCCAACGACAACTGGAAGCTCGTTGTGCAGCAGACCGCTACCTGGGACGAAGCTGAAGCCAAGAAGATCACCGAATCTGTGATCAACAGCGGCGAGAAGTTCAATGTCATCTACGCTGAGAACGACGGCATGGCCAAGGGCGCTGTGGCGGCCCTGGACGAGAACAACATCGCTCACGGCGTCGGCAAGGACGTTGTCGTGATGGGTTTCGACTGCAACAAGTGGGCTCTGCGCGAACTGCTGGCCGGCAACTGGAACTATGACGGACAGTGCAGCCCCTTCCAGGCTCAGGTCATCAGCGACATCATCAAGAGCGGCGAAGCTCCCGCTCAGAAGATCATCATCTCCGTTGAGAAGGGCTTTGACGCCACCACCATCACGGAGCAGGATGTTCTGGACTACGGCCTTGGCGAAGAATAATAACGAATCGAACTGAAATCATCGGCGCGGTGTGAGCAAGTGGATGTTGATCCGCGGGTTTACACCGCGCCTTTTTCCTGAAAAACGGGAAAGAGGGAAGGAGAGTCCGAATGCAGGAAGAGACCGTATTGAGCATGAGGGGCATCTGCAAGGAGTTTCCGGGCGTGAAAGCATTGCAGAATGTGGATTTTACCCTTCGGAGAGGTGAGATCCACGCCCTGATGGGTGAGAACGGCGCCGGGAAATCGACCCTGATCAAGGTGCTGACCGGCGTTTATACCAAGGACGCCGGCCATATTCAGATGGAAGGAACGGAAGGAGAGGCGAACATCCGTTCTCCTCAGGATGCCCAGAATATCGGCATCAGTACCGTGTATCAGGAAATCACCCTCTGCCCGAACCTGACCGTTGCGGAAAACATGTTTATCGGACGGGAAGCCGGATTGCTGACTCACCGGAAGGAATATGAGAAGAAGGCGGAGCAGCTGCTGAAAAATCTGAATATTCCCGCCAGAGCCAGGCAGGAGCTTTCCAGCTGCTCACTCGCGGTGCAGCAGATGGTGGCGATCGCCCGCGCGGTGGACATGAACTGCAAGGTCCTGATCCTGGACGAGCCGACCTCCTCCCTGGACGAAAAAGAGGTGCAGATGCTTTTCAGCCTGATGCGCGACCTGCGCAGCCGCGGCGTCGGCATCATCTTTGTGACTCATTTCCTGGAGCAGGTATATGAGGTCTGCGACCGCATCACCGTTCTGCGGAACGGCGAGCTTGTAGGCGAATACATCATTCAGGATCTGCCGCAGGTACAGCTGGTCGCCAAAATGATGGGGAAGGAACTGGACGAAACCATAGAGATCGACGCGTCTGGAAAGAAAAATACACCCACCGGCGAGACGGTGTATGAAGCGGAAAACCTTTCCAGCTCGGAGGCCAAGCCGTTCAACTTCAAAATCAGCCGGGGCGAGGTCAACGGGTTTACCGGACTGCTCGGCTCGGGACGCAGCGAAAGCGTCCGGGCTATCTTCGGGGCGGACCGGGTGACCGGGGGGAAGGTCAGGATGAACGGGAAGCAGGTGCGGATCTCCCGCCCGATCGACGCGATGAAGAACGGGATCGGCTATCTGCCGGAGGACAGGAAGCGGGACGGCATCATTGCCGACCTGAGCGTCCGGGACAATATCATTCTGGCGCTGCAGGTGATGAAAGGCTTTTTCCACCCGATGAGCCGGAGTGAAATGGAAAAGTTCGCGGATGAGTATATCCACACCCTGAACATCAAAACAGCCAGCAAGGATACGCCTGTCGGAAGCCTTTCCGGAGGCAACCAACAGAAGGTGATCCTGGCCCGCTGGCTGCTGACCCATCCGGAATACCTGATCCTGGATGAACCGACACGGGGAATCGACATCGGCACCAAGCTGGAGATCCAGAGACTGGTGCTCAAGCTTGCGGAGGAGAACGTGAGCGTGACCTTTATTTCCTCGGAAATTGAGGAAATGCTCCGGACCTGCAGCCGCCTGATCGTGATGCGCGACAGGAAAATCGTCGGAGAGCTGACAGGGGACGAGCTGTCCCAGACAAATATCATGAAGACGATCGCGGGAGGTGAGAAACAATGAGGAAGGCCGGCAAAGCTTCCTGGAAAACCGGCGGGATCGGACAGCTGATGATCCCGCTGATCGCGGTCGGCCTGCTGATCCTTTTCAACCTGATCCGCGATCCGAGCTTCTTCAGCATCCACACGACACCCGGAAACAGCGGCGGCATCGTGCTGACCGGAAACCTGATCAGCATCATCAACGGCGCCAGTGAGCTGGCCGTGCTGGCCATGGGCATGACGCTGGTGACAGCGGCCTGCGGAGGCCAGGACATTAGCGTCGGCGCCGCGGCCGCCATTGCCGGCAGCGTGTTTGTGCGCGTGCTGAAAACGCCGGACGTCATTACCGGCGGAACCATGATCCTCGCCTTTGCCAGCTGCTGTGTTGTGGCGATGCTCTTCGGCGCCTTTAACGGGACGCTGGTCGCCGTTTTCCGGATCCAGCCGATGATCGCGACCCTGATCCTGTATACCTGCGGCCGGTCCATTGCCTACTGGATCAACGGCGGCGCGACGCCCACGGTGTCCAGCCCCATTATCAACGCGATCGGCAGCTATATTCCGGGCGTTCCGATCCCCACGCCGATCTTTATCGTGCTGGCTGTCGGCATCCTGCTGGCCCTGGTATTCCGGTTTACCAACCTGCGGCTGTATACCCAGTCCGTCGGCATCAACCAGGGCGCAGCCAAACTGAACGGGATCAACTCGACGATGATCAAGCTGCTGAGCTTCATTATTCTCGGACTCTGCGTGGCGACCGCCGGATGCATCGGCGTCAGCCGACTCAGCCTGATCAACCATGAGACGCTCCTGCTGGACGTGGAAATGGATGCTATTCTGGCGGTCGCTATCGGCGGAAACAGCCTCGGCGGCGGCAAGTTCAGGATCAGCGGAAGCATTCTGGGCGCCTACATTATCCAGATGCTGACCATCACCCTGTACGCGATGAAGGTGCCTTCCACGAACGTCAAGGCCTATAAGGCGATCGTGATCATCCTGCTGGTCGTCATGGGATCCCCGGTCGTGAAGAAAAAAATCGCCGATTTCTGGAAACACCTGCGCGGCAGTCATCCTGCCAGCGTCGGAAAGGAGGCGGCATAATGAGCCTGAATAAAACAGGGAAGGCTGCTGTCCGCCGGGAACCGCTGACAGATACCCAGCTGCTGATGACGATCACGATCTGTATTTTCTTTGCCATGTACGCGATCGCCATGCTGACCCTGGGGGGCGGATTCCTTCGCCCGCAGCAGGTGTTTGACCTGCTGAACGACAACGCGGCCCTGATCATAGTCGCCTGCGGGCTGACAGTGGTCATGATCGGCGGCGGGATCGACATCAGCGTCGGCGGCGTGATCGGCCTGACGGTGATGAGCTGTGTGATGTATCTGAACAACGGAGGGAATATCGCAACAGCGGCTCTGATGGCGATCGGCATCGGCCTGGCCTTCGGCCTGCTGCACGGCTTCCTGGTCAGCTATCTGGAAATCCAGCCCTTTATCGTAACGCTGGCGGGAATGTTCTTCGCCCGCGGAGCGACCACGATGATCTCGGTGAATCCGCAGAAGGTGACCCATGAGGGCTTCAAGGCACTGATGAAAAGCAAGATCGAGATCCCGTGGCTGGGCTATACTGCCAAGAACGGGAACCTGATCCCCGCGAGAATGGAGATCGGCGTCATCATAGCCCTGTGCTGCGTGCTGCTCATCTTCCTGATCCTGAAGAACGTAAGACACGGAAGAAACCTTTACGCGGTCGGAGGCAATCAGCAAAGCGCCCTGATGCTGGGCATCAACGTAAAGCGGATCCGCTTCCTGAGCTATGTGACCAGCGGACTGCTGAGCGGGATCGCGGGATTTGTCTTCATGATGCATACCGGCGCGGGGAACGCGACCAACGCAGCCGGCGCGGAAATGAACGCGATCGCGTCCTCCATTATCGGCGGGACGCTGCTGACCGGCGGCGTGGGAAACGCCATCGGAACATTCTTCGGCGTACTGACCCTGACCACCATCAAGAAGATCGTTGTGACCAGCGGCCTGAAGGATCCCTGGTGGCAGAGCATTACGACCGGGGCCATGCTGTGCTTCTTCATCCTGCTTCAGAGCGTGGTCCTCAGCAGAAGAGGAAAGAAGAGAAGCGCCGACGCGGCAAAGTCCTGACACCAAAACTATCATCCGTCCTCCGGGACGGATTTTTTTATTGACGGAAAGAGAGAAATATCCTATACTGACCTCAACAGCGAAAACGTTTGCATATTTCTCTGAAATCTGTTGATTGGAGGATCGGAGCATGAATCATCCGGAAAGAAAACTGCCCGGCTGCGGCTGCAGCGCTATCAGCGAGAGGGAGAAGCGCCACGCCGCCATCGCCCGCAGAGCGGCCGCGGAGGGGATCGTGTTGCTGGAAAATGACGGCGTGCTGCCGCTGAAGGCCGGATCGAAGCTCGCCTTGTACGGCCTGGGCGCCAGATATACCGTCAAGGGAGGAACCGGAAGCGGAAGCGTAAACAACCGATATAATATTTCCATTGAACAGGGCCTGCTGAACGCCGGCCTGGAGATCACCAGCAAAGCCTGGCTGGACGACCTGGACAGGAGGCAGGCCGAGGCGCGGGAGAAGTGGATGCAGGAGATCTACGCCAAAAGCACGCCGGGGGACCCGGAAAGCCTGCAGAAGGAATTCTATTCCCACCGGATGCCTGCCGTGGAGGGCGGAGCGATCAGCGGAGGAGACTGCGATACCGCGGTTTATGTGATCAGCCGGAACGCCGGGGAAGGCGCAGACCGGAAATATGAGAAGGGGGATTACCTGATCTCCGACGCGGAGACGAGGGACCTGGATGACATCGCAAAGGCCTATCGGAATGTGATCGTGGTCATGAACGTCGGCGGAGTGACGGACCTGAGCTTTATGGACCGGATCCGTGTCTCCGCGCTGATCATGCTTTCCCAGCCCGGCATGGAGGGCGGAAACGCGCTGGCAGACGTGTTGACGGGGAAAACGCCCTTCTCGGGACGGCTGACGGACAGCTGGCCCATGCACTATGAGGATATTCCGGACAGTATGCACTTCAGCCATAATGACGGTAATGTGATCCGGGAGTATTACAAAGAGGATATCTACGTCGGCTACCGCTATTTTGACAGCTTCGGCGTAAAACCCCGTTATCCCTTCGGCTACGGCCTGAGCCTGACGACCTTTGAGGAAAAAGTGGAGCAGGTGCGCGCCGAGAACGGCGAGCTGAAAGCGGAAGTGACCGTCCGCAACACAGGCAGCCGGAACGGCAGGCAGGTGGTGCAGCTCTATGCCTCCTGCCCAGCGGGTCTGAGAAAGAAGGAAATGAAACGCCTGATCGGCTTCGCGAAAACAGCTGAGCTTGCTCCCGGCGCGAAAGAGACGCTGACCGTGACCGTGCCGCTGCGTCTGCTGGCATCCTACCATACAGGACAGGCGTCCTGGTATCTGGACCGGGGAGCGTATACCGTGCTCCTCAGTACGGACGGCATCCGGCTGCAGGCCGTCGCAGCGCTGCAGCTGCAGGAAACGGTATTCCTGCACGAGACGGGGAATATCCTGCCCCTTCAGGACGCGCTGAAGACGCTTGTCCCGGATGAGAAGAAGGAGGAGGCCTGGGAAAAGGCCTTCGCGGAGGAAGTCCGTGAGCGGCAGCTGCCCGTTCTGCCGCTGGAAAAGCAGCTGGACGGTATTCGCGGACAGCTGATCCCGCAGGTGATCCCGAAGGACGAGACCGACCGCGAAGCGGAGAAAATCGTTTCCGAACTGAGCGACGAGCAGAAGGCTGCGCTCTGTGTGGGCAGGATCAAAAGCGGGCCGGCCGAGTACATTGGGAACGCCGGCGTCCAGGTCCCCGGCGCGGCCGGGGAGACCGCGTCCGTGCTGGAGGAAAAATACGGGATCCGCGGAGCCATTATGGCGGACGGCCCCGCAGGCCTGCGGCTGCAGCAGCATTTCCAGTGCGACCCGGAGACCGGGAAGCTGTGTGAACCGGACAGATACAGCCAGATGGAAAGCTGGTTCTTCGGAAAGGAGTTCCGGCAGGACAAAAACATCGACCGCTATCAGTTCGCTTCCGCCGTACCGGTCGGGACACTGCTTGCACAGACATTCAACGTGGATACCGTGCGTGAGGTCGGGGAACTGATCGGGGATGAGATGCAGGAGCTGGGCGTGGAAATCTGGCTGGCGCCGGGCATGAACATTCACAGGAACCCGCTGTGCGGGCGCAACTTTGAATACTATTCCGAGGATCCGCTGATCGCCGGGCGCATGGCTGCCGCCGTTACGAAGGGCGTGCAGAGCCGGAAAAACTGCATCGTCACCATCAAGCATTTTGCCTGCAACAATCAGGAGGAGAACCGGCGCGGCGTGTCCTCCGTGGTCAGTGAACGGGCGCTGAGAGAGATCTATCTGCTCGGGTTTGAGCTTGCCGTGAGGGAAGCCCAGCCCGGAGCCATCATGACCTCCTATAACAAGATCAACGGCGTGCATACCGCGAACAGCCGCGACCTGTGCGACGTGACCGCCAGAGGTCAGTGGGGCTTCCGTGGCATAATAATGACGGACTGGACGACGACCAACTTTGACGGCGGGGCGTCGGCGGCAAAGTGCGTCGCGGCCGGGAACGACATCACCATGCCCGGGCTGCTGAGCGATATCCGGGAGATCCTGGACGCCGTGCACCGCACCGGGGATCAGAGCCTGGAGAAAAAACAGCTGAACGCCAGCGCGGAAAGAGTGGTTGCCTGCGCGCTGAGGCTCGGCTGCCGGGAATAAAAGAGGCGGGAAGACACGCGTGAAGCGGTCTTCCCGTTTTCAGAACCGGAAAAAGCCCGCGTCATCAGGCGCGGGCTTTAAACACGGGAAAAAGAAGTTCTGTCAGCCGATGATCAGCATCACAAGGCTCAGAACGACGAACACGGCGGCAGCGACCTTCGTGCCCAGAGCAAGCTTGGCTTCAAAGGTCTTGGCCTTGGATTTGCTGAAATAGCTGTCGTTCTTCTGGCCGGTGAGGGCACTGATGCCGGAATCGTCTGAAGACTGGAGCAGAACAGTAACAATCATAAACAGCGCTACGATGATCAGCACTACGGAAATTACGGTAACCATAACAATCAAACCTCCTAACAAATCAGCCTGAACATCATAGCATAGGATGTCCGAAAATGCAAGGACAAATTAAATATCGCGATTTTGCTTCTGCGCGGCGAGAGCGGCAAGGCAGTTTTCCTTGCTGCGGTCGATGTGATGCTGCATCAGCTCGGTGAAACGGGCCAGGTCGCGGGCTTCGACATAATCGACCAGCTTGTGATGCTCCTCATGTGCGGTGCTGCGCCTGTTCTCCTGACGGATGGCCATGGCAGAGAAGCGGCGGATGTATTCATCCTGGCTCTCGATGACGCGCAGGATGCGTTTCTGATTGCTGATGGAGGTCAGCTGTGTGTGAAACTCGCGCGCCAGGGGAGAAATGCCTTCGATATCGTCTTTCGCCTGAAGCTCGTCCATCCTGTCCAGCTTTTCGCGAAGGGAACGGATATCGTCAGCCGTCGCGTTCGCGATGATGGAGGGAAGCGTCAGCATCTCCAGCGCGTTCCGGATGGTGTAGATCTGCTCCACATCATCGATCGTAAAGGCACGGACAACAACGCCGCGGCGCATTACGTATTCGACCAGGCCGTCGCGTTCCAGCTTGCGAAGGGCTTCACGCAGAGGCGTACGGGAGATATGGAGCTTGTCCGCATAGTCCGTTTCAACGATGCGCTCACCGGCAGGGATCTCGCCGGTAATGATGGCTTTTTTAAGGACTTCATAGGCGATCTCGCGAATAGGCCGGCTTTCCATCATAGGTTGAAAGGTCAGGGACATTACAACTACCTCCTTGGTCAGCGTGCGGGTTTTCCCCTGCACTTTGTATACAATTTACAGCAAAAAAACAATTCTGTCAAGAAATTCCGGCAGAAACAGAAGAAAAGGAAGAGACATTTTTTCTTTCGCGGGGGAGGAGGCAGCAATACCGGAAAATTGCGGATGCAGGCGAAAAATCATATTGACACCCGGAATAAAGGGTGTTATAATCCGTATCTGTCAGCGGAAAGCTAACCGTCTTCCGCCGAGCGCCAAAGCCCGTTGGAAGCAGCCGTCCTATGGCTTGCGCCTGTAGCTCAGTTGGATAGAGCAACGGCCTTCTAAGCCGTGGGCCGGGGGTTCGAGTCCCTCCAGGCGCGCCAAACATATGGTGGGTATAGCGTAGTTGGTTAACGCGCCAGATTGTGGCTCTGGAGACCGTGGGTTCGAGTCCCACTACTCACCCCATTTTTTCCCGTTCGGTGGTTTTCCGGCAGAATTACCTACGTTGGGGTGTAGCCAAGTGGTAAGGCACGGGACTTTGACTCCCGCATTCGTAGGTTCGAGCCCTGCCACCCCAGCATTATGACCCATTAGCTCAGTTGGCAGAGCACTTGACTTTTAATCAAGGTGTCTGGAGTTCGAATCTCCAATGGGTCACTTTTCCTGCCTTCGCCGGGACCAAGCGGGCGTGGCGGAATGGCAGACGCGCCGGATTTAGGTTCCGGTGTCTCAGACGTAAGAGTTCGAGTCTCTTCGTCCGCACTTACCCCGGTTTTTGCAGTGGATATGCGGTAGTAGCTCAGTGGTAGAGTGCCACCTTGCCAAGGTGGATGTCGCGGGTCCGAATCCCGTCTACCGCTCCATCTGCGGGTGTAGCTCAATGGCAGAGCTCCAGCCTTCCAAGCTGGTAACGTGGGTTCGATTCCCATCACCCGCTCTTTTTTATACCCTTCAGGCCGCCGTACAGAAACGGCGGTTTTTTTGCTGCCTGATCCTCTTTATTCCGCGTCCCCGGATCGAGACGGCTTTCAATCTATTTTCAACCGACCCGGCACTATACCTGATTATATGTAAAAGGACTATGAACGATACACATCTAAAATTATTTTTTGAGGCGCATGACATTGTAATCCGGGCCCGCGCATGATACACTTTTCCTGTTTCCATTGACTGTAAAACGGAACCAAACTGCCGGAAGGAACTCAAAAATGGGAAAACCGAAGATGCTTTCAATCAGCCGTTATGTTCAGAGCCTGAAGGAAAAAAGGGAAAGGGAAGGCAAAACCTTCATTCTTTCCGTTGTCCTGCGGATCCTTGTCCTGCTGACTGCCGTACGGTGCCTGATGACCGGACGGTACGAAAGTTTCGGGACCTGCATCCTGGCGCTGCTGCTTTTTCTGCTCCCCGCCTATGCGGAAAGGATATTCCGGATCCGGATCCCTTCGGTTTTTGCCGCCATCATCTACATTTTCATATTTGCCGCCGAGATCCTGGGCGAGGTCAATAATTATTATGAGATCATTCCGCTATGGGACACGATGCTGCATACGACCAACGGATTCCTGGCCGCGGCGGTCGGCTTTTCCATGGTATATCTGCTGAACCGGAACAGCCCCAATATCCATTTGTCCCCCTTCTATATGGCGCTGGCGGCATTCTGCTTTTCCATGACCATCGGGGCCGTATGGGAAATGTTTGAATTTATTACGGAGCGGATCCTGGTGACGCACGACACCCAGCGGGATACGCTGGTACAGAGCTTCCTGTCCCATTATCTGGATTTTGAAAAAGCCGGGAAGGCCGTGCCGGTGCAGGACGTGGTACGGACTGTGATCGAGACAGCCGGCGGCGAAACCGTCGTTCTGGAGGGCGGTTATCTGGATATCGGCCTTGTGGATACCGTGAAGGACATGTTTGTCAACCTGATCGGCGCGGCGGTTTTCAGTGCGTTCGGATACATCTATGTCAAAAACAGCAGACACGAGAAGCTTGTGACGGGGCTGATGCTTCAGCCATCTCCGGAACCGGAAGCACACCCCGCGGAGAAAGATGAAAAGAGCGCCGCAGGCGGCGAAAAAAATGAACAGGTTTTGCAGGAACCGTCCTGACAGGAAAGGATCCGGGTGAAAGGATCATAACACTGTTATGAAACAGCGTTATGAAAGAGGGGGAAAAGTTGACTGACCGCAAGGAAGGGGCCGGAGAGAGCATCCTGCTCTGCGCGAAGGAGGAGCTCCCTGGAATGTGCCGAAGGACAGAAGAATGGCAGAGGCCGGCACCCTGCCGAGCTTCGTAAAAAGGAAAACGGTATTTTCCGCCGCGCGGCAGAGCATGAGACTGTCAGCACGGAATGGAGCATCTGACCGTGGAAAGGGAAAAGGCACTGTGCAGTTTTTTTGTTCAAAAAGTGTTTTTTGAGATTGACAGCGTAAAAGAACGGTGATAAACTTTGCAACGAACTGAATATAAAGGCTGTGACGAAGACGGAGCGGCGGGAGGTCCTTTCAGAGAGCCGGGCATACGGTGCGAGCCCGACGGAACAAAGCCGATATCCTATCACTTCTGAGCCGGAGATCCGAAAGAATGAAAACAAGTAGGCGTCTCCCGTGAGGCTGCGTAAAGGCATAGGGCGTGACAGCGCCTGAAGGTGGTGTGGAAACACACAAGTTGAGTGGTACCGCGGATCAATCATCCGTCTCAAGCGAAAGCATGAGACGGATTTTTATTTTGTAAAGGGGGAAACCGTTATGACGACCCAGACTGATATGAGGCAGCTTGCGGCGATTGCATCCAGAATCAGGGAGATGCGGGAAATTCTGGGCTGGACTGAAGAGGAAATGGCCGAGAAGACCGAAGTTACTCCGGAAATGTACGCCCAGTATGAATCCGCACAGGTCGACCTGCCTTTCACATTTATATATAAGTGCGCAACGACCTTCAATATGGAGCTGACCGAGCTGCTGGAGGGCCATAACGCTTTCCTGTCCACCTACACGGTAACGCGCAGGGGCCACGGTGAAACCACCGCGAAGGAGGAAGGCATCGCCATTTCCAACCTGGCTCCCAAGTTCAAGGACAAGAAAGCGGAGCCGTACTGGGTCCGGTACGAATATTCCGAGGCGCAGCAGAACCAGCCGATCCATACGGTGACCCACCGCGGGCAGGAATTTGACCTGGTGCTGCACGGGACCCTGAAGGTCCGTGTCGGAGACCACGAGGAAGTGCTGCACGAGGGAGACAGCATCTTCTACAATTCAGCCAATCCTCACGGGATGATCGCCGTGGCCGGCGCCGCCTGCGAATTCCTGGCCGTGATCCTGCCTGGTGAGGATGAGGCGGAGGAATCCCTGACCGTGCACGAAATGCCCCGCCTGGATGAAACGCCGATCCTGGCGGAAAAGTTTGTGGACTGCGAGGAGGACGAAAAAGGCAGGCTGAAGGATATCCACTTCCGGAATACGGAGACCTTCAATTTCGGCTTTGATGTGGTGGACGCCATCGCGGAAAAATATCCGGACAAGCTGGCCATGCTCTATGTGGACAAGCATCACAACGAGCAGCGCTTTACTTTCCAGGATATCCGCAAGAACTCCAACCGCGTGGCCAATTACCTGACGAGTATAGGCATCCGCAAGGGCGACAGGGTGATGCTCGTGATGAAGCGGCATTACCAGTTCTGGTTCACCATGACCGCGCTGCACAAGATCGGCGCGATCGCGATCCCTGCGACGAACCAGCTGAAGCAGCACGACTTTGAATACCGCTTCCAGGCAGCCGGCGTCAAAGCGCTGATCTGCACGGCTGACGGGGATACAGCCCAGATCGCGGAGGCAGCGGCGAAGAACTGCCCGACAGTGGAGCACCTGCTGATCGTGAACGGCGAGCGCGAGGGCTGGAGGAATTTCAATGAAGAATATCCGCTCTATTCCTCCCGGCTGACGCGGAAACCCGGCTGCTCCTGCGGCGACGATATCGCCCTGATGTTCTTTACCTCCGGCACCACGGGAAACCCGAAGATGGCCGCGCACAGGCATACGTACGCCCTGGGCCATTACGTGACGGCAAAATACTGGCACTGCTGCGAAAGGGACGGCCTGCACCTGACGATCTCGGACACGGGCTGGGGCAAGTCACTGTGGGGGAAGCTGTACGGGCAGTGGATGTGCGAGGGAGCAGTGTTCGTATATGACTTCGACAGGTTCAACGCCGACGATATCCTGCCGATGTTCAAGAAGTACAACATAACGACCTTCTGCGCGCCGCCCACCATGCTGCGGATGTTCATCAAGGAGGATCTGTCCAAATACGACCTGTCCTCCATCCACCATATGACGACCGCAGGCGAGGCACTGAATCCGGAGGTGTTCAAGCGGTTCAAGGAGGCGACCGGGCTGGAGATCATGGAGGGCTTCGGACAGACTGAAACCACTCTGACGATCGGCAACCTGTACGGCACAAAGCCGAAGATCGGCTCCATGGGCCGGGCTAACCCGCAGTACGACGTGGACATCGTGGATCCCGAGGGCAACCCGGTGGCATCCGGCGACGTAGGCGAGATCGTGATCCGCACCGACAAGGAGGTCCCCGTCGGCCTCTACAGGGAGTATTACCTGGACGAGGAGAAGACAAAGGAAGCCTGGCACGACGGGCTGTACCACACCGGCGACACCGCCTGGCGTGACGAGGACGGTTATTTCTGGTACGTCAGCCGCGTGGACGACGTGATCAAGTCCTCCGGCTACCGGATCGGGCCGTTCGAGATCGAAAGCGTGATCATGGAGCTGCCTTATGTGCTGGAATGCGGCGTGTCCGCCGCGCCGGATGAGGTACGTGGGCAGATCGTGAAGGCATCCATCGTGCTGACCAAGGGCACGAAGGGCACCGATGAGCTGAAGAAGGAGATCCAGGAATACGTCAAGAGCCATACGGCGCCCTACAAGTATCCACGCCAGATCGTTTTCCGGGATGAGCTGCCCAAGACCATCTCCGGCAAGATCATGCGCAACCAGCTGTAAAACGGGGAAGGATACTGACCAAAGGAATACGGAACGCGGCCGGCGCAGGCAAGCGGGGGCCGCGTTCCTTTTTTGTGCTTTTCAAAACGGGAGGTTTTGTGATATACTGCGCTTTGCGTGCTTCCGGGCACGACAAAAAATGATGGGAATGAATGCATGACTTTTCAGGAACTAGGACTTTGCGCTCCGCTGCTGGAGAATGTACGCCGCAGCGGTTATACCGAACCGACGCCGATCCAGAGGGAAACCGTACCGTTGGTGCTGGCCGGACGTGACGTGCTGGGCTGCGCCCAGACAGGGACCGGCAAAACAGCGGCCTTTGCCCTGCCGATCCTGCAGCGGCTGAAGGAATCCGGCAGTGTGAATGACAGCCGCGTGATCCGCGCGCTGATCCTTTCCCCGACGCGGGAGCTGGCGCAGCAGACCTATGACAATTTCATCCTTTACGGGAAAAAATTCGGACTGACCGCCTGTGTGCTTTTCGGCGGTGTCAGCCAGGTGAACCAGGTGGAAGCGCTGCACCGGGGAGCGGATATCGTGATCGCCTGCCCCGGCCGCCTGCTGGACCTGATGGGGCAGGGACTGATCCGGACGGATTATCTGGAGATCTTTGTGCTGGATGAGGCCGACCGGATGCTGGACATGGGATTTATCCACGATGTGAGAAGGATCGTGAAGGCCATTCCGGAAAAAAGGCAGACGCTGCTGTTCTCCGCCACCATGCCCGCGGAGGTGGAAAAGCTGGCGCTGGACCTGCTGAAGGATCCGGAAACGGTGAAGGTGGACCCGGTCACGTCAACGGTGGACGCGATCGATCAGTGCCTGTATTATGTGGACAAGCCGAACAAGCGGCATCTGCTGGCACACCTGCTCAAATGCGAGGACGTGGAAAACGCCCTGGTATTTTCCCGGACCAAGCACGGCGTGGACAGGATCGTGCGCGAGCTGAAGCGCAGCGGGATCGACGCGGTCGGGATCCACGGCGACAAGAGCCAGGGAGCGCGGCAGAACGCGCTGAACCGCTTCAAGAGCGGCGAAAGCAAGGTGATGGTCGCGACGGATATCGCAGCCCGCGGGCTGGATATCGCCGGACTGAGCCATGTGATCAACTATGACCTGCCCAACGAGCCGGAATCCTATATTCACCGGATCGGCCGTACAGGCCGCGCCGGGAGGAGCGGACGGGCGATCTCCTTCTGCTGCATCGATGAAACGAAGCAGCTGGGACAGATCGAAAAGCTGATCGGTAAGCACCTGCGCGAAGAAAAGAGCGAGTGGCCGATGGAGAATTTTACCCCCACGCCGCCGAAAACACCGGTGCCGAGACCCGCAAAGCTCAACAGCAGGGGCGAAGCCATGCCGGAAAGAAAGACCCGTTTCGAACGCAGGAACGAGAACACGGCGAGGAACGGGAAAGGCGAAAGCAGGGGCCGGAAGCTTCCGCAGACGGCCCTGGCGAAAAAGCCAGAAAAACAGACGAAGGAAAAAGGCAGCCTTCCGGGAAAACGCAACGTTCCGGAAAAGCGCCGTGAGGGGACGGCCGCTCCCGTGATGAGGACAGCCAAAAGGCCGGAGCTTCGGCCGCAGAAGCCCCGGAAGAAGCCGGGACTGCAGCTGCCGGACGAAAAACCATGGGAAGAGGAACCTGCAGCGGAAAGGCCCGTTTTCGGCAGCGGAACCAGCCTGCGAAACGACACGGCGGAACGGGCTCCGGCGCCGGAAATCAAACCGATCGGCCAGGGAACTTCCCTGCACAGTACGACCGCCATCGACTGGGACGCCTACCTGTAAAAAACAGCACAGGCAGAGGAGCTTCATTCCGCTGCCTGTGTTTTTTATCCGGAAGGATATGCGGGCGGTAAGATCTGCCTGCCGTAGGCGGGAAGATCCGGACGTATAAGGAAAACTGCCGGAGGGCCGGCAGTTTTTTCCGTATGCTTTCAGGTTTCCCGATCCTGCTTCGGGAGTTTTTTCATAAAGAGGAGTATGAAGAAGAGGCTCAGGGGGACGGAGAGGAGATACGCGGCAGGCTGCGCCTCCTGAATGCCGTTCAGCCCACGGAGGTTCGCCAGGAGGATCAGGGCGGGGATGAAGAAAAGCCCGCTGCGCGCCGAAGACAGGAAGGACGCGCCGAGACGGTGCCCAGTGCTCTGGTACAGCATTTCCGTGCTCATGGTGAAGGGCAGGAAGAGGATGGTGACCATCTGCAGCTGCAGGGCGCGGGTGCCGATCTCAATGACGGCCGGATCATCCCGGAAGACCTGGATCAGGCGCCCGGAAAGAGCGAGGCAGGTCATGGAGGTGACCAGGATAACGCTTTCGCTGATAAGGACGGTGACCCAGAAGGCCCTGCGCAGCCGGGCATATTTTCCGGCGCCGTAGTTGAAGGCGCTGACGGGCTGGAAGCCCTGGCCAATGCCGAGGGACAGGGCAAAAACGAAGAAGGAGATCCGGCTGACGATGCTCATGGCGGCAACGGCCTCATCCCCATAGGCGGAGGCATAGCCGTTCAGCAGGATGGTGGCGAAGCTGTTCAGCACCTGGCGCAGCATGCTCGGGAGTCCGGTCGCCATGATATTCCCGAAGGCAGAAGGCCGCGCATCCATGTGCCGAAGGTCCAGGCGGAGCTCCGTTTTTCCGCGGAGGAACATGCTGAGCAGGATCCCGAAGGAGATGATCTGGCTGGCGCCCGTCGCGACAGCGGCTCCGGCAATGCCGAGATCCAGCGTGAACATGAGGAACGGGTCCAGAGCAATATTCAGGACCGCGCCGGCCATCAGCCCGACCATGCCGAGATTCGCCTTGCCCTGATAGCGGAGCAGATTGTTGAGCGTATAGCTGCCGGTCATAAAGGGCGCGGCGATCAGGATATAGGTCAGATAGCTTTTGGCGTGGGGAGCGATCGTCTCCGTGCTGCCGAGCAAGCGGACGATGGGATCCATCAGCGGGGCACTGATCAGGGAAATCAGCAGGCCGAGGGAAACAGAGCCGGCGACACCCGCCGTGGCGACGCGGGACGCGGTTTCCGGGTCCCGGCTGCCGAGCAGGCGGGCCGCGATGCTGCCGGAGCCCTGGCCGAACATGAAGCCGACAGCCTGAATGACCGACATGAAGCCGAAGATGACGCCGACCGCGCCGCTCTGACTGGTGCCGAGCCGACCGACGAAGGCAGTATCCACCAGGTTGTAGATGTTGGTGACCAGCATGCTGAGAATGGTCGGGACGGACAGCGCCGCGATCAGACGCGGGATCGATTCCTGTGTCATCCTTTCATACTGGCTCCGGCTGCTTTTCATCCGCTTCGCTTCCTTATAAAAAAACTTTTTTCATTATATCGGAGATCCTTCTGCAGCGCAAGAAAAACTCCTCCCGGAAGGGAAGAGCGAGAAGGGCGGACGAGCCTGCTCAGGGCAGCCGGATACCGATATCCGCATTGACCAGCCGGCCGATCAGCTCGCCGGAGCGGCCGAGAAGCATACCGGTTTTCAGAAATCCGACGGAAACGGTCAGATCGCTCTTTACAGCGAGGACGGCTTCCCCGGTGTCTCCGTTCATGCCGGAGTTGATATCCACGGAGATCACGTAAGCGCCTTCCTCCCGGGCAGCGTTGATCGAGCGTATCGCTCCGGAGGCAGGCTCGCGCGGTTCGCCGGAGAAGCCCGTGCCGAGGACGCAGTCCACGACGATGTCATAATCGGAAAGGCGCACATGCTCCAGGGAATGCTCCCCGATGCCCAATTGCCGGCATTTTTCCAGATAGAATGCGCCGTCATCCGTCAGCCTGTCCGAAAGGCGGACGATATCCGCATCGGCGCCGCGCTCTGCCAGCAGCATAGCCAGCGCGTATCCGTCACCGCCGTTATTGCCGCTGCCGCAGACAACGGCAGTACGCCGGTGCTTCCAGAGGCTGTTCATCGCATCCAGCACGCCCTGCGCCGCGCGGAGCATCAGCTCCTTTGACGGTGTGCCGGCCCGGACGGTAAAGGCGTCCGCTTCACGCATCTGCGAAACGGAAACGGTGAAGGGCTTGTCAGACATTCCGAAAACCTCCTGAAGCATAGAATCATCCATATTTTTCGCACAGGGGGGAAGAAATCCTGCAGAAAGGCAGGCTGAAAACGAAGATTTTGTTCCGGGCAGGAAAGCCGGCTGAGCCCCTGAACCGAAAAGGCTCCGTGCCTGAAAACACAGGAACGGAGCTTTTTGCGCGGATACAGGGAGCCTCAGCGGCGCAGCAGGATCATCAGCATGACCAGCGCGAAACAAATGACAAAGGACAGGGTGCCATTGTCATTATCCTTTTCGGCAGACATCTGGGGGATCTCCTCTATGGTGGTATAGATCATTGCTCCGCCGGCAACAGACATGATATACGGAAGCACGGCAGGGAAGAGCACTGAAATCAGGAGCGTGACGACCCCCATCAGCGGGACGGGAACACCGGAGATGACCCCCATCAGGAAGGCTTTTCCCCTGCCGGTGCCCTTTTCCAGGACCGGCAGGGAAACGAAAAGCGCTTCGGGGAAATTCTGTACCGCGATGGCAACGGCGAGGATCAGCGCCGTGGGAGCGGAGATCCAGTCCGTTTCCATAAAGTAGCCGGCATAGACAGCGCCCAGGGCAATGCCCTCGGGAACGTGATGGATCAGCTCGGATAGCATGACCTTTGTTTGCGTTTTCAGGCTGCTTTCCGGTCCCTCGGTGAAATCCACCAGCGCATGAGTGTGAGGGATCAGATGGTCGAGCAGGTACTGCAGAAGAACGCCGGCACAGAAGCTGAAAAAGACAGGAGCAAGCGTGCCGAGGCCACTGCTACCAAAGCCTCTTGCCGCGGGTTCCAGCAGGCCCCAGACGGAAATGGAGAACATGATGCCGGCGCTGGCCCCGGCCAGAACCGGGCGGAGCCTTTCAGAGAGCTTTTTTCTGCCGGCATAGACGGAGGCGGCGCCGAGAACAGTGCCGAGCAGCGGGATCAGCATGCCGAAAACCGTATCGGAGTCATTCATGGCTCCGGATTTGTCCAGAGAACCGATCAGAGAGTTCAGTCCGATAAAAATCAGGATCGTGCCGCCCATGACTTCCGAGCCGGCGCGGTATCTGGAACCGAAAAGGTTGCCAATCCTGACGCCCAGGGCGGAGATCACAAAGGTGACTGCACCGATCAGAAGAACGGCGAGGACAGTGTTTTGCAGCTGGCTGCCGGGAAAAGCCCGGACGGGGACCGCCACGAAGGTGATACCGACCGCCAGCGCGTCTATACTGGTGGCGACAGCCATCGGAAGCATGGCCCGGAAGCCGAAGTCCGGCTTGGCGTCCTCATCCGGTGAGAAGGCCTCCCGGATCATGTTGATACCGATCAGGGAAAGCAGGATAAAAGCGACCCAGGGAGCGACCGCGCTGATCCACTGCTCAAAACGGGAACCGACCAGGTATCCGATCAGGGGCATGAGCGCCTGGAACGCGCCGAACCAGATGCCGCAGATCATGCTTTGCTTTACGGTCGCCTTCCTGACGGAAAGCCCCTTACAGATGGAGACAGCGAAGGCATCCATGGCGAGACCGACAGCCAGGAGAAGGAGTTCAAAAATTCCCATACGATTCCTCCGGGAAGGGATAAAAGTGCCACACCATTATAGAGACTTTTCCTGCCTGCCGCAAGAAAAGAAAAGGGAAAAGTTATCGGTCCGGTATGGGACAGGAAGGCAGAGACGCGGCTTCCGCTCCGAAGGAATGACTGCAGCCGGAAAACCGAAACGGCGAAGTTTTACGAAAAGTTTTTTCACGCTTGACTTAGAGTAAACTCGAGACCCTATAATCCTGTCAGGGAAAAAACAAAGCAACAATGAAAGGAGAAAAGAAAATGAACGAAACGCTGAAAAACCTGATGGGGCGCCGCAGCTGCCGGAGCTATAAGCCGGACATGATCCCCGGCGAGATCCTGGATCAGATCCTGGAGGCCGGGACCTACGCGGCAACCGGCATGGGCAGGCAGTCTCCCATTATCATCGCAATCACGGACAGGGAAACGAGGGACCGTTTCTCGGCCATGAACGCCGCCGTGATGAACGGCAGCGGCGATCCCTTTTACGGAGCGCCGGTCGTGCTGATCGTGCTGGCAGACAAAAAGATCCCGACCTACCTTTATGACGGAAGCCTGGTGATGGGCAACCTGATGAACGCCGCGCACGCGCTCGGTATCGGAAGCTGCTGGATCCACCGGGCAAAGGAGGAGTTTGAGTCCGCGGAGGGAAAAGCGCTGCTGAAGGAGCTGGGCATTGAGGGCGACTACGAGGGGATCGGCCACTGCATCCTTGGATATGAGGCGGCCGAAGGGCAGCCCGCTGCCCCCAGAAAGAGCAATTATATCTACCGGAAATAAAAGAACGGGGGGAGATAAGCATGAAGGTACTGTTTCTGACCGGAGACTACTGGCACAGCGCGGAGTCCATCCGGCCCCTGGCAGAGAAGCTGTTCCCTGACGGAAATTATGTTTATACGGAGGATCCGAAGGTTTTCCTTGTGGGGGATTACGATCTGCTGATCCTTTTTAAGGATACGGTGGAAAACAATCAGATCCCGACGCCCTGCTGGGCGGATGAGGAATGGACGGAGCGGCTGCTGAAAAAATTACGCGAAGGAATGGGGCTGATGGCCATCCACGCAGGGATGGCCGATCTGAAGCCGGATCACCCGCTGGTGAAGGAACTGTATCACGGAGCTTTCCTGGGACATCCGGCACAGTGCCCGCTGTCTTTCCGCCCTGTCAGGGAGCATCCGCTTCTGGAGGGAATCAAAGAGTTTACTTACCCGGACAAGGATGAGCATTATCATATGGGTATGCTTCCCGGTTCGGAGGGAGAGATCCTGGCCGTGACTGTGTCGGAGCATGGGGAACAGCCGGGACTATGGGCTCACGGGTACGGGAAAGGAAAAGTCTGCATGTTCACGCCGGCGCATGACACGCCGAACCTGACCTGCGACCCCAATGTAAGACTTTTCCGGAACATGATCCGATGGTGTACAGAATAAAACGCAGCGCCGCATTCGCGGCGCTGCGTTTTCATGCAGAGAGGGGAAAAGATCAGGGCCGGACAGGCAGCTCATAGGCGTAACGAGGATCATTATCCTCTTCCACATGGATGAAGCCACGGCGGTCAAAGCCGAGCTTCTCAAGAAGCCCCTGCATGACGGTATTGTCCGGATGGGTATCGATGCGAAGGCGGCCGCTACGTGAAAGCGCCCAGGACAGGCAGAATGCGCCGACGCCCCGGACCGAGCCATCCGACGCGATACGGTGCACAACACCGTAAGGGGCATCGCTGAGCCACTGCCCCCCTTCGATCGCGTCATAGGCAGGTTCAATGTTTTGGCCAAAGTCGAAATAAAAGACGCCGACGATACGGCCACCCTCCTCACAGACATAGCTTTTACCCCGGGAGATATCCCGGCGGATCAGGGCCTCCGGCGGCCAGCACGTCGGACCCCACTGACGGGGATTGCCATGCGCGGCCATAAACGCGCGGGCGGAGGCATAGATCTCCATGACACGGGGGAGGTCCTGCACAGCTGTCTGCCTGATTTACATAATCCTCCTTTATACAGCCCGTATGAATGAGCCGGGTCAGCGGCAAAGAAAACGGATCAGCGCTTGCCGATCCGTTTCCGATTCAGAAGGAATACACTTTACAGCTTTTCCAGCAGGCCGGTCCGGCGCAGGGCGGGGAGCACGGCACGCAGAAAGACGGGAGCGACAACAGTGGCGAACACCGCGTTGATCAGGCTGGCGGGCAGCTTGCTGAGCATTTTGGCAAAGGTGCCGTCCAGCGTGAGGCCGTTGACCGCGAGTCCGAAAATAAAGGTTTTCAGCATATAAAGGGCGACATAGGTCAACGCGGCGACCGCGCAGGCGACCACCATGCGCACATGCTCGGCTTTCTCCAGCTTTACCTTTTTGCGGAAGGAAGCGGTCAGCAGCGCGACCACCAGCGCAATGGCACCCTTGGAAACGAAGGTGATCAGGGACTCAATGCCGTAGCCGGTGAGAAGGTCGTAGAGCAGATTGCCCAGACCCGCCGAAAGGAAACCGGCGGAAGGGCCGAGAATCAGGCCGCAGAGCTGGCAGACGGTATTGCTGATCGTGATCTGTGAGCCCAGGAAAGGGAAACGGATATAGTTGGCGACGAAGGCCAGGGCAGCCATGACTGCCGTGACAGTCAGCCAGTATACACTTTTGCTTTTTTTTGCAATGTCGGTCATGTTTGTTCACCTCATCAAAAAATCTTTACTCTGGATACAGGACGCAGTATAATCGTTTTGCTGGTATGTGAAAATAACCAGAACATGAAAATAATATAATACCAGATGAAAGAGGGAAGAAACGGCAATGAAGCGTGAGCCAGTATATCTGACGCTGTACGGCAGGCTGAAAAGAGATATCCTTTCAGGCGGCTATCCCTACGGGGCGCGCTTTCCGTCCAAAAGGGTCACCGCGGAGGAGAGCGGCGTATCCGTGGTGACAGCGCAGCATGCCTATGAGATACTCTGCGATGAGGGCTGGCTGGAGGCGCGGGAAAGAAGCGGCTATTTTGTGGCGTACCGGGAAAATGACATCGCGCCGCAGAGCAGCCGGAACGCCGGGCAGGAGCTTCCGCCGACGGCGGACAGGGGTGTCAGCGGAATGCCGTTCACCGCGTATGCCCGGTGCCTGCGCAGGGTGCTGAATGAATACGGGGAAAGACTGATGGAAAAATCGCCCAACAGCGGGTGCCTGGAGCTGCGGAGCGCACTGAGCGAGTATCTGGCAGCCCGGAGGGGCATCTCCGTCTCCCCGGCGCAGATCGTGATCGGCTCCGGAGCCGAGTATCTGTACGGGCTGATCGCCCAGATGCTGGGAGACCGGGGTGAATTCGCGCTGGAGGATCCGGGGTATGAACTGATCCGGCGAGTTTACAGCGGACACGGCGTACACTGTGACCTGCTGAAGATGGGGCACGGCGGGATCAGCAGCAGGGAACTGCGCCGTACCGGCGCGGCGGTGCTCCACGTGACTCCCTTTCACAGCTGGCCGAGCGGCGTGACGGCCGGGGCATCCAAACGGAACGAATACGTCCGCTGGGCCAGGGAGAATAATGCCTGGCTGGTGGAGGACGACTTTGACTCCGAACTGTCCGCCTCCTCCAAGGCGGAGGATACGCTCTTTGCGCTGGCACCGGACCGGGTGATCCATCTGAACACCTTTACCCGGACGGTTTCCCCCGCACTGCGGGTCGGGTACATGGTGCTGCCGGAAACGCTGGTGGCGCTGTATACGGAAAGGGCGGGGTATCTGTCCTGCTCGGTACCGGTGACGGAGCAGATGGTGCTCTCCGAGCTGCTGAGGAGCGGGGAGTTTACGCGCCATGTAAACCGGGTGCGCCGCCAGCGCAGGAAACAGGATGATTGACAGAAGCGGCAGGAAAGGGATAGAATATTCCCGTGCGAGGTGAACAGACGGCCGCGTGCTTATAGCATGAGGAAAGTCCGGGCACCGAAGGGCAAGGGTGCCGGCTAACGGCCGGTGGAGGCGACTCCAAGGAAAGTGCAACAGAAAGAGACCGCCGTGTTTACACGGTAAGGATGGAAAGGCGAGGTAAGAGCTCACCCGCGGCCTGGCGACTCGTCCGCGATGTAAACCCCACCCGGTGCAAGATGCTATGGAGGCAAGTCGGCGGCCCGCCGCGTTCTCCGCAATCGCTTGAGCCGCACGGTAACGTGCGGCCTGGATAGATGACCGTCCAATACAGAACCCGGCTTACGGTCACGCTCGCACACTTTTTTTGACGAATGAAAGCGGCACCCGTCAGGGTGCCGCTTTCTTTTGATATTCTCTCTTTAATTCATTTCAGTTCCGATTTCCCCGTTCCGGAGAGTGATCCGGATATACCGTGCCGATTCCTGTGTCTGAAGGATCCGGACCTTCCAGCTTTCCAGAAGACGGATCACGCGGGGGTCGGGCGTATCCGGCTCCTCCTCCGTATTGGTGGGAATAACGGCCAGCTTCGGCGCAACCGCGGCGATAAAGGCGTCGCTGGTGGCGTCGCCTTCCCCGTGATTGCCGATTTTCAGCACATCGACACGGGAAAGCAGGCTCGCGGCAAGGAGATCTCTTTCCTCCGGGAATTCCATATCCCCGGTCAGGAGAACGGAGCCGCCCCCGGCGGAAGCGAGAAGCACGACAGAATTGTTGTTCTCCTTGGTCGGATGCTGAGCAAGCGGGCCGAGGACCTGCAGCGTGCCTCCGTCCAGGGGGAGCGTGTCGCCGCTTTTCAGGTATTCCGCTTCCAGATCCGATTTCCTGAGCGACTTGAGCACGGAATGCTCATCGTCCTCCTCATCAGGCGAATAGAAAGCGGAGGTATAGACGTGGTCGATCTGAATACCGGATTTCAGCATTTTTTTCAGCCCGCCCGCATGATCGGAATGAGTGTGCGTCAGGATGACGCCGTCCAGGCGGGTGATGCCAAGCTCGTTCAGAACGGACTCAACCGTATCCCAGGTCTTGCCGCGGCCGACGTCGACCATGTAGGCGGTATTCCCGCTCAGGAGCAGATGGCAGTCTGCTTTGCCGACGTTGATCGACACCAGGGTCAGGGCGGGCGCTTCCGTTTCCGTTCCCTGAGCGGAGGAAAAGGACATGAAGCAGGACAAAAGCAATGGCAGAGCCCGCTTCAGGAATGACAGGACCGAATTGAAGAGCATGTGAAGAAGCGTCATTTCAAAGCACCTCCCTGTTTCTTTTTTCGTCTGTCCGAGAAAAACCGATCCAGCAGCGCGGTGCATTCCGCTTCCCTTTCGCCGGCGGTCCAGCGTACGGGTGAAGAAAAAGCCGGGTCCGTCGGGAGATCATAGACGCTTCCGCAGCAACCTTTTTCCGGGTCGGAAGCGCCGAACACACAGCGGCTGAGACGGCTCATGACCAGAGCGCCCGCGCACATGGGGCAGGGCTCGAGGGTAACATAAAGCGTGCAGCCGGTCAGACGCCAGCTGCCGAGCTTCTCGGCGCCGCGGCGGAGGCAGAGAAGCTCCGCATGGGCAGTGGGATCCTGCAGCTGCTCCCGGCGGTTATGATCCGCCCAGAGCAGGGTATCCCCGTGAAAGAGAGCTGCTCCTACGGGCACCTCGCCTTCAGAGAGGGCGGCTGCCGCCTCCCGCAGAGCCAGTTCCATTCCGTCCATGCGAAAGCTCCTTTCAGCAGGTCTCAGTTCTCCGCATTGCTCAGCACGGCGGAGGAGAAGGGGGGAAGATCGAAGGTCAGGTAGCCGTCCGTCACTTCGCCCCAGTCTTCGTCATTTGTCCCGTGGCCTTCCTGAAGCGTCTGCAGACGGCAGATATAGCGCTCTTTTTCCTTTGCGCCGGCATCACGGACAAAGATCCGGAAGGAGGTCCAGTCCCCGGTGTTGTTAACGGCGATCACCGCACGGGAGGAATCGCTGAAGCGTGCGTAGGCAATGCGGCCGTAATCCGCCAGCAGCTGCTTGAGGGAACCGCTTTTCAGAACGGGCAGCTTCTTCCTCAGGGCAATCAAGTCCCGGTGCAGGGCGATCAGGGATTCGTCCTCATGTCCCCAGGGATAGGTGCGGCGGTTGTCGGGATCCGTCCAGCCGACCTGACCGGCCTCATCCGCGTAGTAGACCGTCGGCGCGCCGGGCCAGGTCATCTGAATCGTGACCGCTTCCCGGAAGATCCCTTTGTTGATCCCAGCTGCGGCCGCGTCCGGACCGAGCGTGTTCATCCGTCCGATCATTCGGTTGGTCCGCGTGAGAAAGCGGGAATGATCGTGATTGCTCAGCTCGTTCATCGCGCACAGCAGGGAGGGATAACGAAGCCGGGACATTTTGTCCCGCATGATGTCAAAGAATGCCCTGCCGTTCTGATACAGATCGTCGCGATAGGAATCGGAATGCTTTTCCATGCCTGTGAGGAACCAGGTAACCGGCTCCATGAAAGCATCGTAGTTCATGACGGAATCCCATTCATCGCCCTTCAGCCAGGGCGCCGGATCGCCGTAGTGCTCGGCAATGATGACCGCGTCCGGGTTGGCTGCCTTGACGCGGGCGCGGAATTCCTTCCAGAAGCGGTGGTTGAAGGCGGCGCTGTGGCCGAGGTCAGCGGCTACATCCAGGCGCCAGCCATCTATGCAGTACGGCTCGGAGACCCACTTCACGGCGATTTTCATGATCGTTTCAAAAAGCTCGGGAGACGCCTCATAATTCAGCTTTGGCAGCGTCGTATAGCCCCACCAGCCCTCATAGGCCGGGCCGCGCCCGCTGTGGGAATCATGAAAATGGAAGAAGGATCGGTACGGGCTGTGAAGACTCTGATAAGCGCCTGGCTGGAAACCAGCCTTGCCCAGATAGATCCCTTCATAATCCATCCATTTATTAAAACTGCCGCAGTGGTTGAAGACGCCATCCAGAATGATCTTCATTCCCCGGGAGTGAAGCTCCCCGCAGAGTTTCGCGAAGAGAGCGTCGCTTTTTTCCAGGTTTTCCATGGAGGTGACGCGGCGGATGTAGCGGGGAGCGTAGCCGTTATGCTTTTCCCACAGCTGCATTTCATGCTCCATGTCATCGGTGATGATCCCGAAATGGGGATCGATATGCTCGTAATCCTGCACATCGTATTTATGGCTGGAGGGGGAGACGAAAACCGGGTTCAGGTACAGAACCTCTATGCCGAGGGACTGCAGATAGTCCAGCTTGTCGAGAATACCCTGCAGGTCTCCGCCGTAGAAGGACCGGATGTCCGTGTCCGTGGGGAGGGCGGACCAGTCGGTGACGTGCTTCGAATGGCCGACGGTATAATAGTATTCATTGTCTGTCACGTCGTTGGAGGGATCCCCGTTACAGAAACGATCCGGGAAAATCTGATACTGAACGGCTCCTTTCGCCCATTCCGGAACATGAAAGCCGGGCTGAAAGCGGAAGGCATAAGACGGATTGTATTCCGGGAAAGTGTTTTCCACGGGACGGCATCCGTTTTTGTCGTAGGCAATGCGGATCCCGTCCGCGCATTCGATCAGGAAACGGTACATGACCTCGGCCCCGTCGCAGACGATGCCTGTCTCATAGAAATCAAAGAAATCATCGGAGCTTTTCTTTTCCATCAGCGTGCCGACCTTCAGGGATTCCGTCAGGAGGATGACCCTTTCGGCGCTGCCCTTCGCGACCCTGATCCTGATATTGACTGTGTCGCCGACGTCCGGCTCGGAGGGAAAACGGTAAAAAGGCGTTTCATCGCTGAAAACCGCGGAGAGAACCTGTTGACTGAGGGACATAAGACGTCCTCCTCTGAAATAATGGGGAAATCATATAACAACGTGGGAAAAAGCGCAAGGAATCAAAGGACGATATCACCGGGACGGAAGCCTGCGGGAAGGGGCTCTTCCTCCACAAAACGGAAGTTTCCGTCGCGCAGGACCGGCAGGAAGGCTTCATAAGGGATCCGGTCAAACTCCCGGCCATAGCTGCTCTGACCGAACCAGCCGCCTTCATGCGCCTTCAGATTCAGATCCCGGGCAAACTTTGTGCGGTTGGAGCAGTCATGAACCGTGAGCGGCCAGGATTCCTCATCCGCGATCCGCATCAGTTTCAACGTCAGCTCCCGGCTCCAGACCGGGGAAACATAGCCCTGGCGGCTCATGTACAGGTTTTCGCCCAGATAGTTCGGCAGATTGTTTTCGTTCAGATGCAGCTCCGCGCAGTTCATGAAATCGATGCCGGTGGCGAGGATCCGGTCCTTCTTCCTCAGGAATGTATCATAAAGCTCCGGCGTCATGGGCGTTTCAATGCCGACAGCCGGGAAGAACTCCTTTGCCGTGCGCATATTTTCAATCACCCTGTCGGAGCAGCCGGATGCCCCGAGGTTAAAGCGGAGCTCATCCAGGCCGGCGTCAGCAAGCGCGCGGAGGTTTTCCCGGTCCGCGTGGATCCCATTGGTATACATATGCTGCCAGATCCCGGCGTCATGGAATTTCCTGACCACGGGATAATAAAGCTCAATTTCCATGAAGGGCTCCAGATAGACGTAGCAGATCCCCGTCGGCTTCTTCTGCACATCCAGAAGGAGATCCAGATCCTCTTCATAAAACTTTGTGCCGCCGATCTCCCATAAGCCTTCCCCGACGGGCATCTGCGAATCCAGAGCGCCGTAGTCGTAGCAAAACCTGCAGTTGGCGTCACAGCGGTTGGTTTTACGGACGGCGGAAAGGCCCGAACCGAGCAGGCAGGAACGGCAGCCGGCGGGGAAGCGGGCGTCGTCGCCAACGTAGAAGGTGCGGTTTTTCAGGCTCTTCAGGTGGGGAATTGCAGCTGCCAGTTCCCTGCTGCGGGCTTCCACGGCATACTCGATCTGTGAGAAAACCGCCAGGGCAATTTCCGTCTGCCGCGGAAGAAGCTCTTCGTCTTCCGGCAGGGCGGAGAAAAACTCAAACCAGGTCAGCGCATCCTTCTTGGAAATCTTCATGCGTCAGCCTCCCGTCATTTCTGCGAGAATTTTAACACGGATCAGGAAGAATTACAAACGGGGCAATGATGAAGGAGAACCGCTGAAAACGAAAACAGCGGGAGACAGGCTTGAAACGGAGAAGGTTTTCCGATATATTTATGATGACAACAGGAACCGACAGGGAAAGAAGGTGGGCACGGTGAAACGGACAGGGACCCGAACGGGGATACTGCTGCTGTTTTGTGTGCTGCTGACGGCTTTACAGCTTCCCGTATTCGCAGAAGAAGAACCGGAGATTGATGAAGTCGTTGAATATATCGAGCTTGATGGGGAAGACGATATCGCATTCCCGGCGGAAGATATCTCCGGAAACGCCGTGCTGCTGAGCTATCAGTCCTTTACTCCTCAGTGGGGAAGCCCGTACGAGGGCCAGGACCCCACGCTGAATTACTGGACGCTGCCAATGGACATTACGGATGAAGCTGCCGTGTGGCAGGTGCTGACGCAGCCCATTACGGTGCTGAGCGGGAATTTCAAGCGCGCCGAGAGAACGCAGATCACGGTCCGAGCGGAAAAGAGCCTGGACAGCGAGGGCGTGGGCGTCGTGACCTGCGAGACCCAGGGGGTCCACGTGCTGGAAAGGGAGAAGGACTGGAGCCTGATCGAGTGCTATTCGTCCTCCTTTCATGACAGCAAGGTCGTCAACTGGAACGTGCTGATCCAGGGGTATGTTCAGACCAAATACCTCAAGGAGGTCAAGCCCAACCAGAAGATCGGCTTTGTGATCGACAAGCTGACCCAGAGGATGTACATTTTCCGGGAAGGAAAGTTGTTTTCCACACTGCTGGTCTCCACCGGCCTGAGCAATGCAAGACAGCCGTATAACGAGACACGCTCCGGAGAATTCCTGCTTACGACTCGCGTTGGAGATTTCAAAAGCGACAATATGACCTGCCGCATCGCCCTGCGGTTCAATTCCGGAGACCTGCTGCATGAAGTACCCTACGTTTATTCCAGGACGGACGCGGGCTACAGGAAGCAGGAGGAAGCACTGGGTACCAGGGCCAGCCACGGCTGCATCCGCGTGCAGCGAAAGATGACGCCCGAGGGCATCAACATGCAGTGGATCTACGATCATCACGCAAAAAACACGCGCCTGCTCCTGTGGGAAGACTGGCAGGGACGCCAGATCCCTTATCCGGCGGACGATTCCAAAGTGTATTACCATCCGGGAAAAATGGAATACTACCATTCCCAGGAAACCTGCTACTGCTACGGAAAAACCTTAAAGACACGGCTGGAGCCCATCCGTTACGGAGAGCTGGATACAGAGCCCTACGCTTCGCTGACCAGATGCCCTTACTGCGCGCCTCCCCTGAGAAAAGCGGAGATAGATGAAATCAATGAGCTGCATGCCGTGGGCAGCGACCACGACCCGGTCCTGACGGAAGCCAGGGAGTACTGCCCGATGGACGGACCGACTTTTCAGAAAACCATCTGGAAGAAAAAATGATCAACACAAAAAAAGGAGCATCCCGAAGCGGGGATGCTCCTGCCTTTACCGGCGGAATCAGTCACCGAAGATAATGCCGATGGATTTGGCGGTGGTGACCAGCTGGTGATCCGGCGGAACAAGCTTCGCGACGCCGGCGACCTCGCTGAGGGGGTTGTGGGTGATCTCGTTCCCCTTCAGGGCGACCGTCACGCCGAAGATGCCATCCCGGATCAGTTTGGCGGCATGGACGCCGAACTGTGTGGAGAGAACACGGTCATAGGCGCTCGGCGTACCGCCCCGCTGAATGTGCCCGGGGACAACGCTGCGCGCCTCCACACCGACCAGCTCCGTCAGCTGTTTTGCCACATAGGCGCTGGCGGAGAAGTGCTCCGCGGCGCGGCGGGCTTCCCGCTCCTTCTTTTTCAGCTTGGCTTCGGCTTTGTCCATGGCGCCCTCAGCCACAGCGATGATCGTGAAGGCCTTGTTGTTTTCAGCACGGCGCTGGACGACCTCGGCCACTTTATTGATATCATAGGGAATCTCGGGTATCAGGATGGCATCGGCGCCGCCGGCGACTCCGGAATAAAGCGTCAGCCAGCCGGCCTTGTTGCCCATGATCTCAATGACCATGCAGCGGCCGTGGCTCGCGGCGGTGGAGTGGATCCGGTCAATAACCTCGGTGGCGATGTCGTTCGCGGTATGAAAGCCGAAGGTGAAGTCGGTGCCGAAAATGTCATTGTCAATGGTTTTGGGCAGCCCGATAACGTTCAGCCCCTCTTCACTGAGCAGGTTCGCCGTTTTGTGCGTGCCGTTGCCGCCGAGTGTGATCAGGCAGTCCAGATTCAGCTCCTTATAGGTTTTCTTCATGGCGGCGACCTTATCCACATTATCCTCACCGATGACGCGCATGTTGCGGAAGGGCGTGCGGCTGGTGCCGAGAATCGTGCCGCCCAGCGTCAGGATGCCGGAAAACTGGCTTCTGGTCATCAGGGAAAAGTCTCTTTCAATCAGGCCGCGATAGCCGTCATGTATACCGATGATCTCCGCATCGAACATTTCATATGCCGCGCGGGCTACGCCGCGGATCGCCGCGTTCAAACCGGGACAGTCGCCGCCGCTCGTCAGAATACCGATCCTTCTTTTCATGTCCCAAGCTCCTTTCATTATTCACTTCATTATTATTGATAAGAAATTATATCATGGAATACAAAGAAGAAACAATTCTTTTTTGGAGCGGAAAAAACTTTTACACCCACTGAAAAGGGAGGGAATAATACAAAAAAAGACAAACTCGGAATGGCCGGATGGAAAAAGGGGGAAGAGGATGGGCCCAAAAGGCCGATAGCCAAAGAATAAACCAGCATGTTTTCCGGATCAAAAAATTGTAAAAACCTCTTTTAATAGTTAGCCGAGACTAACAAAGCCGGATAAAAACCTTTGTTAAAAAATGATCAAAAGCGCTTTTCAATTCTTTTTGTTTATGATAATATGATTTGTAAATGTGCAAGCATATTTGCTTTTACATGTGCCTCAATAATTACAAGGGGGTTGTGGACTTTATGCCTGACAACAAGGAAAAGTATGCAAAGCTGCAGGAAGCGATCGCCAAGCACAAGGGCGAGCGCGGCGCTGTAATGCCCGTGCTGCAGGAAGCTCAGAACATTTTCGGATACGTTCCGCAGGATGTTCAGGAGATGATTGCGGACGGACTCGGAACCACGCTGAGCGAGGTTTACGGCGTGGCGACCTTCTACAGCCAGTTCTCTCTGGAAGCCAAGGGTGAAAATGTGATCGGCGTCTGCCTGGGCACCGCGTGCTACGTAAAGGGCAGCCAGAAGATCATGGACGAGCTGAGCAAGGTGCTCGAGGTCGAGGTCGGCCGCACTACGAAGGACGGGAAATTCACGCTGAACGCGACCCGCTGCCTGGGTGCCTGCGGCCTAGCTCCCGTTATGATGATTAATGAAGAGGTTTACGGCCGGCTGACGCCCGACCAGGTACCCGGTATCATTGCCAAGTACCGTGCCTGATCCCGATCAGGAGGAAGCACTGTGCGCGATTTGAGCCTTCATCTGCTGGACCTGGCGCAGAACAGTATCTCTGCCGGAGCAGCGACGGTAACCGTCCGACTGACGGAAGACGAAGCCGGCTGGCTGACCATGGAGATCGAGGATGACGGAAAGGGCATGAGCCCCGAGCTGCTCGAAAGAGTGACCAGTCCGTTCGCAACGACCCGGACGACACGCAAGGTCGGGCTGGGGATCCCCATGATGAAGGAAAACGCTGAAAAGACAGGCGGAACGCTTTCCCTGGAAAGCGAGGTCGGGAAGGGGACACTGCTCAGAGTCACCCTGAATACCCGGAATATCGACTGCCTGCCGCTGGGCGATCTGCCCGGCACACTGCTTACCCTGATGCTGACCAATCCGCTCCACCCGGAATTCGTATTTGAAGGCCGCACGCCGAAGGGCGAGTGCCGATTCGATACGAGAGAGGTCAGAACGGTGCTGGGAAGCGACATCCCCCTGAACGAGCCTTCCGTAGCGGAATGGCTGCGGGATGCTCTGAAAGAAGAAATCGATCCTATATTTGGAGGTGCATTGATATGAAATCCCTGGCTGATCTTCAGGCAATCCGGCAAAAGACTCTGGAAAGCATCAACATGCGCAAGGACGAGAACGCCGCGCGTGTTGTGATCGGTATGGCTACCTGCGGCATCGCCGCCGGCGCCCGTCCCGTCATGCTCGCCTTTATGGACGAGATCAAAAACCGCAACCTGCAGCATGTGACCGTGAGCCAGACCGGCTGTATCGGCATGTGCCGCTATGAGCCCATGGTGGACGTGATCCTGCCCGGACAGGAAAAGGTGACTTACGTCAAGGTCAATCCCGACATGGTCGGCCGTATCGTGACCGAGCACATCGTTAACGGAAACCCGGTGCAGGAATACACCATCGGCGCCGCAGAAGGCTAATAACACACAGGAGGAGGAGTACCCATGGATTTTTATCGCTCACAAGTATTGGTCTGCGGCGGTACCGGCTGCACGTCTTCCGGCTCTGCAAAGCTGATCGAACGCTTTGAGGCACAGATCGCGGAGAAGGGGCTGGACAAGGAAGTCAAGGTCGTCCGGACCGGTTGCTTCGGACTGTGCGAAGCGGGCCCGGTTGTCATTATTTATCCCGAAGGAACGTTCTACAGCCGCGTCAAGGAAGAGGACGTGGATGAGATCGTCGGAGAACACCTGCTGAAGGGCCGCAAGGTCCAGCGGCTGGTCTACGTGGATCACAAGACCCATGAGAGCAGCGTGCAGAAGAGCCTCAACGAGGTCGGCTTCTACAAGCAGCAGATGCGCGTGGCACTGCGGAACTGCGGCGTGATCGATCCGGAAAACATTGACGAATACATCGCCTTTGACGGCTATCAGGCCCTGGCCAAGGCGCTGACCGAGATGACTCCCGAACAGGTCATTGACGAAGTGCTCAAATCCGGCCTGCGCGGCCGCGGCGGAGCGGGCTTCCCGACCGGCAAGAAGTGGCAGTTTGCCCGTGCCAGCCAGGCGGAGCATAAATACTTTGTCTGTAACGCTGACGAAGGCGACCCCGGCGCGTTCATGGACCGCAGCCTGCTGGAAGGCGATCCGCACGCGATCCTGGAAGCCATGGCGATCGGCGGTTACGCGATCGGCGCTGACGAAGGCTGGATCTACGTCCGTGCCGAGTATCCCATCGCTGTCAAGCGTCTGGAGAAAGCCATCGAGCAGGCCCATGAGTACGGCCTGCTGGGCAAGAACATCTTCGGCACTGACTTCAGCTTTGACATTCACATTCGTCTGGGCGCCGGCGCATTCGTGTGCGGCGAGGAAACCGCTCTGATGGCCTCCATCGAAGGCAAGCGCGGCGAGCCCCGGCCGAAGCCTCCGTTCCCGGCGGTCAAGGGCCTGTTTGAGAGCCCGACCAACATCAACAACGTGGAGACCCTGGGCAATATTCCCCAGATCATCCTGAAGGGCGCTGACTGGTTCCGCAGCATCGGCACCGAACGCAGCACCGGCACCAAGGTATTCGCGCTGGGCGGCAAGATCAACAACACCGGCCTGGTCGAGATCCCGATGGGCACGCCCCTACGTACCATCATCGAGGATATCGGCGGCGGCATCCCGAACGGCAAGAAGTTCAAGGCTGTCCAGACCGGCGGCCCCAGCGGCGGATGCATCCCGGCCAGCCTGCTGGATATCCCCGTGGAATATGATACGCTGACCAGCGTTGGCGCCATGATGGGCTCCGGCGGAATGATCGTTCTGGACGAGGACAACTGTATGGTGGACATCGCCCGCTTCTTCCTCGACTTCACCGTCGACGAGAGCTGCGGCAAGTGCACACCCTGCCGGATCGGTACCCGCCGTATGCTGGAGATCCTGGAACGCATCGTGAACGGCAAGGGCGAGGAAGGCGACATCGAGAAGCTGGAAAACCTGGCCGAGAACATCAAGAATTCCGCTCTGTGCGGTCTGGGCCAGACGGCTCCGAACCCCGTGCTGAGCACAATCAAGTTCTTCCGCGATGAGTACGAAGCCCACATCAGGGAAAAGCGCTGCCCGGCTCATCACTGCCAGGCCCTGCTGAACTACGAGATCACCGATGCCTGCCGCGGCTGCACCCTGTGCGCGCGCAACTGCCCGGTGAACGCTATCAGCGGCACGGTCAAGCAGAAGCATGTGATCGACACCACGAAGTGCATCAAGTGCGGACAGTGCATGACCAACTGCAAATTCAACGCCATCATCAAGAACTAAGCGTGACAGGAGGAAACAACACATGGAAAATCTCGTTAAACTGACGATTGACGGCATCAATGTGGAAGTTCCCGCCGGCACGACGGTTCTCGAAGCCGCGAAGAAGGCAGGGATCAAGATCCCCACACTGTGCTATCTCAAGGACATCAACCAGATCGGCGCCTGCCGCATGTGCGTGGTCGACACCGGTGCCCGTGCCTTCGGCGCGGCCTGCGTGCTGCCCGTTTCCAACGGCATGAACGTCAAGACCAACACTCCCAAGCTCCGCGATGCCCGCAGGGTCAACCTGGAGCTGCTGCTGAGCAACCACGACAAGAAGTGCCTCTCATGTGCCCGCAACCAGAAGTGCGAGCTGCAGCAGATGTGTATCGACCTGGGCGTGGAGGATACAGATACCTTCAAGGGCAAGATGAACGAGTATGAGATCGACGATCTGAGCCCGTCCATCGTCCGCAACAACAACAAGTGCATCCTGTGCCGCCGCTGTGTGGCCGCCTGTATCAATACACAGGCAGTCGGAGTTATCGGCCCGGTGAACCGCGGATTCAAGACCCAGATCAAGAGCGCCTGGGGACAGAGCCTGAATGACGTGGCCTGCATCAACTGCGGACAGTGCATTGCCGCCTGCCCGACCGGCGCCCTGTACGAAAAGGACAGCACCAAGGAAGTCTGGGATATGCTGGCGAACCCGGATTACATCACGGTCGTACAGCCGGCTCCCGCCGTGCGCGCCGCCCTGGGCGAAGAATTCGGCATGCCGATCGGAACCTCCGTTACCGGCAAGCTGGCCGCCGCCCTGCGTAGGCTCGGCTTCACCAAGGTATTCGACGTTGACTGGGGCGCTGACCTGACCATCATGGAGGAAGGCACCGAGCTGCTGGGCCGCCTGAAGAACGGCGGCGTGCTGCCGATGATCACCTCTTGCAGCCCCGGCTGGATCAAGTTCTGCGAAACCTACTACCCGGAATTCATTCCGAACCTGAGCTCCTGCAAGTCTCCCCATGAGATGGAAGGCGCCATGATCAAGAGCTACTGGGCGGAACGCGAAGGGATCGACCCCCACAAGATCCGCGTGATCTCCGTGATGCCCTGTACCGCAAAGAAGTTCGAAGCCAAGCGGCCCGAATTGGGTCACGACGGCATGGCGGACGTGGACGCGGTCATTACCACCCGCGAGCTGGCTCACATGATCAAGCAGGCAGGTATCGATTTCCTGAACCTGCCGGACGAAGACTTTGACAACGTACTGGGCGAAAGCTCCGGCGCGGGCACGATCTTCGGCGCGACAGGCGGCGTTATGGAAGCAGCGCTGCGTACCGTGTATGAAGTGGTGACCGGCAAGACGCTGGATCCCGTGGAATTCCACGAGGTTCGCGGCATCAAGGGTGTGAAGGAAGCTGCCGTAAAGGTTGGCGACCTGACCGTGAATGTTGCTGTTGCCCATGGCACCGCCAACGCCGCGAAGCTGCTGGACAGCATCAAGAACGGCGAGAAGACCTATCAGTTCATCGAAGTCATGGCCTGCCCCGGCGGCTGTGTCACCGGCGGCGGACAGCCGATCGTCGATGCTCAGACCCGTTTGGAGATCGATCCCAAGGCAGTCCGTGCCAAGGCCCTGTACGACGAGGATGCCGGCAAGCCGATCCGCAAGAGCCATGAGAACCCCTCCGTGAAGGCGGCCTATGACAACTATCTGGGCTCCCCGAACAGCCACAAGGCTCATGAGCTGCTGCATACGACCTATACCGCGCGCGCCAAGTACAGCAAATAATCCTGCTACACAAAAGGGACCGGATCAGATGATCCGGTCCCTTTTCCCATTCCGCCGCAGCGGAATGGATACTTTATTCCTCGGGCTCAACAAACGGGGTCCATACGTGGGACTTGAACATGGCGACATACTGTTTGTACCGCCAGTGATACCGCCAGGTGCCTGAGGTGCAGTGATAGTTGGTAAAGTTTGATTCACAGTCCGGATGGGTTTCGAGGAAGTGATCCTTGGTCTCCTTCGGCATGCGGTTGTTCTGCGGAGACCAGAAACGTTCCAGCTGCGGAAGGGCGTCCAGGGGAGAAAGATCCCGGACTTTGTCGCAGCGGGAGATGTTCAGATCCAGAAGCTCGGTACAGCTCTGCAGGGGAGTCAGATCGGAAAAATCGTTCATGAATATCTCAAGGTACTGCAGGTGCTTCAGATCCGAAAGAGGGGACAGATCCGAAATATCATTATCCGCAAGGATCAGGATGCGCATTTCCGGAAAATCCCGGAGAAAGCTGAGATCGGTGACAGCGTTATGACCGAGATCCAGCGCACGAAGCCCTTTTGCGTATTGAAGCGGGCCGAGCTCATCAGAGGTCAGCTTATGACCTTTTCCGATGGACTTTGCCGTGGAGTAGGCTGTCGCGTCACTGGCAAGGGAGTAGGAGCCAGGCAGACGGATCAGCCAGACAAATTCTATTTCCGGATACTTGTCGATGAGAGGCGGGATCTCCTTGTTGCCCAGCTCCCGGTGACCGGAAACATTGATTTTTTTCACACCCGGAAGCAATTCGATCAAGGCTTCCAGATCAGAGACGGAAATGCTTTTTTTGCTTTTGTTCAGATCAAGCTCTTCAGCCGATTCGGTGAAGTCCGCTTTTCCCCAGGAGGATTCAAAGCGAAGGGTCCCGTCTTCCGGAAGCGCACTGCGGACGGAAAGAAGCTGAGAGGGAGAAAGACTGACTTTTCCCAGATCGATTTCCTTCAGGCCGGGAAGCAGAGAAATCAGCAGGCTGACATCCTCCGGACTGATACGGGCCCGACCCGAACTGAAATCCAGCGTTTCAGCCGCTTCGGAAAAGTCGGCATTATTCCATGTGTTTTCAAAAAAAAGCTGACTGCCGGCCGGCATGGCATCCAGGAGCTTTTTCAGATTCTGCGGCTTATAGCTGACATGACCTATGTTCAGCTGCCGGGGCCGGTTTTCTTTGATATATTTCAGAGTCGCGTTCAGGCCTTTGAATTCCGTAACTTCCGGACGTTGACCCGCCGCTTCGGAAATGCAGGGGAATACGGCGGAAAGGCAAAGCAGGGAAATCAGAAAGAGAATCAGGCTTTTTTTCATGATCCTGTCAGCTCCTTTTCGGAAACAGAACAAAAGCGCAGAAGGGTGAAACCCGACCGCATACCGTCAGAAGAAATATTATAAGAACGGATACCGCATGTCAAGGCAGGAAAGCGGAATGAACACTCCGGGTCTTGAATTATAGAAGGTTCCCTGTTAAAATATTATCTATTATATGATCCAAACAAACAATTCCAGAGAATGAACGGGGGTTTACCCATGATTCATGGGAAAAGAAGGACCATCGGTGTTTTCAACAACAGAACGGACAATTATTTCAATGAGGTCGTTTTCCGGAAAATCCAGGCGGAAGCAAAGCGCCTGGATTATGACGTGATCGTTTTTTCCACCGTCGGATATCATCAGAGCAATAATTATTACGATACGCAGGAAAAGGGGATGCTGTCCTTCGCACCGGTGGAGCAGCTGGACGGTATTCTGGCCATGCCGGATACCTATGAACTTCACGGCTTCAGGGATGACCTGATGAGCATGCTGAAGGAACGGGTGCATTGCCCGATGGTTTCCGTCCGCTACAGGAATTTCCCCGGCGACCGGGTCTACACGGACGATTATTCCGCTATCCGTATGCTGATGGAGCACCTGACGGAGGCACACGGCGCGAAAAAAATCTGTTTCATGGCCGGATATCAGGGACATCCGGACAGTGACCTGCGGCTGAAAATATTCCGGGAGGAGATGGAAAGACGCGGACTGGAGGTCCCGGAGGCGGCCGTGTGTCATGCCAATATGTGGCTCAGCGACGGTCCGATCGCCTACCGGCAGTTTTATGAGGAAAACCGTCTTGACCCGGACGCCATTATCTGCGCCAACGACTATATGGCCATCGGTCTTGTCAACACGCTGAACAGGAACGGGATCCGTGTCCCGGACGACGTGATCGTGACGGGCTATGACAATGTGGATAATTTCAATGTGAGCAATATGACGCTGACGACCGTCGCGCAGGACTACGAGCTGATGGTTTCCCAAGCCATGGAGCTGCTGGACAGGAAGATCCGCGGGGCGGTCAGGGACGAAGGAAACGCGGCGGGGGAGGCGATCGGCCTGCCCGGCCGCCTGGTGCTCGGGGAAAGCTGCGGATGCGGAAAAACAAAGCACAGCGCGATCAACGCTATGCTCCGGCTGAACGCGTCCGGGCTGAACAGAATGCGGGACAATGAAAACAAGATCACCTATCTGAGCATCGAGCTGAGCACCTGTGAAACCCTGCAGGAGCTGCACGATATCCTGCTGGGAGATCTTACGGTCCAGGATGCATCCGGAAGAAGGGATTTCCATCTCTGTCTTTTTGAACAGGAAAATGAAGAGGAAGAAAAAAAAGAACGATCATTTTCCGAGGAGATCACGGAACGGGCATGCCTTGTGACAAGCGTCAGAAACAGGCAGGACGGCGGAATGCCTATGATCAGCTTTGACACGGGCTGCATTGTCCCGCCAATGCTGGAGGACGCCGGAGAGGCTCAGGTCTTTTTCCTGACGCTGCTGCATCAGAAGGATCATACGTTCGGATACGCTCTGACCCGGTATGACGACGGAGCCGTGCCGGATGAATTCTTCCACCAGTGGAACGTCATTATATCCGGAGCGCTCTGGAACATGCATGCCAGGAAACAGCTGCTTGAATTGTATGAGGAGCGCAGGATCAGCAGCGTGACCGACATGATGACGCGCATGTTCAACCGGCGGGGACTGGAGGAGCAGCTGAACCCCCAATGGAATTCGCTCTGTATGCGGAGAGAAAACATCGCCTGTATCTACTTTGACGGCGACAACACCAAGAAGATCAACGACAATTATTCACATCTTGCCGGAGACTTTGCGATCGTTACCCTGGCATGCGCCATCCGCCATGCCGCGCCGGAAAACGCCGTTCTGGCCCGGATGGGAGGAGACGAGTTTCTGGCTGTGCTTCCGCAATCCGGGAAAAAGACAGCGGAGCAATTTGCCATCCGGTTTGAAAAAGAACTGAGAAAGCTGAACGTGGAGGCAGACAGAACCTTTACGGTGGAATGCAGCTACGGGATCTATGTGACCCGCCTGAATGAGAATTCAACGATCGAGAAGATGATCCAGGAAAGTGACGCGCGGATGCACGCGGTCAAGTGCGAGCGGCACGCGGAACGGAAATGATTTTTTCCTTAGGACAGGAGAAACGAACAAAAACATAAAAGATACCAAAAATGTACGATCTGGCTGAAAAGGGAAGAGGATTATCCGCTTGAGAAAACCCGAAAGAAATGATAAAATTATCAGGTTAAAGGAAACGGGGGAGCGGAAGGAATGCCGGAAATCAGAGAACTGATTCAGGAAGGAAAGGGAAAACGGGTCTACGCGACGGACGACCCGGATCTGGCTGTCGTTTATTACAAAGACGAAGCTATGGCCTTTCACGGCCTGAAGCGGGGCCGCATTATCGGCAAGGGCGAGGTCAACAACGCCATTTGTGAGCATCTCTTCACCTTGCTCCGGGAACACGGGGTGGAGAACCACTTCGTACGCCAGCTGGACGCCAGACAGAGCCTTGTGCTGCGGTGCGAGATGATGCCGTTTGCCGTCAAGGTGCGCAACCGGGTAGCCGGCAGCATGCACGTGAGAACAAGACTTCCGGTCGGAATGAAGCTGGATGAGCCGGTGCTGGAATTCACTCTGAAGGATACGGACATGGAACAGGACGCGCTGGTGAACCACACGCATCTGTATGCCATGAAGGCCGCCACACCGCAGGAACTGGAGGAAATCCGCCGCGTGAGCCGGCAGATCAATGCCATCCTTTCCGAATATATGAGGGAAATCAATATTGAACTGATCGACTTCAAGGTCGAATTTGGCAGATATAAAGGAAAGATCCTGCTGGCGGATGAGATCAGCCCGGATACTGCACGTTTCTGGGACAGCAAGACGCATGAGCCGCTGGATATCGACAGGTTCCGCAGGGATCTGGGAGACGTGGCCGAGGCCTATCAGGAGGTCCTGCACAGGATGATGGGAACGGGCTTCTGAATAAAAGAACGGGGAGATGCCGCATGTTAAAACGGATAACGGGTTTGCTGCTGGCAGCTCTTCTTTGTTTTTTGGGATTTTTCACATGCGCAGCAGAGACGAGTCCGGAGGAAGTGACAGCCGGCCGGGCGGGAAAAGCAGCTGAGGATACCAAAACTGAAGAAGCAGCGGCAACCGAAGAAGGCAACAGCACCGGTGAAGAAACAAAGGGCGAAGAAGAAACGGGTCCCGCGGAAACCGCGGAGGAAGGGGCTTTTCCGGAGCTGAATGGGGAAGGATTTCTGGACAGCGGAGAGTTCGTATACGAGAATCCCGACGAAGGAATATGGAGGTACGCGAGCGCGACCCTGTGGGTGGAGGTCAGGCGCATCATTCAGCCCAAGCCCGCGCGCACCTGGTATGAAGCGGAGATCCGCTGTGCCGATGACGGCGATCATCCGCACATGATCGCGAACAATCCGGATAAGCTGCTGAAGTCAAAACCCCAGTATCCCTATAAAATCGCAAGAAGCAACAGGACCGTGATCGCCATCAACAACGATTACGCGCAGGACAGGCTCGGCTGGGGGAAAAAGCTGGGCACGGTCATCCGGAACGGTACCGTGTTCGGGAAAAAATATCCCAAAAAGAATTCAGCGAATTTCCCGAACCTGGACTGCCTGGCGATCTGGCCCGACGGGGATATGAAGGCATTCAACAGCGATGAGATGACGTCGGAGCAGTATCTGGAAGCCGGGGTCAGGGACGTGCTCGCCTTCGGTCCGATCCTGATCCGAGACGGGGAGCTGAACGAGACCGGCCTGAAGAAGTACGGCACGACCAAACAGCCCCGTACCGCCGTCGGCATGGTGAAGAAGGGGCATTACTGGTTTATGATGCTGGAGGGTCGGGTAAAACGCAGCAACGGAGACAGCGTACGCTTCCTGGCCGAAAAAATGCTGGAAAAGGGCTGCACGCTGGGCTTCAACCTGGACGGGGGACAATCCTCCTGCATTGTTTTCATGGGACATCAGCTTTGCCTGATCAAGCAGGGAAAGCCACATCTTTCCTCCCGAAGCACAGCGGATATCCTCGGAGTAGGGGAAAGCGAGCTGGTGCCGGCAGTGGGAGATCCGTGGTAAAAAAGACTTCCGAAGGGAACCTGTTGCAAAACGAAATCGGTTGTGCTACAATGCTATCCGGCGTGTTATGCGCGCCGGGTATTTATTTGTGAAAGAACGCAGGAGGACAGATATTCATGAGCCATACCTATGAGAAGCTTTCCGGAAACAAGGCGAAACTGACCTTTGCCATTCCCGCCGAGCAGTTTGATGAAGCCATGCAGAAGGCATTCCTGAAAAACAGGGGCCGCATCAATGTACCCGGCTTCCGCAGAGGCAAGGCGCCCCGGCGGATGATCGAGACGCTGTACGGGGAAGGCATCTTCTATGATGACGCATTTGAGATTCTGTTCCCGGAAGCGTATGAAGCGGCTGTGAAGGAATTTGACCTTCATCCCGTGGATCAGCCCGAAATCTCCCTGGACCAGATCGGTTCCGGCCAGGAGCTGCAGTTCCATCTGGAGGTCTTTGTGCGTCCGGACGTTACCCTGGGCGAGTACAAGGGGCTTGAGGTCGAAGTGGAGAAGCAGACGCTGAAGGATGAAGCTGTCGACGCCCGCATCGCCGAGGATCAGGAAAAAGCCAGCAGGACGATCGACGTGGATGACCGCCCTGTTCAGAACGGCGATACCGTGAACCTGGATTACGCCGGGACCTGTGAAGGCATCGCCTTCGACGGCGGTACCGCGCAGGGACAGACCCTGGTCATCGGCAGCCATTCCTTCATTGAAGGCTTTGAGGAACAGATGATCGGCATGAACATCGGCGAGGAAAAGGATCTGAACGTGACATTCCCCGCGGAGTATCACGCTGAAAACCTGAAGGGCAAGCCCGCTGTATTCCATGTGAAGGTCAACGGCATTCAGACGGTCGAAAAACCCGAACTGGACGATGACTTCGCAGCGGATGTCAGCGACTTTGACACCTTTGCGGAGTACAAGGCGGATATCGTACGCCAGCTGACCGAGCGGGTGAACAAGAACAATGACATTGCCGTGGAAAACGCCCTGGTGGAGAAGGCAGTTGACAACGCGACCGTAGATATTCCGAAAGCCATGATCGACGATCAGGCGGATTATATGGTCCGTGAAATGGGAATGCGCATGAGCTATCAGGGCATCCGCATGGAAGACTTCCTCAAATATACCGGCCAGACCATGGAACAGCTGAAGGCTCAGTACATGGGCCAGGCGGAACGCCGCGTGAAGACCGAGCTGGTGCTGGAAGCCATCAAGAATGCCGAGAAGGTCGAGCCGGACGAAGAAGACGTTGAGGCTGTGATCGCCGAACAGGCCGAGAACTACGGTCAGAGCGTCGAAGATTTCAAGAAGAACCTGAGCGAGGAACAGCGGAATTATCTGAAGGATACCGCCGCGATCCAGAAGACGGTCGAGCTGATGAAAAAGGACGCGAAGGTGACGGAGAAGAAGGCGGAGGAAGCCGAAGAAAAGCCCGCCAAGAAGCCCGCCGCCAAGAAGGCGACGGCCAAGAAGTCCACTGCCGGGAAGACCGAGGAAAAGGCGGAGACCGAAGAGGCTCCCGCTGCCGAGGAAAAGAAGAAAGCTCCCCGGAAGACGGCCGCAAAGAAGACGGCAGCCAAGGAAGAGGAAACCAAGGAATAACCCGGAAGGTTAACGAAACAGAACAGGCTTTTCCTTATCGAAAAGCCACAGGAGAAGTGGCGCCGAAGGGCGCCATTTCCTGACAAGGAGGAAATGAAAATGGCACTGATACCGATGGTTGTCGAGCAGACCAATCGCGGAGAGCGGTCCTACGATATTTACTCCCGCCTGCTGAAGGACAGGATCGTGTTCCTGGGCGGGGAGATCGACGACGATACCGCCAACCTGGTGGTTGCGCAGCTGCTCTTTCTGGAAATGGAGGATCCTGACGCCGACATCAACCTGTATATCAACAGCCCCGGCGGATCCGTGACAGCGGGCATGGCGATCTATGATACCATGCAGTATATCAAGCCCCAGGTCCGTACGGTGTGCGTCGGTATGGCTGCCAGCATGGGCGCCTTCCTGCTCATGGCCGGAGAAAAGGGCAAGCGCCTGGCGCTCCCCAACGCCGAGGTGATGATCCACCAGCCGCTCGGCGGAGCGCAGGGACAGGCCACAGACGTGGCTATCCGGGCAGAATGGCTGATGAAGACCAAGGAAAAGATGACGAGGATGATGGCCGAAATGACCGGCCAGGATCTGAAAAAGGTCAAAGCCGACGTTGAACGCGATTATTTCATGAGCGCGCAGGAAGCACTGGACTATCATATCATCGATGAGATCTATCAGCCCCGGGATAAGCAGGCGAAGAAGTAACCTGAGCGGAAACATCCGAGAAAGGGACATATGGCAAACAATTACAACAAACAGCTGCCGCGCTGCAGTTTCTGCGGAAAGGAACAGACCCAGGTGGAAAGGCTGATCGCCGGTCCGTCTGTCTTTATCTGCAACGAGTGCGTAGAGCTCTGCAACAGCATTCTGGAGGATGAGCTTTCTTTCCTGCCGGATGAGCTGCCGGACAGGAAACGGAACGCGTTCAAGCTGCCGCTTCCGACAGAGCTGAAAAAGTCGCTGGATGAATACGTTATCGGACAGGAAAAGGCGAAGAGGGCCCTTTCCGTAGCCGTATACAACCATTACAAGCGAATCAACAGCAGGACGAAGAAGGATGACGTTGAGCTGCAGAAGAGCAATATCCTGCTGCTGGGCCCCACCGGCTCCGGGAAAACCTATCTGGCTCAGACCATGGCAAAGCTGCTGCAGGTTCCTTTTGCCATCGCGGACGCGACCAGCGTGACCGAAGCGGGCTACGTCGGTGACGACGTGGAAACCGTGCTTCTCCGGTTGATCCAGGCCGCAGACTGGGACGTCCACAAGGCGGAGCAGGGCATTGTCTACATAGACGAAATCGATAAAATCGCCCGCAAGGGTGAAAACATGTCCATTACCCGGGACGTAAGCGGGGAGGGCGTACAGCAGGCCCTGCTGAAGATCCTGGAGGGTACGGTGGCTTCTGTCCCGCCCCAGGGAGGACGAAAGCATCCTCATCAGGAAATGATCCAGATCGATACGACGAATATTCTCTTTATCTGCGGCGGCGCCTTTGAAGGCCTGGTCCCGATCATTGAAAACCGGATCGGAAAGAAGGTCCTCGGCTTTGGCGCCGAGGTACAGAGCCAGCGCGATCCGGAACGCGTGGACGCGCTGAAGGAGGTCCGTCCGGAGGATCTGACAAAATACGGACTGATCCCCGAATTTGTTGGCAGACTGCCGGTCCTTGTCACCCTGGACGGGCTGGACGAGGAAGCTCTGGTCCGCATTCTGACCGAGCCGAAAAACGCATTATGCAAGCAGTATGCCCGGCTTCTTGAGATGGACGGCGTAAAACTGACTTTTCAGGAGGACGCCGTACGCGAGATCGCAAGGCAGGCCATTGCCCGCAAATGCGGAGCGCGCGGCCTGAGGGCCATTATCGAGGACTGCATGCTGGATACAATGTTTGAGCTGCCGGGCATGACAGAGATCAACGAATGCGTGATCGACCTGGATTCCGTAACGGGCGGGAAGCCAAAACTGGTGGAGGGCATCAGGCGCCGGACAGCCAAGAGAAGCAGCAAGGAAAACGCCGGAAACAGCGGCGAGATGACAAGCGAAGTATCATAATCAGACAGGCAGGATCCCGGAAAAAGGGTCCTGCCTGTATAAAACACTCAGGAGGAATACATGGCAACTCCAAAATTTCTTGAACTGCCGATCCTGCCCCTCAGAGGACTGATGATTTTTCCGCAGACGGTGCTCCATTTTGACGTCGGCAGGCCGAAGAGCATAGCTGCGCTCGAGCATTGCATGATGAACGGGCAGAAGATATTTCTGATCAGCCAGAAAAGTGAAGATACCGAGGATCCTTCCCAGGACGATCTGTGCGCTGTCGGAACAGTCGCTACTGTCCGGCAGGTGATGAATCTGCCGGGAGAAAACATCCGCGTCCTTGTTGAGGGAGAGGTCCGCGGCGTGATCGAGGGCACCGTAAAGACCGAACCGTTCCTGTCCGCTTCCATACGGATCTGCAGGGACAAGGTCCTGCGCAGCCTGGAATCGAAGGCACTGGTTCGCGCCACACAGGACCTGTTTGAGGAGTATGCCCGTTCCAGCCAGAGAGTCAGCCAGGAAACCGCGGAGAACGTCCGCCGGATCGAAAAAGCCGGCGAGCTGGCAGACGAACTGGCAGCCAATGTGCTGACTAAGCTGGAGGAACGCCAGAGCATCCTGGATGAGCTGGATCCTTATCACCGCCTGGAAAAAGTGTGCCGTATCCTGATCCGCGAAAACGATCTGGCCGATGCCGAAAAGCAGGTACAGGCCCGGATCCGAAACCAGGTGGAGAAAAACCAGAAGGATTACTATCTGCGCGAGCAGATCAGAGCCATTCAGAACGAGCTCGGCGAGGGAGAGGAAACCGGGGAAAATGACTACCGGAAGCGCATGGAGGAGCTTCCTCTGAACGAGGAGGCGCGCACCAAATGCGAAAAGGAGCTGGAACGCCTCAGCCGGATGGCTCCCGGCAGTCCGGAAAACATCGTCAGCGAAACCTATATCGAGTGGATCCTGGATATGCCCTGGGGGAAGGAAACAGAGGACAATCTCGATCTGGAGCGGGCCAGGGAGATACTGAACCGCGATCACTACGGACTGGAAAAAGTCAAGGAACGGATCATAGAATATCTTGCCGTTCTGCAGCTGAAGAAGAATATGAAGGGCCCGATCCTGTGCTTTGTGGGCCCCCCCGGGGTCGGCAAAACCAGCATCGTGAAGGCGATCGCAGAGGCGGTCGGCAGGAAGTTCGTGCGGATGAGCCTCGGCGGCGTCCGGGACGAAGCGGAGATCCGCGGACACCGGAAGACCTATATCGGCAGCATGCCCGGACGGATCATTACTGGCATGAAGCAGGCAGGGACCATGAATCCGGTTTTCCTGTTCGATGAAATCGATAAAATGAGCAACGATTTCCGCGGCGATCCGGCCAGCGCTATGCTGGAAGTGCTCGACGCGGAGCAGAATTACGCTTTCCGGGACCATTATCTGGAGATCCCCTTTGATCTCAGCAAGGTGATGTTCATCACAACCGCGAACAGCATGGATTCCATTCCCGAACCGCTGCTGGACCGTATGGAGCTGATCGAGGTCCCCAGCTATACTGAGGAGGAAAAGCTGCAGATCCTCAAGCGCCACCTGCTGCCCAGGCAAATCACCGAGCACGGGATGAAGCCGGGAACCGTGAAGATGACGGACGCCGTGATGAAAAAGATGATCGAGGGCTACACCCGCGAAGCCGGTGTCCGCACGCTGGAACGCACCGCAGCCAAGGTGTGCCGCAAGGCAGCGGTGTGGATGCTGGATCACGGACAGAATTCCGTCGCCGTCAATGCCGAGAGACTGCATGAATTCCTCGGAGCCGCACGGTTCACCCGGGAAAAGCTGGAAAAGAAATCCAGGGTGGGCGTAGTGAACGGACTTGCCTGGACCAGCGTGGGAGGCGAGATGCTGGAGGTGGAGTGCACACCCATGCCTGGCAAGGGCGCACTGAAGCTGACCGGGCAGCTCGGGAACGTGATGAAGGAGAGCGCGGAGGCGGCATTCAGCTGGGTACGGGCCCACAGCGGAGAGCTGAAACTGAAGGAAGATTTTTATCAGGATACCGATATCCATATCCATGTTCCTGAAGGCGCTGTGCCCAAGGACGGGCCGAGCGCGGGTGTGACGATGGTGACAGCGCTGGTCAGCGCCGTTACTGGGAAGAAGGTCAGGCAGGACGTGGCAATGACCGGCGAGATCACCCTGAGCGGCCGCGTGCTGCCCATCGGGGGACTGAAGGAGAAAACACTTGCCGCATACCGCGCCGGCATTAAAACCCTTGTGATCCCGAAGGAAAACGAAAAGGATCTGGAAGAGATCCCTGAATACGTACTGCAACAGTTCCGGATCGTAAAGACAGAGGATATCCGGGACGTACTGAAGACCGCCCTGGAGGACTGAAGAAGCAGAGCCTCCGGACAAGGAGGACAGGAGAGATCCGGTGGAAATCAAGAGCGCAGAATTTGTCACATCCATGGCCGCCTACGGAAAATTTACGGGGAAAGGCCTCCCGCAGATCGCCGTCGCGGGGAAAAGCAACGTGGGAAAAAGCACCCTGATCAACAAACTGTGCCGGAGAAACAAGCTGGCCAGAACAAGCGCCACACCCGGAAAAACACGGCTGATCAATATCTTCCTTCTAAACGGCGCTTTTCATCTGGTGGATCTGCCGGGCTACGGCTTTGCCAAGGTGGACAAGCAGGAGAAGCAGCGCTGGGGAAAGATGATGCAGGATTATTTTACGGAGGCGGAGGAGCTCAGGCATGTACTCTGCCTGGTGGATATCCGGCATGAGCCGACTGAGGATGACGTCACCATGAACCGGTTTCTCCGGGAAACGGGCATTCCGTTCACCGTGGTGGCGACCAAGGCGGATAAGATCAGCCGCGGAGCAAGAAGCAAGTATCTGGCGCCAATCTGCCGGGCGCTGCTCGTACAGCCCTGGGAAATCATCTGCTTCAGCGGGGAGGACGGAACGGGACGCGAGGAGCTGCTGGCCAGAATGGAAGCGGTTCTGAACGAAAACGTGAATTTATAATTTCCTATTGCATGTTCATATGTTCGGTAGTATAATCACTGACGCCTTGCACGGAACACGTTGCCGCGGCGGCCTGAAAATGGGCGGAAATGCCTGTAAGTGGCGGCCTTCCGGCGGAATGTGGAACCGGCAGAGTGAAAAGAAGGATTTTACCGGATATCCGGCATGTTTTTTACCTGAACGGTGGGGAAAAAGTACATGCCGGCCCATTCTGAAGGAGGAAACGGGATGAAGCTTCGGAAATGCCCCCGCTGTGACCTGAACTATATCCGTGAGGAGGAAAAATACTGCAAAGTCTGCCTGCGCGAAATGAAGGGTGAAAAGAACACAGATGAAATCGAACTGTGCAGCATCTGCAATGAAGCGCCTGCCCTGCCCGGAAAGGACGTCTGCCTCTTCTGCCTGAAGGAAATGAACAAGAGCAACAGTGACGCCCTGGATAACGAAGAAACGGAAAACGTGGACGCGTCCAATATCGGGGATATGGACGACGTCAGCAATATGGATGAGATCATTCCGGAGGATGAGGAGAATATCTCTTCCACGGAATACGGTGAAATGGAAAACGAACTGAGCCTCGAAGAGGTCCGTGAGGATGAGGAACGCGACGCGGACGAAGAGGAAGAAGAGGAAGAATAAGAAGCGATCCGAAGGAGAACTATGAGCCTGTTTGCCATTGGGGACCTGCATCTGCCAGGGGGCTGCGAAAAGCCCATGGACATTTTCGGACCCCAATGGGACAGGCATTTTTTTCGCATTTCGGAAGCTTGGAAGAGCCTTGTGCGGGAGAAAGACACTGTTCTGATCCCGGGTGATATCAGCTGGGCCATGCAGCTGACACAGGCAGCGGAGGACCTGAACGAGATCGGAAAACTCCCCGGGAAAAAGGTTCTTATCCGGGGAAATCATGACTACTGGTGGTCTTCCGTAACAAAGATCAGGAGCATGCTTCCGCCGGGGATGACGGCGCTGCAGCACGACGCGGCGGATATGGGCGATTTTGTGGTCTGCGGGACAAGAGGATGGACTATTCCGACCGAGGATGAGCCTCTCCAGGAACAGGACAGAAAGATCTATGCCCGAGAAATGGCCCGGCTGAAGCTTGCACTGGAGGCAGCCACGGGTATCGCGCACGGCAGGCCGATCGTCGTGATGATCCATTATCCGCCGCTGTATCAGACCGAACCGGCTTCCGGATTTACAGAACTGATGGAGGAATACGGCGCGCAGATCTGTGTATACGGGCATTTGCACGGCGCAGGGATCAAAGCCGGATACAACGGAGAGAGAAACGGTATCCGTTATTATCTGACCTCCTGTGACAGTATCGGGTTTGCTCCCCTAAAGATCGGGATCAAAAATTAACTTTTCGTAACAAAAACAAAGTTTTCCGCAAAGAACCGCCGCCTGAAAACAGGCGACGGTTCTTTTCTATACAAAATGTTGGTTAAGGGGAACAAAGAACCCACTAAAGGGGAACTTAATTATTACAAAATAATTAAGAAAAGATTATAAAAAAGAAACAAAAACATGATTGACTTCTTTTTGTCAATTGTTCTGAAAGTATTGCACATCTATTCGAGTTGTGATAAATTTGGTGGTGAAAAAGGGAACTGAGTGGCAAAATTAGCATAAAAGTGGCATTGAAAGGGGGCGGCATCATGGCGGATCAGCAAAATGATCAGGCAGCCGGAAGTGTCGCTCCCGCTAGAAATACAAAGGCTTCCAAGCCCATCCGCTTCATCGGTACGTTTTCACACGGCCTTGACGCGAAAGGACGGGTAGTGATCCCGCAGACACTGCGGGAAAAGCTGGGCGAAGAGTTTTACGTGGCGCCGAGCTATGACTTCAGCAGCATTGCTGTTTATCCCACAGAACTCTGGGAAAAACGGTGCGAGACCTATGAGGAACTGGGGGACCTCGATCCGGATCTGAACCGCTATAAGGAACAGTTCTACGCAAACAGCTACGGCGGACAGACGTGCGATGGACAAGGACGGCTCCTTCTGCCGGCGGATCTCAGAGGAAAAATCCTGGGAGATGAGCGTGACGTCAGAATCACAGGCGCCGGCGAATACATCCGGGTCGTGGCCGCACAGTCCAGCGACGACGACTGGAAGAATCTTCACCGGGATATGCAGTCCATGCTTGCTAAAATCGCAGCCCTGGAGAAAGCGAAAAAGACGGAAGGAAGTGACACCCCGTGACAACGGCCATACCGAACCGGATCCGCAGGAGTGTCAGATATGCCTCTTTTGACCTGAGAAACGAAAACCGGCAGGTACAGTCCAGCGCGCGCAGGGAAAGAATGAGCGTCAACAGAAGCGTGCCTGAAGAGCGCTTCCGGAACACACAGGACTGGACGACAACAATGGGTATGAGCCCGAGCGGACGTTACGAAGTGTTCGGGGAATCCCAAAAACAGGAAAAGCCCATCACAGGGAGCAGCATCAGGTGGAGCTGGGCAACAACTGCGATCTGCCTGGCGGCAGTCATTATGATCGCCGTTCTGCTGGCGGATATCGGAATGATCGGGAACACATCCAAACAGATCCGGTCGATCAGCACAAAGATGGAGCGAGTAGAGGAAAAAAACGGGCAGCTCGAGAATGAACTGTACGCCATGGCCAACGACGTATCCATCTGCACTGAGGCGGTCAAGCTGAATCTGGTCAGCTCAAACGGAGCGACCGCTATAGCGCTGACGGTGCCGTACGGGGCGACGACGACCCTGGCGGGAACGGAAAACCAGGCACAGACGACCCTGAATCAGCGGGCGGCTCTCGTTCCTTGAAAGAAGGGGAGATTGACAGTGTCAATCTCCCTGTTCATGTAAAAACAGACAGAATCGAAAGCGGAGATGGAAAACATGAAACTGCGAGAATTACTGACGGATATGCCTTATGTGGTGGAAACACGGGGAGACCTTGATACCGAAATCGGAGAGATCACATCCGGCAGCAAAGACAAGACGACACGGGGGCTTTTCTTCTGCATCGTAGGAGCCCGCTTCGACGCGCACGATTACGCCTGGGAAGCGGTGGAGAACGGGTGCGTCGCCCTGATCGTTGAACACTTTGTGGATCTGGACGTACCGCAGGTCCTGGTCAGCAACGGCAGGGCGGCTATGTCGCGCATCGCTATGGCCTTTTTCGGTTTTCCATCCCGGAAAATGAAGATGGTCGGGATCACCGGAACCAAGGGAAAAACAACGACGACCTATCTGTTCAAAAGCATTGCGGAAAAAGCCGGCATGAAGTGCGGGATCATCGGCTCCACAGGCTCCATGGTCGGCACAGAGCATCTGGACAGCAAGCTGACGACTCCTGACCCGATCGATCTGCAGAGAACCCTGAAGGGAATGGCGGATGAAGGAGTAGAAGTCGTATGCATGGAGGTCAGCGCCCACGCGATCGATATGTGCAGGCTGGACGGAATGACATTTGACGTGGGGTGTTATACTAATCTCAGCCAGGATCATCTGGATTACTTCTATACGATGGAACGCTATTTTGAAACCAAAAAGCGTTTCTTTACGGAAGGCATGATCAGGAATGCTGCCGTAAACGCGGATGACGAAACATCCCGGAAGATCCTCGCGGATGTAACCGTGCCCTTCCTGACCTACGGGATCGCTGTGAACGCTGATGTTTTCGCAAGGGATATCGAAATCACCGAGGAAGGCGTCCGTTTCAGCGTGCAGATGCAGGGAATGAACGACCTGACAGTGAATATGCGTATGACGGGCATGTTCAATGTGTACAATGCCCTGGCTGCGGCAAGCTGCGCGCTGATCCTCGGCATAGAACCGGAAAGAATACGGGAAGGGCTTGAAGCGCTGGTTTCCGTACCGGGCCGGATCGAGATGCTGCAGACCGGCACACCCTATAAGGTCATCCTGGACTACAGTCACGCACCGGACGCGCTGGAAAATATTCTTAAAACAGTGCGGCAGTTTACGCGGAACAGGGTCATTCTCCTGTTCGGGTGCGGCGGAGACAGGGACAAGGGAAAACGGCCGATGATGGGTGAAATCGGAGGAAGACTTGCAGATTACTGCATTCTGACGTCTGACAATCCCAGGACGGAAAACCCGATGGTCATTCTGGCGGCCATTGAAAAAGGCATCAAGCCGACCGGAAGGCCGTATGAAGTGATCGAGAACAGGCGCGAGGCGATCCGCCGAGCGCTTGAGATCGCCGGAGACGGGGATGTTGTGGTCCTTGCGGGCAAGGGACATGAAACATATCAGGAGATCATGGGCGTGAAACGCCCGTTCAACGAGAAGACGATCGTGAGCGAGCTGCTGCTGGAAATGCAGAAACATAAGGGCGGAAACGGCGTGACGGAAGAGTAACCGGAAGGCTGTCCGCGGAAGGTGAGCGAATATGATATACAGGATAATCATTGCCGCGGTGCTGTCGCTCGGTACTGTTCTGATCACAGGACCGAAGCTGATCGAAAAACTGAAGAAGCTTCACTTCGGACAGACAATCTACGAACTTGGTCCTGCCCACCAGCAGAAGCAGGGAACGCCTGTGATGGGCGGACTGATGATGGCGCTGGGCGCAACGGCAGCTGCTGTACTCTGCCATCCCCTTCCGTGGAACGGAGCTTGGGATATTCTTTTTCCGCTTCTCGGCCTTTCGCTGCTGAGCATGGCGGTCGGCTTTGCGGATGACTGGGTAAAGGCTGTCAAAAAACGCCATGAGGGGCTGACGCCCTGGCAGAAAATCGCGGGCCAGGTCATTGTGGCGGCTGCTTTTACCCTGTATTGCTATTTTCATCCGCAAATCGGCAGCCGGATCAGGATCCCGTTCACGCAGGCGGAATGGGATCTGGGTATTTTCTATATACCGATCATGATCCTTGCGGTTATTTTTGCCGTCAACAGCAGCAACCTTCAGGACGGTCTGGACGGGCTGCTGAGCACGGTGACCTTCACAGGGGCGGGCGCGTGGGCGCTGATCTGCGTTCTGAGTATTATGACAGCGGCCGCCGGCAAAGAGACCGCGGGGCCGGCTGCGGTTTTCGCGGCTGCCGTCATGGGAGCCTGCCTCGGATTCCTGCGCTTTAACAGATATCCGGCAAAAATCTTTATGGGCGATACAGGAAGCATGTTCCTGGGCGGGGCATGCACTGCCGTCGCACTGGTGATGAGGCAGCCTCTTCTGCTGATCCTGACCGGCTTCTGCCCGCTGATGAGCAGCGTGAGCGTCATCATGCAACGCTACTATTACAAGCTGACGCACGGCAAAAGAATCTTCCTGATGAGCCCTGTGCACCATCATTTTGAGAAGAAAGGGTACAGCGAAACACAGATCGTTGCCATGTACGCAACGATCACAACGATCCTGTCTTTCGCGGCTGTACTGAGCATCATCGCCGCGGCTGTATAAGAATATGCCGATCCGAAGCCGTGCTTCGGATTTCGTGCTGTACATCACAGGTGATCCCTGAAAGACAAGGGGTGAAGGAAATGGTATATGAAAACAGAAAGGTACTGGTCGTGGGCATGGCGCGCAGCGGCGTCGCGGCTGCACAGCTTCTGCGCGCAGCCGGCGCTGAGGTCACGGTCAATGACCTGAAAACGGAAGAACAGCTGGGAGACCAGCTGGCCCCGCTGGAGGGCCTTCAGCTGGAGCGCCGATTCGGCTGCGGCGCGGAAGGACTGCTGGAAGGAAAGGACGTTCTTGTGATCAGTCCGGGCGTTCCCGATTCCGCTCCCTTTGTCGTCAAGGCAAAGGAAATGGGCATCTACGTCGTGGGCGAACTGGAGCTGGCTTATCAGCTCAGCCGGGGCACCATGGTCGCTGTCAGCGGTACCAACGGAAAAACAACGACCGTATCCCTGCTGGGGGAGATCTTCCGGAACGCCGGGCGCGTGACGCATGTGGTCGGCAATATCGGGTATCCGTATTCCCTTGCTTCCCTTGTCAGCAAAAAGGACGACGTGATCGTGTGCGAGGTGTCCAGCTTTCAGATGGAAACAGCAGATACCTTCTGTCCGCATGTGGGGCTGCTGACCAATATCACTGAGGACCATCTGAACCGGCACGGCACGATGGAAGTCTATACCTCGCTGAAAATGAGAATGTTCCGCAGGCAGAGCGCGGACGACTTTGCCGTGTTCAACGCGGACGATCCGGGAACCCAGGGACTCAGCGGCCAGGTGCGGAGCCACGTGCTGAAATTCAGCAGGCTGCGGGAAGTAAAGGAAGGCGCCTTTGTCCGTGACGAAACCGTATTTCTGCGTCTGAACGGCCAGGAAAAGACCGTGTGCCGGACGGAAGAGATCCGGATCCCCGGTCCGCATAATCTGGAAAACGCGCTCGGCGCCGTCTGCGTTGCCGCCGCAATGGACGTCCCGATCCCGGTCATCCGGCACAGCCTGAAGACCTTCAGGGGTGTGGAGCACCGCATTGAAAGCGTCCGAGAATTCCGCGGAGTGGAATATATCAATGACAGCAAGGGAACAAATGTCGATTCCACGATCAAAGCCGTGCAGACCATGAACCGGCCTACCGTGATCATTCTCGGGGGGTATGACAAGCATACGAGCTTTGATCCGCTGAGCAGCGAAATGATGAAAAACAGGAGCATCATCCGCGAAGCGGTACTGATCGGGGAGACAGCCGACCAGATCGAGTACAGCCTGCGCCGAGCCGGCTTTGACAGCATTACCAGGGCGGATACCCTCCGGGATGCCGTTGAAAAGGCCCAGAGCCTGGCGGGCGAAGGATGGAATGTGCTGCTGAGCCCTGCCTGCGCAAGCTTTGATATGTTCAGCGATTATGAGGAACGGGGACGGGTATTCAAGGAGATCGTCAACAGCCTGTGATCCCCGGCGAATCATTCAACAACAGAAGCCGAACGGATGTTCCGGCATAAGGAGGCGTTTCCCATGGACGGACAAAGACCGAATTCCACCGATCGGAATCCGCCTGTCAGGGATTGGCAAAAGGATACCTGGTATGGGCCGGCGCCTGTGAACAGGAATCCGTTTGAAGAACCCGAGGACGCTCCTGAGCTCAGGGAACAGAGATCGGAGAACCTGAATAACCGTCAGGGTGAATTCTGGAATCAACAAACAAGCGGGTACAAGTATTCGAAGCAGCAGCTGCCGGCCAAAACCGAAAAAAAAGAAAAAGAATCCATGAAAAGCAGGAGCGCCGGATTTTATATCTTGTCCGCTCTGCTTTTTGTAGGCGTGATCACTGCCATCATGCATTTTTTTGTTTTCACGGTGCGGCATATCGATGTGATCGGCAACGTAAACGTATCAAAGGAGGAGATCATCCGGCTCAGCGCCATTCAGCCGGGAACGCCCATGCTGACCCTGGACGGGGATCAGGCTGCCCGGAGAATAGACGGAAGCGTAGCGCTTGAATTCCGCTATCTGGAGAAGGAGCTGCCGGATCGGGTGGTGATCTGCGTCCGGGAGAGGGAAGCGTGCTGCTGGATGACCTGGTGCGGAATTCTGTATACGATGGATAAACACCGCGTTGTCCTGTATGAAACGGAAGACCAGACCGTACGGCCTTCCTCCCTGGTCCGGGTGGACGGCCTGCAGATCCGTTCCGGATGCATGGTCGGTCAGACCCTGGTGCTGGAAAGTTCGTCGCAGCAATCCCTTTTCAATTCCCTGTTCACCGAAATGAGAGTGCTGAACTGTACGGAAATGATCGAGGAAGCGGATCTGAGCAATATTGCCTCCGTGCTGCTGGTGACACGCGACGGCTTTACCGCAGCGCTCGGCGACTCAAGCAATCTCCACGCAAAGCTGCGAAGCATGCTGCTGACAAGAGAGGAACTGATCCGTATGGGCTATCACGGCGGAACCATCAACGTGATCAATCCGGAAACCCCCGTATTTTCACCGCCGGTGGACCGATAACAGGCAGAGGGAAAAGCAACCGGGAAGTAAAGCCGTTTCAGAATAAGAAATTGTTACAAAAAAATAAAGAGAATTTGTAATAAATGCGTCGGGATGCTTGCAATAACGCACCGGACGCGTTATAATATCTACGGTATACGTATGTCCAAATGCCATTTCCATGATATACCTGATTACAGGGGGTCAGTATTGCGTATGAAAACGACTGTTGCAACCATCGACTTCGGCACGAGTAAAATCGTAACTCTGGTCGCTGAGAACAGCGGCAGCCAACGCTGCGATATTATTGCAGCGGGTGTCGCAAAGTATGACGGATTTATCGACGAGGGCTGGAACAATCCTTCCGACCTGAATGAAGCGATCCGCCGTTCCATTGCCGATGCCGAAGAACAGTCCGGCACAAAGATCAAAGAGATCAATGTGGGCATCCCGGGCGCCTTTGTCCGCGTATACGCCACTCAGGCCTCCGTTACGCTGAAAGGCACGGATCCCCGCGTCACATCCAATGACGTCAAACAAGCCTTTAATCAGGCGGCAGAGAATCTGGAAGATATTCCCGGTGTGGTGGTCCATTCCAGCCCCGCGTGGTTTACCGTGGACAGCGGGAAAAGGACCCTGGAACCCGTGGGAATGAAAGGGCGGGAACTGAAAGCTCTGATCAGCTTTGTCGTCGGCAACCGCTATTTCATTGACGACGTTACGACCCGCATGGCGGAGCAGGGGATCACAGTCAGCGGATTTTTCTCCACGAGCGCGGGAGAGGCCATGCTTTTCCTGAACGAGCAGGACCGCGACCATACCAGCGTACTGATCGATATGGGTTACCTCAATACCGAGATCATCGGGGTGGAAGGGGATGCCATCATCTATCAGAAGGTGATCAATTCCGGCGGCGGACATATCGCCGTCGCTCTTGCCGATGAGCTTGACATCAACCTGACAGCAGCCGAGGACATCAAGAGAAAATTCGTTTACGGCATTGAGAGCGGAGATGAAAAATTTGAAGTTCCCGGAGCGGACGGGGAAAAAGCAACCGTTTTTACCCGCGAGCAGGTAAAGCCCATCATCTGCAAGGCCGTGGATGAAATTGCCGATCAGATCAAGGAAGCAATCGACGATGACTTCGGCGGACTGGGCAACTGGAGCAGCGTGTTCATGACCGGCGGCGGCATGAGCTTTAACCGCGGCGGCAAGGAATACCTTTCCGGAAAGCTCGGAAGAGCAGTGCAGGAAACGCCCAGAAGGACCACCAAGCTGAACAGCCACTGCTTCTCCAGTGCGCTGGGCCTGATGGATCTGATCATTGATACAGTTGAGCAGCAGCACCAGCCTGCAAGCGGAGCCGGCGGAAAACTGAAGGACTTCTTCCGCAGCCTGCTCGGAGGCTGATCCGGATCAGGAGCAAAAAGACAAGCAATCCACAAACGATTACGTTCGGAGGAGAGAGACCATGATCGAATTTCAGAATGAAGCCCAGGATTCCTTCGCTTCCATTAAGGTCGTAGGCTGCGGCGGCGGCGGAAACAACGCCGTAAACCGCATGGTGGATGCCGGACTGCGGGGAGTGGAATTCATTTCCATCAATACAGACCGCCAGGCGCTGAACCTGTCCAACGCGCAGGTGAAGATCCAGATCGGCGAAAAGCTGACAAAGGGCCTGGGAGCCGGAGCCGTTCCCGAAGTGGGACGGCGCGCGGCAGAGGAAAGCCGTGAAGAAATCGCACAGGCGCTGAAGGGCGCTGACCTGGTATTCATTACGGCGGGCATGGGCGGCGGAACCGGTACGGGCGCTGCTCCCATTGTGGCGGAAATCGCACGGGACCTGGGAACACTGACGATCGCTGTTGTGACCAAACCCTTCAACTTTGAAGGGAAACAGCGCATGAAGAACGCTGATGCCGGCATTGCTGAACTGAAGCAGCATGTGGATACCCTCGTCGTCATTCCCAATGACCGTCTGCTTCAGGTAGTCAACAAAGGAACAACGATGCTGGAAGCCTTCCGCATTGCGGACGATGTGCTCCGGCAGGGTATTCAGGGCATCAGCGACCTGATCGCGGTACCCGCGATGATCAATCTGGACTTCGCCGACGTAAAGACGGTGATGGAATCCGGCGGTATGGCCCATATGGGCATCGGCACCGGAAGCGGCGAAAACAAGCTGGTGGAAGCCGCGAAGAACGCAATCGCTTCACCGCTGCTGGAAACCAATATCGACGGTGCCCGCGCGGTGCTGATCAATATTACCGGCGGTCCCGACATTTCCATTGTCGACATCAACGAAGCAGCCAACCTGGTCATGGAGGCTGCCGATCCGGACGCCAACATTATCTTCGGTGCAGGCATTGATGAGAATATGGACGACGAAGTCCGCATCACTGTTATTGCCACCGGTTTTGAAAAAACACCGTTCCCGGCAAAGGAGCCTGCCCGGAAGCCCAGGGAAATCGAGCATGAACGTCTCTTCGGCAGCTTCGGGACCAACTACAGCAAGCCTGAGACCCCTGCTGTTCCGAGCTTCAGCACTCCGGCCGCCGGAAGCGCGTTCAGCGCAACGGGCGAAACACCTACCTTCATGGGAAGCTCCCGCCCCAGCATGGGTGTACCCGGAGCGGTGAACACCGGTTCTTTCCAGACCGGCTTCAGCTATCAGCAGACCGCACCGCAACAGCCAATGGCGCAGCAGACGCGGCCGTTCCAACCGGTGGGGAACGATCCTGCCTACGGAAACGGACAGGTTTTTCAGAATCCCCAGCCGACTGCTGCCTATCAGCCGATTTTCAACAATAACGGCCAGGCTACCAGCGGCTTTTCCCCCATTCCACAGACGCAGGCCATGACGACGGACAATCACGGGGTACCCGGATTTTTACACAGGAAAAAGTAATTCCGCAATCAACAGGCGGCAGAGTTGAACTCTGCCCCCTTTTTTATTATAATTATATGACGCTATATTTGTTTCAGGAGGAAGAATCATGCGGAAAATCATAGCGGCTGTTCTGCTGCTGACTCTCTGCTTTTCCTGTGCATATGCCGATACAGAGCTGAAGGCACCGGACTATCTGATGGAAGGCTATGACGGAGACGGCGCCAACCATGACTGGGATACAAACCTCTTTTTCCGGAGAATGCAGGAAAGAAGCGGCATCTCCTTCCAATTCAGGCAGAATACCGATTTTACTGCGTGGACACAGAGAATACAGGAAATGACGGAGGGGGAAGACCTTCCGGACGTGCTGTTCAAGGCAGGCCTGACCGTGCGTCAGACAGAAAAGATGTATAAAGCGGGGCAGATCATTGACCTGAAGCCTTATCTGGCGGAATACGCTCCCAATCTGAGCGCTCTGCTCGCTGAGCATGAGGACTGGGCCAAAGCCATTACCCTGGAGGACGGCAGTATTCCCGCGCTTCCGAATTTCAACCAGCTTCAGAACAATGATGCGCTCTGGCTGAACACCTCCTGGATCAAAACGCTGAAGCTTGAGATCCCGAACAATGCGGACGAGCTGACTGATGTCCTCCGGGCCTTCAAAACCCAGGATCCCAACCGCAACGGAAAGGCGGACGAAGTACCCCTGACTTTCCTCGGTATGTGGGATCTGCGATTCCTCGGCCACGCTTTCGGAATCATCGATAATGATTACTATATTTCAGTTCGCAACGGAAAGGTTTCCAGCGCCCTGACCACGGATGAAAACCGTACGTTCCTTGCATGGCTTCGCAGGCTGTGGGATGAAAAACTGCTGGATCACCGGGGTTTCTCGATGATCGACAGCCTGAGGCAGGTCACAGATGAAAAAGCGGTTCCGGTATACGGAGCCGTGCTGAGCGTGACTCCTTTGACGGTCGTGAGCAGCAGCGCATTGAACCAGTACAGCGTACCGGCTCCCCTGGAATACAACGGAAAACGGATCTACCGGGACCTGCTGGGCGACGTGATCCGAGGGACATTCGCCATTACAAAGAACTGCTCCGATCCGGAAAAGCTTGTCGCCTGGGTAGACTTCCTTTATTCAGAGGAAGGAAGCAGGATGGCCCAGAGCGGACTGGAAAATGAAGAATACATCTGGAACGAGGACGGACTGTGGGAGTGGACGAGCGACCTGTCCACGGTAGCAGGCATGGTCCTTCCGGAAGCCACGATCAGCGAAGGCGGAACCGCTCCAGGCATTACCTCCGCGGAGTTCCAGATGAAGTACGCGGACACGGACACCCGCGAAGCCGTGACTCAGCTTTACGGGCTGAAGCAATACTCGGTACAGCCGTATCCCTGCGTGACACTGACCGAGGAGGATGAAAAACGGATCGCTGAGCTTCAGGGCGCCATTGCACCCTACGCAGAAAACACAATGGCCGCATTTGTAACGGGAGATCTGGAGCTGAACGATGAAACCTGGACAGAATTCTGTAATGAAATCAGGCGGCTCGGCCTGGAGGAAGAAATTGCCATCTGGCAAAAATATATTCAATAAGAGGATGACAGCATGACACAGGAGCAATTCGCGGTGATAATCCGGACTGACGCGCTGATCGGGGACAAACTGGGCCGGCTGTACGGAAACGGTGAAGAAGCCGTCCTTCTTCAGAGAAACCGTTATGCCGGTCTGCTGGAACGGCATATGCAGGCATTCGGTGAAAAAAAGGGAACCGCCCTGTTTTCGGCGCCCGGGCGTACGGAGATAGGCGGGAATCATACGGATCACAATCACGGCAGGGTGCTCGCCGCGGCTGTTAACCTTGACACGGTATGCGCCGCCTCACCGAGGGAGGATCTGACTGTACACTTCCTGAGCGAGGGATATGAACCAATCACCCTTTCCCTGGACCGGCTTGATCCCCTGCCCGGGGAACAGGGCACTACAGCAGCCCTGATCCGCGGCGTGGCGGCAGGTATGGCCGACGCGGGGTACAGGATCGGAGGCTTTGACGCGACCGTGACCTCCACTGTCGCGGGCGGCAGCGGCCTCAGCAGCAGCGCGGCATTGGAAATCATGCTGACCGGCGTTTTCGACGGACTGTTCAATACATTTTCGATGCCCTTTGCGCAGCGTGCGCAAATCGGGAAAAAGGCTGAAAATATTTATTTCGGCAAGCCTTCCGGACTGCTGGATCAGATGGCCAGCGCCGCCGGAGGACTTGTAACGGTGGACTTTGCTGATCCTGCCGAGCCAAAGGTCGAAGCACTGCAGTATGATTTCGCACAGAAAGGTTTCGTGCTGGCAGTTGTCGGGACGGGCGGAAGCCACGCAAACCTGACGGACCATTATGCCGCCATACCGGCAGAAATGAAACAGATCGCTTCCTTTTTCGGGCAGGAAACCCTGCGCGGCATCACCACGGAGCAGATCCGGGAGCGTGCCGGCGAACTGCGCAAACAGTTCAGCGACCGGGCTGTTTTGAGAGCGATCCATTTTACCGAAGAAAATGACCGGGTGCCTATGCAGGTGGCGGCGCTGAAGGAGGACCGCATGACGGACTTCCTGCAGCTGATCATTGACAGCGGGCGAAGCAGCTTTATGTATCTGCAGAATGTTTTCGCGGATAATACCGATCAAAGCCTGAGCACGGCACTGTGCCTTGCGGAAACCATGCTGAAAGGCAAAGGCGCCTGGCGCGTGCACGGCGGCGGTTTCGCCGGCACCACGCTGAATTTCGTTCCGGCGGGGGAAATCGGCCGATTTATTCAGGTGATGGACGGCACTTTCGGAAAAGGAGCCACCCATGTGCTGAACATCCGGCCTGTCGGAGCAGACTGCATTTTCGCTCCGGAAGCTTGACAGACGGACGCTGCGGTGTTATGCTCATTGCCGCAGAGCAACAAGCTCTGACATCAAGAACGCAAGTCTTCTTGAAGCTTCTTCAGGGCAGGGTGAAAATCCCTACCGGCGGTAAAGCCCGCGAACCTGCCAAGGCAGGCTGATCCGGTGAAACTCCGAGGCCGACAGTTACAGTCTGGATGAAAGAAGAGCGCAGGAAATACACTCGTATTTCGCCCCTGAACAGCTTTTCAGCTTCAGGGGCGTGCGCATTTCAAGGAGGTTTTTCCCATGACTGCCAAGGCAAAGACTCAACTGTTTTCCGTACCTAACCTGACAAGGATGGCGATCCTCACAGCGCTGGCATCGATCCTGTTTCTGACACTGGAGATCCCGATCATTCCGCCGATGTACAAACTGGACTTCAGCAATATTCCGATCCTGCTGGGGACCTTCGCAATGGGTGCCGGACCCGGACTGATCATGCTGCTGCTGAAGAATGTGATCCATGTGCTGATCAAGGGACTCGGAAGCACCATGGGCATCGGCAATCTGGCCGACATCGTAACTACCGCAGCATATATTCTTCCTGCCGCGATGCTTTACAAAAGGAACAAGACACGGAGAAATGCCCTGATTGGTATGGGAGCCGGAACACTGTGCCAGGTCGCGGCGGCGGTGCTGGTCAATTATCTGATCATGATCCCGTTCTATATGAACGCGTTCCACATGGACATCGCAACCATCGTCGGATTTGCGACAAAGGTGCTGCCTTTTGTTCAGACGGAAGCGGAATTCTATTTCCTCGCATGCGCACCGTTCAACCTGCTTAAAGCAGTTGTCATCTCACTGGTGACACTGCTGATCTACAAGCCGCTGTCTCCGTTCCTGCATGGCAGAATGAGGTAAGCGGAACCGGGAGAGAAAGAATTTATGACAACACATTCCGCGGAGGAAACACGCCGGCTGGGTGAACGCCTGGCCGGCGTCCTCCGGCCGGGGGACACCGTTCTGCTGACAGGTGATCTCGGAGCCGGCAAAAGCGAACTGGCCCGCGGCGTGGCCCGGGGGCTCGGCGTGACGGAAACAGTCACGAGCCCCAGCTTTACCATTCTCAATGTTTATGAGAGCGGAAGAGTCCCATTCTATCATTTTGACTGGTACAGGCTGGAAAGCGAAGATGAACTGTATGAACTCGGCATGGACGAGTATCTGGGCGGAGACGGCATTGCCCTGGTGGAGTGGCCTGAGCGCTGCAGGGACGCCGTTCCGAATGACTGCCTGAAGCTGAAGCTGACTGTGACGGGTGAGAATTCCCGCGAGATCACAGCCGAAACGGTCGGGCACTTTCGGGATCCGGATCCGGAGGGAGAGATTTTCGGATGAGACTGCTATTGATCGATACCTCGGGACCTGTATGCGGCGTGGCTGTTACAGATGAAGACCGAGTTCTCTATGAAGCGGTGACACAGAACAGGAATACGCACAGCACGAACCTGATGCCTATGGTGGAAGAAGCGTTCCGAAGCGCAGGGGTCAAACCGGAGGAGATTGACGCGATCGCGGCGGTGGTGGGCCCCGGGAGCTTTACCGGTGTCCGCATCGGCGTGGCAACGGCAAAGGGACTGGCTCACGGAAGCGGAAAGCCATGTATTGCTGTAGACGCGCTGGAAGCGCTGAGCCGCAGTGTGGAGCCGGGCAACATGGCTGTGTGCCCGATCCAGGATGCCCGTGCCGGACAGGTGTATGGCGCGGCCTTTTACCGGGGAGAACGGCTGATGCAGGATGAAGCGCTGAAGATCGGGCTCTTTCTGGACAAGGTGACCGGGCTGATCCCGCCCGAGGCGGAAGGGCTCCTTTTTACCGGAGACGGTGTGCCTGTCTGCAGGGAGGTCATTCAGGAAAGGATGGGAGAAAAAGCGCGGTTCGCACCGCCGGCATTCTGCTTCCTGCGGCCTGCCGCGGCCGCACTGCTGGCCGCCGAAAAAGGAGAATTGACGGATTATCTTTCCCTGAAGGAATATTATCTGCGCCCTCCCAAAGCAGACAAAAACAAAAAGCTTCTGGAGGCCATGGAACATGAATGACGTCAGTATCCGGCGAATGACGACAGAGGATATTGACGCGGTCGCGGAGATAGAGAAGGCTGTTTTTGCCTGCCCGTGGAGCAGAGAAAGCTTCCGGCGCGAGATGGAAGAGAACGCGGCAGCCAGGTATCTGGTGGCGGAAAGGGACGGCAGGATCATCGGCTACGCGGGCGCCTGGATCATTCTGGATGAAAGTCATATTACCAACATTGCCGTAGCAGAACCGGAAAGAGGCAGGGGAGTCGGGCGGATGCTGACAGAGAGGCTCCTGTATGTGCTGAGCAATCTCGGCGCGTGCTACGCGACACTGGAGGTAAGAGTCAGCAATGAGAGGGCACTTGCACTGTATAAAAGCCTCGGATTTGTTGCCGTTGGGAAAAGGAAACGGTACTATGAGGACAACGGTGAAGACGCCTGGCTGATGGTTTGCGAGCATATGCCGCCCGTTGACCCGGACTTTGAGGACAGATGACAGGAGGAGGAGCATGCGGAAGAAGATTTTTTGGCTGACAGTCACTGCTGTTTTGCTTTGCCTGCTTTTCTGCACAGCCGGAGCGGAGGAAGCGGCGGATATTTCCAGACAATGCTCCTACCGGACCAGCAGGGACGCGCACGGCAGTTATCTGACCATGACCGACGGGAAGTATACGACCTACTGGGAAAGCAAAGCAGTAAAGCATCCCGTTGTGACCATTACATCCAAAGAGCCGATCTACGGAATATATCTCTGCTTTCAGCATATGCCTGACAGCTTTGTACTGCAGGAGGAAAGAGGAGATTCCTGGAAGACCCTGGCTCAGGGAGACACCCGTTTTCATCATTCCTTCTACCAGTTGAACGGTCAGAAAAAGATCCGCATCCAGGCGGACAGCGAAAAAAACCAAAGCATGGGCTTCAATGAAATCTTCGTGTTCGGGCAGGGGGATATTCCATCCTGGGTACAGCAATGGGAGGAGCCGGAAAAGAAGGCGGATATCCTGTTCGCAGTCGCCCATCCGGACGATGAGCTGCTTTTTATGGGCGGGGCAATCCCTACCTACGGAACGGAAATGAAAAAGCGGATCGCCGTGGTTTATCTGACAAAGAGCAATACCACACGGCGAAGTGAAGCCCTGAACGGCTTATGGAGCATGGGGATCCGGCATTATCCGGTCTTCGGGGAATTTGCCGACGCCTACAGCGAAACCGCCGCAGACGCCTATAAGAAAGCGGGAAAGAACAAGGTGCTTGCCTGGATGACGGCGCTTTACCGTCAATATCAGCCGGAGGCCGTAGTAACGCATGACCTGAAGGGAGAATACGGACACGGCCAGCACAGGATGATGGCAGATGCCTGCGGAAAGGCTTTCGAGCTTGCGGCCGATCCGGAGAAATATCCGGAATCCGCGGAACAGTACGGCACCTGGCAGGTCAAAAAAGTATATATCCATCTTTACGGCGAGGAAGCCGGATGGACACGGTTCGACTGGAATCAGCCGCTGAGCGCCTTCGGGGGAAGAACCGGGTCGGAGGTGGCGCAGGAAGCCTTTGAACTGCATAAAACGCAGGAGGGGAAGGGCACAAAGATCCGGGGCAAATTTCAGCCCTTTTCCGTGGAACAGACAGGGGCGCTCTTTCCCAACAACGCGTTTGGCCTGTTTGCCACCACGGTCGGAGAGGATGAGATCCATACCGATTTTCTGGAGCATATCGCAACAGAAGAGGATGAGAACAAAGGAAGCGTGAATCCATGAAGAAGATCCTTCTGATACTGACTGCTATTGCCGCTTTTCTGCTGGGAACAGCCGCGATCCCAAAGGCCGGAGCAGAGGAGGCTCTGGAGCTGACAGCGGAATGCAGGCTCGTTCTGGGAAAGAACAAAAACCCAAAGAATCTGACGGACAAGCTTTACACAAGCCAGCCCGGCAGCACGGGTTCCATGAAAAACCCGTCCCTGACGGTAAGCAGTGACACTCCGATCTACGGAATTTATCTCTGCTTCTGCAAGAAGCCCCAGGATTATGAAATACAGGCGGATCTCGGAAACGGCTGGGAAACGGTCCATGCGGGAAATACAGCGTTTTATCATGCCTTTTATACACTGGACGGGGTCCAAAAGGTCCGCGTATACGCAAACGGTGACAAGAAACAGGAAATGAGCTTCAACGAAATCTATGTTTTCGGGGAAGGAACACTTCCTGCCTGGGTACAGCGCTGGGAAGAAACGCCCGAAAAAGCTGACGTACTCTTTGTGACAGGCCAGCCGGAGGAAGAGCTGCTGTATCTGGGCGGCGCCATACCGTACTACATCCGGGAAAAGGGAAAAACGGTCGCTGTCGCGTGCTTTAACTGTCAGAACACCGCACGGCGCAGCGAACTGCTGAACGGACTTTGGAGCATGGGATGCCGTTATTATCCGGTGATCGGCGACAAGGACAACAAAAAAGAAAACGCGGAGCGCTGGGTGACGGAAACCATACGGAAATGCAAACCGGAGGTTGTCGTCGGGCCTGATGAAAAAGGGGAGGGAAACAACACACTTCGGAAAGCACTGGCCAAGGCCTGCACAGAGGCGTTTTCCTCTGCCGCGGACGAAGCACGCTTTCCCGATTCCGCTGCCGCCTGCGGGACCTGGCAGATAAAGAAACTGTACCTTCATCTTTACGGGGAAGAGAATACCCAGACAGTATTTGACTGGGATACTCCCATGGCCTGTTTTGACGGAATGACCGGGAACGGGATGGCGTATTACGCCCATCTGTACCATAAAACACAGGATAATTCCAAAGAAAAAACGGACAAATCGGTATACAACAACGGCAGAAAATACGCCAATAACCGTTTCGGGCTGAGACTGAGCACCGTCGGAGAGGATACCGAGCGGCTTTGCTTTCTGGAAAACATTCCGGAGGAAGATCTGACCCGAAGAGAGTACACCAGGGTTTCGGAATGGACGATCGGTGAGATACCGGAGTTGCCGGAGCTGAACGCAAAAGGCTTTCTGGATGAGGGCGAATTTATCTGGACGGATGACTCGCACGGGCATTATGTGTATATCAGCCCGACAATAAGGATCGTGATCCAAAGAAAGCATGACGGGACGCTTCCGCTGACCTGGTTTGTGACAGATATCCGCTGTGACGCGGAAGCAGGGGAGCTGATGCGCAACGTGGAGTATTCCCCGGAAGCGCCGCTCGGGAAAAAGAAGACGGCGTTTGTGAGTGACAACGCCATGGCCAATAAACTGGTATTCGCCACAAACGCGGATTATTATACCTACCGCCTTGTCAACAAGAACGGGAAACTGTCCGGGTCGAACGGAAGGCCGATCGGCGTGGAAATCAGGGATGGGGAGATTTACTTCGACAGCCGCTACGACCATGACGAGGAAAAATACTTCCCAAATCTGGATACACTGGCTTTCTACCGGGACGGGAGCATGGATGTGCACCACAGCGTGGATCTGAGCGCGAAGGAGTACCTGGAGAAGGATGCCTATCTCGTTTACAGCTTCGGCCCGTATCTGCTGAAGGACGGGCAGATGAGCGCATGGGTAACAGATCCGACCATGAGCAAGGCAAAAAATCCGAGGCACTGCTTCGGCACAATCGGGCCGGGCCATTATGTGGATATTCTCTGCGAGGGAAGAATGGCCAGACGAAGTGAGGGGGTCACCATGCCTCAGACCGCACTGCTGGCCATGCGGGAAGGCTGCACGGACTGCTGCAATCTGGACGGCGGAGCAACGGGAGTCCTTGCGTTCATGGGGATCCAGCTGAATGAGATCAACGGGGAGAGCTTCCATTCCAGCCCGAAAGGACGCCCGGTCAGCGAAGTGCTGTCGATCGGGGTCAGTGAACAGGTCGGAAGCTTTGAAATCAAATAAAAAAGCTTGACAAAGCCTGCGGAAGATGATATCTTTCATGGGTGAGCCGCTCGGGAGAGGTCTTTTTCAATGCGCTTTGCGCAACCTCAGAAATCCCGGCGAGTATGTATTCAGGAGGTGCCAAGCCATGTATGCGATCATCGCGGCAGGCGGCCGGCAGTATCGGGTATCCCAGGGAGATATTATCTACATCGACAAAGTGAATCAGGAAGCTGATTCCGCAATCTCTTTCGACGTGCTGATGCTCGGCGGAGAGGGCGACATTCAGGTCGGCAATCCCGTTCTGGAAGGCGCAAAGGTTGAGGGCAAGGTTCTCGGCCAGGTCAAGGGCGAGAAGATCCGTGTCTACAAGTACAAGAGCAAGAAGAACTATCACAGGACGAACGGTCACCGTCAGCCCTACACCAAGGTAGAGATCACCGCTATCAACGCGTAATGATTTCCGCCATCCTGTACCGTGAAGGAAGCCGGCTGACCGGCTTCCGGGCCACAGGCCACAGCGGATATGCCGAGGCGGGCAGTGACATCGTATGCGCAGCGGTATCCGTGCTCGGATGCACCTGCGTTAATTCGCTGGAAAGCCTCTGCGGCATCGCCGTCCTGCTGAACGGCAATGAGGACGGCCTGCTGGACTTTGATCTTCCCCCGCTTGATCAGGAGGGGGACAAAAAGGCACAGCTCCTGATGGGAGCACTGCAGCAGGGCCTGAAGGACGTACAGGACAGTTATCCGGAATACTTGAAACTTTCCATGAAAGAACGGAGGAAATAACCATGATGAAGTTGAATCTGCAGCAATTCGCTCATAAAAAAGGTATGGGTTCCACCCGCAACGGACGTGACAGCGAATCCAAGCGTCTCGGGCCGAAGCGCGCGGACGGCCAGCTGGCTCTGGCCGGCAACATTCTGGTCCGCCAGCGCGGCACCCACATCCATCCCGGCCTGAACGTAGGCATCGGCAAGGATGATACGCTCTTCGCCAAGGAGACCGGTATTGTCCGTTTCGAGCGCCTGGGCAAGGATCGGAAGCAGGTTTCCGTTTATCCGGTTGAAACCGCGGCCGAAGCTCAGTAATTACGGTCATATCTATCAGGGCTGTTGCGTCGCAACAGCCCTTTTATCAGATTTATGGAGGAATGTCCCATGAGTGAGAACAAAAAGACTTTCTACATTACCACACCGATTTACTATCCCTCCGGCAATATGACCATCGGCCATACCTATACCACTGTGGCTGCGGATACCATGACCCGCTTCCGTAAACTGCAGGGTTATGATACCTATTTCCTGACCGGAACGGATGAACATGGCCAGAAAATTGAAAAGAAGGCGGCTGAGGCCGGTGTGACGCCCATTGCCTACGTGGATAAGATTGTGGCTGAAACCAAGGAACTCTGGAAGCTCATGGACATCCAGTACGACGACTTTATCCGCACCACGGAAGAGCGGCATATAAAGGTTGTTCAAAAGATCTTCCGTCAGTTCTATGAGCAGGGGGATATCTACAAGGCGGAATATGAAGGCATGTACTGCACACCCTGTGAGAGCTTCTGGACACCCACCCAGCTGGTGGAAAAGGACGGCGTGAAGGTCTGCCCCGACTGCGGCCGACCCTGCCAGCCCATGAAGGAAGAAAGCTATTTCTTCAGGATGAGCAAGTATCAGGACTGGCTGATCGATTATATCGAGAATCACCCGGATTTTATCCAGCCAGCAAAACGGGCCAATGAGATGCTGACGAACTTTCTGCGGCCGGGCCTGCAGGATCTGTGCGTGAGCCGTACCAGCGTGAAGTGGGGCATTCCGGTGGACTTTGATGAAAAGCATACGGTTTACGTCTGGATTGACGCGCTGAGCAACTATATCACCGCCCTGGGATACAGCACGGAGCACGACGAACTGTTCCGGAAATACTGGCCGGCGGACATTCATCTTGTGGGCAAGGAAATCGTACGGTTCCACACGATTTACTGGCCGATTATGCTGCACGCTCTGGGACTGCCCCTGCCCAAGCAGGTGTTTGGCCATGGCTGGCTGTTATTCGGCGCGGACAGGATGAGCAAATCCAAGGGAAATGTGGTCTATCCAGGTCCTATTGTAGCCAGATACGGAGTGGATCCGCTGCGCTATTACCTCATGAGGGAGATGCCCTTCGGCGCAGACGGCAATTATACCAATGAGTCCTTCCTGGTCAGGATGAACGCGGACCTGGCCAACGATCTGGGCAATCTGGTGAGCCGGACCGTGGCCATGATTGAAAAATATTTCGATGGCGTGCTGCCGGCCTGGACGGACGCAACGGACAAGGAGCTGGACGCCCCCCTGAAGGAACATTGCGCCGCGCTGCCCACCCTGGTGAATGAGCAGATGGACAAGCTGCAGTTTTCCCAGGCACTGGCTGAAATCTGGAAGGTGATCGGTGAATGCAACAAGTACATCGATCTGACGCAGCCCTGGGTGCTCGGAAAGGATCCGGAAAAGCGTGATCGGCTGGCCAATGTCATGCTGACGCTGGCAGAATGTGTCCGTTTTGCGGCGGTGCTGATCGGACCGTTTATGCCCTCCACCCCGGACAGAATCTACCAGCAGCTGGGTGTGACGGATGACAGTTTGAAGAGCTGGGACAGTCTAAAGACCTTCGGGCTGCTGCCCGCGGGCACACGGGTCTGCAAAGGAGACGCGCTTTTCCCCCGCATTGATGTAAACAGGGAGCTGGAAGCTCTCAGCGGCGGCAAGGAAGCCGGAGCGGAGTCCGGTGCCGGTAAAAAACAGCCGGAGAAGGAACAGAAAGCCGAGAAGAAGCATGAAGAGCCGGAGTATCCGGAAGAAGTATCCATTGACGATTTCTTCAAATGCAAGCTTCAGGTAGGCCGGGTCCTGGCATGTGAAAAGGTGGAAAAAAGCAATAAACTGCTGAAGTTCCGCCTGTCCTTCGGAAAAGACGGCGAGCGTACCATTCTCAGCGGTATCGCAAAGTATTACACGCCTGAGGAACTGGTCGGCAGGCAGGTGGTGGCCATCACCAACCTCGCGCCCAGGAAGATCGCCGGGATCGAAAGCCAGGGCATGATCCTCTCCGCCCTTGACAGCGAAGACAATCTAACGCTGGTCGGGGTACACGCGGATACGGAGGACGGAGCGATCATCGGATGATTGAATTCTTCGACAGTCACTGCCATGTGAATGAGGACCGGTTTGACGAGGACCGCGGCGAGGTCCTGGGACGGATGAAGGAATACGGGATCACCCGATATGCCGTGATCGGTTCCGATATGGAGACATCCCGGGCCTGCGTGAAATACGTCAAAACACACCCGGACGCAGTGGCAGCGGTCGGAATCCATCCGCATGAGGCACAGGGCTTCCGTGAGGAGGATCTGGACCGGCTGAAGGAATGGATCACATGCGGGGAAGCAAACGCCGTCGGTGAGATCGGCCTGGATTATTACTATGATTTCAGCCCGCGGGAGGTACAGAAGGAAGTCTGCCGGAAACAAATGCAGCTTGCATGGGAAATCGGGGCACCGGTCGCTTACCACATCAGAGACGCCCATCAGGACATGATCGATCTGATGAAAAGCATGAAAAAACAACTGACGCCGGGCATTATCCACTGCTTCAGCGGGAGCGCGGAGATCGCGAAGGAATATCTGAAGCTTGGATTTATAATCTCCTTCGCGGGGCCGGTCACATTCAAAAAGGCTCCGAAGCTCCGGGAAGCCGCACTGCTCGTTCCCAGAGAACGGCTGCTGATCGAAACGGACAGCCCTTACCTGGCGCCGGAACCTGTCCGCGGCAGGCGAAATGAGCCGGCCAATGTGCGCTTTGTTGCGGAAAAGCTTGCCGAAATCCGCGGAGAAACGACGGAAGAAGTGGCAGCGTATACCTATATAAACGCGAAGCAGCTTTACGGAATCAAATCCTAAACGGATTCTCATGGTTTTCTCATTTGTTTTTCCCTGCTTTCTCAAGCAAGTGTTTCAGAGATATGTTATGATCTCACCGTCGAAGGGGAAAACCCTTCCGGAGAGGAGAGAAAGACATGGCAAGCTATTCAATTGAGGATATCGAATTCATTCGCCGCAAGGCATCCATTACCTATGAGGAAGCGGTAGCCCTGCTGGATTACCACAACGGAGACGTGGCCAGGGCTCTGGTGGATCTGGAACGGAACGGCAAGGTCAATGCCCATACCGAAGCACAGAGCTCCGCTAAGGTACAGACCAGGTCCGGCAACGCGAAAAAGGGCGGCCTTATGAGCTTCCTGCAGCGCCTGTACCGAACGAGGGTCAAGGTCAACAAGGGAAACACCGCGATCCTGAACCTGTCAGTCCTTTTCATGACACTTTCCGTCATTATCAGCCCGCATCTGGCTATCATCGGACTGATCCTGGCGCTGGTGCTGGGATACAGGATCAGCATTGATACCGACGATGAAGCTTTCCGGGCCGACGATCTGGAAAGCATGGTCAAAAGCGCCGCCGGCAATGTGAAGCAGAACATGAACAACATTGCCCGAGAAATCAGCCGCCAGGCAGAGGAAATCTCCAACCGGGACAGGAAACTGCGGGAGGAAGCCGCTGCGCCCAAAGCGGAAACTGAGGTAAAATCCAATACCGTGGAAGTGGACTTTACCCGCGGCAAGGGACAGAATGAAGAGTCCAAGGCAGAAGCTCCGTTGACAGACGCAAGCTTTTATATGAACGGTCCGGCAACGTTCTCCCATGATGCGGCGTTTAATCCGGAAGCAAACGTTCCTACGCTGCAAATGCCTGTCAAGGTGGACAGCGCGGACGGAAACGTCAGCTTCGAGCAGGATCAGAACGGCTACGGTACCGTTACCGTAGAGTAAAGGAATAAGCGGAAAGGGAATGGGGCAGCTCGTTCCCTTTTTCCCGTATGACAGGGGAAAAGGCAGACCGGAAGGAGAAACAGCATGAGCAGGATCCTGATCGTAGAGGATGAAAGAAAAATAGCCCGTTTTCTTGCACTGGAGCTGGAGCATGAGGGATACGAAACGGAGACGGCTTATGACGGCCGTGAAGGCCTGGAGAAAGCCCTCAGTCTGGATCCGGACCTGCTGATCCTGGACCTGATGCTGCCGGAACTCAGCGGGATCGAGGTCTGCCGCCGGCTTCGGCACGGAAGCGACGTACCTATCATTATGCTGACCGCAAAGGATGATGTGTCCGATAAGGTCATGGGGCTGGATATGGGCGCGGACGACTATATGACCAAACCCTTTGCCATCGAGGAGCTTCTGGCGCGCATCCGTGTCGCGCTGCGAAAGCCGAGAGCCGGGAAAACCGCAAATATGCCGGCTGAAAAGGATACCGTTCTGCGTGCCGGAGAACTGACGCTGGATCCGGGCAGCTATACCGTACATTACGCCAATGAGCCGATCAGCCTGACCAAGAAGGAGTTTGACCTGCTGCGATACCTGATGGAGCACCACGGTAAAGCGGTCAGCCGGGACGATCTGCTGACCGACGTATGGGGATATGATTACGCAGGAGACACAAATGTCGTGGATGTGTATATCCGGTATCTGAGAAACAAAATCGACGTTCCTTACGGGATCAAGACGATACAGACGATCCGCTCGGTGGGGTATATGTTCAGCTATGAAGAAGAATAAGACGAAGGTCCGGATCGAAGCAAAAGGGTTTAACCGCGCTTCGGAAGCCACCCACGGCAGGGTCACAAGGACAGTATCCAACATACGGCTGTCACTGACACTGCGTATCGCGCTGCATTACTGCGTCCAGCTTTTCCGCACTTTCCTGCTGGCGGCGCTGATCGTGCTGCTGGGCTTTGGCCTGAGCGAAACTTTCCGTATCCGGGAAACTGCCGGCCGGATCCTGCAGGCAGAGCCGGATCAGGAAACAGGTGAATACAGCCAGGAGATCATTCAGAACGCGGACGTGACGGCGCGGGCATTGCTGCCGGGTGAAACGGTGATCGGCGAGAAAAGCATCAAGTTCCTTATGAAGCTGTTTTTCACGAACGGTTTTCCGTTCAGCATCCAGCTTTATGAGCAGGGAATGAACCGCACGGTGATCATGACGGTCCGGACATCGAGGATGCTTGTACGCTCTTTAGCGGTCGTTGCCGCCCTGGTGCTGGCCGATCTGATCCGCATGCTGATTTTTGTCAGAAAGAGAAAAAGACTGGACAGGCGGGTGCTTGCTCCGATACGGGACATGACGGAGATGGCGCAGACGCTGTCCGCGGCCAATCTTTCCAACAGGATCAATATTGCCGGCACGAAGAATGAGCTTCGCGATCTGGCGGTGGTGATCAATGAAATGCTGGACCGTATCGAACAAAGCTATAACAGCCAGAAACAGTTTGTCAGCGACGCCTCTCATGAGCTGAGGACGCCCATCGCCGTGATCCAGGGCTATGCAGACATGCTCCGGCGCTGGGGAAAGGATGATCCGGAAGTGCTGAACGAAGGGATCGAGGCGATTTCCCAGGAAACAGCAAACATGAAGAGCCTGGTGGAGAATCTGCTCTTCCTGGCACGGCATGATAAAAAGACGCTGATGATGGAATTCAGCCGTTTCGACCCCTGCGATCTGGTCCGGGAAGTGCAGAAGGAGGCGGCGATGGTATCGCCTGCCGACAGGTTTGAAATGAAACTGTCCGAATGCGGAGAGATCGAGGGAGACCGGGGAATGCTTAAGCAGCTCCTACGGATCCTGGTGGACAACGCCGTCAAATACGCTCCCGAGGGCAGCGCCGTTACACTGGGTGCTGAAATGAGGAACGGAAGCTGCATCCTTTCCGTAGCCGATCAGGGCTGCGGGATCCCGACTGAGGAGCTTCCGCGCATTTTTGAACGCTTTTACCGCGCGGACGCCGCAAGGCATTCGGAGACCGGCGGCCACGGACTCGGCCTTTCCATCGCCAGGATCATTACCGTGGCGCACGGGGGAAAGATCCGGGTGAAGTCCAAGGTTGGCGCGGGAACCTGTTTTGAGATCCAACTGCCATCGAGACAGGAGATGAAAAAGACCGAAGAGGAAAGAAAACCGGCGACCCGGAAAGGAAAGAGACAGCAGCAGAGGGAAACCCGGGGAAAGGCCAGGGCGGAAAAAAAGAGAACGGCATGATGAGGAGGATCCATGGAAACCGTAACTGCGGCGGATCTGAAGGAAGTCTTTCGGGAAAGACCACGGGACAGTCATAAGGGAACATATGGATATATCGCCCTGATCGGCGGGTCTTTCCGGTACAGCGGAGCCATCCGGCTGGCTTATATGGCGAACTGCGCCATGCGTAGCGGGGCCGGGGTGGTCCGTATCGGCGCACCGCGCGGGATCTGCAGCACTATCCGGAGCGACGTGCTGGAAAGCACGCTGTTTCCACTCAGCGACAGTGACGGGGATCTTGTTTTTATTGCTGACGAGATGAAGGAACTGACCTGCGGAACCAGGTCAGCGGCTTTCGGTATGGGGATCGGCAACGGGGAGGAAACGGAGAAGGCGCTTAGCTGGCTCCTGAAAAACTACCCGGGACGCCTGATCATCGACGCGGACGGGCTGAATGCACTGGCCCGGACGGACAGAAGTATTCTGAGGGCAGCGGCAGGACGGGTCGTCCTGACGCCCCATCCCGGAGAATTCTCCCGTCTGACCGGGAAACCGATCCGGGAATTGCTGACGGATCCGGCCGGGGAAGCAGAGGCTTATGCACGTGAGACGGGAGCAACGGTCCTGCTGAAGGGTGCTTATACAACCGTGACGGACGGGAAGAAAACTCTGCGGATCGACCGCGGATGCGCAGGCATGGCCACCGCCGGAAGCGGAGACGTTCTGAGCGGTATTCTTGCCGCAGTCTGCGCATGGGAGGGCAATCTGCTCCGGGCAGCAGCCGCCGCAGCGTGGATCAACGGGCGTGCAGGAGAGCTCGCCCAGCAAAGGTACGGGGATATCAGTATGGTTGCGGGAGATACAGCCGCGCAGATTCCGGAAGTAATCAAAGAAATCCGGAGCGCCGAATGACGCTCCGGATTTTTAAGCGGCTTTTTATTTTACTGTGACCGGCGCGGTGGCCAGCTGGGAGACAACGCCGGAGTAGGGCGGGAGTCCCGATACCAGTGCGTAAATCACATGCCCCACATCTGAAGGAGAGACGGAGTACTGTTGCTCCATTGAAAGGAACTGGCCGTCATCCCTGTGCCACACAACCGTGTAACCGACATTGGAAGGAGTGGGCAGGACCCGGATAATGCAGCCGACCCACGGGTAAGCGTTATCCAGACTTGCGGAGACGACAGGCCCTACGGCAGTTCCGGGCCCAATCGGCACCGCGGTCGGTATTGCTGTCGGTACCGCGGTGGGAACAGCTGTGGGGTAGACCGGATAATACGGGGCTGCGGTGATGACGGGGTATACAGGCGAAGTATAGGAGATGAATGTGTTTTTGACATAACCTACAGTCCCGCTGACCGTCACCAGGGACCATTCCCCTTCATTTGTCCAGACCGTGAGCTGCGTGCCGACACGATAGGAAGCGAGTATTCCGTAATTCATTCCGGGACCGCGGCGAACATTCACATTGCGTCCGTTCGCGGCATACAGATAAGCAGCTGTGCCGGTTCCGGGCGGAACGGTCGGCGTCACGGGCGTGACAGAAGAATCCCGGATAAACTTGCTCATCATGAAGCCTTCTTTTTTGTCGATCCGGATATAGGACCAGCCGGAGTCGTTCCTTTTCAGAACCGTAACGGTACGCCCGACGGGATACAGGCCGATCACGTTTGTGCCGGTAACGACCGGTTCACTGCGCATGCGGACATCCCGTCCGTTGGAGCTGGTGATGTGGCCTGTCTGATTGACCGTGTACCATGTTCCGACCGAGGAGGTCGGGACGGTGGGAGTATAAACCGGTACGGTCGGCGTGACCACACCGAAATTCAGATACCTCTGATCCATATATCCTGTCAGATTATCCGGCGCGGTAACCCTGCACCAGCCGTTGATCATGCTCAGGACAGTGACCTGTGTTCCGTTCGGGTAGCTGGAAAGGATCTGGGACGTATAGCTCGGCTCCGCGCGGAGACGCAGCCTTCCTCCCTGGACTGTTGCGCAGGAGACTGCCGTCGCGGAAAGCAGGGCGGCGCAGCAGAGCCAGAGAACCAGCAGAAAACAGGCCAGGAATCTTTTCTTCATCTTATATTCAGCCGTGACAGGACACGGCATTCCTCCCTTCCCCGGAGATACGGTACTTACAGGTTCATGATATCGGAACCGTTTCGCAAAGTCAATAGCTCGGAGACTAAATATTACGAAAGTTGTCAGATTGTTACAATCTGCTTCATATTTGACCGGCACGGCCGCCTTTTCATTTTTCCGGGAATATGATATCATTTTCCGGACGGGAGGGACACAGGTGGGAAAAATCGTTGTGATAGCGGAAAAGCCGAGCGTGGGCCGGGACATTGCCCGGGTCATCGGCTGCAGCACCCGCGGTGACGGATGCCTGATCGGTGAAAAGTATATTGTAACATGGGCGGTCGGACATCTGGTGACGCTTTCAGAGCCCGATGAACTGGATGAAAAATACAAAAAATGGAGCTTCAGCACTCTTCCGATCCTGCCGGAAACCATCCCGCTCAAGGTGATCGGAAGTACCCGGTCACAGTTTTCCACAGTCAAAAAACTGATCAACGACAAGGATACAGACTCTTTGATCTGCGCCACGGATGCCGGGCGGGAGGGCGAACTGATCTTCCGGTATATCTATGAAAAAGCCGGGTGCAAAAAGCCCTTTGACCGGCTGTGGATCAGTTCCATGACGGACGAGGCCATATCAGAAGGCTTCAGAAACATTCAGCCGGGAGCGGTATATGACGGATTGTACGAAAGCGCACAGTGCCGCAGCAAGGCGGACTGGCTGGTCGGCATGAATGCGAGCCGTGCGTTTACACTCCGGTACAATACGTTGCTGAGCGTCGGCAGGGTGCAGACGCCGACTCTGGCCATTCTGGTCAGGCGCAGGAGAGAGATCGAGAATTTCAAGCCGGAGGGATACTGCACCGTTACAGCCGATTTCGGAGATTACCGCGGCGTCTGTTTCAGCGATCAATGGGAGCCTGATACCCATATCGCGAAAAAAGAGGAAGCGGAAAAAATCGCCGGAGAAATCAAAGGGAAAACCGGGGAAGTTGTTTTTGCCGAAACCAGCAGGAAAAAAGAGCTTCCCCCTCAGCTGTACGATCTGACCAGCCTGCAGCGTGATGCCAACCGGCTGCTGGGCTTCACCGCGGATAAAACGTTAAAGATCGCACAGAGCTTATATGAAACGCAGAAAGCGCTGACATATCCCCGGACCGACAGCCGCTATCTGCCTCCGGATATGATCCCCCGGGTGGTGCAGACCATGAAGCTGCTGCCGGACGTATACAGGACATATGTACCCGGAGCCCTGAGAGACGGGAAGCTGCCCGTCAGCAAAAGGACAGTCGACCAGACAAAGGTGACCGACCATCATGCGATCATTCCGACGGCGAAGAAAGCGGATCTTTCCAAATTCTCCGATGATGAAAGAAAGCTGTATGACCTGGTGGCGCGGAGACTGCTTGCTGCTTTTTATCCAGCCTGTGAATATGACGCGACAAAGATCGTGACCCGTGCTGGGGGATACGACTTCCGGACGAACGGCAAGTCGGTCATCGTGAACGGGTGGCATGACGTGCCTCCGATGGAAAACCCGCCCAAGCCGAAGAAGAACAGGAAGGACGAGGAAGAGGAGCAGGCGCTGCCCGTGCTGAACATCGGAGATACCCGGACTGTCCGCGAGGCAAAGGTGAAGGAGGACACTACAAAACCGCCGAGCCCGCACACGGACGCCAGCCTTCTGCTGGCCATGGAAACCGCCGGCAAGGAGCTGGAGGATGAAGAGCTTGTGAAGCAGATGAAGGGCAGCGGGATCGGTACACCTGCCACAAGAGCGGCGATTATTGAACGGCTGCTGCAGGTCGGCTATGTACAGAGAAAGGGGAAAACCCTTCAGGCAACGGACAAGGGCGTACAGCTGATCGACGTGATGCCGGGTGAGATCTCGAGCCCTGAGCTGACAGGACGGTGGGAGCTTGCGCTGCATGATATTACCGACGGGAAACAGGATGCCGGAAGATTCCTGGAAGGGATCAACCGCATGTGTACTTTCCTTGTGGACTATGCCAGGGACCGGTCTCCGGCAATGAGCTTTCCGGAGGACGCAAAACGGGGGAAGCGTACCGGCAGGGGCAGCTACAAAACCGTGCCGCTGGAGGGAAGCGTGTGCCCCGTATGCGGAAAAGGGCAGATGACGGAAAGCCAGCGGGCATTCAGCTGCACTGAAAAAGAATGCAGGTGTACGATCTGGAAGGACTGCCTGACAAGAGGCGGCGGGCCACTTCTGACAGATAAGATCATAAAGCTGCTGCTGGAGAAAAAACAGGTTGCAGGATCGACCGGGACGCTGGTCCTCCGCGAGGGAAAGATCCTGTTTTACCCGAAGGGACAGGAGAGCGCGTCCGCCATACGCTCTCTGGTTTACGAAAAGAAATAAGCAAAACGAGTCAGGAGGGACGGGACATGGCAGAACAAATCAGAAACCGCAATGAGATCGACGCAAAGTACAAATGGGACCTGACGCATATTTATCTGTCGGACGAAGCCTGGCAGGAGGATTATGACAGGTTGAAAGGAAAGCTGCCCGAGCTGGAGGCTTTCAACGGGAAGGTAAAGGAAAACCCTAAGGAAGCGATCCGTGCCTTCCATAAGGCCATGGAGGAATTCATGCCGATGCTGATCTACGCATTCCTCCGGAAGGAAACGGACAATGCCGATCCAGTAGCCCAGGGATTGAAGGATAAGGCAGAAAGACTGTATATCCAGGGCATGACCGCCACCGCCTATCTGCAGCCGGAACTGCTGGCTATGGATGAGGAGGAGCTGACGAAGCTTCAGGCAGACCCGGAGATGAAGGACTACGATGCCTTTCTGCGGACGATCCTGCTGAACAAGGCTCATACCCTCAATAAGGAAGAGGAAAGGCTGATCGCCATGATGGGTGAAGTAGCCGGCGCTCCTGACAATATCTTTACGTCGCTGACGACGGCAGATCTGAAGCTGCCGCCCATTATCCTGGCTGACGGGACGGAGCAGGAACTGACAGAGGGCAACTATTCCACTTTTATTCACTCCGCGGACAGGAAGATCCGGCAGCAGGCATTCCATAACCTGATGAGCACCTATGAAAGCTTCGGCAATACGATCGCCAGCACATACGGAGCCAGCGTCAAAAACGATCAGTTCATGGCACTGAGCCATCACTATGAAAGCGCCCGGCAGGCAGCCATGCTCCCGCTGGAAATACCGGAAAGCGTCTATGACAACCTGATCAGCGTCATACATGAATACCTGCCCGTACTGCAGGACTATCTGCGGCTGCGCAAGGATATCATGAAGCTGGATGAGCTACATCTGTACGACCTTTACGCGCCGTTGGTGAGCGATTACACGATGACGCTTCCCTATGAAAAAGCATTTGACCTTGTGCTGGAAGGGCTTCAGCCCATGGGAGCGGATTACATCGAAAAACTGAAAGAGGCGCGGGACGGAGGCTGGATCGACGTCTATCCGAGCAAGGGAAAAAGCAGCGGCGCTTTCAGCGAGGGTGAATTGACGAACGTACACCCTTATGTGCTGCTGAATCACAATGATAACCTGGACAGCGCATTTACGATCGCACATGAGCTCGGACACAGTATGCACTCCTTCTACAGCAATACAAATCAGCCCGCACCGAAGACAAATTACAGCCTGTTTGTGGCTGAGGTGGCCAGCACGTGCAATGAAGCAACCATGATGCGGTATCTGCTGAAGAAGATGCCTGAAAAGGATGCTCAGGCTTACCTTCTGAACTATTTCCTGGAACAGTTCCGCACAACAGTATTCCGGCAGACCATGTTCGCCGAATTCGAAATGATCAGTCACAATATGGCACAGAAGGGTGAGCCGCTGACAAAGGAGAGCCTGAGCGACGCATACAGGAAACTGAATGAGACCTATTACGGCGAAACCTGTGTGATCGATGAAGAAATTGCTTCCGAATGGATGAGAATCCCTCACTTTTACCGGGCGTTTTATGTTTATGTATACGCTACAGGCCTTTGCGCGGCCGTCAGTCTGAGCGACAGGATCCTGACGGAGGGGGAGAGCGCGGTCAGAGATTACCGGAAATTCCTGAGCGCAGGCTGCAGCGTGCCTCCCATTGAAGCGCTGAAACTGGCAGGGATCGATATGAGCCGGCCTGAGCCTATCCGGCAGGCGATGGAGGTATTTAAGGAAACTGTGAGAAAAATGCGGGAGGTGACCGGGAAATGATGAAGGGTTACGATAAAGCGGAGGCGCTGGAGTTTATCGCGGGGAGGATCCACAGGCAGGATCACCCGGAACTGGCGCCGCTGCTGCCTGATCTGATCGGTCAGATCATTGACGCGGATATGCAGTATATGCATGAAAACCATGTGATCGATGAAGAAGGCAACGCGGGCGGAGAGTATTACGAGGACGATGACGCTTTTGAGTACATGGTGGAAAAGCTGGCGGAGGAAAACCGGCTGGACCCCGTACAGGCTGTAAAGCTGGCAAGCCTGATCGACGACTATATGGATTATCAGCAGGAATATCTGGAAAGCAAGGGCCTGATCGACTGGGGAGACTGAGATACCGGAGGAACCGAGGATGGCAAGGATCGGCGTCATGACCTTTCTGCATAATGACAATTTCGGATCAAGTCTGCAGGCTTATGCCCTTCAGCGCGTTCTGCGGGAAATGGGGCATGAATGCGAGCATATTGATTATTTGCCTGACAACAGGGAAAAGCTGAGGAATCTGATTGAAAGCGGAAACAGCATCAGACTGGTGCTGGAAGGCATGAGAAAGAAAAGGGTCAAGGCGGGACAGGCCGGCGCAAGGCAAAAAAGCAGCGCCATTCCTGAGTTTTACAAAAGGCGCATGAAGATGAGCCCCCGGTGCCGAAACGGAAAAGAACTGAAAAAGATCAGCGGCAGATATGACATCCTGCTGTGCGGAAGCGATCAGATCTGGAATCCTGTCTGGATGAATCCGGCATACTTTCTGAATTTCGGCGGAAACCAGCCAAAGATCGCTTATGCCGCAAGCCTGGGCGTATCCCGCCTGGGCTCAGGAAAAAAAGCAGGTATGATCCGCAGGCTGGTCCACGGATTCGACGCGGTATCCGTCCGGGAGGAGGAAGGCGCGGATCTCCTGGAAAGCATAACAGGCACTCGGCCGGAGGTGATGCCTGATCCGGTATGCCTGCTGAGAAAGGAAGACTGGGAAGAAATCGCAGGCGAAAGGCCGTCGGAGGATCCCTATCTGTTATGCTATTTTATCGGGGAGAACCCGGAATACTGGGAAAAAGCGAAAAGGATCAGCAGAGAGAAAAACATCAGGATGCTGACAATACCCGTTACAGAAGAAAGCTATCAGAATGGCGGAGAACTGCTGGACGGTATCGGCCCGGAGGCTTTCCTCGGAGCAATCGGAGGCGCGGATACAGTACTGACGGACAGCTTTCACGCACTGGCCTTTTCTGCCATTCTGGAGAAGAACTGTGAGCTCTGCAGAAGATACCGGGACAATGACCCCGAAAGCAAAAACAGCCGGATCGATCACTTCCGCCGCGAAATCGGAAGGAACGGACCGGAACAGATGAGAGAGAAGGGCCTTTGCTGGCTTAAACAGCAAATACGCGCATGAAAAAAGCAGACGGAATTCCGTCTGCTTTTTAAGTGAAAAGGAAACGCCCGCCTGTTCGCACAAACAGGCGGGCTGTATTTCCCCGATCAGGCTTCTTCCTGAATCTTGGGAAGAGCGCGCTGCACATTGCCGCTGCGCAGGCAACGGGTGCACACGTTCATTCTCTTCGCAGCGCCGTTTACAACGACCCGGACACTCTGCACATTGGGCGCCCAGATCCGATGGCTTTTGCGGTTGGAATGGCTGACATTGTTTCCGTTCAGCGTACCCTTCTCGCAAATCTCACAAAACTTACCCATGGAAATCCTCCTCCTTATGGAGAGTCACACATCAAGCCTGACTATATTATCACGGTACAAACAAAAAAGCAAGCATATTTTTCATGAAAAAAACCGGGAACAATTTATCCGAAAAGGATCTGCCCTATTCGCGCCACCGGACTTTGCATGGTGCAACCGATCCTGCGGACGGCTCTGACGCGGCGAAGCTTCGGAAGGCTTTCAGAGGCCAGGTATTCATCCGCGACCGCGGCTTTGCCCGGGGGCAGGACACCATGAAAGGAATCCAGGAAGGCCCTTGTATGGGAATAGGTCAGCCGGATCCGCTTTCTGCCTTTTTCCGCGTCGAGGAGCACGTCAAGAGCCCTGCGGAGTAAAGAACGGCTGCTGGCCCCGACGGCATTTCCGGAATGCTGGCGGTACCGCGTGAGCGGACGGTCCAGAAAAACGACCTGACCGAAGGCGGACGCCGTGAGTGCCAGAAACCAGTCATGCATGAACATCGTATCCGGACGGCCATGGCGTACCGCCAGATCCCGAAGAGCTCTGTTCATGATCAGCGTGCAGCCGGTAACATTGTTCTGCACCAGCAGCCGCTGAAACTGTACGGCGGCGGGATCCCAGCCCTGATGACGGAAGAAGCTGCGGGAAAGGAGTGAGCCGTTCTCATCGATCAGCATGCTGTCGGAATGGATCAGCAGGGGAGTATCCCGGCTGAATTTCGCTTCGGCAAGCTCCATGGCTGATTTCAGTGAAGCAACTTTGTCCTTTTCCCAGATATCATCCTGATCGCAGAGCAATATGCGGTCCGCTTCCGATTGGGACAGAAGGGAGAAAAAATTGCCGACTGCCCCAAGATGCGCGCCCTGTTGTTCTCCGGGGACAAAACGGTCATCACTCCGGGAACGTTCCCGGAGAAGACCGACAGAACCGTCGCCTGATCCGTCATCCTGCCAAAGGACACGGAATTCACCGTCCGTCTGGTTTTCCAGGGAGGAAAGCAGTTCGGGCAGGAACCGCCCACCATTGAAGACGGCCAGGAGGATATCCGTTTTCACCAGGTGATCCCCCACTTCAAAAAGTATTTCAACACGGACCGGGACTGGCGGAGAATTCCTTTGAGCGTGCGCTTGTTGGCGCGTGCCCAGCTGTGCGTGACGCACATGCCGGGATGATAAACGATGCTGCCTTTTCTCTCCTCCAGGATGCGGCGGCTCAGATCGCTGTCCTCCTGATAAAGAAAGAAACGGGGGTCGAAGCCGTTCAATTCCTTGAAGACAGAGGTCCGGATCAGCAGAAAACAGCCGGTCGCGAATTCCACGGGGACGGGAGCGGTGATATCCAGATCCGCCATGGTGAAATCCTCCCGCCAGCGCCGGAACGGGCCGCCGAAGCTTTCCAGAAGGCCGCCGAGAAGATAGTGGACAGAGATCCTTCTTTTCGGAAGGTACTGCTCCGTACCGTCATCATTGAAGACACGGGGCGTCAGGACCGCGATATTGGGATGAGCGTCCATATATGCGATCATGCGGACAAGCAGATCGGGCTCAAAGGTAACGTCCGGATTCAGGATCAGGTGGTACCTGCTTTGGAGCCAAGGGAGGACGGCGTTGTTGGCACGGCCGAAGCCGACATTCCCCTTCTGGGGCAAAACAATAATACCGGGAAATTTCCACTGCAGCTTTTCGGCTGTCATTTCTTCCGGTGAGTTGTCACAAAGATAGACGGCGATCTCTATATTTGCTTCCTGAAGACAGCGAAGGACATCATAAACCTCGTCACCGCATTTGTACAGAACAATACAGGCAGACAAAGACGCCGGCATAGAGAAAAGCCTCCTTTTCTGTCAGGGAAGAAACATTTCCTATATTTTACAGGGTCATGTGACGTTTGTCCAGAAAAGAGTAGAAATTCAGGGAAATGGATGGTATACTGAATCGAAAGCAGGTTCCCGGAACCTGTACATCAAAGGGAAGAAGGTTTTTCATCTGAGTAAATTTGCGGTATTTGTAGATCTGGAGAACTGCGGAGCCAAGGTAGCGACACTCAACAGCATTCTGGAAAAAGTAAAAATCCGCGGTGATATACTGCTGGGGAAGGTATACGGTTACACCGATAAGTTCGGGGATCTGAAGGAAGTGCTGCTCAGCAACACATTTACCGTCGTTCCCAGCCTCCGGTACGGTATCAGCCAGAAAAACAACGCGGACATCCAGCTGGTGATCGACGCGCTGGAAGTAGCGTATAAGAATGAACTGATAGACAGTTTCTGCATCGTTTCCGGCGACAGCGACTATACACCGCTGGTCGGCCGCCTCAAGAGCATGGGTAAATTCGTGCTCGGCATCAGCCGCAGTGAGGCTGCAAGTACTATTTTTATCAACGCCTGTAACGAGTTCCAGTTTCTGGAAACCGTCGGAAAGCGCAATGTGGAGAAACCCAAGCGTCAGCGTCAGAGCGTGAACAGCGAAGAGCTTGCGGACGAAAGCGAATTGAATAAGCTGCTGACAACCGTTCTGGAGGAGCAGACCGACAACGATGAAATGTATGCAAGCGAGCTGAAGGGGGTGCTGCTGCGTCTCCGTCCCGATTTCAACGAAAAGGCATACGGCTGCGCCACATTCTATAAGCTGCTGATGAAACTGGCCGGCAGATTCGGGGATCTGCGCGTACATAATGACAACTTCAATGTGATGGTCAGCCTGAACAACACAGGGGACAGCAACGAGAGCATCCCCCAGCTGACCAAAGACAACTGGAAGGAAGCTTTCAGGGCGCAGATACAGGCGTACAAGGACGGGGGGTTTGACAGGGTGAATCCGTCCATTCTGAAAGCTGATATCATCACGGCTTATCCGGATTTCAATGAAAGATCCATCGGCTTCAAACGCTTCAGCGACGTTATGAAACAGTTGGAGAAGGACGGAGTCGTCGTCGTGGAAATGGATGAGCAGAAGACCATGCTGATCAAACTGCTGTAAACGCGCGGTCTCTGCGGGAGGATACAGAAGTGAAATATGTCCGGCGTACAGTATGGTATATCGCAGTCAGACTTTTTTTCATCTGTCTGATACTCGGGATCGCGATGACCGTCTTCTATTACGCCATGAACCTGAGCAATATACAGGTGATCCTTAAGGACGGCATGGCCAACAGAACCAAAGTCATCATGGGAATGGACAGCGGCGCGGGGGAACTGGGCAAGTATTTTCAGGCTGCCTGCCTGAATGCCGACGAAGAGCTGATCGCGGCGCAAAGCGGAAACTCCCGCTATGCCAACTACAATATCCGGGGCATTGACCATCGTCTGGACATGGGCTTTTTGTGGACATGGCCCTGGGATACAAGCACCAGAGTAACGATCCGGGAGAAGGTCCCAAGGATCGACGGGCGGGTCAAGGGGACCAAAGCGGATGAAGTCATTGCCCAGAACGGCGGCAACTCGGTCTATCCGCCTTCGTGGCCGGAGGCAAGCTACCGAGTGAATCTGGTGAAAGAAAGCGGCCAGTGGAAAATCAGAAGCCTGACACCGATCAGCGAATAAGGATAAAAAAATTATAATATAAGGAAGCGGAAGGAATGCCGCTTCCTTCTTTTTGCGAAGAGAAAAAAGAAATATCAATTTTTTCAAAAAAGTGCTTGACAAGGGGGTGAAAAGTTGGTATTCTAACAAAGCTCGCTCGCGGGGAGCCGGAGACGGGGGCCTGAGGGAGAGCAAGCCGAACCTTGAAAACGATACAGAAGAGAGAAACGCGCAATAGGAAAGAGACAGCGAAGATTCCAAAGAGTTTGACACGAAAGTGTTAAAGGATTAAACGGAAGAGTTTGATCCTGGCTCAAGACGAACGCTGGCGGCGTGCCTAACACATGCAAGTCGAGCGGAGACATATTTTGAAGAGGAAGTTTTCGGATGGAATTGGAAAGATATGTTTTAGCGGCGGACGGGTGAGTAACGCGTGAGCAATCTGTCCTTCACAGGGG
>JAFWQA010000005.1 GCA_017509255.1 Clostridia bacterium | reverse complement strand
CAAGGCCAGACCATTTTCTCGGGGAAGATCTTCTGCGGATGCTGCGGAGCAACCTTCGGGCCTAAGGTCTGGCACAGCAACGACAAATACCGCCGGGTCATCTGGCAGTGCAACAACAAGTACAAGGGAACCAAAATTTGCCGGATGCCGCATCTGTACGAGGACAGGATTGAAGCAGACTTCCTGAAAGTCTGCCGGAAGCTTTCAATTGACCGGGACGAGATCATCACCAACCTCCGAGAACTGCAGACCCTTGTCGGCGGGACAGAGGAGCTGGAAAAGGAGCGTGCTGACTTGGAGATTGAAAGGAACCTTCTCGCAGACAGGCTGCAGGCCCTGATCGACCGGAATGCCAAAGAGGCGCAGGATCAGGTGAAGTACATCAAGCAGTATGATGAGCTTTCCGGAAAGTACAAGAAGGCGGAGGAAAAGCTGACCAGACTGGATACTCGCATCCGGGACAAGGAAATGCGGAATCGCCGGATCGCAGATTTCATCGACGCGGTTGAGCAGATGCCCGATACGGTTTCAGAGTTCAGCACCGAGCTATGGGCAACGCTGATTGACCAGGTGACGGTTTACGGGAAAAAGGATGTACGCTTTACGCTGAGCACCGGCGAAGAGATCCAGGTTGACTGATGCACCCCATACGGTCACACGATGCACCCCACTCGATAGGTCTTGCACCTATTTGCACCCCAGAAAGGCGAGTGGGGTGCATCGTTTACTTGTATCGACCGTGCCATTCCCGGGTTTTCGACCATGGAAAGGGAGAAGATGGTGTCCGTCGGCCGGGATCCGGAGACCTTCCTGAACAAGGGCATCCGCCTGCACTGCGACAAGGTGATCGACCGCAATGTGTACGCGGGCTTCACCAAAGTGAACTCCACCGGCCTGGTCAACAGCCCGGACGTGACCCGCGCGTCCGCCGCGCCGCACACCTCCGGCGGGACGGACACCGCCTGGAGCGGCAAGACCGCGGACGAGATCCTGGCGGACATCAACACGGCGATCTCCGCCGTGTGGACGGCCAACGACTGCGCCTCCGACGCGCTGCCGGACCATATCCTGGTCCCGGTGGAGCAGTTCGGCTCGCTGGTGACGCGCAAGGTGTCCGACGACTCCGAGCGCTCCATCCTGACCTATGTGCTGGAGAACAACCTGACGAACCAGCAGGGCGGGCATCTGGTGATCTCCCCCTGCAAGTGGTGTAAGGAGGCCGGCAGCAGCGGCACGGACCGCATGGTGGTCTATATGAACCAGCCGGACCGCGTCTGCTTCAACCTGACCCAGCCCCTGCGCCGCATGGACACGGAGTACGCCGAGATGCGGATCAAGATCCCGTATATCTGCCAGTTCTCCGAGGTACGTTTCCTCTATCCCTCCACGGTCCGCTATGTGGACGGGATCTGAGAAAGGAGGAGCCTATGCTGATTCTTTCCCGTGTCTGCGCCGAGTTCCGTGACGCGTCCGGCGCGGTGCTTTTCCGCGTCACGCCGCAGAACCGGTTCACCTTTCTGGAGGCGCCAGACGCCATCCGCCGGGACCCGCTTTTTTCCCTGATGGTCTCCGAGGGCTCGCTGGAGGCCGTGGTCTCCGCGGCGCGGAAGCGCGCCCTGGAGAACGACCCGGCGGCGGATGCCGACGCCGCGGGCCGGCGCGCGCCGGAGGAAGGGAATGCCGAAAAGGCTCCCCCGGAAGGGGAGACGAAGCCCGTCCGGGCGAAAAAGGCATGACCTCCGCCGAATTCCTGGCCTTTTATCCGCAGTTCACCGGCCTTTTCCCGGCCGGTGTGCTGGCGGAGTATATCCGCCTGGCCAACGCCCGCTTCACGGACTTTGAGGAGGACGCGGAAGAGGCCCGCAGGCTGTACGCGGCGCATAAGCTGACGCTGTACGCGAAAGCGGCGCCGCCCGCCGGGGCCTCCGTTTCCGCCCTCGCGCGGGCCGGAGAGCGGAAGGCGGTCACGGGCGCGAAGGTCGGGGAGGTCTCCGTCACCTACGGGGCATCCCTCTCCGGCGTCGCGGCCTCCGCCCGCCTGACGGAGCTGAACGAAACGGAATACGGGCTGCAGCTGCTTTCGCTGCTGCGCCTGCATTCCTGCCCGAAATATATTCCGTGAAGCTTTTAAAAGAGATGCTTTATAAAGTGCTTATTTCTTTTTTTTCGGGATATTCACCTTCACGTCGCGGTAATGAGCCTGGAGATAGGCGTACATGGCGCTTTCCTCGGAGCAGGTGACCTTCAGCTTGCTGCCGTGGAACAGCAGCAGGTCTTCCCCGATCTCCGTCAGGCTGTCCGGCACAATGAACTGCGCCAGGGCCGAGCAGTGCTTGAAGGCTTCCTTTCCGACCGAGGTGATCCCGTTTCCGAGATTGACCGAGGACAGGAGCCTGCAGTCCCGGAAGGCGGCGTTCCCGACGGTCTGAACGGAATCGGGCAGCTCCGCCTTTCTCAGGCTGAAGCACAGGTCAAAGGCTTCCTCCCCGATCTCCCGCAGTACGGAGCCCCGGGCGAAGGTGAGGGAGGTCATGGCGTCGCAGCCCTGGAAGGCGCGGGCCTGAATGACTTCGACGGAGGCGGGAACGGCGACCGCTCCCAGAACGGATACCTTTTTGTTTTTCAGATGGTAGGACTGGACCAGGGCGGTGTCGAACGCGAAGGCCTCCTCGCCGATCTCCCGCAGGCTGTTCGGCAGCTTGAGGGCTTTCAGTCCGGTCTGGGCAAAGGCGCGTTTGCCGATCTTTGTGAGGGCGGTGGGAAGGGTCAGGTTACCCAGCTTCGAGCAGAGCTCACACAGCCTTTCCGGGATCTCCGTCAGGCCGGCCGGAAGCTTCAGGGAGATCAGGGAGCTTCTGAAGAACGCTCTCTTTCCGATGACCGTGACCGTATCCGGCAGCTTCAGGTCGGTGATCCCGGCCCCGGAAAAGGCCTGCTCCCCGATCTCCTCCAGCCCGGCGGCCAGCCTGATCTCCTTCAGCGCCGCGCAGCCGGAGAAGGCGGATCTGCCGATGCGCCGGATCACGGCGTTCCGGGCCGTACCGACCTTTTTCAGGGCGGCGCAGCCTTCAAAGGCGGAGTCGCTGATATCCGTGACGCCTGCCGGGAGACTGATCTCGGGCAGCAGGACGCAGCCGCTGAAGCAGCTTTTTCCGATCTCCGTCAGGCTGTCGGGCAGCCTGATCTTCTTCAGGGCAATACAGTTTTCAAAGGCGCCGTCGCCGAGCTTTGTCAGCGTGGACGGCAGGGTGACGCTGCTCAGGGTGCTCAGCCCCGCAAAGGCCTTTTCGCCGATCTCCGTCACGCCCTCCGGAACGATCAGCTCGTCGATCAGGTCCTCATCGTGATAGAGCCCCGCGGACAGCACCGGGTCCGCCGGAGCGGTGACCGTGTTCAGCTCGGTCTTTTTCAGGTGGGTCTTCGTCACGTGGTAGCGGTACAGCTTGTCGGCCGTGCTGCCGGCGTGGCAGGACAGCGCCAGGGTGACCTGACCGAAGCCCAGCTTGTTGTAATTGTAGTCCGCGTAGTAATCCGACCAGTTATCCGGGTTTTCCCTGTCATAGTCGGAGGATTTTGCCGTTGTCCGGTTCGCGTTGTAATAGGCGTCCCAGCCGTCATTGTAGCCGAACACGCCCCGGCCGAACTCCATTTTGGCGCTGTTGACCGTCACGGTTTTCAGGACCTTGTTCCCATCCGCGGCAAAGGCGGCGTTCCCTGCCTTCTTCACGCTGGCGGGAATGCTGATCTCCTTCATTTTGTGCATGTAGAAGGCCTTTTCCCCGACGGTCTCCAGCCCGTCGTTGAGCTTGACGGAGGTCAGGCCGCTGTTCGCGTAGGCGTACGCGCCGATGCTTTTCAGCGCCGCGGGGAAGGTGACCTTGCCCAGCTTGACGCAGTAGGAGAACGCATAGTCGCCGATGCTTTCCAGGCTCTTGGGCAGCTCCGACGCGCCCAGCTTGCGGCAGTCGTAAAACGCATAGCTGCCGATCGTCCGGATCCCCCTCGGAAAGGCGAGACTCTGCAGGCTTCTGCAGCCCCGGAAGGCGCTGTCGCCGATGGATTCCACTCCGTCCGGCAGCTTGATGACCGCCAGGGACGCGAAGGTGTCGAAGGCGTAGTCCCCGATGGCCTTCAGGCCCTTCGGAAGGGTCACCTTTTTGACGGCGCGCAGCACGGTGTAGTCCGGCCTGGTATCGGGATCCCGGCCGATCACGGTCACCTGGATCCCGTCCACGGTCTCCGGAAAGACCAGCTGATCTTTGGTGGAGGTAAAGCCGGTGATCATGGCGGTCCCGTCCTCCAGCAGGGTGTATTGCCATGCGCCTGTTTCATCCGTCCGGACGCCGCCGGCGGGAGAGGCCGCGGCCTCCTCAGCCGATGCCGGGAGGATCAGCAGACAAAGGATCAGAAGGATCGCGGTGACCTGTGCGGAGATCCGTTTCAGACAGCTGTACATTTACAGTATGCCTCCTTTTTCAGGTGCTGTGAGAATGGCGGCTGCGACAGAAAAAACGTGTGGTGTTTTGCTTTCGTCCCATTATATCACAGAAAACGGCAAAGCAGAATGTCCGTATCCTTATTTCGGGGGAAAGAACCCATGAAACTGTCTTTTACCGAAGTCCTTTCCGGTCTGGAGAGGAAGCTTTCCTGCCTGGAGTATCTGGCGGAGCATGAGGTCTCCGTCGGCCTGCCGCCGGACGCCTCTCCCCGGAACACCTTTATTTTGGTTGTTCAGGAGCACGGCGCGCCGGTCATGAATATCCCGGCCCGGCCGGTCGTGGCCCCGGCGCTGGCAAAGCCGCGGGTCAAAAAAGCCATGGCATCGGCCATGGCCGAGGCCGTCACGGCTGCCGCTGCCGGCGACCTGCCCGGGACCATTTCCTCAATGGAGAAGGCCGGGCAGGCCGGGGCGGACGGGATCCGCGCCTATATCGACTCCGGCATCGGGCCGCCCAATGCCCCGGTCACCGTGAACGGCGGCTGGGTCTGGAACCGCGCGGCCGGGAAGGCCGCGCCGGTGAAGGGCAAGGGCTTCAACAAGCCCCTGTATGACACCGGAGAGCTTTACCGCGCCTTCGGCTACGTGATCCGAAGCAGAGAAGAATGATGAGGGGGACAGACGTACAGCATATGTTCAGCGATATTCTTTCCGATCCGCTTTTCGGATCGGAAGCCTTTATGATCCGGAGAAAGACCTACAACAGATCCCTGGGGGAAGCGGTCCTGAGCGGAACGGAGCAGATCTCCGCCTCCGGCTGCATCCATCCGGCAGGATCCGTGGATCTTCAGCTGCTGCCGGAGGAGGTCCGATCGGAGGAAGTGATTCTGGTCCGGTCCCAAATCCCGCTGCTGACCGGCAGCAGCGATCCGGCCTCGGCAGCCTTTACCGCTCCGGATGAGATCCTCCGGAACGGGAAGGTCTATCGGGTGATCCGCGTGAAGGACTGGTCCGGGTTCGGCTTCTGTCAGGCCTGGGCCGTGAAGCAGAGGGAGGGCAGCGCGTGACCGGTGATTCTTCTGCCGCGCGTACGGCCGTTTTCTCCGCCCTGGCAAGGGCGCTCGGACTGGCTCCGGCCTCGCCGGAGGCCTCCCGGCGGATCCTCCGCGCGTACGCGGATCCTCCGCCGCCGGTCCCTCCGCCCACCGCGGACGTTCTCTATTACGATCTTTTTCCCGATCCCTCCGCTGCTCCGCGGCCGGAGGAAACGACGGTTTCCGCCAACAGGGCGGAGATCTTTCATTTCATCCCGTATATCCTGCAGCTGGTCTTTTACGGCCCGCGCGCGGAAGCGGACGCGAACGCCGTCCGCGCCCGGCTGTATCTGGACGGGCCCGGCAGACCCCGGCGGATCCTGCGGGAGGCCGGGATCTATCCGGTCCCGCGCCCTCCGGAGATAGCCGTCCTGCATGAAGCGGAGGACTTCCGGCACCGGAAAAGAGCGGACCTGACCGTCCGGCTCCGGATCGCGGACGTACAGACCGTCTCCGGCATCGAAACAGTCTCTTCCGCTCCCGCGATAATCAAATACTATTGAACCCTCAACGGCCAAAAAGCTTCCCCCTTAGGTGGGGGACCGAAGGTAAGCGGTGACCCGGTGGGTCAATTGCCCGAAGGGCAATAGCGAACCGAAGGTCCAATGAAGCAAGGTCTTTCAGTAAGCACGAAAGCGCGATACTGAAAGCCTATGCTGAATTGTGGCAGCTGTCTGCGGAGCAGACTGATGAGGGGTAAAAGGAGGGATCCCCTTGCTTTCCTATGACAATATTGCCCGTGTTTCCGTTTCCGCGTCCCCGCCGGCGCCGGCCCCGGACGCCTTCAGTACCGGGCTGATCCTGTTTCCCGTGTCTGCGGGCTTCTCGGAGGAGAAGCGCCTGAAGACCTACAATTCCGCCGCGGATATGCTCTCCGACGGCTTTGAACCGGCCGGAGAGGCTTATCAGGCGGCGGTCAAATACTTTGCCGCCGCGCCGGCGCCCTCGCGGGTGCTGGTGTCCTGCTATCCTTCCGGTGAATCCCCGGCCGCGGCCTATGCCGCCGTACTGGACCGGACGGCTGACTTCTACGGGGTCTGCTGCTGCGACCATACGCCGGCCCGTATGCAGGCGCTGGGTGAAGCTGTTGCCGAAGCGCAGAAGCCGGCGGTGCTTTTCTACGCGGTGACCGGCACCGTGACGGACGCCGTCGCCTCCGGCAGCCTGTTCCATGTGTTCAAAGCCGCCGCGAACGGCAGGGCCTGCGGCCTGTATGCCGCGGCCTATACGGACGCGGCGGCCCTGATGGGTCTTGCCATGGGGCTGGACCTGGTCCATACGGCATCGGCCTTCGCCCTGTGCTACAAATCGCTGAACGGCGTGCAGCCCGTTTCCCTGACGGAATCGGAGGTGACGTCCCTCAAAAACGTGAACGCGAACGTGTATGTGACCCGGGGCTATGATCACCTGCTGCTGGAGAACGGAACGGCCGCCTCCGGCAGACGCTACGACGAGGTACTGTATCAGGACCGGATCGCGAACGACCTGCAGGCCGCGGCCGTGCGCCTGCTGGCGGAAAACACCGGCAGGCTGCCCCAGACGGACGATACCTCCGCGCAGTTCATTTCGGTCTTCTCCGCCGTGCTGGCGGGCTATGCCGCCATGGGCGTGCTGGCGACCGCGCCCTGGCGCGGGGCGGCCGTCGGGCCGATCGGCGTGAGGGATACCGTGGAGAACGGCTTTGCCCTGTGGGCGGAGCCCTACGATGAGCAGACGGACGCGGACCGGCAGGCGCATAAGGCCATGCCGGTCCATGCGGCGCTGTGCTTCGCCGGTTCCGTCGAATCCGTGGTCATCACGGTGAACGTGACTGCGTGAGGCGAAGGCAGTTTCAGGAGGGCGGCCGCAAAGCCCTCCTGAGCGGAAGGCAAAAGGAAGGATCAGTGTATGGAGGGATCCGTTTTATGGCTAAATTCAGTGTCTATTCCCTCGCGGACGTGAGGGCGGTCCTTTATCATCCGTCTGTCGGGCAGTGCGTGCTGTCGCAGGAGGGCATGGGGAAGCTCCAGATCTCCTATTCGGGAGATCTGTCCTCCCATACGCCGACGGCGGACGGGTATGTGGTGCTGAACCGCCTGCGCTCGCACAGCGGCCTGCTGACGGTCGAGGTGCCGCAGAATTCCGCGGCGGACCAGTTCCTGCGCAAATGGGCGAAGTATCTGAAGAATACCGGCGACTCGTATCAGTTCGGGCTGTCCGCGCTGAACATCGTGGACAACGGCGGAAGGTTCACCATTTATACAGAGGGCGTCACACCGCAGAAGCTGCCGGACCGGACCTATGACCAGGCGTCCTCCAACGTCACCTGGACGCTGCTGGCGGCGTATATATCTGAGGGGTGACGCGTTCGGTACCTGAGCGCCGGCCCCCTCATCAGGCTCGCTAATGCTCGCCAGCTTCTCCACCGGGGAGAAGCCCTGAAGGGGTGACGCGTTCGGTACCTGAGCGCCGGCCCCCTCATCAGGCTCGCTTACGCCCGCCGGCTTCTCCACCGGGGAGAAGCTCTGACAGAAAGGAATCAGATCATGCTGACTCATGAGATCACAAAGAATATGACCGTCGCCCCCTACGACTTCCGCCTGACGAAGCTGGACGCGTTTTCCGGGGCGTCGCTGCTGCGGATCCTGTATCAGTTCCTGCCGGCGGAGCAGGGGGAGGCCTCCGACGCCGAACTGCTGCAGAAGCTGTTCACGTCCCTTCCGGACGACACCCTGCATCCCCTGATGCGCAAATGCCTCTCCCACGCGGAGGTGAAGCTGCCGGCGGGGTATATCCGCGTGCTGGATCACGACTGCTGGGGGCTGCCGGAGCTGGAATACATGGCGCCCCTGTGCCTGAGGCTGACGGCGGAGGCATGCCTGTGGACGCTGGAAGGTTTTTTTCCCGGAAGCGGATCCCCTTCGGGGTCCGCGAAGCGCCCTTCCTCGCCGTAAGCGCGCCGAACATCGACGAGTTCCTCTTCCTCCCCGTGGCCATGGGCTGCTGGAGACAGCATGAGCTCTGGGACGGCACCTACACGCTGGACGACCTGCTGGATATAACAGAAATGCTCCGTGTCCGTCTGGAAAACGAACACAGAGCATGTGAAAAGCTGTAATTTTTTTTGTTTCCCCGCTTTGCCGGATCAGTTTCCGGAAGAGGACGAAGAGGAGGAGCTGAAGGAAGAGGAACGGGCTTCCCGGTCCCGGATCATGTGCTGCAGGGTGACGAGGATGGCGACCACCGTCGGCTCGTGCTCCTGCTGATAGATATCGATGCAGTACTTGTCGTGCAGGGACAGCAGCTTCTGGGAGATGACGGCGATGACCTCGCCGCGCTCATCGTAGAGCTCAAAGTTCAGCGCCGCGATGTTTCCGCGCAGCTGCCAGCCCAGGCCCTCGACGTTGGTGATGTCCTTCACCAGATGGAAAAGCTCGTTGGCGAGCTGGAAGGCTTTGCCGTCCGCCATGGTGATGAAATGCCGCTCATGCAGGGTGAACAGCTTGCGCTCGATGTGGGCGACGTGGTTTCCGGCGGCGTCGGTGACGTCCGTTTTGTCATGGATCGAGGGGAACTTGGTGTTCGCCTGATACACAACGTTCTCACGGTCGTCCGTGATGTCGATATGATGGTGCAGCGTGAAGACCTTGGTGGTGGTGAACAGGGAACGAACCGGCTCGCCGAAGCGCTCCAGGTTGTTGACGTTGACGCTTTCCCCGGCCTCGCGGAACCGGAGATACTTGGAAAAAACTCCCATTTCTCTTTCCTCCCTTTTGTGCTGCGCCCATTATACGCCAACTCCCGCCCACAGGCAACAGGGAGACGCGCCCACACCGGCGCCGGGAGGAATTTCCGCTTTCGATCCGGATGAAAGGAGAAGATCAAATGGCGCTGCAGGAATTTCTGGCATCCTTTGCCGTGGAGATCGACGAGGCGGGCGTCCGGCGCCTGCGAACGGTGCTGGAGGAGAACCGGCGGGACGCGCGGACGCTTTCCGGGGCGTTTGCCGCGGCGGCCTCCTCCGTGAAGGGGATGCTCGCCTCCGTATCCTCCTCCTTCGCGCTCAGCCGCTTTGCCTCCGCTCAGCGGGAGAGCGCGGCCGCCGCCTCCGGCGCGGCTGCCGCTGTCGGCAGCCTGGCGTCCGCGTACCGGGAGCTGTTCTCCCTCTCCGGCAGGGCGCCGGCCGTTTCCGCCGGCAGCACGGCGCCGGTGGCTGTCCCGATGCTGGAAAGGGCGTCCCTGGACGTGGACGCGGACGTTTCCGGCGCGGAGGGAACGGTGAGCTCCTTTGTCGCCCGGATCACGGCGCTGCGGCCGAGGATCTCCGCCAACGCCGCCGGCATTACCGCGGCGGTGTCCGCGGCTATTGCCTCCGTCCGGTCCATGCTCTCCGGCCTGACCGTCACGATCCCGGTCCGCACGCTGCCGGAGGCTCCGGAGCTGCCCTCTTTGCCCTTCGCGTCCATGCCGGCGCTCCCCACGGCGGCCGGGTCCTGCCGGTCTGTGCAGGCGCCGGTGAACATCCATGTCAACGCCTCCGGCACATCCGCCGAGGCGGTCGGCCGCTCGGTGTACGACACGGCGGAGCGGTATCTGCTGAAAACCGTGAAGGGGGTCTTTGAAAAATGACGTCTTCGGCCTGTGTGCTGGTGAAGGAGCCGGGCATCCGGCTGAGCTTTGACGGCGTGCTCTCGGTCACCCATTCCCTGAGCCTGAAGGTCTCCACGGATACGGATGAGACCGCCGGCACGGACTATGTGAACAGTGCCCGGAACCAGCCGGACACCGTGACGCTGACGGTGATCGCCTCGGACGTGAATTCCCCGGTGCGGGACTGGTCGAAGAGCCTGCTGCGGGCGCTGGCGCGGGTGAAGGAGTACAGGCACCTGTGCCGGGTGGTGACCGGCATCCGCGGCTATGACGACATGCTGCTGACGGACCTCTCCGTCACGCAGGACGAGAGCTGTCCGTACGGCTGGACGGGCACGCTGACCTTTACCCATGCCGGCCCGGCGGCCGCCGCGGCAAAGACGGACGACAATTCCTCCACGCGGACGCCGGCCGGCTCTGCGGCGGTGAGGGAAACGGTTTCCTCCGGTGTCCTTTGGCAGCTGCTGAGGGAGGCCGGCGCGGTCTGAAAGGAGGTTATGCATGGACGCGGTCATACTGAACACCACGGAGGATCCCTGGCAGGAGCTGCTCCTGCCGGTCTCCCCGGACGGGAACGCTTTTACGGCGCGGCTCTCCCTGCGCTGGCTGCCGGCGGCCGGGAAGTGGTTCCTGTCCCTTTCGGACGCCTCCACCGGGGAGCTGACGGTGCATCAGATCCCCCTGATCTGCTCGTATGGGTATATCAACGACCTGTTCCGGAGCTTCCGGCACCTGTACCGGGGAAAGGGCATCGGGTCGCTGACCGTGCTCCGGGCCGTGGACAGGCCGTCCACGGAGGACCCGGGAAGGGAGAACCTGAACGAATTCCGCATCGTCTGGAGTGATATGCTTGAACCGTGAAATGAGCGTTTTCGCGGACGGCCGGGGCATCGCGGCCGGGTGCCGCCTGCATCTTTCCGGAAAGGAGACGCTGTCCGTCCGGCCGGACCTGTTCCGGCTGGAGATATACGACCTGTCCGGATCCTCTTTCTCCCTGCTGGCCGGGGCGAAGAAAATCTCCGTCCGCTCCGGGCCTTCCGTCCTTGCGGAGGGGAGCGTCTGCGGCGTACACAGGAGGCCGGAAGCCGGGCGGAGCCTGGTGACGGCCGTCTTTTCCCCCGCGTATGACTTCTGGCAGTCCTCCGTTTCCCTGTCCGTTCCGGCGGGCATGCGCCTGTCCGATACAGCGCGGCTTCTGCTGGAGGGCTCCGGCTTCCCGCTGCTCTCCTTTTCCGGGCAGGACAGGGTCTTTTCCCGCGCGCAGGCGTTTTACGGCCGGCGGGCGGATGCCCTGGCGCGGCTGGCGGAGGCGGCGGGCGCGGAGGCCTGCGTGACGGCGGAGGGCGTCCGGGTGATCGGGAAAACGGACCGGGCCGTGACGCTGGAGCTGACGGAGCGGGAGCTGCTCTCCGCGCCGTCCCCCGCGGACGGGCGTGTCATCCTGACAGTGCCGGTATCCGGCTGGCCGGTCGGGGCGTACGTCCGGTTCACCCACCCGGCAAGGACGGGAGAGGGAAGGATCGTTTCCAGGCTGCTGGACGCGGATACCGCCTCCGGACCGTGGCGGTCGGAGCTGCTGACGGAGGTGTGATACGGAGATGAATGAAGAGTTTCTGCACGCGGCGCTGGAGGCGCTGAAGGAGGAGATCCTGTCCTCGCTGCACTGCGCTTTGCCGGGGACGGTGCAGTCCTTTGACCCGGCGGCACAGACGGTTTCCGTGCTCCCGGCGCTGAGGCGGAGGGCCGCCTCCGGAGCGCTGCTTCCGGCGCCGCTTCTGCGGGACGTGCCGGTGTTCTATCCCGGTACGCGGCAGGCGGGCATGACCTGGCCGGTCTCCGCCGGGGACGAGTGCCTGGTGATCTTTTCCGACGCCTGCATGGACGGCTGGTTTGATACCGCGCAGGCGACGCTGCCGCCCTCTCCCCGGAAGCACGACCTTTCCGACGCCTTCGCCCTGGTCGGTTTCCGCAGCCGGCCGAACGCCCTGCCCGCTGTGCCGGAGGAGCCGGCCTTTTTCGGCCGGTCGGTGCCGGAGGTGGACGCCGCCTTCATTCCCGGGTCGCAGAACCCGGTGCAGAGCCGGGTGATCCGGGAGGAGCTGGACGACAAGATGGGTCTGCACAGCACCTATGCCACGGTCATTCGCTCCGGCGCGGACCTGAACGACCTGTACGAGCCCGGGGATTACTATTCCGCCACCTCCGCCGTAACGAACTCCCTGTCCAACTGCCCCTTCACGGGCATCGGGTTCCGGATGTTCGTGCACCGGACGGCGCAGAACTATTACCGCCAGACGATCCTGCGGGGGAACAGCCTGCAGACCTATATCCGCACCTTTCACCGCAGCGGATCGGCAGCCCCGGATAGCTTCGGCGCCTGGAACAGGTTCCTGACGGAACCGGTGTGAGGAGGTGAACGCGATGAAATACAGGCCTGTGGACCCGGACGGGGACATCCTGCCGGTCACGGCGCCAGGGGAGCTTTTGACGGGCCCCTCGGCGGCGGCCGCGGCCCTCACGGACCGGCTGCGCCTGTTCCGCGGGGACTGGTGGGAGAGGCCGGAAACGGGGCTGGACGTGTTTTCGCTGCTGTCCTCAGCGGGGAGGCCGGACACGGACGCGATCGCCTCCGCCGTGACGGACGAGCTGCTTTCCTGCCCGGACGTCCTCGCCGTGACGGAGGGAGCCGGGCGCGCTGACGGCACGGTTTTCCGGTACGCCCGCACCGTGCTGACGGGGGAGGGCCCGGTAAACGTGGAGGCCGCCTTTCCCGGGACATAAAGAAAACCGCCCCGGAGGGCGGTCACTGATGCAGGTATTCTTCCCGGGTCAGGCGCAGCTGCCAGCAGCCGTCGTCGATCCCCGCGCAGCGGAAGCCGGCGGCGCGGTGCGCGCGGTAGGCGGCTGTCCGCCCGGTCTCAAAATCGTTGTGCAGGCAGGGGATGGCGTCCACGCGGAAGGCACGGTCCAGCAGGAGCCTCAGCCCCTGCGCGGCATAGCCCTTTCCGCGGTACGGAGCGTACAGCACGATGCCCATGTCCCACCAGTCCCCGTCGCCGGAGCGGTGGAAGTTGACGTCACCCACGAAGGCGCCGTCCGCCTTTCGCCGCAGATAGGCGTAGAAGCATTCCGGCTCGTTCCCGATCCAGTCCCGCATCCATTCATCCCAGTCCGATTCGGGAAAGAGGATGCAGCCGTCCGGCGGGAACCACGGCGCGTTGTAGGACATGGTCGCCGGATCGGAAAGCAGCTTCTCCTGGAACCACAGGTCTTCCCGCTTCGGGACGTAAAGCTCCAGCTCCTCCGGCAGCGCCTGCCCGGCGCTGTTTTTTCTGCACATGCGGATCTCACTGGCGGAAACGCGCTCGCTGAAGAGCTCCTGCCCGTCCGGCGTGAAGCCGCATTTCTCGTAAAAACGGATGGCCCGGGCGTTCTCCTTCAGCACCCACAGGCGGACCTCCGGATACGCCTTCAGCTGTTCCATGGCCGCGTCCATCAGCAGAAGGCCGGCGCCCGTGCCGTAGTACTCGGACAGGACATACAGCGCGAAGACCTCGCCGAAGCCGGGCTCCTCCTCCCGGGTGCCGTAGCCGGCAAAGCCGATCACGCGGTCCCCGTCCAGCGCCACCAGCAGGCTGTCCGTCCAGGAAAAGGCCATTTTTTCGGCCTTTTCCAGCGTAAAGCGGTCCAGATAGTCCTGACTGACGAGGCCCGGATAGGCCTCATGCCAGGCCTTCCAGTGGACGTAGGCCTTGCCGCGGATCTCCGCGTCCGTTTCCATCTTTTTGACGGTGATGCGCGCAGGCTTCTGATCGAAATTCTTCATCTTTTTCCGGGCCCCTTTCCGATGTGCTGGTCACATGCCTGGCACTCATTATAACGGCCCGGAAGCCCGTCCGCAAGGGAAAACCGGGCAGAAAGGAGGATATACGTGTATTTTGCCCCTTATATGGATGCTTCCGGCATCCATATCCCGACCTATGAGGACCGCCTGCAGGCGCTCCTGTCCGCCTACCGGTCCGTTTTCGGGCAGGACGTCCGTCTGACGGAGGCTTCCCCGGACTACCAGCTGCTGTCGGTGTTTGCCCGCGCGCTGGACGATTTTTCCCAGCTGCTGGCGGCGGGCTTTGCCGCCCGGAACCCGGACTATGCCTCCGGGACGGCGCTGGACCTGCTCGCCCCGCTGCACGGCCTGCGGAGGAACGGCGCCGCCTGCTCCACGGTGACCATGACGCTGGCGGGCACGCCGGGCGCCCTGCTGGCGGAGGCGCCGGTCTTTCTGGACGACGCCGGCTTCCTGTGGCAGTGCGCCGCCGGGATCCGCCTGGACGGAAACGGCGCGGCGCAGGTGACCGCCGTCTGCCGGACCGCGGGAGAGATCGCCGCGCCGGCAGGCACGGTCCGCACCCTGGTGACCCCGGTGACGGGCCTGACCTCCGGGGTGAATGCCGCCGCGGCGGCGCCCGGCACGGACGCCGAAACGGACGCCTCGCTGCGCCGGCGCGTCCGCCTGGCGGCAGCCGCTCCCGCGCAGGCGGGGGAGGAAACGCTGCTGCGGGCGGTGCTGGCCGTGCCGGGCGTGCGCAAGGCAAAGCTGTACGTGAACGAGGACGGTGAGACGGACGCGAACGGCATTCCCGGCCACAGCGTGTGCGCGGTGGTCTCCGGCGGGACCAATGCCGAGATCGGGAAGGCGCTCTTTCTGAAAAAAGCGCCGGGCATCGGCACGGCCGGGGATAAAACGGTATCCGTCACGGACGGCTTCGGGCAGGCGCATACCGTGCGCTTCCGGCGCGCCGTGAGCGGCAATGTGGCGATCACGGTGGAGCTGGACCCGCTGGCGGGCTTCCGGGCCGAGACGGCGGTCCCCGCCGTCCGCAGGGCGGTCGCGGAGTACGCCGCCGGGCTGGACATCGGCCAGGAGCTGGCGGTCCCGGCCCTGTATGCCGTGTGCGGCGGCACGGAAGCGGGAGGGAGGCCGACCTTTTCCGTCCGCTCCGTCACCGCGTCCGTCGCCGGGGGCGCCGCCACCGCCGGCGTTGTCTCCGCCGCCTGGAACCAGCTGATCACCATCCAGGAGAGCTTTGTGACCGTAAACGTGAACGGATGACAGAGGAGGGATACCGTGAACTACCTGGACCTGCTGTCCCCGGGCGTACGCCGGAGGTCGCGCTTTGCCGCGCTGGCTGCGGCCGTGCTTGCCCAGGCGGACGACCTTTTCGCGCTGCTGGACTCGGTGAATACCGCTTTCCACCCGGACACGGCCGCCGGGGCGCAGCTGGACGCCCTGGGCACCCTCTGCGGGATCCCCCGCCCGCGTCCGGACACCCCGGACGCGGACTACCGCCTGCTGCTGCGCGCGGGGATCGCCGCATGCCACTGGGACGGGACCAACGGTACTGTGCCGGAATGGCTCGCCTTTGTTTTCCCGGACCGGATGGCGGTGCTGGAGGACAATCAGGACGGGACAGTCACCGCCTCCCTGACGGGCGAGGCGCCGCCCTTTGCCCCGGAGACGCTTTTCCCGCATCCCGTGGGCGTCCGGCTGACGGAATGAAAAAAGATAATAAGGAAGGTGAGAGAGATTGAAGGTCAGTATTCCGGCCTTTCTCAGCCGCGCGGAGGAGATCGCGGCGGAGGAGCCGGCCTACCGGGCCGGGCATGACGGCTCGGACGGCTGGTGTGACTGCATCGGCCTGATCATCGGAGCCATCCGCCGCGCCGGCGGGGAATGGCCCGGCACCCACGGCAGCAATTACGCCGCCCGGTATGAAACGGAGAGCCTTTCCGGGATCGGCAGCGCCGCTTCCCTGCGGATCGGGGAAGCGGTTTTCAAATGCCGGGAGCCGGGAGAAAAGGGCTACGCCCTGCCGGAAAAGTACCGGAGGGGCGGAGGGAGCTGCACCGGGGACCTGCGGGACTATTACCACGTCGGCGTAATCCTGTCGGCCTCGCCCCTGCGGATCCGGCACATGACGAGCCCGAAGCCGATGCTGGATACGGCAGTGGGACAGTGGAAATATCACGGGAAGCTGAAACGCGCGGGAGAAGAAAGGGAGGATGAAGGCATGGGAGAAAGGATCGTACTTTCCGGCGGCAATCCGGACCTGCCGATCCGGCTGCGCGCCGGGGCCGGCACCGATACCCGGATCCTGCGGGAGATCCCGCAGGGCGCGGGCGCGGAGCTGCTGGAGGCGGGAGGAGAGTGGGACCGGGTGAGCTGTGGCGGCGCTGCCGGATACGTCCAGAGCCGGTTCGTGCACCGGCAGGGGGAGGAGGCGGCAGCTTCCGATACCGTCGCGGTGCAGCGGGAAAAGCTGGAAAAGGTCTATGACGAGATAGGGGACTGGCTCGGCCTGAGAGGCTGAGAAAAGAAAGGAAGTGAATCACATGGACAACTCGGTCCTTGTGGCCGTGCTCTCGCTGCTGGGAACGGCCTTCGGGTCGGTGGCGGGCATCCTGGCCGCCAACCGGCTGGTGGTCTACCGCATCGAGCAGCTGGAGCAGAAGGTGGCCAAGCACAACAATCTGGTGGAACGCGTCTACCGCCTGGAATCCCGGGTGGAGGTCATGGAAAAGCAGAACGGCTGATGGCCCCCTGCCGCGTTTGTTTTATTGGACAAAGAAAGGAAGTTGAAACATGTTGAAAAAAACTGACTGGAAGGACGTGGGCATCCGCTGCTTCAAGACCTTTCTGGAGGCCTTTCTGACCTATATCGCCACGGCCGTCGCCGGCATTCAGTACGGCAGCGGCACCCTGCGGGACACCGTGTGGATCGGCGTGCTCTTCTGCGGCGTATGCACGGGCATCACGGCCGTGATCAACGGCGTGATCCTGCCGCTGTTCCGCACGGATCGGGAAGAGAACGGGTAAGGCAGCGTCAAGCCGCCCGGATCCGTCGAACTACCGTGTCATCCGGCTGAGCCTCGTCTCCGCGGACTGACGGGATCCATACCGCGCAAAATAAAGGGATGGACCAATTGTTCAAATGATTTTATGATAAAGAAATGATGCTTCTTCAGGCCTGCAGCAGTTCGTTTCATAAACGAACTGCTGCAGGCTTTTTTCAATACGTATCCCCGTCGATCGGGCGGATATTCAGCTCCTCCACCACGGCCTGCCGGGACAGCCGGAAGATCGCTCCGATCACGATCCCCAGGTCGCTGGTTTCCAGCAGACGCCTGCCTCCGTCGCTTTCCTTTTTTCTTCTTTCGGTATAGACACCGCCGGGATTCACCAGCGACACGCTGACGCCGTACGCTTTTGCCTCATTGCGCAGCAAGTGCACATAGCCGTTCAGCGCCCACTTGGAGATGCCGTAGATGCCGCCCTTGTCCTGACGTATCCCGGCAGTGGAGCCGACGAATACCATCCTTCCGCCGCCCCTTTCACGCAGCAGCGGAAGCAGCAGCTGGGCGAGCCGGTAATGCGCGGTCAGATTGGCGTGCAGGATCTCCTGCAGCTCCCTTACGGAAGGCTTCAGCACCGATCTCGCGGTCCGGGGATCCGGAAAGGCGGCGGCATTGAAGACCACCCCGTCCGGCGGGAAGCTCTGCCCGATGTATTCCGTCAGCAGCCCCGCTTCCGCCTCCGAGGTGATATCCCCCTGAAAGATCTTCGTTTCTCCGCCCAGCTCCTGCCGGGCTTTATACAGGGCGTCCGCGTCGCGGCCTACCAGCAGCAGCCGGTGCCCGTCCTTCGCCAGCTCCGCGGCAGCCGCTTTGCCGATGCCGCGGCTGCCGCCCAGGATCACGATATTCATTGCAATTTCCTCACAGCCGGGCCAGGATCGTGTCCTTCACGTCCCAGCGCAGCGGCGGATGCGGCGTCTGATCCCCGTAGCCGACGTCCACATAGGTCACCAGGCGGATGTAGTCCGGCAGGTTGAACCGGGCGCGAAGCCGGTCGGTGAACTCCTGCCCCGGGAAGGTCAGCCACACGCCCTCCAGCCCGGCGGCGTGCGCCGCCAGCACGATGTTCTGCCCGGCGGCGCCGGCGTCCAGCAGGCGGTTGCGGACAGGCGTGAAATCATTGGCGCGGTAGCAGCGCATATCCTGGCAGATCACCAGGTGGATGGGCCCGCCGGGCACGTCGCTGCCCTTGAACAGGCCGGGCTCGTTCTTCTCCCGCACGATCACGTAGCGGATGGACTGCACGTTGCAGCCGTGCGCGGCCCAGAGGCCCGCCTCCAGTACCTTTTCCAGGATCTCGTCCGGCACGTCCTCATCCGTGAATTCCCGCACGGAGCGGCGCTCCTTCACAATGGTGAAAAAATGGTCCTCCATTTCCTTTGTCACGGGCGTCGGCCGATAGGGCGTCAGGTCCACCGGCTCCCCGCGGGAGAGCTTTTCCGCCGCGCCGATCAGGAAGCCGGCGTAGCGGTATTCCGGCAGATCCTCGGACAGGCCTCTTTCCCGCCAGATGCGCAGCAGGCGTTTGGCCGTGTCCGCCTGGGAGGGCTGCAGCGTCCGGTTCCGGTAGGCGGCGCTGTAGACCTGGATCTCCAGCGTGTGATGGGAGCGCTCTCTCACCCGGGCGCGGAACTCAGTCTCATCCATGCTGAGCAGCTCGTCGTCCGTAAAGCTGTTCGCCCTGCGGAAAAGCTCGCGCGCCTCCTCCCGGGTATAGTAATCCATGCTTGTATCTCTTTCCATATCCTGTTTTCCTTTCAGATGCTGTATTCGGGCGCTTCCTCCCGGCTGCCCCGGTTGATGTCCGCCATGATCCGCGCGGCCAGATGGTTCAGATACTCATCGCCGCGGCTCCGGGGAGAGGGCGTGCTGACGGTGTACTCCTCCTGGATCCTGCCGGGGCGCGGCGAGAGCAGGATGACTCTGTCCGCCAGATAGACCGCCTCGTTCAGGTCGTGGGTGATAAAGAGCACCGTCTTTTTCTCTTCCTGCCGGATGCGTACCAGCTCGTCCTGCAGGGTGCAGCGCGTCAGATGGTCAACGGCGCTGAAGGGCTCATCCATCAGGATGACCTTCGGGTCCATGACCAGCGCGCGGGCGATCCCCGCGCGCTGCCTCATGCCGCCGGACAGCTGGCCCGGATATTTGTTCTCGAACCCCTTCAGGTTCATCAGCTCAATGTATTTTTTCAGCCTCTTTTCCTGCTCCGCCTTCGGCACCCGGGAAAACTCCATTCCCAGCGCGATATTGCGCGCCACGGTCCGCCACGGGTACAGGGAAGGGGACTGGAACACGACGCCGATATCCCGGCTGGTGCCGTTCACGGGCACGCCGTCCAGGGTGACGGAGCCGGAATCGTGCTTCAGCAGCCCGGCCACGATCTCCAGCAGCGTGCTCTTGCCGCAGCCGGAGGGGCCGACCACGCAGACGAACTCCCCGTCCCGGATCTCCAGGCTGATGTCCTCCAGCGCGTCGGTGCCCTCGCCGTCACTGCCGGCGTAGGTCTTGTACAGATGGCTTATTTTGATGGTTGGCATAACGCTACCTCTTGCTTCTTATTTCGCGTAGGGATCCTTCAGTCCCAGCTCCTGCGCGGCCTTTTCGGCAAAGCTGTTGTCGATGATCCCGGACAGGTCGCTGATCTCATCCTCCAGCCAGCCGTACTCGTTCAGGATCTTCAGCGTGTTCTGCACGCGGTCGGTGGGCACTACAGGATAATCCAGCCAGACGTCGATCTCGTTCTGCACGGCCTTTCTCAGGTCGTCCTTGTCCGTGTTCATGAACACGGAGCCCCACTCGATAAACTCGTCAAAGTATTCATGCTTCACCAGCTCATGCACCTTGTAATAGGCGGTGACGAAGCGCTGCAGGTCCTCCGGCTTTTCCTGAATGAACTTGTCGGAGGCCACGACGCAGCCGGTGTAGTAGTCCGGAATGTAGTCCCAGGCACGGCCCAGCACATGGCCCACGCCTTCCTTTTCCGCGATGACCGCGTAGGGGTTGTGGATGATGGTCGCGTCGACCTCGCCGGAAACGAGGGTGGCGTAGGCGGTCTGATAGGCGTTGTTGGCTACCAGCTCCACGTCCTTTTCCGTCAGGCCCTCGGATTCCAGCATCTTCAGCACGGACAGCCTCATGCCGCCGGACGTGCCGGCTGTGCCGATCACCTTGCCCTTCAGGTCCGCGATGCTCCGGATCTCATTGTTCGCGATCAGCCAGTAGCAGCCGGAATACCGCCACATATTGCCCACCAGCTTGGCCGGAACACCGTTGTAGATGCCGGGGATATAGGTGCTGGGATCGCCGTCGGACACGTCGATCTCCCCGCGGGAGAACAGCGAGTTGGCCACGGAGCTGGAGGTGCCCTCCACGATATCGAAGCGGATGCCCTCCTGCTCGTAGAGGCCTTTTTCGATGGCGAAGCGGTTGACGGCGCCGGTCATGCCGACCTGGAACAGCGCGCGGATGGTGATCGGCTCGGCTGCCTGCTCCGCGGCGGATTCTGCAGCGGCTTCTGCGGCAGGTTCGGCAGCGGATTCAGCCGCAGGCTCTGCGGTGGCCTCTGCCGCGGGTTCAGCTGTGGGTTTGGCGGTGGGTTCCGCAGTCACCGTCACAGCGGTCTCCGCGGGTTTGCTCTCCGTGTTCTGACTGCTGCAGCCCGTCAGGGCCAACAGCAGGGAAATGACCAGCAGCAGGGCCAGGGTGAGGGAAAATGCTTTCTTATTCATGTTCTGATTCCTCCGATTTCTTTTTCAGCTTGGTTTTATACTTTTCTCCATTTGTGGCAGACGATGTATTCGATCCCCTGGATGATCTTCACGAAGCCCACGGAGATCAGGGTGATCAGGATGATGATGAAGAACACCCGCGCGGTGTCCAGGTTGTTCTGCGCCTCGCTCAGCAGGAAGCCGAGCCCGGCCTTGGCGGACTGCATTTCGGCAAAGACGACGCCGGTCAGGGCGGTGGCCGCCGCCAGCCGCAGCCCGTTGAACACGGAGGGCAGGGCCGCCGGCACCATCACGCGGAAAACCAGCTGCAGCCTGGTGGCCTCGAATACCCGGGCGACCTTGACGTAGTCCTCGCTGCACTGCTTGGCGCCGGTCACGGTGTTGTACAGGATCGTGAACACGCCGAACAGGAAGATCAGGAAGACCTTGGACTGAAACCCGATGCCGAACCACAGGATCAGCAGCGGGAGCACCGCGGTCTTCGGCACCGCCATGATGGCGGAGCAGAAAACGCTCATGTATTTTTCCAGCTTCGGGAACAGAACCCACAGAAAGCCGAGGAGGATCCCGATGCCCGCCGCCAGAGCATATCCGGCCAGCACCTCCTGCAGGGTGAGCAGCAGATGGGGCCAGAGCTTCCCGCTGACCGCCAGATCCGTGCCCTTGGTCACGATATCCGTCGGCGCGGCGATGAAGATCTTGGAGATCCGGCCCGTTTTGACCGCGAACTGCATGTAGCCCAGCAGCGCGGCGACGGTCAGGATCTGCAGCACGCTGATCCAGGTCAGCTTTTTAGTCTTTTTTCCCATAGGTATACCGACCCTCTTTTACTTCATCTTTTTCGAAATACTCCCGCGTACATCGGTCGCCCCCGTTGATCACGTTCGCCGTGATGCGGTGGGACAGCGTGCGCGTGAAGTTTTCGACCGTGGTGGTGTCGATCACGTCGCAGTAGAAGGTGGCGAACTCCCGGAACCAGGGGTATTCCTTCACGTATTCCCGCCAGACCTCGGCGTAGGGACAGTGATCCTCGCCCCATTCCGGGATCCAGCCGCAGCGGGGCAGGTCGCTCACCAGCCGGAAGCTCTCCAGCGATTCCGTGGGCAGGTTCCATTCCTCCGCCTTTTTCCTCATCTGATCGGAGCGGTCCACCGCCTGGTCGAACACCGTGTGCCGCACCAGCTCCTTTGCCTTTTCCGCGCCGAAGCTGTCATACAGCACCTTCACGAAGTGGAAATACAGCATGGCGAACTGCCTCGCCGCCAGACGGATCTGGTCCACCGCGAAGCTCCGCTCCATGGTCCCCTCGATTTTGACTTTTTCTTTTCCCATAATTAACCACGCTCCACCGAACGGAAACCGTCCAGAAATTCGATATATTCCTCTTTGCTCCGGAACACGGGCCTGTAGGAATCCTTCAGCTGCCGGCCCAGCGCGGCGCCGTCCTTCAGCAGGCGGTAGGCCAGCACGGCGAAGATCTTTGCCGTCAGCACATACGCCTCGTCCTCGTCATCGATCCGGAAGCTGGTCTGATGCAGTCCGCCGGAAGCGCCGCCGGTGCGGAAGGTGAGCACCGGCAGCAGGTGCTGCACGTCGCCCACGTCCGTGGAGCCGGCGCTGTGCATGGCCGGGCTGATGATATGCGGCGGGCGTCCCGCCGCCTCCGTGACTGCCTCCACCAGCTCCGGCGGGAAGTCCTGCGGCAGGGTCGGCAGATAGCCGGGCGCCGTCACGATCTCGTAGCCCGCGCCCAGCGCGTACGCGCCGGCCTTGAAGGAGCGGTCTGTTTTGGCCGCGGCGTCGCTGAAGGCTTCCTTCGTTCTGCCGCGCACCAGCGTTTCCAGCACGACCTCCTCCGGGACCACGTTGACCAGGTCGCCGCCTTTGGTGATGATCGGGTGGACCCGCACGCTGTCCTCATCCCGGAAGGTCTCCCGGTTCAGGCCCAGCGCCTGCAGGCCGAGGGACGCCGCGGAGAGCGCGTTGACGCCCTTTTCCGGTGCCGCCGCCGCGTGGGCGGATTTTCCTTTCAGCGTGATCACCTTGGCCACGAAGCCGTTGTTGCTCCCGCTGCCGACGGACAGGCCCTCCACGCCGATGTGGTGGGCGATCGCCGCGTCCACACCGTCAAAGGCGCCGATCCGGATCAGCTCGCATTTTCCGCCGCCGTAGGTGATCTTGCCCTGGCGGATCAGCTCGTTTTTGAATTCCGCCTCGCCGTATTCCTCCGCGGGCACGGCAAAGAAAACGACCTGCCCGTCCAGCTTTTGCGCGATCTCCGGATCACTGAGGGCCAGCAGGGCGCCGGCGACGCCGGCCAGCTGAGCGTGATGCCCGCAGCAGTGGGCTCCGCCCGTCTCCGGGTTGGCATCCCGGTAGGACGGGATCTTCAGTGCGTCCATCTCGCCCAGCAGCGCCAGTGAAAAATGATCTTTTTTATTTTCGTTCAGATAGCCCTTCACGCCGGTCAGGGCCAGTCCGTCCTCAACGCGGTCCACACGCCCCTCCAGCAGTTCCCTGAATTTGCCGGCGGTCCGGTATTCCTTGAAGCCCAGCTCCGCGTGGTGGAATATATCGCGGGCAAAGGCGACGATCTCGTCCCGGTGCTCCTCCACCCGCTGTATGATCTTTTGTTCTGTGCTGTCCATAGTCTCCTCCCGGTTCGGGTATTCTGGTTTTCGGGTACGGCAAACAAGGCTTTCGCCCCTTCGTCTGCCGATCTTCTGCTGTCGTTTCCGTCAGCCCCTACAGCGCCCGGTCGCAGCGCTGATCCGCCGCTTCAGCCGGTACATTCGGGTTCCGGTTTTTTCCGCCGTCATCGCTGCTCCCTCCCTCTGCCGTTCTGAGACCGCGGCCCGCCGTCTTCTCCGGCGGTGCCTCCGCAATCAATGGAGACAGTGTAGCAAAGGGACGCCGGCCAGTCCAATACCGGATAGATATCGGAAGGCATAGGCTCAGCCTATGACTACGGTATTCAGCCGGCATACATCGGTTTTTCATATGTATTTTCCTGCCGCAATGATTGAAAACATGAAAACGGAATGGTAAAATGAACAAAAAACCCGGAGGAGGGGAAAATATGAAAAAGGTATACGCGTTTCTGTTGGCTGTGATCCTTCTTTTCTCGGTTCTGGCATCCGTGGCATGTGCCGGACCCGGAATGCAGAAAGAATCACCTGTGCCTGTTATCGCAGGTGGCGGAAGCGGTGGCGGTGGCGGTGGCGGAGTTTGGACCGACGATGCCTGGGCACCGTGGCAAACCTGGCGTAAGCCGAAGCATTGATCATTATGCGCATCTGTATGTAAAGCGGACCGTCCGAAAGGACGGTCCGCTTTTTGCTGCTTTGGGGCTTCGATCTGCAATCAGAGTCAGTGCACGGCTGGGGTGAAAAGCTGCCCGTCCGGAGCGGGATTGACACGGAGGGCGGTCCATCCTTACAATAGGAGCGGCAGGGGAAAAGAAAAATGACGGGCCGTGTGCCCGCGGAGAAAAGAAGGGGAGCAATACCGTGATATCCGCGATGCTGTGCGTGCTGATCGGCGGGGCGCTGTGCTATGCCGGCGTCCGGCAGGGGTTGTGGTGGGGAGCCGTGATCGGCGCCCTGATCATGCTGGTCCCCGTTTTCCGGCTGATCGGCGCTTTTCTGGACACCGGCGGAAGCGGAAAAGCTCCGGCCCGGCGGAAAAAGCAGCCGGCCGGCAGGAGCGGGAAAAAGGAGAAGGACGATCCCTACAGCTTTGACAACCTGCTTTTTTACGATACGTTCATCGACGACGATGACGACGATGACTGAGAAAAAGACGCCCGGAAACAGTTCCGGACGTCTTTTTTTATTTTGGGGGCTTTATGTCAGTCATGCTCCCAGATGATCTTTCCGCAGTCGGGGCAGCGGTACTCGACAAAGCGGTCAGACCAGAAGAAAAGGAAGGGCCTTGTTTCCTCACGGCCGGTCAGCTGCCTGCCGGAATGGTCGCAGGCGTCGCTCCACCCGAAGATCCTGGCTGTGAGATCCTGCCGGTCCAAGGTTTCATACATCGCTGTCATCCGGTTTCCCTCCCTGAAAAAAATGGCTCTATATCATCGGGCACCGGGAGAAAAATCATTCCGGCCGTCCTGTTTACACTGCCAGCATAATGGGGTCTGTCCAACAGATGTCCAACAGAATAAAAGAATTTTCAAAAAAAGTTGGCCGGCGCCGGAGGGAGCCTGATAAAACAAAGAAAGAAATTGTAATTTTCTGTCCTTTTATGATATTTTAGTTTTGTTTTAGGTTGACCGGATAAGCTGACGACAGGGAGGAATTTCCGGGGCAGAAAGGAAGGACGGTTCCATGAGTGAAAAGACGGCGCAAAACCCGTTGAAGAAAGAAAAGAAGAAAAAACGGATCGTCAGGCGGCTGATCGCCGCGCTGGCGATCCTGGTCCTGCTGGGCGGGATCGGCCTGTACGCGGTGGCCCGGCTTCAGGCGGAATACACGGTGGTGTATGACGACTACCGGGCGACGACGGGCACCATCTCCAATTCGCTCAGCTTCAGCGGCAGCCTGGCCCTGAAGGACAGCGAGACCCATACGGCCTCCTCCTCCGCGACGGTGAGGAACGTCTATGTGGCGGACGGGGACGAGGTGAAAAAGGGAGACAAGCTTTTGCGGCTCAGCAGCGGCGTGACGGTGACCGCCGGGCTGGACGGGCGGGTGAACGCCCTGAGCGTGCAGAAGGGCGACGAGGTCAGATCCGGCGACACCCTGCTGCAGGTGGCGGACTTTACCCACATGCGGGTCTCCTTCCGCGTGGACGAGTATGACATCTCGGACGTGCACGTCGGCACGGCCTGCACGGTGAGCGCCACCGCGACGGAAAAGACCTTCCGCTCGCAGATCGGCAGCATCAACTACATTTCCTCCTCCACCGGCAACGTGGCGTACTACACGGCCACGGCGGACGTGGAGGCGGACGGCGGCGTATATCCCGGCATGCAGGTGACGGTGTCCGTGCCCCAGGAGGAGGCGGCCGACGTGGTCGTGCTGAAGCAGGACGCGCTGTCCTTTACCGCGGAGAACACCGCCTTTGTGTATATGATGGACGGGGACGGAAAGCTGACGGAGGTCCCGGTGGAGGTCGGCGTCAGCAACGGCAACTATGTGGAGATCAAAGCCGGGCTGGCGGACGGGGACACGGTGTACGTGGAGTCCAAACAGGAAACGTCGAACGCGGTCGCCTCGCTCTTCTCCGGGCTGTTCGGCGGGCAGCGGTTCAACAACAACAGCCAGCGGCAGCGGAACAACAACAATAACCGGAACGTGACCATGCCGGGCGGCTTCGGCGGCGGATCGGGCGGTGGCCGGTGATGACGCGGAGGGTGGAAGGCTTTTTCACCGGGAACTGCTTTTTCCGGATGGAAAAGATCAACAAATACTACCGCATGGGCGAGGAGAACATGCAGGTGCTGCGCGACGTGGACCTGGAGATCTCCGAGGGCGAATACCTGTCCGTGCTGGGGCCGAGCGGGAGCGGGAAGAGCACCCTGATGAACATCATCGGGTGCCTGGACGTGGCGACCTCCGGCCTGTATATCCTGAAGGACAACGTGATCGAGGACATGACGGAGGGCGAGCTGGCGGAGATCCGCAGCCGGGATATCGGCTTCGTGTTCCAGAACTCCCAGCTGCTGCCCCGGCTGGACGCGCTGCGGAATGTGGAGCTCCCGCTGATCTATGCCGGCGTGAGCCAGAAGGAGAGGAAGCGCCGCGCGACGGAAATGCTGATCCGCGTGGGCCTGGAGGACCGGATGAGCCACTATCCGAACCAGCTTTCCGGCGGGCAGCAGCAGCGTGTGGCGATCGCCCGGGCGCTGGTGACGAACCCGTCCATCCTGCTGGCGGACGAGCCAACCGGCGCGCTGGACCAGAAAACCGGGAAGCAGATCATGAAGCTCTTCGGCGAGCTGCATGACGAGGGCCGGACCATCATTATGATCACACACGATATGAACATTGCCGCCAACGCGAAGCGGGTGGTGCACATCATTGACGGCATGCTGACGGAAGGAGGCGCTTCTTCCGATGCATAGGATCAAAAGCACGCTGATCATGATCGGCGAATGCTTCCGGATGAGCCTGAGCAATATCCGGGGCAGCAAGGTACGCTCCTTCCTGACGGTGCTGGGCATCATGATCGGCGTCATGGCCGTGATCGCCCTGATCACGACGGTGAACGGCGTTACGGGCACCCTGTCGGACAGCTTCCTTTCCATGGGCGCGGGCACGCTGACGGTGTCCGTGACCGGCAGCGACCTGAAGACCGGGCTGAACAGCGAGGACCTGAAAACGCTGACCGCGCTGGACGAGGTGGACGGGCTGACGCCGACGGTCTCCCTGACGGCCCGGGTCAGCCGCGGCGGCAGCTATCAGAGCCGGATCACGGTATCCGGCAAGAACGCCTATTATTTCCGGACGAACCCGGAGGTGCTGATCCGGGGAAGGCTGCTGAACTTCATCGATGACGACAACATGAGCTATGTGTGCATGATCGACCAGACCATGATCGACAGCTTCTTCTTCGGCGTGGACCCGGTGGGCGAAAACCTGTATATCTCCGGCATCCCCTTCCTGGTGGTGGGTACCTTCACCACGGAAAAGACGGAGAGCATCGCCAGCATTTTCTCCGGCAGCCCGGACATCCTGATCCCCTATACCACCGCGCTGAAGATGAACGCCAGCAGCGACGTGACCGCCTTCACGGTCTACATCGCGGAGGGCGTGACCAGCGAGGATGCGTCCGCGGCGGTGGAGGCGGCCATGGACGTTATGTTCTCCTTTGAGGAGGACTGCTTCACGGTGACCACGATGAGCGCCATCGAGGACACCATGGAATCCATCATGGGCATGATGGCCGCGCTGCTGGCGGGCATCGCGTCCATTTCCCTGATCGTCGGCGGCATCGGCATCATGAATATGATGCTGACCACTGTCACAGAGCGCACCGTGGAGATCGGGCTGAAGAAATCCCTGGGCGCCATGCCCTGGCAGATCCAGGTGCAGTTCCTGATCGAAAGCTTCCTGCTGAGCGTGATCGGCGGCATCATCGGCATCGCGTCCGGCCTGCTGCTGAGCATGGCGCTGTGCAATATGCTGCAGACCGCCTTCCGCGTCAGCACGGAGGCGATCCTGCTGGGCTTCGGTTTCTCCGCGGCCATCGGCATCCTGTTCGGCTGGGCGCCCGCCCGGAAGGCCAGCAGGCTGAACCCGATCGACGCGCTCCGTTCCGTATGAGCAAAAAAGACTGAAAATAAAGGAGAGAAGAAAAATGAAAAAGACATTGGTTGCCCTGGCGCTGGCGCTGTGCCTGACGGCCGGCATCGCCTGCGCGGACGCGATCTCCCTGAGCGGGAAGGTGGAGACCGGTGATACGGTCCAGGTGTATTCCCCGGCCGGCGGGACCGTGGAAAAGGTATACGTTCGCGCCGGGGAAACGGTGACGGTGGATACCGTGATCGCGGAGATCCGCACCAACAAGGTCTACGCGTCCCAGGACGGGACCGTGACCGCCGTTTACGGACAGACGGGGGACAACGCGGAGAGCGTGGCGGCAGCGTACGGGGCCGTGATGTTCCTGGAGGGGGAAACGGTGTATACGCTCACCACGTCCACCTCCAAGGGCTACGCCGCGATCGAGAACTATCTGGTGCATTCCGGGGAGCAGGTCTTCCTGGTGAGCAGGAATCACACCCTGAATAAGGGTACGGGCGTGATCACAAGCGTGGCCGCGGCGGAATACACGGTGCTGGTCACGGAGGGCAGCTTCTACGTGGGTGACAGCATCGACGTATACCGCGGGGACGCCATCGTGACCGCGAACCGGATCGGCCGCGGGAACATCGCCCGGGTCGCGCCGGAGGCGGTGACCGGCACCGGGTATATCGTGTCCTACGCGGTGAAGCCGGGCGACAGCGTGAAGCGCGGCCAGCTGCTGTTTGAGACCGTGGACGGGATCAGCGGCGGCCCGGAGACCGCCGGCACGAAGATCCTGGCCGGCACGGACGGCACCGTCAGTGAGCTGACGCTGGAGGAGGGCGCCGCCGTAACGGCGGGCGGCTCCGTGGCGCAGATCTATCCGAAGGACGCGATGACCGTGACCGCGCAGCTGCCGGAGGCGGACCTGGGCGGGATCGCCGTCGGGCAGAAGGTGCGGGTGGAGCTGGACTGGAACCAGGACAGCGGTGCCGTGTATGAGGGAACGGTGGAGATGATCTCCGCCATCGGCACGGAGACCGCCCTGGAGGACACAACGGTCACGTACTATACGGTTTACATCTCCTTCACGCCGGACGCGGACACCCGCTACGGGATGACAGCCGTCGTCTCGACGGAAGAGGAGGATGAACCCCGGGAGGAAGCCCTGACCGGGGCCGCGGACGCGGCGGAGGAGGAAGCGGCACCCGCAGAAGACGGGGAAAGCAAGGACCGGTCGCGCGGCGGCAGGCAGGGCCGCCCGGAGGGCGGAAAGAGCAGGCCCGGAAGCGGCACGGGCGCCGGGACGGATGAGGAAGCGCCCTCTGCCGACGCGGCAGCCGAAACGGAGACCGGGGCAGAGAACGGGCAGTGAGCCGCCCGGGTGAAAAAGCAGAACAGGATACAGCGGGGCCGCCCTTTCGGGGGCGGCCCTTTCCTTATGCCTGTTGACACGGGGGAACGCGCATCGCTACAATAGGGGCAAACGGGGCAGCGACCCCGGAGGAAAGTAGAAAGAAGCGGCGCCCGCGGGGCGCCGGAGGGATACGGACGATGGAGCGGCGGACGAAGCTGAAAAGCCTTGGGGAGCTCTTTCTGACCTTTGCGAAGATCGGGCTGTTCACCTTTGGCGGCGGATATGCCATGATCTCGCTGATCGAGGATACCTGCGTGACGCGGAAGAAATGGATCACGCAGGAGGAAATGACGGACATGACCGTGGTGGCCGAGTCCACCCCCGGGCCCATCGCCATCAACATGGCCACGTATACGGGCTGGCGCAGGGCCGGGATCCCGGGCGCGCTGGCCGCGACACTCGGCGTCGCGCTGCCGTCCTTCCTGATCATCTTTTTCCTGTCGGCGCTGCTGAAGCAGTGGCTGGAGATCCCGTGGGTCGCCCGGGCCTTTACCGGTATCCGGGCTGCCGTGGCGGTGCTGATCCTGTCCGCCGGTATCCGCATGGCGAAAAAGCTGCCCCGGAAGCCGCTGCCGCTCGGTATCATGGCGGCGTCCCTGGTGATCCTGCTGACGGCCTCGCTGGCCGGCTTCCATGTTTCCTCCCTGCTGCTGATGGCGGCGGCCGGGCTGCTGGGCCTGTGCCTGTATAACCTGCGGGACCGGCGGAAGGAGGCGGGCGGGAAATGACGGAGCTTTTCTTCGGCTTCCTGCGCGTGGGCTGCTTCGCCTTCGGCGGGGCCTACGGCGCGATCCCGCTGATCCGGGACGTTGTGCTCTCCTATGGCTGGCTGACAGAGGAGGCGCTGGTGGACATGATCGCCGTGAGCGAAAGCACGCCGGGGCCGATCATGGTGAACCTGGCGACCTATGTGGGCGCGGTGAAGGGCGGCCTGCCCGGGGCGCTGCTGGCCACGCTGGCCGTGATCCTGCCCTCCCTGCTGATCATCCTGCTGGTGGCGACGGCGCTGCGGCGGGCGATCCGGAACCCGCAGGTGCAGGCGGCGCTGCGGGGCCTGAAGCCCTGCGTGATCGGCCTGATCATTGCCACCGGCGCGGCGCTGGCCGTGAAGCAGGTGCTCCCGGAGGGCAGCTTTGACTGGAAGCTGCTGCTCCTGACCGCGGGGCTGGGAGCCCTGACGCTGGGCTGGAAAAAGCTGCGGAAGTCCAATATGCCCCCGATCCTGCTGATCCTGATCGCCGCGGGGATCGGCATCCTGCTGTAAAGAAAAATCAGTCCAAAAAACATCCTGCCCCGGGAGGATCCGGCTGCTGCGGATCTTTCCGGGGCAGGAGCTATTTATTTGCGGAGGTACAGGTAAAAGACCAGGAGTTTTCCGTCCGGTGAGGTCAGCAGAGACTGACCGGACAGAAAAGGCGTCGCGGACCTGTCGATCTGTTCAAAGCCGGCATCGTCCGTGCTTTTCCACAGATACTGACTGTTCATATAATACAGGGTCTGATCCGCTTCGCTCCAGGCCATCCGGCCTTCCGTTTCCGTCAGATCCGAAAGGGAAGCGCTTTTGTCCTCTATAACGGCGGCCAGATCGGTCTCAAGTGCTCCAAGCCGGTTTCCCTGCCTGTCGCAGACGGCCAGCTCATACGCGCCGCTGTCCTTCCGGACCGCCGCAAGCAGCTGATCCTCCTTCCATCTGCACAGGCCGAAAGCGCCTGGCAGCTCTTCCGTGACGCAGGTCCCGTCCTCCAGAGAGAATGACAGCCAGGTCAGGCAGGGGGAACCGTCCGGATCCCGGATGATGTAACCGTCCAGGATCCCGTTCCGGATCTCGGGAAGATAAAGGGGATATTCCGGATAATCGCTTCCCGGAGCGAAAAAAGGGGACGTATCCAGGCGGACGTCCTGATAATGGATCCCTTCCCGGTCGATCAGGCCGACGGCGCCTGTCATCCGGTTGATGCCGTATAAACCGCTGCCGTCCGTGCCGGCGACCAGCTGCGACACACCGTCCTCCATCGCTTTCCGGTCAGCGGCGGACTGCCGGGCAAGGGGGATCTCCAGATCAACGGAGGGAAAGGCGGGGACGCGGGAAAATTCCTCATACTCCCGCGTCTGGGCGTCAAAGGAAAAAACAGTGCCTTTTCCCGTCAGGGAATACAGCCGGGTGCCGATCAGGGCTGTGCTGACGCTGATCTGCTCCCGGATGCTTTTCAGCTGGAAAAGCGCCGCGAAGCTGTCCCCGTAGGGCTCTGTCCAGACTGCTTGAGCCGAAGCCGTACACAGCAGAACGACGGCCAGGGCAAGCGCCGGAAATGCTTTGATCCATGTTTTCACAGATGATGTCCTCCTTATCTGCTTTCGATTTCGATCATGCTCAGCTTATCCGCCAGGACCTGAAGGAACCGATCCGCTGAAAGGCTCCCCTGAACATACTGTCTGCACAGCTGCTCCACTTCGTCCGAAGAGGTCATTGCGGTCAGGAAGATATTGTCCGTATGAAGGTTTATATTCTTCAGCAGTTCCCTCTCTTCCGCGATCGTTTCCGCGGAGATCATCCATTTCAGCTGATCCATGTTTTCGATCGTGCGAAGATCGTGGTCCAGGTAGGCCTGCAGATCAAAACGGGCTTCCTGCTCCAGGTCTTCCTGTGACAGAAGCGCTTTGAGCTGTTCCGCTTCCTGTTTCATTTCGGCGATCTTTTCCTGAAAGCCGGGCTTTTCATAAGGCTCTGTCATATCCGGGCGGAGCGCGTAATAGAGATACGGATCGTTATCAAAGGAGGACGCGCACTCCAGATAACGGACCGCTTCCTCCGGATGCCCGGAGTTCGGGTTGATGATCAGAACGGACAGGTCAGCGGATGCTTCCGCGGTATCCCCGTCGCCCCAGATCAGGGGAACGTCTTCATAAGCGAAAATGGACCGGCCGTAAACCATATTTTCCGCCGTATTGATGTAAAACTCCGGACTCTTATACATGGGCCGCCGGCGGGAAAAAAGGACGATGATGGAGGAGTGACCGTCCTCTTCATCCGGGGTCCATTCTGTCATGATCCTGCCGTGTTTCCGCCGGATCCCGGCGATCTCCTTCAGTTTTTCCAGAGCTTCCTTCAGGGCGGTCCCCGATGCGGCGGACAGGGCAGACCGGCCGTGGGTCCGGATATAATTCATGACCAGGGCACGGGTCAGGGCCAGCTCATCAAACCCGAATTCCATATCCAGCAGCGGATAATCCTCCGCCAGCCTTTCCTCGTACAGGATCCAGTCATCCAGCAGCTCATTGACGGTCGCCGGCAGCGGGATATCGCCGAAGACCAGCTGCCAGTAGCCCCGGTGTACCGAAAAGCTGCTGATCAGAAGGCTTATGGGCCACGCGACGATATTTCCGGAGCTGTCGGTGATCACCCCGGCGATATCGGGAGAAAGGGATCCCAGCTGCGAATACAGGGAGCTGCTTTCCGGGACCTTTCCCAGCCAGCCGGTCTCCTTCAGCCTGATAAAAGTGGAATCGGCCCGGATCCCGTATACGTCCGTCATACTGTCACGGGTCAGGAATTTTGTCGCCAATGCGTCTGTTGAGATTTCCTCCGCGATGTCCGTCAGGACGGTATCCGGGTACTGACTCTGGTACAGGAGCTTCGTTTTGTAATTGCTGTTTCCCTGAACAGTCAGCCGGGAGGCCTCGCCGCTATCGCTGCCGAGGTCCGCGATCTGCAGACCGAACATGGTGCAGAGAGCATACCGGCTGCCGGAAAGAAGCCAGGCTTCACTGTCGGAGGTACATCCGGACGTGCTGACCGAACCCGCAGCGGCAGCCTTTCCTCCGGGGATCATGGAATAGAGGTAACCGCCGCACGCGAAAAACAGCTCATTGCTCTCTTCCCTGTACGTCAGCCCGCACAGTACATCCTCAGCGGTGAAAGCGGACAGATCCGAACGGACATAGGATATTTTGCCTGTTTCCGTATCCACCTGCTGAAGGAACCATCCGGAAGCGTCCAGACCCAGAGAATAACAGGAGGTTTCCCCGGCACGGCAGATACCGGCCGCATACGGTATTTCCCAATGCTTTTCCTGTCCGGTGGAAAGATCAAAACGGAAAAGCGCCAGTCCGGGCTCGTCCTGAAATTCCGCCAGGGAGGCGAAAACATACAGCGCGTCATGAGCGACATAGCTTTTGACGACCCGGAAAGTGGCAAAGTCACCGTCGGGATGTAAAACGCCTGTCTGCAGCCGGACGTCCCGCCAGTGGATCCCGTCCCCGTCAACAGTGCCCGCGAGCCCGCTGTGGATATTCCATCCCCAGAGCTGTCTGCCGTCTGTCGTCAGATGGGTCACGATGCTTTCCAGCTCTTCCGGCTCAGTGAATATTCCGGAAGAGGACTGAAGCGGCGGCAGATCGCAGCAGAAGGACAGGGAACCGTCTTCCTGAAGCGCCCGCACGGATTCATCGTCCAGATACGCGTAAAAAGCGCCGTCTGACAGGACGATGGAATAGACCGACCTCACGCCTTCTTCATAAAGACCGGACTCAAGGAAATGCGCTTCGTTGAAATAGACCCTTGCGGATGCCGGCTGACAGAAGCCGCAGAAAAGCATGGCGGACAGGACGGAACACAGAAAACGGACGACTTTCTTACTCAATTTGATACCTCCCGACTGCGAAAGGGCCGGGAGGCACTCTCCGGAGAGAAGAGCGCCTCCCGGGCCGGCAATGAACCTCTGAAAAGAATGATCACTCGATAAACGCGCTCATGCAGTAGCCAGACTTTTCACGGTACCATCCGTCCCTGTTGCTGTGCTGATGCACATATCCGGACACCGCGTACCAGTTCGTTCCGGCCGCGCCGTTGATGGTCACGGTTTCTCCGTTCCAGAACCAGCCGAGGGTCGTGGAGCTTGTGGAGGTTTTTTTACGGAGACGGAGAGAACCGCCGGTTACGGTTCCGGTTGCCGCGAACGCGACGCTGGAAAGGACCATCATGGCTGCCAGGACAAAAGCGATCACTTTGATTTTCGTATTCATCATTTTTTTTCTCCTTATCATCATCAATATTGATTTGCCGCGACTTTCTTTATCGTCTTTGGCTTGAAAAATATCCGTGTTTGGTATATGCTGTCTTTGTTCCCACTGAACAGACACCGCTTTAGCGGTGAATGCTTGCCGGCATTGTTAAGCGGGAACTTTTATTTTGCCGGGACTGCGGATGCGTATGCGCATATCATTGCCTCCTTTTTTTGATGGATCTATATAACAGGAGGTTACTCCGTTATACCGCGAATGGTGATCAGACGGCTTCAGTGTGTTTTCTCCTGAGTTTCCACACGGAAGGATTCATCCCCCATGGTGCCGGAAGCGACCAGTTTGTAGGTGCCTGAGGCCACATACGCCGTTCCTGAGACCCAAAGAGAATTCCCGTTGGATGCCGAACCGCTCCATGAGCACTGCCGGGTCCAGAAATTGCCGCTTTTTTTATATAAGATCAGTGTCATGGACACATCGGAATCTGTTTTCGGAAAAGCTGTCGCGTTACATACCGCTGAGCTGCCCTGAAAGGACAGACTGACACTGACGGTCTTGATATGGACTGAACGAAGCCGTATGTGAGCTTCGCCGGCAAGAGCCGGAGAAACAGACACGGAAAAGAGTACACAGAGAAGAAGCAGGCAGCAGGCCATGCGGGTGAGGGAACGGGCTTTCCGGGATGGGAACAATGGGATCGACCTCCTTCTGGGTTTTGAGCTTTATACTATACAAGATACGGATCTTGCCTGTTTTATTACACGGATCATGTTTTTATATTGTTTTTTGCTCATGAAAAAGCTGCCTGCCCTGACGGACAGACAGTTTTTTTGCGCGGTTGTATGGAAGAACTATTTGATCCTGCGAAGGCTGTTCGCGCATGCAAGCGCTTCTTCTTTCGTAAAGCCGCGCGTCATGAACCGGAACAGGGTTTGCCCGTCAAACCACCAGACATCATACTCGTCCGGGTAGGTGATCAGAGCGCCTTCATGGCCGAAGAAGGAGAAGGGTTCGGATATCCCGCCTTCCGTATCCATCATGACGGTCGATCCCTGATCCACTTCCGAATAGATCAGCTGCCATTGCTGGCTGTCCGGGAACGAATAGGAAACATCATGGGGAAATACATCCCGGATCACCAGTCCCTCCGGGATCCTTGTGGGGAAAAAGCTGCCTTCCCAGCCTGCCGGGACATCGACGGGCTGCTCACTGTCCTCATCGACGGTAAAGATGGTGAATTCGGGACCCTGCTCCACGATCAGCTTTGACAGATACTTTCTGACGGTACTGCTGGCAGCGACTGCGGCCCCGCCGACCAGCGTGAGAACGGCAATGACGGCGGCGGCAGTACGAAGAATACGCGGGAAGGTGGTGTGCAGCAACTGATGACGCCGCTGCCTTTGTGTGTTCCGCTGGATCAGCTGAAGGTTTCTGGCATCGTATTCCTCAAAAAAGGCATCCATTTCGGCAGTGTTTCCGTCGGCTTCGGCCTGCTGAAGCTGCTGCTCAAGGATATCGGCTTCCTGATCCGTCCACATTTCAGCCAGAAGGTCCCATGACCGGTCCTGAAGATCCGCAGGAGAAGGCGATGAAAAAGAGTCCGGCATCAGAGGATCTCCTTTCTGGAAGCCGCCAGCGCGCAGAGATGCTGCTTGGCCCTTGAAATGGCTGTACGGACGGAAGCTTCGGACATGCTGAGCATTTCCGCGATATCGGAGATCTCGGTACGGTCGATGTGGCGGAGACGGATCAGATCCTTTTCCTTTTCGCTCAGGCCGTCAAAGGAAGCGAGAAGATCGACCGCGTCCGCGTAGTCAAAGACGGAAACGTAATGATCAACGGGATCCTGAACGGTGCTCCAGCCTTCGTCCGAAAGAAAGATCCGCCTGCCGGAATCGGAGGACGCCAGCTTTCTGCGGCATACGTTTCCGGTGATAGCCAGCACGTAGCTTTTCATTTTTTCCGGCCGGACCGCGCGAAGGTGGGTAACATATCTGCACATCATTTCCGCGGAGGCGCTGATGGCGTCCTCGATATCCTCGCGCCTGCCGTGAAAATACCTGGAGGAGACCGCGTACATCAGACGGCGGTGCTGAAGATAGATATCGGAAACAAACTGCCGGTCGTTTTCATTGTCCAGCAGGAGGATCACAGCCGGAACGGACAGGACCGGGGCAGCGGGAAAAAGCTCGTGCATGGGGCCGTCACTTTCCTTTCGGGGAATATTGTACATATTATATCATATTTTCGAACAGATTTCATAAAGCATACTGTTTTTTGCATTTTCGGCCTTTTTTTGCGAACGGACGGAAGGTGTGTTTCCGGGTTTTCAGAGAAAGGGGGCAGGCACGGGAAATATGACGGCGAAATAAGGCCCGGTCATAAAGCGGAGAAGGAGTTCCGTCCGCCGGGCACGGAATGCAAAAATGAAAATACAGCAAAAATACATTCCGGGTGAAACATTTTGTCAGGTATTTGCGTCTAATAAGGTGAAAAGGGTTTTACAGAAGTGTTATCAGAGTATGGCATAATCATGAAAAACCCGCGGCGCGCAGAAGGGAAAACTGTTCCGGGCGCGCCGGGAAAGCCCCGGCTGAAACAGGAAGGAAAGGACGGACTCCGAAAAATGAGAACGAAAAAGGGACTCAGGCTGGTTTACGATCAGAATACCGCATGCTTGCTCAGCCCGCTGGAATACTCCCTGTACAAGTGGATGAAGCTGCATGAAGGGGACGTGCTCTCCCGTGAGGTGCTGCTGCGGGACGTGTGGGGGTATCGGGAAATGGGCGATACCCGCACGGTAGACATGTGTGTGAAGCGCCTGCGAAACAAGATCGGCGCGAACCGTATTGAATCAGTGTACGGCAAGGGCTACAGAATGCCCGCGTGATCCGGCCCGGCCGGATAAATCCTCCTTCAGCTCCCGGCGCGGCCGCCGGGAGTTGTTTTTTTTCCGCGGCAGGTGATATAATTTCCGCAGAGCACACGGGAGGAGAGAACCTGTATGGTCAAAAAAGGAATCGGCCTGCTGCTGGCCGTGGCCCTGGCGGTCTTCGGGCTGCCTGTGGACGCGGGCACGGCCGCAGGCGCCGGCGTGGAGCAGGCGGAATGGGAACAGCTGGAGGCATGGCTGACGGAGGCGATGGAGGATCCCGCGGCGGAGAACCCGGCGCTGGCGCTTTTGTCCCTGAAGCTGGTCAGGGCGGCCCGGGACGCCGCGCAGTGCACGGAGCTTCTCCGGGAGGGAGGCTTTGAGGAGATCAAAGCCTTCAACTACGGTATGCAGGACCCGGAAAAGCATATGGGGATCACGGCGGGTACCGCCGGCGTGAAAAGGATCGGAGAGAAAAGAGTCGCGCTGGTGGCGGTACAGAGCGAGAACTACGGCTGCATCGGCTGGCTGCAGAATATGACCATGAACGGGGAGAAGGCTTCCGGGGACCATGCCGGCTACACGGCGCTGCTGGACAGCATTCCCCTGCCGGAGGACGCGGACCTGTACTGGCTGACCGGCCACAGCCGCGGCGGCGCTATATCGGACATCCTGGGCGCGAAGCTGCTGCGGGAGGGGAAAAGGGTGATCGCCTATACCTTTGAGGCGCCTTCCTGCACGGACGCGGAGGATGCCGGCAGCGAAAGGTACGCCTCCCTGCACAACTATATCTGCAGCGACGACCCGATCGTCCGGATCGTTCCGGCCGCGTGGGGCATGCGCCGCTACGGGCAGGAATACGTGCTGAACCGGGACGAGGACCTGACCGCCGTGATGGCGGAGCTGAAGGATCTGGCCCCGGGTCTCTTTGACGCGGCGGACGGGACCTATGCCCGGAAGGACAAAGAAGGGGTTTATCGCGCGAACCCGGCGGTGATGAGCATCGTGGACCTGATCCAGAACGGGCTTGAGCAGGCGGTGCCGGTCCGGGAGGAGTACAGCCGGAGACGGGAGGACGCGATCCTCACCGCGGATGGGGAGATCACGGCGGTATATGACGGCCAGTCCGTGATGCGGGCGCTGATCCGCGTGACGATGGGAGAGGAAAACGGAGCCTTTTCCGCGGCGCTGGGGCGCGTCACTGCCGGGACGGACCTCCTTTCCGGGCAGGCGGAGGGGGCCGTGAAGGAAATGCTGTATGACCTGCTGGACGGATACTACGCGGAGGAATATGCCCGGGAGCATCCGGAGGCGCAGGGAAAGGCCGACGCGCTGTACTGGGCGGCGGCGGATACGCTGTGGACCGCGCTGACGGCGGACGGACAGTATTCGCCCTCCTTTACCGAGGCGGAGCTGTACGGCGCGCTGAAGCTGCTGAGCCCGCTGTTTCTAAAGCCCTCCCGCAGCGTGAAGGGCATGCTGTCGCTGGCGGGCCTCTTCGGGCAGAAGAGCCCCATCGTGCAGTGCGAGCCCATTGAGCCCAGCCGCGCCGGGACGGTGGTGGAGGCCCTGACGCCGTGTGTCCGGACGGAATGGCTGGGCGCCGCGGTCCTCGGGCAGACGGCCCCGTTCTTCTCCCATATGCCGGAGGCGTCCGCGGCACGGCTGGCGGTGCGCGCCGCGGAGCAGGCGAAATAAGGATCAAGGCAAAAGCGAAAGGGAGCCCCCGGGCTCCCTGTTTTTTTGTATGAACCCCCGAACCTTTTTCCGCGGGAGGGGACTTATCAGACGGGAACGCTTTTTTCCGGCTCTGCGGGAATAAGGGAGCATATTATCCGGAAAAAGAGGTTTATCCGGGACGGGGAATATGCTATGCTTACAGCATAAAAACAGACGGGGAAGCGCCGTTCCGGCAGGGCTGCCGCGCGGAAGGACCGTCCGGACGAAAATATCATCAGGAAAAGGAATAAAGGATATGAGACTGATCATTGTCAGACACGGGGAACCGAACTATGAAAAGGACTGCCTGACACCACTGGGCCACGTGCAGGCGCGGGCGGCGGCGGAGAGGCTGAAGGATGAGGGCATCGAGGAGGTCTGGACCTCCCCGCTGGGCCGGGCCCGGGAAACGGCGGAGTATACGGCAAAGCTGCTGGGGCTGCCGGCCCGGATCCTGGAGGATACGCAGGAGATCGGCTGGGGAAGCACGGACGGCGTGCCGATCTGGGAGAACGGCCACCCCTGGACCTGCGCGGACGAGATCATGCGCAGGGGGGAGCCGCTGAACGATCTGAACTGGCGGGAGCATCCCTTCTTTCGCAACAATTTCGCCGTGTCGGAGGTGGAGCGCTCCGCCCGGGCGGGCGACCGGCTGCTGGAGCACCTCGGCTACGCGCGCGAGGGCCTGTATTACCGCTGCAAAAACAAAACGGACGAGCAGCACACCTATGTGCTGTTCGGTCACGGCGGCTCCGGCTGCGCGATCCTTGGGCATATCATGAACCTGCCCTTCCCATACCTGGCGGGGACGGTGCATATGGAGCACACCGCCGTTACCGTGCTGCGCTTTGACCGGCATCCGGACAGCATCAGCATGCCCATCTGGGAGCTGGTGTCCGATTCCCGGCATATCCATGGCCTGAGCGTGTGAACCGGAAAGGAGAAAACGAACGGTGAAGAAAATCATCTCCCTCCTCCTGTGTGTGAGCCTGCTGCTGAGCCTGCTGCCCGCGGGCGCGGAAACGGCGGAGGAGTCCGCCGCGCTGCCCGCTGCCGGCGACGTCGTATACGGCTTTGAGGTCAAGGAGACCCGCGACTTTCCGCTGATCGGCGGCAAGCTGGTGTACTTTGTGCATCAGCGGACCGGGTCGGAGCTGCTGTACGCGGCCAACGGGGACATCAACCGCACCTTTGAGCTGGCCTTCCGGACCCGGCCGCAGGACAATACCGGCCTGCCGCATGTATTTGAGCATATCTGCCTGTACGGCTCCGAAAAATATCCGGAGCCGGGGCTTTTCATGAGCCTCACGCAGCAGACCTACAACACCTTTATGAACGCCTTTACCATGGACGCGATGACCTGCTACCCCGTCGCTTCCCTGAGCGAGGAGCAGCTGCTCCGCTACGCGGACTATTACATCAACGCGTGCTATCATCCGCTGCTGAACGATGAGAGCGTGTTCCGCGCAGAGGCGTGGGAATACCGCATGAAAAGCCCGGAGGATCCGCTGACCGTCGGGGGCGTGGTGTATTCCGAAATGCAGTCCAGGCAGACGATGGCCGACTTCGCGTACCGGAAGGCGCTGCAGACCGCGTTTCCCGGCTCCGCGGCGGGCCTCAGCTACGGCGGGGACCCGGCGGAGATCCCCGAAATGACGCAGGAGGCGGTGCAGGAATACCACCGGCGCTATTACCATCCGTCCAACTGTCTGGCCGTGCTTTACGGGAAGCTGAACGACTACACCGCCTTCCTGAAGCTGCTGGACGAAGCCTACGCGCCTTACGAAAAAGCGGAGATCCGCTTTGAGGACGCGGATTACACCCCTCTGACGGAGCCGGCGGAGGCCAGCTTCCTCTATCCCGTGACGGCGGACGCGGATACCGCCGGGCAGTGCACCGTGGAATATATCATCGTGTGCCCCGGCATGCGGGAGGATCCGGAGGAGGCCAGGATCCTGGATAACCTGATCCTGCTGATGAACGCGGAATCCTCCGACCTGCATCTGAACGTATCCGACCAGGTCCCCAACGTGCTCACCCTGTCCGTCAGCCATGTCCGGACGGCGCCGGACGACGGCATCTGCTTTGCCGCGACAGGCCTGCAGCCGGAGGACGCGGAGAAATTCCGGGACGCGGTGGACAAGACGCTGCGCGGCTATGTGACCGCGCGGTTCCCCAGACCGACGCTGGAGGATATCCTGGCGCCGTATGAGCTGAGCATGAAGATGACCGCCGAGGCCGACGTTCCCGCCAACGGCGTGCTGAGGGATCTGGCATACTGCTGGGCGCTGACGGGGAACGCATTTGACTACGCGGAGAGCGTCGCTAATCCGGACCGGATGTACGAGATGAGCGAGGCAAAGCTGCTGCAGAAGATCAGCGGCAAATACGGCATGCACAACCCGCGCACCGCGCTGATCACCGTGACCGCGGATCCCGGTGGAAAGGAAAGGGAGGACGCGGCCCTGGCGGAGAAGCTGGAGGGCATCAAAAACGCCATGAGCGAGGAGGAGAAGCAGGCCGTCATCGCGCGGAGCAATGAGGAACCGGCGACGGCCGACCTTTCCGCCGCCGTCGCGGCCCTGAAGGCGGTCAGCGCGGAAAGCCTGCCCGAGGAGACCCGGCTGTATGAGATCCGGGACGTGACCGGGGAGGATGGCATCCGCCGGATCGATATCCCCGCGGAGACGGACGGCATCGGTTCGCCGTGCGTATACCTGCGGGCGGACCATCTGAGCGCGGAGGAGCTGCTGTGGCTCAGATTCTACAGCAGCATTGCCGGCAGCGTCGGTACGCAGAAATTCTACTGGGATGACCTGGACCGGCTGAAGGACCGCTATCTGTACAACCTGGGCATCAGCGTCCAGTTTGCCCGCGGGGAAAGCAGCGTGATCCCTTACCTCAGGGCGGCGTGGTTCGCCGGGGATGAGGACCTGGACAAGAGCTACGGCCTGCTCAGCGAGATCCTGTTCCGTTCGGCGGTCGACTCGCCCGAGCTGCTGCTGAACCTGATCGCCCGCGAGAAAGCGTATACCCGCGCCCGGATGAACGGCGACCCGGTTTCCCTGATGGAGCGGAGGGGCCTGGCTGTGGGGGATGAGCTCTACCGGGCATACGAATACACGGATTCCCTGGATTACTATGCCTTCCTGTCCCGGACGGAGGCGGAGCTGAAAAACGGTTCCGGGGAATTCACGGAAAAGATCTCCGCTCTGCAGAAGCGTATGAAGAACAGCGCGGGCGCGGTGATCGGCTATGCCGGCAGCGGGAAGGGCATTGCCGCCAACCGGGAGAGGGCGGATGTCTTCCTGGCCGGCCTGGCGCATGAAGCCGCGGAGCCTGCCGGATGGAAGCTGCCCGTGCCCGAAAAGAGGACCGCCGTGATCCTGGACAACGCGGTGCAGTTCAACGCGGTCGCCGCGACCTTTGAGCAGGCGGGCATCGATGAAAACGACCTTGCGCTGGGCCCGGTCTGCAATCTGGTGACGGACCGGCTGCTGACCCCCGTGCTGCGCGAGAAAATGGGCGCCTACGGCGCGCAGAGCCTCGTGCTGCCGGGCGGGGGGATCATCCTGTTCTCCTACGCCGATCCGAATATCGCGGAGACCTATCAGGTGTTTGAATCGGTCCCCGACCTGCTGGCGCAGACGGAGGTGGACCGGGAAACGCTGGAGGGCTATATCCTCAGGGAATACTCCCAGTACGCGAAGCCCGCCGGGGAGCTGACCGGCGCGGCGCAGGCGCTGGACGCCTGGGTCCGTCTCGGAAAACGGCCGGAGGATACCCTGGAGCACATGCGCCGCCTGAAGGAGCTGACGCCGGAGGGCGTGCGCGCCGCGGCGGAGGTCTACCGGGCGGCTCTGGCCGGCGGCGCCCGCGTCACGCTGGGCAGCGCGGGAAAGATCGGGGAGAACGGGCCGCTGTTTGACAAAGTGTACAATCCCTTCAACGTGAAGGACCTCTCGGGGATCACCTTTACGGACGTGACGCCGGGCAGCGAGCACTACGCCGCCGTGCGCTTCGTGTTTGAAAAAGAGATCCTGCCGCCGGACAGCGATACCGCCTTCGGCGCGGAGAAAAACGCGACGGAGGGCGATCTGTACTTCGCGGTCTGCGTGCTGGTGGGGATGCCCGAGGCGGACCCGGCGGCCGCGCGGGACCTGCTGGCCGGCTACGGCCTGTGCGCGGCGGACGCGGACACGGAGGCGCCGCTGACCGGACAGTACGCCGCCGGCCTGATGGCGGCGGTCGGCGCGAATATCCCCGCCGGGGAGCAGCCGGACGCCGTGCTGACCCGCGCGGAGCTGGCGGAGCGGATCTTCCGCCTGATGAATCCGGGACAGTAAAGGAAACTCAATGCCGCAGGCGCCCGTGGAGCATTTCCGCGGGCGCTTTTCATATGCCCGCGGGATACATGGGAAAGCACAGCTGTGACAGACGGGCATATAAAGAGGACCGGCCGACCGGCCGGTCCTCTTTATATGGCTTTTTCCCGCTTTACGCGGCCTTAGCCCGCCCGTACGTACGGATCCTGCTCAGCTGCCTTCGGCGGGAGGTTCACAGCTGATCCTCACGGACAGCTTTTTGCTGATCCGCTTCAGTTCACCGCCAGCAGAGTCGGGACATATGAGCCTGAAGGTGATCTCGCCTGCTTCCAGCTGCTCCTGCGTTACGGTCCACGTTCCCTGCCAGGTGACATTTTCCCCGGCTGCCAGGAGCCGCGTCCTGAGATCGTTTATTTCTGTGCCGTCGGGGGCAAGCAGCTGCAGGGGCTCCGGCATGTCGTATTCGCCGGTGTTTTCTATGCTGACCGTGACGGTGACCTCTTCGGGGGCGCTGAATGTGCTTGCGGACAGGCTCATGTCCACATTCAGACTGTCCGCGTCAAAGCCCGCGGGCAGGGGACTGCCGCCGGCTCCATTCTCCGGATCGGCCGATGACGCGGATCCACCGAATACGTCCCCGAACACGTCCGTAAGTACCGGCTGAGCATGAAGGCCGATGAAGTGCCCGGCCATATAGATCATACCGGTCGTGATCTGATCCCCTTCTCCGGGCGCGATCAGTTCAGCGGCATATTCGGCGGCATCCGCCGCCCGGACGTACAGATACGCCCTGCCGGTCCTGCCTTCCTCGCCGGGCCTGATGCGGAAGCGGAACAGCCCGACGCAGATATTCCCCTTCTCATAAGGGACGACGGCCTCTTCGGTCATCATGATGACGTCATCGCCGGCAAAAAGGACGGTCCAGTCCGCCAGACCGGTTTCCAGCGGGACCGCATAGCAGAAGTCCACCCAGGTGCCGTCCTCCGCGGCCGCCCAGTCCGTATAGCCTGTACGGAAGAAACCGTCGTCCCCGGACAGGGGGAGCGGGATGACGAAACAGCGTTCCGGCGTGTACTGCATGGTATCCAGGAAGGTCAGGTCATTCTCCGCTTCGGGGATCCTGTCGCCCTCCGTGTAGATGACAGGGCCGTCTCCGCGGCCCTTGACGATTTTGCGGACCTCTGTGGGGTGTTTGAACACAAGGCCGTGCTCTGTGTCGATATCGGATTCATACAGGACCAGCGCCGTATCGAAGTCCGCTCCGGGTTTATAGGCTGTGCCCAGGTCCAGGCCGAAGGATACCGGGCCGGGCTGCAGGGCGGAGGCGCGCGTCGCGCACAGAGAGGCGTGCAGGGTCCCGCTTTCCTCATCAAAGGTCCAGCCCGTGCCGCCCGGGCCGGCCGGCGTGGAATCCGTAATCAGGCGTACGCTGGTGTTTTCTGTGGCCGCCAGCCTCAGATCATACGAATCGGCAGGGATCTCCGCATCGGTGTCCAGAAAGTAGTACCAGACGCCGAAGCTCAGTATGCACAGGCACAGCGCGGTGATCAGCACGGTGCGCAGGATCCTGTGGCAGCGCAGCTTCCGGATCCGTCCGATCTCCTTTTTCGCCTCCTCCGGCTCCGCGGTCTCCGGCGCGGGCAGGGGCTCCTGCATGGCCAGCCAGAGCTTTCTGCATTCCGGGCACAGCTCGATGTGCTCCCCGATCAGCTTCCGGCTGTCCTCACTTCCCCCGCCTTCCATGCAGACGGGCATCAGGTCACGAATGACATTACAAAGCATTTGTTCTTTCTCCTTTCACGGCAAGCAGAAGCATCTGCTTCGCGCGGTACGCGGTCACTCTCGCCCAGCCGGCGTTTCTGGCGAAAAGGCCGCCGATCTCTTCGTAGCTCAGTTCTCCCAGCGTGCGCAGTGTCAGCACCTCCCGGTACGGCTCCGGCAATTCGTGCATCGCTTTGTGGATATACATGCGCTGCTCCTTGTCGATGACCATATCGGTCAGGTCCGTCGGATCGGCCTCATCCTCCGGAAGGGGAACTGTTTTGGGCTTTCTGCGCCAGGAAAAATAAAGATTTTTCGCGATCCCGCACAGCCAGGTGCCCGGCTTGCACGTGACCCTGTAATCTTTCCAGCGCTTCGCAGCCTGATAGAAGGTTTCCTGAGTCAGCTCTTCCGCCAGGGCCGGATCGCCTGTCAGGCGCGTCAGAAAGCCGAGAACGTATTCATAATTCTCGTGACAGGTTTTTTCCAGGTCCGGCATCCGACTCATTCCTCCTTCCATTAAGTTTATGTCTTTCGTGACCGTGAATGTTACAGGATCTGTCCAAAAAAATTTTTGACAGGCCGGGTGAAAGGAAAAAAGAGGCGGGCCTTCCGGCCCGCCCGCGTGTTCATCAGAAGGGCGGCTCCCAGGGAATGATCTTCAGCTCCTCCGGGATCGGCTCGGTGCCGGAGGTGGGTTCCTCACGGATATCGGTCACCATGCCGTTTTCATCCAGCGTGACGCAGTAGTCCGGATACTCCAGCCACAGGCTGCGGAGGCGCACGCTGTTTCCGTTGATCTCCGGCTTCCAGTAACGCGCGTCCTCAATGGGCAGCTCCTCGTCCGGGCAGTCCAGCGACATATCGCCGAAGGTGTGGTAGACGGCGGTGTACGCAAGCGGCAGGGGCCCTTCCTCCTCCATGGTGACCCGCGCCCAGGTGCGGAGGAGCGTATAGGTCCGGTAGCCGGGATCCACCTTGTCATACTGGGATTTATACTGCTCCAGGCCGACCCGCTTCCCGGTCACGGCATCGACCTCGATGAGGATGCCGTCCGGATAGATCCCCTCATAGTCATAGATCAGGAAATGCCAGACGGGGTTCGGCTCCGCGTTGATCAGGACGCCCTGATTGGTATCGCCCAGACGGAAGCCGCCGGAGATGTAGGCGGCCTTTTCCGCTTCGTTCCGGGTCAGCAGGCCTTCCCGCCAGGGGATATACTCGGTCGCCTTCATGACCTTGCCCTCCGTCGTGGAGGCCGGCAGGTCCTTTACGGCATTGGACAGCTGGACCCATTTGCTCTGCTCCCAGTCTCCGTACCAGCCGTAGGCGTTCCTGTAGCGGTCCACGATATTGTCGGCGCTCAGGGTGCCGTCGCCCACCTGCAGAACGACCGCTTTCTTCGTGTCGTTCCAGACCAGCACGGTATAATCCCCCTGCTCCATGACCCGGCTGAGGAAGGTCACGTCCCAGATGGCGGTCTCGTCGCTGTGGCGGGAGAACTGGGGAGTGAATACGGCCGGATCGTCCGCGGGGAAATCCTCGCCGCAATAATCCTTCAGAGCGGCCACGGCAAGCTGCAGGACCTCCTCCTCCGGAAGGGTGTACATTTCCTGAATGGCGATCCGGGGATCGATATCCTCGATCTCCTCCACGCTCAGCACATTGCCCTGCCTGTCCATCCGGACGATGAAGTCGCGGGAGGTGTCGTGATATTCGTCACAGAACAGCTGCCAGACCGTGCCGTCCTCCTTCGGCTCGGCAAAATAGTCGTAATCGAGGATATATTGCTCCCGGTCCTCCAGGGGCAGGTCCGCGCCGTACCGTTCATAAACGGCGGCGAGCATGATGCGTTTTGCCTCCTCCTCGGGCAGGTCATCCGGCCCCGGCATGGGATAGATCTCCCATTTATAGCCGAGGGCGTTCATCGTTTCGGTAAACCAGTGGCGGTCGGCGACCTTCCATTCGGAGAACATGCCGCCGAAGGCCTTCCGGCTGAGCTCCATGACGGTTTCTTCTTCGCTGTAGCCTTCTCCGCTGCGGAGCGCCTCCAGGATCAGGCTGTTTTCATCCAGATCGATGCCGTTCTCGCTGCAGGCTTTGATGAATTGAGCCAGCTCCTCCGGGGAGAACTGATCGTGGATCCGCCAGTCTTCGTCATTGTTCCGCGCCAGGGGGACGGCGACCGTTTCCACGACCTGCTTCGGCGTCAGCAGGGTGATCGCCAGCGCGGTCACGGCCAGCAGCAATACGCTCGTCAGCACGACGATAAAAGACATTTTCTTTTTCATGGGTTTTGCTTCCTTTCCGGCGGCCTGCGCGATCACGCGCTGCGCGAGGAAGGGATTCAGCTGCATACCCTGGGCATTGTCGTCAACAGCCTGATGGATCTGTTTCCTGATGTCTTCTTCGTTCACAGTTCAGACCCCCTTTCCAGCACGCCGCGGAGCTTTTCCCGCGCGGCCTTCAGTCTCCGGGAGACCGTCGCGGGCGAGGTGTTCAGCGCCGCGGCGACTTCCTCCAGTTTCATGTCCTGATAATAGTAGAGGAGAAGCACGTCCCTGTACCTGTCGGGAAGCGAGGAGATCTCCGCCGCCAGCCCGGAGCTCTGCTGCTCCGGCGCGGCCAGGCCGGTCATGTCCTCCGGCGTCACCCTGCGGTCCGTGTGCCGGAACCACGGGGTCCTCGTCATATCCCTGCAGGTGTTGATCGCGATACGCATCAGCCAGGTCTTTTCGCTGCATTCCCCGCGGAAATTCGGCAGCGCGCGGTAGGCCTTGATGAAGGTCTCCTGCACGGCGTCCTCCGCGGATGCCCTGTTCTTGAGACAGATCAGGCACATGTTCAGCAGCGCGGACTGATATTGACCGACCATATCGGTCAGGATCTCCTCATAATTGCGGGTCGGGCCCTGATCAGCAATCATCGGGTGCTTTTCCCCCCTCTCACTTTATCAGACGGAACGGAAGCCGTTCTTTTTGCATCCGGAACAAAAAAAACGGGATAAAAAAATCAGCGGGTGACGCCCGCTGACGGATCTGCCTCCGGATCCGGGTCACAGACGGAACGCCCGCAGGACCGGGCACTGTTTGCTGCTGTCTGTGATTCGGGTTCAATCAGGATGAATATAGCATATTCCCGGAAGGAAAAAAAGACAGACGGAGGGAAAATGTTTCAATCTTTTCATTTGTTACAATTCAGCCCGCCGATCTGCTGGAAAACGGCGAAAAAAAGTGCTATCATCCAAAATGCAACCTGACGTTGCGAAAACGCAAATCCGGGTTGGTGGAGAACCGCGGAGGGAGCGGATAGGATAAAGCCATCAACAGACACAGGGAGGGAAAAGCGTGAGCTTTGGTGAGAATCTGAAACAGACCCGGAAGGCAAAGGGCTTCACCCAGGAAGAGCTGGCGGAAAAGCTGAACGTTTCCCGCCAGGCGATCTCCAAGTGGGAGGCCGGCGGCGGCTATCCGGAAACGGAAAAGCTTCTGGAGGCGGCCCGGGTCCTGAACGTGTCCCTGGATTTTCTGCTGGACAACGTGCCGGCGGAAGGGAGCGGGGAGAGGAGCGGGGCCGCCGGCTCCGGCAGGAACCGGATCCTGATCACGGTGTTTGACGGCAGCCGCACGGTGGACTGCATTTCCGTGAGCAGCAGCCGGATCCTTTTTCCCGGGAAAAACGAGCCCGAATATATTCTGGAGGGCGTGGACCGGACCGGCATCCTCGGAGACCACAAGGTGGTCCTCGGCTGGTATGACGGCGGGGAGGAAGCGGAAAAGGAACTGAAGTGCATCAACGACGCGGTCCGGCGGGGCCGGAAGACCTATCAGCTCAAATACTTCACGCCGGTGGAGTTCCGGGGCGTGCTGGGCCGGGCGGTCCGCGCGGAGCCGGAGGACCCGAAGGAGACCGTGCCCCTGACGGAGCGCGGCCTGCTGGAGTCGGACATGCTGTCGGACGTGCTGGCGGAAAACGGCATCCCCTTCCTGAAAAAGGGAAAGATGGGCGCCGGGCTGGCCATGAAGGCGGGTCCGCTGCTGGAAACCAATATCTTTTACGTGACCCGGGAGAACTACGGCAAGGCCAGGCAGCTCATGGAGGAGCTCTTCGCCCCGAAGGACGGGGCGGAGGGGGAGGAAGCGGACGTCCCGGAGGAAGAAACAGAAGAAGGATAAACGAAACGCGGCGGAATACTCCGCCGCGTTTTATATGGCCCGGGAAAGGGATCAGCCGTCCCCGTAAATGAACTCGTCGAAATTGACCGGGTCGTTGCCGTTCAGTGTCATGATGACGCGGAAACAGTACTGGGATACTGTGCCGATCTCCGTCCCGTCCAGGTACAGGACGACGTCCTCCCCGCGGTAGTCCCAGGTCAGGTCGAATTGCTCGTATCCATCATCATCTGTTTCTTCATCCTCATCCTGCTCAGCGACATAATGGCCTATCCACAGTGTGCCCGTGCCGGTTTCTTCGATCAGCTGAAGTCCGAGACTGTACACCTGGGTAAACTGATCATCGCCGACAGAGTACGTGAAATCGATCGTATCCCAATCGCCTTCCTCCCAGTCCCAGTCATCGGGAAGTAAGAGCGCGTCCCAGTAGTTTCCGAAGAAGGGCATGGAGCCGTCATTCAGGATAAAGCGGTTCAGGATCTCCACGCCGTTCGGATCCGTCAGAACGACGTCGTTCAGGCCGTGGGATTCATAATCCGGAACCAGCAATGTTCCGTCATCGTGGTAGTAATACCATTTATAGTTGAAGCGGACCCAGCCGT
>JAFWQA010000026.1 GCA_017509255.1 Clostridia bacterium | reverse complement strand
ATTATACTTTGCAGTCATAAGCACATCGAGTGCAGACTGTGCATCTGTAAATACCTTTTCATCGCTGTTTATAACAGCGCATAATATGTTGTTTTGTTCAACTGTTTGGATGGTCATTTGTCTTACCTCGTCAAATTCCGAGCTGTCGGCCTAATGGCCGCAACAAGTATAGCATGGAACAGGAGGTTTTGAAAGGCTGCATGCCTTATAAATACCGCCATCTCGGGGAAATGACAATGCTGGTCACATTCCCGGACCAGCTGATGCCGTTCAGGCCGGGTTTAAGCACCGGGAAATCCCCGGACATATGGTCATTCATAAGAGTCGTTCCCAGGTACGCTTCTTTCAAGGCACAGTCCAGCACAATGCCCGTGGTGATATCTGCCAGCTCCACGATCGTGGTGCCAACCATGAGCGTGATATCCCCGGAGCCTGTCAGGGTGATGAGCGGCTCCGAATAAACGCTTCCGGGATTGGTAACCGTGTCGCCGGATGTGGTGATTGTCACATCCGATACACTGTCTTTGTACCAGAAGGGATAGCACCGAAAGTTCACAGCAAAGGAACAATGCGGATTGCCCCGGAGAACCTTCTCAAACGGGATCTGGTTGGCGATCCGGGCGTTGTAGTGCCCGCCAGTCCGGTTGGCAAAGGTCACCGTTCCTTTTCCCTTCAGCCATGCAGCGATTGCCGGGATCTGCGCCGGATCAGCAATAAAGCAGGTAGCTGTCAGGATCATATCGTCATAAACGTCATCACCTTCCAGCTGTGTCAGGCTTCCCGGCCTGCCCGGAACATTGGTCTGCTTGCTCCTCTCCAGCGGAATGGTGATGGGCGGCAGTTCCGATACGTGAATGCCTTTTGTCCGGCAGTCCACACCGTTCCAGATAAAATAGTCTGTCATGGGAAAACCTCCAAAAAGAGGAAGAAACCGCCTGCAGGCAGCTTCCTCCCGGTCGGTCGTTTCAGTCGATCCTCTTCACAATGTCGATCCCCCAAAGGGCTCCGAGCGATACACCGTTCTCGAACTCGCAGTGGATCGTGCCCGTGTCGTCGACCGCCAGTACCCGGCCTTTTGTCCCCGCAGGGATGTCCCGGTACTGGTCATGGAACTCCACCACCTCAACGGTGGTGCCGGGCGGATACTTCTCCCGGATGCTTTTCAGGATTTCAGGCCGGATGCTCATAGAAAACATAGGGTTTCCTCCTTTGCGTTTGGTAGGAACATATATCCTCTGAACCCATTGAAAGTCAAGAAGTTTATGCCATCCGGAGACCCCTGCCGCGCTGTTGACGGCGGGTCAGGGTGGCAATCTCGACAGCCAGGGAACGGATATCCTGCTCGTCCCGCACATAGAAGTTGTTTCCCGTCAGGTTGACGGAAGAAGTGTTGTTATAGGTTTTCCGGTTATCCGTGGAGCCAAAGGCAATCGCGCCTTCCTGCGCTTCACCGGTCAGGTAGCGGGCGGCGTTCTTCACGATCTTCGCCTGTACCTTGCTCTCCTCCAGAATGCCTTCTCCAAAGCCTTTCATAGTCATGGAGCCGATCTCGTCCCGGAAGACCTTAGAGGGAGAAGCGATCTTCAGGGCCTGCTTCGCCGCTGTGACAGCAGCCTGTATAGCAGACCGCAATGCAGTGATTACACTGAAACGCCCGGCGTTGATACCTTCTTTCAGGCCTGCCATGGCGTTCACACCGACATTCTTCAGAGTTCCCGGAAGCGCGGCAGAGATTGCAGTCTGTAGTGCGGTCACCATAGAAGTCACGTCCGTAGTGAAGTCATAGCCTGCCATGCCTTCACCAATACCGGCGGCAACGTACTCACCGGTCGGTTCCATACGCTTTGACGGGCTTTCTATGATGAAAGCGCTATTGATGGCTTCCTCCAGATTCTCCGCTACGGTTTCAGCCGTGGTATCCCACCCAGCTTCGGTCATGCCTTCCGCGATGCCCGCAGTGACATTCCCGCCGACGCCCACTGAATCCAGATCCTGTACGAATTGAAGGATCTTGTTCAGATTGTCGATATCCTCCTGGCTGACTTCCTCGCCGTTTTTGATCGCGGCAACAACCTCTGCCACATAGGTGGAGAGCTGCGCCATCCTGTCAGCATTGAAGTCACTCTGCATGGACTGATCCAGCGTTCTCAGGATTCCTTCGTTACCGCCGTAGATGAAGTTATACCACTGATCCAGATCTCCTTTGGCGTTCTTGATGCGCTGCTCTGCGGATTTGATAAAGTCCAGAAGTGACGCTGGCATGATGCCGGTCATAGCGGTGCCAAAGGCTGTCATGCCCAGTTGATCCACTTCCGCGACCTGCTCCCGCATCTCGGCAATAGCCTCAGGGGCACCGGTCACTTCGGCTGTGATCAGGACATGCATTGTGCCGTCCTTGTCCAGAACAGCGACGTCTTCCGGTTTCAGCATGTCTTCTGTGACAGCGGATACCGGAATTTCCTGTCCGTCCTTCCAGAACTTCACCCCGGGATCATGCAGGGCACCGGTTGGATCTTCATAGGCTTCCGACAAGCGGACAATGCCTTCGACCTCGACCTTGTTGTTTTTCAGCCACTGGCGGTATGCCAGCATATCATAGCCGGTCAGGCCGACCTGCATATTCAGGGTCGGTTTTTTCACGCCGTTGGCTTCCTTGTACTCCGTGATATAGGCAACGAATTCCTTCATCAGTTCCGACTTATCACAGCCGGTCGCCTCAGAGAACTTTGTGACGATGCCTTCGACCTGTGCGGAGTTCAGCGCGGAGATATCTACGTTTTCCGCTTCGGCGTATTTGACAATCAGTCCGACAATGTCCGAGGGTTTCAGGGCTGCCGTGGAAGCGCCGCCTGTGATCTCTTCATACGCCATGACTGTCGCAGTAACGGAGTCAGGCGTCAGGCCGGTGGTATCGACCTCGTTTTCCTCCAGGTATTTGAAAACGTAAGCCGTGATCTCACTGGGCTTCAGCTGGGAAACATCCGTGCCGGAGGCTAGTTCCTTATAGGCTCTGACGATAGCGGTGACGTTTGTCGGGTTCAGGCCGGAAACATCCACCCCCGTGGTGGACTCGGCATATTTGGTAACGTATGCCAAAATGCCTTCCGGGGTCAGTTGGGCTGTGTTCGCGCCTTCTGGAATCTCTGTATATTTCGACACAAAGGCTTCCACGATAGGCTGCTGCTTTTCAGCGTTTTCCGCTTCGGAGTATCCGGCGATGATCGCGTCCGTCGTGATCGCGCCGGGATTGCTGGCCCATTCCTCCCAGCGTGCTTTCGCGCCGGTCATGTCCAGATCCGTGGTGATCTTCAGGACTTCATCCCCGACAGCCTCGCCGAACATCTCGTTCAGGCTGGTTAGGTTCGTGTCCCATTTGTTATCCTTCAGGAACTGCTGGATTGCCGCCAGCTGATCCAGCGCCGTTGTGAAGTCGATGTCCGGGAACATGGCCTGAACCTCTTCCTCGGACATTCCGCTGTCCAGCAGGGACTGGATCTGGGTAAGCAGGCTGACATATTCGGTCAGCGCACCCTCGTCCATACTGGCGGTCAGCTTGTTCAGCTCCGGCAGGAAGGCTTTCTTTTCAGAGTCCGTCTTCGCTGTGCTGTACTGCCGCAGCAGCTGCATCAGTTCCCCGATCTGGCCTTTGGCTTCCTGAACGTTATCTTGCTGCCAGACAGGATTCACCATGTCCGCCATGAGCTGGGCGTATTCCAGCGCGGCGGCACGGCGATCCTCATTGTACTTGGCGTTCAGGGCATCCAGCGCGGCCTGACGCTCCGTGGCATCCTCAATCAGTTGGATCACAGCGTATTCCTTGTCATACTGCGTATCCAGGGCGGAGTTGACGGAGGCCATGCCTTCGGCAGCTGCTACCATGGCCTCCTGATATACCTCTCCGCTGACTTCTTGCCCACGCGCTTCCGCACGGGCGATTTCCGCTTCCACCTTTTTCCGGATGGTCGTGAAGCCTTCCGTGTCGGCGGCAGTCAGGTGATATTTCACCTCGATCGCTTCCCGGGTGTCGATCAGCTCCTGCAGGCGAAGCTTATCCTTCTCCGTCAGTTTCCGGTTCTTCCGTTTTTTCAGGAGAGTTGTGATCTCCTTGTCCATGGCGTCCAGCGTTTTAATGTCCGCCTGCAGCTGATCCGAAACAGACGTATACCCGGCGGCATCCGCTGTATCCTTCATTTCCTGCAGGGATTCCCGGGTAGTGGCAGTCAGGCTCTTGAAAGATTCCGTCCAGGATTCAACGATCTCATTCGTTTCCTTCTGTCCGTCAGACCAGACATTGGTCAGGCCGGAAAGCCATTCCTTGGCGCTGGCCGTGGTACGAACAAAGTCATCCTTCGTCATGCCGAAGAAGGACAGTCCCTTGCTCCGGCTATAGAAGGTATCCGCTTCGGTTTCTTTCCAGCTCTTTGCTGTTTTCGCCATGCCCTCGAGGGCTTCCCGGGCCGCTTTCGCGCCGGAAGCATAGTCCACCAGTTTGATGGCTCCATACACAACGGCGGCGGCAAGAGCGACCATGGCCAGCTTGGAAGAAACCAGCGTTTTCAGCAGACCGCCCAGTCCGCCGCCCGCCATGCTGACTTTCGCGGAGAATTTCCCGATAGCGGTAAAGGCGGTACCCAAAGCACCAGATACCTTTCCGACAGCGCCGACCACTTTTCCGAGGATCAGAACAGCAGGGCCGATGGCGGCGGCAAAAGCGGCCCATTTCACAATGGACTGCCGCTGGCTCTCATCAAGGGACAGAAACTTCTCAAGCAAGCCGTTCACGCTGTCAATGATTTGCTGGATTGTGGGGTTCAGGTCATCGCCGATCCGCTGGGCAAACATGAGGGCTGTGTTTTTCAGGTTTTTCAGCTTGCTAGCAGTGGTACCATATATGACACTGGATTTCTGTGCAAGGGCAGTGTTCTCTTCCCAAGCTTCCGCTGCCATATCCTGTGCGTTCGCAAACAGCTCCGTCGCGTTAACCGCACGGAGCATCGTATCACGCAGGCGGATTTCACTGATGCCGATTTCGTCAAGGACAGCTACGGAAGAGATGCCTTCCTCGTTCATTTCAGCAAGGCTTTCAATAAACCGCTGAAATACTTTGATCGGATCACTTTTCCATGCGCTGACAAACTCCTGTTCTGTCATTCCGGAGACCCGGGCGAAATCCTTCAGGGCATCACCGCCGGTCGTGGCCGCGACTTCCATTTTGATCAGGGCCTTGGAGATAGAGGAACCGCCAGCCTGCGCCTGAATACCGACAGACGACAATGCTGTCGCCAAGCCCAGAACCTGCGCTTCTGTCAGTCCGATCTGCCTGCCCGCGCCAGCGATACGCATTGCCATTTCAGCAATAGGCGCTTCTGTCGTAGCGAAATTATTACCCAGCATGGCGATCGTACTGCCAATATTGGAAAACTGAGACTGGCTTGTACCCATGATATTGGCGAACTTCGCCAGCTGCGTAGCGGCGGTATCCGCATCCAGGTCTGTGGAAGCATTGCTCAGGTCAATCATAACCCGCGCAAATTCCTCAATGTGTTCAGTAGCGATACCCAGCTGACCGCCCGTAGCCATAACGGCGTTGATCTCATCCGTAGATGTTGCAATCTCCGTGGACATCCGTTTGGATGCTTCGGCGAGAGTATTGAAGTCCTCTTCTGTACCGTTGACAGTTTTACGGACAAACGCAAACGAGGACTCAAAATCCATACTGGCTTTGACCGCTGTCGTTCCAAGGCCCACAATCGGAGTGGTAACAGTCGTGGTCAGCGTCTTCCCGGCTT
>JAFWQA010000025.1 GCA_017509255.1 Clostridia bacterium | reverse complement strand
CGCCGCCACACCCGCCGGCCCGGACTTCGATGTCCTGGCCATGGACCCGGGGGACTGGCCGGGCAATCTCGGGGCCGGGCTGCTGCCCGCGCCCGACGGCAGCTGCCAGGGTGTCTTCCTCCGCTACGACCTGTTCGGCGGACGCGGCCCCGCGATGATCATCGGGAACCTGCCGGAGGGCTCCCCGGCCCGGGACCTCACCGACGGCCAGATCCCCTTCGAGGCGGCCCAGCTCCTCGACGCGCTGGAGAACGACGAGGACGTCGAGGTCACCGGTGTCGAGGACTGCCCCGTCATGCAGGGCGACAACCTCCTCATCGTCCGGAAGATCAAGCTGTCGGAGTCCCGCATCTCCTGCGTCCAGTTCGACCGCAGTGACAACGTGCTGGTCACCATCGCCAGCTGGGACCGCCCGATCACCGATGACCTCTACGCCCTCCTGAAGCCGCTCCCCGCCGAGCTCTTCCAGCAGGGCTGACCGTCCGCGTCCCCCTGCACGTTCTTACGACTGATCCCGAAAGGAGATTGCTTTGTCACAGGAATCCGCCACACCCGTATCCTTCGAAACCATGGACCTGTCCCCGGAAATCCTGCGGGCGGTCCGGAGCATGGGCTTTCAGGAACCTTCCACCGTCCAGGCCCGTACCATTCCCCTGATGATGTCCGGGGCGGACATTAATGCCATTGCGCCGACCGGCACCGGGAAGACCTGCGCCTTCGGCATCCCCATGCTGGAATATATCCAGCTCCGGGACAGCCGGATTCAGGAGGTTGTCCTGGCGCCGACCCGGGAACTGGCTTTACAGATCGGCGAAGAGCTGACCCACCTGGCCCGGTATATCGACGGCGTCCGCATCGCCGTCATCTACGGAGGGCAGTCCATCTCAAAGCAGATCAATGCCCTGAAGCGCAAGCCCCAGATTATCATCGCGACCCCCGGGCGCATGCTGGACCATATGCAGCGCGGAAACATCCGTCTGAACGCGGTTCATACCATGGTTCTGGATGAAGCGGATGAAATGCTGAACATGGGCTTTGTCAAGGATGTCACGAAGATTATCGAATCCACTCCCCCGGAACGGCAGCTGGTGCTTTTCTCCGCCACGACCAATCAGGATGTGCTGACCATTGCCTGGAAGTATCAGCATGATCCCGTGGAGATCACGGTGGAAGCCACCAAAGAGGACCGGCCCCGGATTACCCAGTATGTGATTGAAGCCGAGCAGGATAAGAAGACGGACCAGCTGCTCTATCTGCTGGACGCGGATGAGTATCACCGGATCATGATCTTCTGCAACACGAAATTCATGACCGATAAGCTGACCCGGCAGCTTTGCCGGGAGGGCTATGACGCGCAGTGCCTCCACGGGGATATTCCCCAGGCAAAGCGCAATGTGGTCATGAATGATTTCAAGCGCGGCAGGTTCCCCATCCTTGTCTCGACGGACGTGGCCGCGCGCGGGATCGATGTGGATGATGTGGAAGCCGTCATTAATTACGACCTGCCCAATGAGAATGAATACTATCTGCACCGGATTGGCCGTACGGGGCGGGCTCACAAACACGGGGTCAGTTTTTCCCTGGTCACCTTCCGGGAAAGCGTCCGGATGGATGAAATCCTGAAATATATGATGACCGTACCTACCCCGCTGAAGTTCACCGAGGACGGCATTCTCTGCCGGGAGGACGGAACGCCGTTTTTCACGAATATCTGACGTGCCCCGGAATCCAGCCGGCAAAAAATAAAACCCGGAAAAGCGGTTGCTTCTCCGGGTTTTCTGTTGCAGCAGTTCGATTATCCGCGGCGGGCGGCAAAGCACTCGCTGCAGTATACGGGACGGTCCTCTCTCGGCTCGAAGGGAACCTGAGTGGGCTTGCCGCATTCGGCGCAAATCGCATCATGCATTTCGCGCGAAGCGCCGGCAGCGCGGCTGGCCTTCCGGGCCTGGCGGCACGCCTTGCACCGGGTGGGCTCGTTCTGGAATCCCTTTTCGGCATAGAATTCCTGTTCACCGGCAGTGAAAACGAACTCCTCGCCACAGTCTTTGCATACCAGCGTTT
>JAFWQA010000024.1 GCA_017509255.1 Clostridia bacterium | reverse complement strand
TGATCATGGTCCTCAGGCCCGGGTTCCTCCGGTTGATGACCTTTCTTTTCTCCAGCCGGACCATCCGGTAGGCAAACCGGATGGTAACGATGAATACCATCTGCAGCACCGCGCCCAGCAGGTAATAGCTCAGCGGCATCCGCCGGACCAGGAAGGAGGTGACCACGTGCAGCAGGCTGGAAGCAAGGTTTGCCATCACGATCCGGTTCAGGTCGTTCATCCCGGCGTATTTCCACATGCCGTTGTACAGCCGGAAGGCGGCAAAAATAAGGATTGCCAGTACGGAATTGACCGGCGCGATTTTCAGGAACTCGTCAAAGAACCGGTATTCCGTGATCTCCAGCGCGTAATCGATGTAATAGTAGCGGATGAACAGCGCCAGGAAATAGGCGACGTTGACTGCCAGGATGTCCAGCAGGACCATCCACCAATCCTTGGCCATGCTCCGCAGCGCTCTTTTGACCGGATGCGTTCTCTTATCCATATGCCGACCTCCCCTGGAAGGTGTTTTCTTTCATCAAAAAAACTCAGCGGCGGAGCGGGGATAAGCCTGCTCTTTTTCTGAGTTTTCCGTTTGCTTCTGTCCGTTTCATCCGTCCGGACCGGCTTCAGGGAATGCGTCGCCGTTCCGCGGGCGGGGGAAAAGCGATCCGCCGTGGAACAGGAACACATTATTTTCAAACGCAAGCGCACCTGCCAATCCGGTCAGTGTGGCTTCCGTTTTACCTGACGCCGGTGTCCGAATCGGGCTCCAGTATTTCGTATCCTACCCAGACGCTGTGCTTTTTTTCATCAAAGATAAATTCCACACAGCACCGTTTTCTTCCTCTGTCCATGCGGATAACGGTGCCCTCCGCGCCTGCCCAGGCCGGATCGGCGATCCGGCAGCGGTCTCCCTCCTGAATAAGGCATACGCTGCCCAGCACGCCCCCGCGCTGATACAGCATCTGCGCGAACTCCCGGTCTGCGCCCTCCAGCTCGCCGTTGCCCAGCACGCGGATGATGCCGCTGACGTCGATCCTCTGCTTCAGCGGCTCCTCCGTATAGAGGAAAACATAGCCCGGCAGCCAGTCGTGGATCTCCTCCTCGGGGATCCCCTTCACCCATTTGCGCTGGATCATCCGGGGGGAGAAGCAGTGGCATTCGTACCGGCTTTCGATCAGCCGGGCGATCTCCCCGCACCGGCGCGTGTCGCAGAAAAGGCAGTAAGCGTGCAAGCTCATTCCTCCGCGAAAAGGTATTCCTTCATGGCTTTGCTGTTGGCCTCGTAATCCACCAGGATCCCCGTATTGCCTGCGATCATGTCGTAAACGATATCGGGCCTGGACTCCAGCGGGAAGATAGCGGTTTCCACCACGGTAAAGATATCCACGCCCTGCCGTGCCGCCTCAAAGGCGCTCTTCGCCAGAGTGACGGAAATCCCCCGGATCTCCTCCTCCGTCAGGTTGTTGTAAGACATCTGGAAGATGGGGTCGATCTGCTGCCGGAGATAGGAGACATCCTCCTCCGTCATAGCATCCAGGTTGATCACCCGGCGGCCCCGGACGTCCGCGGGATACTCGGTATGGCTGTTGTAAAAGGCAGTCGTCTCCTTGATCCGTTCCGCCACACTGTTGAACAGGCTGCCGATCACCTCGTTGTCCCGCTCGCAGCAGTTATACACGGAGTCGTACTGCAGCCAGCCGTAGCCTGCGGCTTGCAGGCCGTTCAGCTTCGTTTCCGGTCCGAAATCGTCCAGCTGGTACTGCTGTGCCAGCAGCTCCACGGCCAGCTGGGTCAGCAGTCCGGCGTCCGCCTGCGCCTGGATGGTCTCCTTCTTGGAGGCGACCATGCCGTTCAGCGCGTTGCGCTCCTGGCGTGTCAGGTCGACTGTCACGCCACCGTAGGCGTCGATCAGGGAAGCCAGGTTCAGGAAGTTCAGGGACATATAATGGGTGATGTCCATCTGGAAATTCTTGTTGAAATTGTCCACGGTGCCTTCCGGGCCTTTATTCCGGTAGGCAGAGCCAAGCCGCTGCGGAAAATCGAAACCCTCGTACTGCACAAAGGTGTCCCACGTGACCATCATCTGGCGGATCTTGCCCGTTCCCGGATGCATGGATACCACCATGATGGTGTTCCCGACGTTTCCGCCGTCATTCGTCATGCCCTCGTTGCACAGCAGAAGGAAGGTGGTCCACCGGCTGTAATCAACGCCGTCGGCATCCTCCGCCATACCGGGGAGGGGCAGCAGCATCAGCGCCAGCGCCAGCGCGCAGAGGCGGATGATCTTTCCCGGTTTTTTCATCGTCATTCCTCCCCTCGGGCAGCGCCGTCGGTCGGCAGCTGCTTCCGGTCCTTGTCGTACCGGCTGGTAATGATCAGATTGCCCTCTGCGTCATAATAGCCGTTCCAGCCGGCGATACCGTCCTTGTTGTCGGTCAGCTTGTTGTAGCGGTCCAGATAGCGCTCGGAGATCATCCGGCCTGCCTCGTCAAAGGTACGCTCCACGCTGGAATAACCGTCTGCGCAGTTGGTCTGGGCGTGGATCTCGTCGTAATAGCCCTCCCAGATCCGGTTGCCGTAGACGTCTTCTTCATATTCCAGTACGGCGTAGCCCTCACCGATGACAACCGGCAGGTCGTTCTGATCGATATAGGTCACCGTGTGGATACGGGTGGCCGGATAGTACAGCATGGCGATGCCCCAGGCGCCGTTCTTCGCGGCTGTGGGATCCCCGTTCTCATCCAGGTAATACCTGTAATACCGCTCCACAATGTCGGAATAGCTCAGGTCGTAATCGTACCGGACGGTCGCGTAGCCGTCGCTGTTCCGGGTGGGCTTTCCATCCTTGTCCAGCCAGGTTTCCCGCTCGATATTGGCATAGGCGTTGTATTCCCGCTTCACGCCATAGACGCCGTCCACCGCGAAGGGAGCGCCGTCATTGTCATAGTACCGGACCTGGGACACCTGCCCGCGGCTGGTATAATCGCGCTTCACGACAGGGCTGCCCTCCGGGCCGATCGCGGCCTGCCCGTCAGCGCTGTAATAGCGGCTTTCCGTCACGCGGTTATACCGGTCATAGGTCTGCACAATGACCGGGCAGCGGTTGTCCTCCTCCGGCGCCTCGTTGACAACGCGCATCACGTACGCCTTCTCCCCGATCCCCTCGGAAACCAGTGTGCGGCGGCTGTAGCCGTCCTCGGTGACCGCCGGCTTGCCGTTCTTCTTCAGATAGTATTCGCTTTCGATCCGGCCGCTGTCCGTATAGGTGATGAAATGAGAAGCATACCCCTTGTCATTCTCCGCCGGCCAGTCGAAGGTGTCGAAGTATTCCTCGCTCAGCAGGCGGCCCTGATCGTCGTAATCCACCAGCATATAGGACCAGGTGGAGCCCTCCGGCAACGCGCCGGATTCCCGGGCATCAAAGTACCGCTCGGAGATCAGGTTCCCCAGCTCGTCATATTCATACTCTGCGGTGGCGTATCCCAGGGCAGTGTCCGTCAGGACACCCGCAGCGTTGTAATACGCTTCTGCAACAATATAGCCCAGCGCATTATAGGATACTTCTACCCTTGCATAACCCTGCGGGTTTTCGCGTAACTCTCCGGCGCGGTCATAATAGCTTTCGGAGGTCTCGCGGCCCGCCAGGTCATAGGTATACCGCACCTCCGCGTACCGTTTGGCATAGGAGGCCGGGTTTCCGGAAGCGTCAAAATACTTGATGGAAAGCACGTGCCCGTCGGCATCCACGGTCCGGCGGAGCCAGCAGTACTCTCCGTATGTATGTACAGCCGGCTTACCCTGTGCGGTCAGCAGGTGCTCCTCGATGCAGTGCCCGCGCGCGTCATAGACGTAGACGATCTCGCAGTAACCGTTCGGGCACCAGGTCAGGCCGCCGTTTTTGTTGTAATAGGACTGACGGATCAGGTTGTTGCTGTTGTCATAGGCATATCCGATGGAGGAATAGCCGGTGTTGAGGATCGCCGGCGCGCCGGTCACGTCCAGATACTCGCGCCGTACCGCACGCCTGCGGCCATCCCAGGTGGTGCGCAAGGTCGCGTAGCCATCGGCGCAGAGTGTCGGGGAATCGTTCAGATCCAGATAGGTTTCCGTCAGGATATTTCCGTTCTTGTCCACCGTGCGCGCCACCGCGGAATAGCCTGCATTGATATAGGTATGATTGTACCGGTCATCCAGATAGGTGATGCGGGTCACATACTGGTTCTCGTCATACTGGTATTCCATGGCGGCATAGCCGTTCAGGCACAGCACCGGAAGTCCGGAACCGTCCACATAGGTCGTGCGCCAGACGCTGCCCTGTTCGCCGTATTCATAGCGGATCCCGGCATAGCCGGCGGAAATGGTACGTGGTACCTCTTCAGCATCCAGATACATTTCACTTGTCTTACGCTCATTGTCATCATAGGTATAAACGATAGTAGCGTAGCCCATGGCCGTTTCCACCGGCTGCAGGGCAGCATTCAGATACTCAATGCGTTCGATGCTTCCCCTGGCAGTATAGGAGACCCGCATTGCTACATAGCGGTTTGTCAGGGAAGCAATGCGCTCGTACTCGTCCAGATACTGCTCCAGGATCACATGGTGGTGGTCGTCATACTCCCGCTGCCAGACGCTGAAGCCCTCCGGGATCCGGGTCAGCTTGTCCTCGCGGTCCAGATAGCGCACCTGCAGCGTGTTGTCCGCGTTGTCATACTGATAGGCAATGGCGGAGTAGCCCTTCAGGATGGTGACGCGTCTCATATTCGCGTCCAGATAGCTCTCCTGCGTCAGGCGTTTCCGTTCATCATATTTGTATTGCACGGCGGAGTATCCGCCCTCCACGGTCGCGATATAATCGCCGTTGTAATACACGGTGAGGATGCGGTTTCCCGCGGCGTCGTATTCATGGGTCGCGCGGTTGTAGCCGTCCGGCAGCATGGCGAGGAAGTCCTCGGTATC
>JAFWQA010000016.1 GCA_017509255.1 Clostridia bacterium | reverse complement strand
GCCCTTTTCCCGAGCTTTGTCATCCAGAAAACGGGAAAGGTTTTTGAAAGTGTTCTCCTTTTTCCCGCTCCGCTTGCGAAGCTCTTCGATAAACTCAAAGGCGTTCAAAGGTTCCCGCATCCTGATCTCCTTCTGTGCCTGTGAAGCACGGTAACATTTTATGGGGATATTGACAAAAAGTAAAGCATATTTTATGCTATTTTTGTTGTTATTCGTCACATTCCGGAGGAGGATCAAAATGAAGAATTTTTCCATATCCAAGCTGGCCCGGACGATCCTGGACCAGAGAAAGCGCCTGGGCCTGACACAGCAGGAACTGGCGGACAAAGCGGGCATCAACCGCTCCATGCTCTGCCGGCTGGAGAACCAGGAATACGTACCTTCCCTGGACCAGCTGACCCGGCTGGCGAATACCCTGCAGTTCGACGTGGCGGACGTTTTTATAGAATATAACACCCCAATGTTCAATCCTGTTGTTTCCAGAAACATTACAGTATACGGCGCCGGGTACGCGGGTCTGTCTGCGGCGGTGCAGCTGGCGCGCCATCACCGGGTGATCCTGGCGGATCCGGATCCGGAAAGGGTGGAAAAGATCAACCGGCGGGTCAGCCCCCTGCGGGATGAGCTGACCGAAAGGTATTTCGCCCGGGCGGAGCTGAACCTGACGGCCGTGACAGACGGGGAGACCGCCTGCCGGGACGCGGATCTCGCGGTGATCGCGGTCCCCGCGGAGTGCAGAGCGAAAAAGGGAAGCATCGACACCGCGGCCGTGGACGCGGCTGTGGAGACGGTGCTGAAAAACAACCAGACTGCCGTTATCGTGATCCGGAGCGCCGTTCCCGTGGGCTATACCGCCGCGGCCCGGGAAAGATATTCCGCGGAGAATATCCTGTATTCCCCGGACTTCATCCGGGAGAGCAGTCCCCTGTACGACAGCCTGCATCCCGGCCGGATCGTGGTCGGGTGCGGAAAAGCCGCCCGGGAGAAGGCGCAGGCCTTTGCCGACATCCTGAAGAACAGCGCCCTGAAAAGGGACACGGAGATCCTGATCACGGGCAGTACGGAAGCGGAGGCGATCCGGCTTTTCTCCGACGCCTGCCTGGAGATGCGGACTGCCTTCTTCAACGACGTGGATACCTATGCCGGGAGCATGGAGCTGAACGCCGGGGAGATCATCCGGGGCATCTGCCTGGATCCCCGCATCGGCAGTCATGGCAGCAATCCCTCCTTCGGCAGCGCGGAGGACGTACTGCCGGAATATGCCGGGTATATGCCGGCCAGCTGCGGGCGTATTCCCCGGAGCATGGCCGCCGCCGTGGCGGAAAGCCGGCGGAACCGCGCGGAGTATATCGCCGACCGGGCGCTGGAGCTGGCGGGCATCCGTGAGGACGGGGAGGAGGCGGCTGAAACGAAGGCTGTGATCGGGATCTTCCGCCCGCTCGGGGAGACGGATCCCGGCAGCTTCCGGAAGAGCCCCGTGCGGGAGATCATGAAGCGGCTGCGGGGAAACGGAGCGAGGATGATCGTATACGAGCCTTCCCTGGAGGACGGGGCCGCATTCTTCGGCTGCAGGACGGTCAACGACCTGAGAAAGTTCAAGAAGCAGAGCAGCGTGATCCTGGCCGAGCGGTACGACACCTGCCTGGACAACGCGGAGAACAAGGTGTATACCCGGGACCTGTCCCCGGGGGAATGAACGTCCGCCGCGGGGACGGATCGAATTGAATATGAAAAAAGGCTGCCTCCCCTGCGGTCCTTCCGGGCCGAAAGGGAGGCAGCCCTGCTTTTTTTTACGGGGTTTATTTCAGGATCAGGTTCTTGAGGATCTCCACCACGGCTTCCATTTCCTGGATGACCGCGTATTCATACACGCCGTGGTAGTTTCTGCCGCCGGTGCCCAGATTCGGGCAGACCAGGCCCATGAAGGTAAGGCGGGCGCCGTCCGTGCCGCCGCGGATCGGGACGGAGACCGGCTCCATGCCGGCGGCGCGGATGGCCTCGCGCGCTCGCTCGACGACCTCGGGCTTCATTTCCACTTCCTCACGCATGTTGTAATAGCTGTCCTTCACGGTCAGCTCAAAGCTGCCCTCGCCGTATTTACCGTTCAGGTAATCCGCGATCCTGCGGATGCGGTCCTTCTTCTGCTCAAACTTCGCGCGGTCATGGTCGCGGATGATGTAATGCAGCAGGGCGTTCTGCTCCTGGCCTTCGATACGGTTCAGGTGGTAGAAGCCCTCATAGCCCTCAGTGTATTCCGGGCGCTCGTTTTCCGGCAGCATGGAATGGAACTCCATGGCCATGAGGGAGGCGTTGCGCATTTTGTTTTTGGCGCTGCCGGGATGGATGGAGAAGCCGTTCACCTTCACGAGGGCGGAGGCGGCGTTGAAGTTTTCAAACTCGATCTCGTTGGCGATGCCGCCGTCCACCGTGTAGGCGAAGTCGGCGCCGAAGCCGGCCACGTCGAACAGGTCCGCCCCGCGGCCGATCTCCTCATCCGGGGTGAAGCCGACGCAGATCCTGCCGTGCTTCTTTTCCGGATGGGCCATGACGTATTCGCAGAAGGTCATGATCTCGGATACGCCGGCCTTGTCATCCGCGCCCAGGAGCGTGGTGCCGTCGGTCACGATCAGATCCCTGCCGCGGTCCAGGGCCAGGGTCTCGTAATCCGCCTCGCGCATAACGATGTTCTTTTCGGCGTTGAGCACGATGTCGCCGCCCTCGTAATGCAGGACGCGGGGTCTGATGGGGGCGGAGGGTACGGCGTCCACCGTATCCATATGGGCAATCAGCCCGATGGCCGGGGCGGAGGGATCGTTGGCGGGGATGAAGCCGTAGACGTAGGCGTGCTCATCCGCGCGGACGCCGCTCAGGCCGAGGTCCTTCATTTCCTGCTCCAGCTTCCGGGCCAGATCCCACTGATGCTCAGTGGAGGGGCAGGTTTCGGAGGAATCGAGACTGGAGGTATCGACGGCGATATAGGATAAAAACCGGTCCTGTACATTCATGGTTTCTTCGGTCCTTTCGTTTTTTCGGATATGGCTATTATAGCGGAAACGGGATGCGGAGACAAGGGAAAAGCCGGCCCCGACGGGGCCGGCTTTGTGATCCAACACAGGAAGCGGATCAGTGATTCGCCTCGATGGCTTCATTGATGGCGTCCACCACGGGACCGACTTCAAAGCCGTGCACCATGCAGGCATCCTCCAGGCTCTCCATCTGGGAAGCGGGGCAGCCCAGGCAGTGCATGCCGATGGACATGAGAATGTCTATCGCTTCCGGGTACTTCATCACGATCTCGCCTACCAGGGTCTTTTCCGTAACTGCAGCATCCATGGTTTCGGTTCTCCTCTCTCTCCGCGGGGGAGCATATCGTTCGGAAACGAGACCAGTATACACTATTTTGTCCAAAAAGTGTGAAGAATTTCTGAAAAAAGGAAAAATCTATGGTATACTGCCGCCATGGAACCGGGGAGGCGAATGAAAATGAACGTGAGAAGAGCGGAGAAAAAGGATCTGGAGGCAGTAAAAAACCTGCTGAGCCAGGTGCTGGAGGTGCATGCCGGCATCCGGCCGGACCTGTTTATTTCCGGCACAAGGAAGTATACGGATGAGGAGATCCTGGCGATCTTCGCCGATCCGGAGACGCCGGTTTTTGTGGCGGAGGAAGAGGGATGCGTGCTCGGGTACTGCTTCTGCGCAGCGCAGACGCGGAAGAGCCATGTGTTCAGGGAGGCAAAGGAGCTGTATATAGATGACCTGTGCGTGGATGAGAAGGCGCGGGGGAAGGGCGTCGGCAGGACGCTGTATGAATATGCGGATGCCTGGGCGAAGCGGGAGGGCTTTGACTGGCTGACGCTGCATGTGTGGGAAGGAAATGACAGCGCGAGAGCGTTTTATGAAGGCCTGGGGTTTGGCGTGAGGATGACGACGATGGAGAAGCGGCTGTGAGCAGGGGGAAGGCCATCGGGCCGGCACGGAGAAGGAAAAAATCAGAAAAGATACAGGAATGCGGGAGATTTGCCCTTGTAATCAGGCGCGAGGTAGGATAAGATACCAACAATCGAACGCTTTTACACCGCAAAGCACTAAATCAAACGCGGGGAAGGCGGGAAGGGGTACAAGGATATGTTGATCAAAATTATATTACTGGTGGTCTTTTTCGGTGTCATGATCGGGATCGGCCTGTACTGCCGCAGGCACGCGACGGACGTGAACGGTTTCGTGCTGGGCGGCCGCTCTGTGGGTCCGTGGCTGACGGCCTTTGCCTACGGCACCTCCTATTTTTCCGCCGTTATCTTCGTCGGCTACGCCGGACAGTTCGGCTGGAAGTTCGGTATCGCTTCGACCTGGATCGGCATCGGCAACGCCGTGATCGGCTCCCTGCTGGCCTGGGCGATCCTCGGCCGCCGGACGCGCATCATGACACAGCATCTGCAGAGCGCGACCATGCCGGATTTCTTTGCAAAGCGCTTCGGCTCCAAGTCCCTCAAGATCATCGCCTCCGTGGTGATCTTCATCTTCCTGATCCCGTATACCGCTTCGCTGTATAACGGCCTGAGCCGTCTTTTCGAGATGGCCTTCCATATCGACTATATCTGGTGCGTGCTGGTGATGTCCGTGCTGACGGCGATCTACGTGATCGCCGGCGGCTACATGGCCACCGCCATCAACGACTTTGTGCAGGGCATTATCATGCTGATCGGCATCGTGGCGGTCATTGCCGCGGTGCTGGGGCAGAACGGCGGCTTCATCGGATCGCTGAACGGCCTGGCTGCCGTGTCGGATGAGGCAGTCTCCACAACGCCCGGCATCTTCAATTCCTTCTTCGGACCGGATCCGCTCAGCCTGCTGGGCGTGGTCATCCTGACCTCGCTGGGCACCTGGGGCCTGCCGCAGATGATCGGCAAGTTCTACGCCATCAAGAGCGAGGGCGACATCCACAAGGGCACGATCATTTCCACCGTTTTCGCGATCATCGTCGCGGGCGGCTGCTACTTCCTGGGCGGCTTCGGCCGGCTCTTCTCCGACGTGGTCGGCGTGACCGAGGCGGGCACCCCCGTGGGCGGCTTTGACGCCATCATTCCCGCGATGCTCTCCAAGCTGCCTGACCTGCTGATCGCCGTGGTGATCATTCTGGTGCTTTCCGCCTCGATGAGCACCCTGTCCTCCCTGGTGCTGACCTCCTCCTCCACCGTGACGCTGGACCTGCTCAAGGGCCATGTGATCAAGAACATGAGCGAGAAGAAGCAGCTGCTGATCATGCGCGCGCTGGTGGTGGTGTTCATCGCGATCTCCGCCGCGATCGCCATCGTGCAGGTCAGTTCCCCGGTCGCCTTCATCGCCCAGGCGATGGGCGTCAGCTGGGGCGCCATGGCCGGCGCGTTCCTTGCTCCCTTCCTGTACGGTCTGTACTGGAAGCGGACGACCAAGCGTGCCTGCTGGACGTCGATCCTCTTCTCCAGCATTTTCATGACGCTGGATATGCTGGGAAACCTGAAGGTGATCAACCTGAACCTGGGCCTGCTGCAGAGCCCGATCAACGCCGGCGCCTTCTGCATGATCGCCGGGCTGATCATCGTGCCGGTCGTCAGCGTGCTGACCAAGGCACCGGACAAAGCGCTCGTGGAGGACGCGTTCTCCAGCTATACGCAGAAGGTACTGGTCAAGCAGAGCAGTTCTCTGGGTGACAGCGAAGAAGTTAAGTGATATAATTGTATAAACATTTTGTAGAGGGAGCCGTTTCCTTGCAAAACGGCTCCCTTTCTTTCTATCGGGAGGACGCATGAAGTTTATCTGGCGATATGCCGGGAAGTACAGGAAATACATCCTGCTGGTGATGCTGGTCAAGCTGGCCGGCACCGGTACGGAGCTTCTGATCCCCTATGTGCTGGAGCATCTGCTGGACAACGTGGTGCCGGCGGCGGAAAACGCGTGGCCGGTCATTGCCTGGGGCGCCGTCATGCTGCTGCTGACCCTGACGACAAGGATGCTGAACATCAAGGCCAACCGGATGAGCGTGCGCGTGGCGCGGAACACCACCTTCGCCGTCCGGCGGGATCTTTTCCACCGGGCGCTGAACCTGTCCGGAAAGCAGATGGATCAGGTGGGGCTGCCTTCCCTGATCTCCCGCATGACCAGCGATACCTACAATATCCAGAATTTCACCCGCATGATCCAGACCATGGGCATCCGCGCGCCGATCATGCTTTTCGGCGGCATCATCATCACGCTGACCATGGACGCGAGCCTGGCCGCCATCCTGTGCATCATGGCGCCGGTCATGATCACGCTGGTGGTATTCGTGTCGGTGAAGGGCATCCCGCTCTACGACACGGTGCAGCGCGGGATGGACACGGTGGTGCGGCTGATGCGCGAGAGCATCACGGGCATCCGCGTGGTCAAGGCGCTGAGCAAGGAGCCCTATGAGAAGAACCGCTACGGGGAGGCGAACAGCGACCTGGTGCGGCGCGAGGTGAAGGCCGGCGTGATCATGTCCCTGCCGGGGCCGATCGTGACGCTTTTCCTGAACGTGGGCCTGACCCTGGTGGTGTTCATCGGCGCGCGCCGCGTGAACAGCGGCGAGATGGCGCCGGGCGTGATCCTGGCATTTCTGACCTATTTCAATATGATCCTGATGGGCGTGATGGGCCTGAACCGCATCTTTATGATGATGTCCAAGGCGAACGCGTCCGCCAACCGCATCCGCGAGGTCGTGGACACGGAGGAGGACCTGGCGCCCGTGGCCGGGGCGGAAAAGGAGGTCCCGCCGACGGACGGGGACCTGATCTTTGACAACGTCACCTTCAGCTATGACGCGGACAAGGAGGCCGGCGAGGAGGAGGGACAGTTCCTCGGGGAGGGAAGGCAGAAGTGTCTGAAGGATATCTCCTTCTCCGTGAAAAAGGGCGGTTCGCTGGGCATCATCGGCGCGACGGGCAGCGGCAAGACCAGCATCGTGAACCTGCTGATGCGCTTCTATGACCCGCAGGAGGGCCGCGTATTCGTGGGCGGGCAGGACGTGCGCGCCTATGAAAAGGACGACCTGCACAAAAAGTTCGGCGTCGTTTTCCAGAATGACGTGATCTTTGCCGATACCATCCGGGAGAACCTGACCTTCGGGCGGGACGTGACGGACCGCATGATGCGGGAGGCCGCCACGGACGCGATGGCACGCGACTTTGTGGAAGAATATGAGGATGACTACGAGCACGAGGCGGCGATCCACGGGGCGAACTTCTCCGGCGGGCAGAAGCAGCGGCTGCTGATCGCCCGCGCGCTGGCGGCGAAGCCGGAGATCCTGATCCTGGACGATTCCTCCTCGGCGCTGGACTACCGCACGGACGCGTCGCTGCGCAAGGCCATCCGGGATCACCACGACAGCGCGACGACGGTGGTGATCGCCCAGCGCGTGTCGTCCATCATGTCGCTGGACGAGATCCTGGTGCTGCATGAGGGAGAAATGATCGGGCGCGGCACACACGAGGAGCTGATGCGCTCCTGCGAAGTGTATCGGGACATCTGCCGAACCCAGATGGGGGAGGTGAGCTGATGGCACGGCGCGATACTGTGATGAGAAAACCGAAGGACACCCGCGGCACGCTCCGCCGCATGCTGCGCTTTCTGGGCCCCTTCCGCTGGGTGATCCTGGGAGTTGCCTGCCTGAGCCTTGTGAGCAATGTGCTGTCCCTGTGGGGACCGAACCTGGCGGGCAGCGCGATCCGCGAGGCGGCCGCCGGCAAGGGACTGGTGAATTTTGAGCGCGTGGCCTATTACGCCACGCTGATGCTGGTGTGCTATCTGGCCTCCTCGCTGCTGGGTTTCGTGATCAGCCTGATCATGACGGTGGTCAGCAAGCGCGTGGGCCGGCAGATGCGCCAGAGCGTGTTTGACAAGCTGATGAAGCTGCCGGTGGGGTATTTTGACCGCCATCAGGCAGGCGATATCATCAGCCGTGTTTCCTATGACATCGACGTGATCTCCACCTGTATCGCGACGGACGTGGTGCAGATCCTGACCAGCGTGGTGACGGTGGTCGGCTCCGTGGTGATGATGGTGTCCATCTCCCTGCCGCTGTCCGCCGTGGTGCTGGTGACGGTGCCCGTGGCGATCAGCTATACGGCGTGGATGCGCAAAAGGACCCAGCCGAGATACGCGAAGCGGTCCCGCAGCTACGGCGACATGAACGGCTTTGTGGAGGAAATGCTCTCCGGGCAGAAAACGATCCTGGCCTATGCTTATGAGGACAAGGTGGACGAGCGGTTCGACAAGATCAACCAGACCGCGGCGGACGCCTATGCCGACGCGGAGCATTACGGCGTGACGATCGGCCCGACCATGAGCGGGATCAACAACCTGAGCCTGAGCCTGATCGGCCTGCTGGGCGCCGTGCTGTTTATGAACGGCGCGATCGACCTGGGCCGGATATCCTCTTTTGTGCTGTATTCCCGCAAGTTCGCGGGGCCGATCAACGCGATCGCCGAGATCGTGAACGAGCTTTTCTCCGCGCTGGCGGCGGCGGAGCGCGTGTTCACCCTGCTGGATGAGCAGGAGGAAGCGGCGGACGCCGAAAACGCCGTGGAGCTCAGCGACGTGCAGGGACGGGTGGAGGCGGACCATGTGGTGTTCGGATACGACCCGGGACGGACGATCATCCATGACCTGAGCCTGACGGCGGAGGCCGGCCGGCTGACGGCGATCGTCGGGCCGACGGGCGTCGGGAAGACGACGGTGATCAACCTGCTGATGCGGTTCTACGATCCGGACAGCGGATGCATCCGCATCGACGGGCAGGATATCCGGGAGGCCACGCGCAGAAGCGTGAGAAGCGCGTACGCGATGGTGCTGCAGGACACCTGGGTATTCAACGGGACCATCTTCGACAACATTGCCTACGGCAAAGAAAACGCCACGATGGAGGAAGTGGTGGCAGCCGCGAAGGCGGCGCATATCCATCCGTTCATCATGCGGCTGCCGCAGGGCTATCAGACAGTGATCAGCGAGGACGGCGGGAACATCTCCAAGGGGCAGAAGCAGCTGCTGACCATTGCCCGGGCGATGCTGTACAACGCGCCGATGCTGATCCTGGACGAGGCTACATCGAACGTGGACACGGCGACGGAGCGGGAGATCCAGCGGGCGATGCGGGAGCTGATGAAGGGAAGGACCTGCTTTGTGATCGCGCACCGGCTGAGCACCATCGAGAATGCCGACCTGATCCTGGTCATGAACGGCGGCGACGTGGTCGAGCAGGGCACGCATGCCGAGCTGATGGAGAAAAAGGGATTCTATTACGGATTATATTCCGCGCAGTTTGAGTGAACAGTGAAAAGGGCCTCTGTCCGGCTGCTCAATTCCGGACAGGGGCCCTTCCCAGTTTGAAGGATAGTACCGTTGATGGAGGTATGGTATATGGGGGCTTCAGCCCGGAGCCTTCCTGCGAAGGCGGACTGACAAAGAAGGGTCGGGGCGCAGCACCGGATCACGGTGACGTCTGACATGAGGTACCTCCGTGGACTGTTCCTTGTGTTAGCCTCGGCTAACAACACGTAATTTATCATAACCCTTTCCGAATGTCAACCCTTTCTGAGAAAAAATTACCGACCGGGCAGGTAGTTAAATGAAAAAGCAAGAAAAATCAACGGTTCTGGGGCATAAACTACCGCAAAAAAACAATGCGGGAACAATGAAAAAGCAGATTCACTCTTTACTTGCGCGGAGCGGGTGTGCTACCATGACTTCAATCACCGGAGCGGCAGAGCTGCAGGCCTGCGGCTTTCTTTTTTAAAAAGCGGCTCCGGCGGACCGGAGGAAAGAATGGATTGGTCGTTTATCGGCGAACACGTGCCGGATTACCTGGGAGGCGCCGCGGTGACGCTGCGCTTCGGCCTGTACGGCGTGGCCTGCTCCCTTCTGCTGGGGCTGGTCTGCTGTCTGCTCAGGTATTTCAGGGTCCCCGTGCTGCGCCGGATCGCGGGAGGATACATTGAGCTGGCGCGGAACACTCCGCTGCTGGTCCAGCTGTTTTTCCTGTACGCGGGACTGCCCAGGGTCGGCGTCCGCCTGAGCGCGGAGGCCTGCGCGGTCATCGGCCTGACCTTCCTGGGCGGAGCATATATGGCGGAGGCTTTCCGCAGCGGCCTGGAGGCCGTGGACAAATCCCAGCGGGAGGCCGGGGAATGCATCGGCCTGACCCGGGCGCAGAACATCCGCTACGTACTGCTGCCCCAGGCGCTGGCCACGGCGGCGCCCGCGCTCTTTGCCAATGTGATCTTCCTGATCAAGGAGACCAGCATGTTCTCCGTGCTGGCGATGATGGACCTGATGAATGTGGCGGATACGCTGAGGACCAGCGGCGGCAGGACCGTGGAGGTGCTGTTCATGCTGATCGTGGCGTATCTGATCATACTGCTGCCCGTCTCCCTGATCGCGACATGGGTGGAAAGGAGGCTCCGCTATGCAGGATTTGGGGATCAGCATACTGTTTAAGGGGATCAATTTCCAGCGCCTGCTCGGAGGCCTCTGGGTGACGCTGCGCATCGCGCTGATCACGATCGGACTTTCCGCCGCGTTCGGCCTGCTTTTCGGGCTGCTGATGCTGTCCAAAAACAAGATCGCGAAGGGTTTCTGCCGGGTCTGGCTGGAGATCGTTCGCTTCATGCCGCAGCTGGTGCTGCTGTATCTGGTCTATTTCGGGTTCGCGCGGATCTTTTCGCTGGATCTGAGCGGGGAGACGAGCGCCATCGCGATGTTTACCTTCTGGGGCACGGCGGAGATGGGCGACCTGATCCGCGGCGCGCTGACCTCCATCCCGCGGCATCAGCGGGAGAGCGCGGCGGCGCTGGGCCTGACCCCGGCACAGATCTATCTGCACGTGCTGATCCCGCAGACGGTGCGGAGGCTGCTGCCGCAGGCGATCAACCTGTCCACGCGCATCATCAAGACGACCGCACTGGTGAAGATGATCAACGTGACCGAGGTGCTCAAGGTCGGCCAGCAGATCATCGGGCAGTTCTACCGCCAGCCGGACGCGGCGTTCTGGGTCTACTTTACGGTCTTCCTTCTTTACTTTATCGTCTGCTGGCCGATCTCCGTGCTGGCGGGCAGGCTGGAAAAGCGCTGGGCATAAAGGAGCATGAGTATGGATACAATCCTTCGGGTTCGCGACATCAAAAAATCTTTTGACGGCACGGGCGTGCTCAGCGGCGTCTCCCTGGACATCCGGGAGGGCGAGGTCGTGGTCATCATCGGCCCCAGCGGCTGCGGCAAGAGTACGCTGCTGCGCTGCATCAACGGGCTGGAGCAGATCGACAGCGGGGAGATCTGGCTGAGGGACGAGCTGATATCCGGGCGGAAAAAGGATATGCACCTGATCCGCCAGAGGATCGGAATGGTGTTCCAGAGCTACGATCTTTTTCCGCATATGAACGTGATGGACAACCTGCTGCTCGGCCCCGTGAAGGCGCTGAAAAAGCCGAAGGAGGAGGTCGAGGCCGAGGCGGTGGCCATGCTGAGGCGGGTCGGCCTCGAAGGACGGGGACAGGCGCTGCCGCGCACGCTGTCCGGCGGGCAGAAGCAGCGCGTGGCGCTGGTGCGCGCGATGCTGATGCATCCGGAGCTGCTGCTGCTGGACGAGATCACCGCCGCGCTGGATCCGGAAATGGTCAGCGAGGTACTGAACGTGGTGATCGACCTGGCCGGCGACGGCATGACCATGGCCATCGTGACGCATGAAATGCGCTTCGCGGAGGCGGTGGCGGACCGGGTGCTCTTCCTGGAGCAGGGCAGCGTGGTGGAGCAGGGCACGCCGGAGCAGTTCTTCCACGACCCGCAGACCGACCGGGCGAAGCAGTTCCTGCAGAGCTTTACCTATACCTCCAAGCGGGAGAGAAGCTGAAAAACATTCCAAATACAATCTGAACGGTTGACAAAGAGAAAAGATGGCTCTATAATGCCATCAACCTACTTAAAGGGTAGGAATTGAGAGGAGGCGATCCCATGGTCAATTGCATGTGTATGTGCATGTGTTGTTCCGTGAGTCCGTCTCTTCCGGGGCTTTGTTTGCGCTGAAATGAAGCGTTGAAAAGAATTTCCTGAAGGGCGGGCACGGTGAGTGACGGCCCTTTTTATTATGGCAGGAAAGAAAGGACAAGGCAGAATGAAGAGGTTCAGGAGCGCAAAGGACCGATGCCGGGGAGAAAAGAAGGCCTCCGGCCGGTGAGACGTTCAGGATATGAGAACGGAAACACCTCATGAAGCGAGCACACAGAAGAAACGGTTTTAATCAACAAAAAACGGTAAAACACACCATGTGAAATAAGAAAGGCGGTAAAACACAATGAAAAAGTTTGCAAAAGTGATCTCCCTGGTTCTGGCGCTGGTACTGGTACTGTCCCTGGCTGCTTCCGCGACGGCGGACGGCTTCCGCACCCTGGATGAGGTGAAGGCGAGCGGCAAGCTGGTGATCGGTCTCTTCTCCGACAAGAAGCCCTTCGGCTACATCGATGAGAACGGCGAATATCAGGGCTACGACGTCTATCTGGCCAAGCGGCTGGCTGCTGACCTGGGCGTGGAGCTGGAAGCGGTCTCCGTGGATGCCCCGAACCGGATCGAGTTCCTGCAGTCCAACAAGGTGGACATCATCCTGGCCAACTTCACCTACACCGCGGAGCGCGCCGAGCAGGTGGACTTCGCCCTGCCCTACATGAAGGTCGCCCTGGGCGTTGTCAGCCCCGACGCAGCCCTGATCACCGACGTGGAGCAGCTGAAGGGCAAGAAGCTGATCGTGTCCAAGGGCACCACGGCCGAGACCTTCTTTGAAAAGGAATATCCCGAAGTGGAGCTGGTCAAGTTCGACAGCTATACCGAAGCCTACATCGCCCTGCTGGACGGCCGCGGAGACGCCCTGTCCACCGACAATACCGAAGTGCTGGCCTGGGCCATCGAGAACCCCGGCTTCAGCGTGGGCATTGAATCCCTGGGCAGCCTGGACAGCATCAACCCCGCTGTGACCAAGGGCAACGAGACCCTGCTGGCCTGGATCAACGAAGAGATCGAGAAACTGGGCGAGGAGAACTTCTTCCACGCGGACTATGAAGCGACCCTGCGCGAGACCTACGGCGAGAACGCGGACGCGGACAGCCTGGTCGTCGAGGGCGGCAAGATCGAGTAAGAAAAGAAACAATGAAAACGGGAGCAGCGGATGCCGCTCCCGTTTTTTTACGTTCTTATCTGTTTATCAGCCCGCGTCGCCGTCATCCGTATCGATGACGCCGTCGAGGTAGCCGGCTTTGACAAAGCCGCGGGCAGCCTGCCCGTTGACGGTGGTTTCAACATAATCCCACGCGGAGGAATTATACATGGTGGTCAGATAGGTGACGCGCGTGCCCGCCGGGATCGTGGTGAGGGCGCTCTCGGTCAGCGCCGGGTCATCCGTCAGCTTCAGGTCGATGATGGCGGTGGCGTCGGGGGTGCTTTCGGGCCAGGCCAGGTAGGGCAGGTCCGGCAGCTTTCCCTTGATCTGGGAGGCATCCACATAACCGACGCGGTAGCCGCCCTTGTTGACCTCATAGATCACGAGCATCCAGCCGCCGTCATAGCCGAGGGCATAGACGGATTCCGTGGTGGAAACGGCAGCCTTGCCGTTCGCGGCGCGGAAGGAGGCCGCGGAGGGCGCGGCATAGACGGGCAGAAGCTGATCCGCCTTCAGGGTGACGCCGACAAAGCCGTCGGGCTTGTTTTTGATGGTGTCGGGCGCCTTGGGCATGCCTTTGCCCTTCTTGTTGTAGTTGCCGGACTCCCGCATGTCCTTGCGGACCTTTTTGATCAGATCCACATTGGCATTTTCGAGCTTCGTCATCTGCTTGTAGGTGTCATGATGATCCGTGGAGGATTCATTCTCGTTGGGATGATACCAGGTCATCTGCGTGAACCACATGTAGCAGGGACTGCCGGTCTCGAATTTATAGCCGTGGCGGGCAAAGATCTCGTTGAAGGCGAACTTCAGGGTATCGTACTGGTATTCCCACAGCTCGGCTTCCGTCAGCTCGCGCGTATCGCTGTCCGGGATGATATAGAGGTTGCTGTCCGCCAGGGACGCGCAGGGAACCAGCGCCAGAAGGACCAGGGCAAGAACCGTGCAGATCAAACGTTTGGTCATGATACACTCACACTCCTTTACGTATCAGATATACCGTACAACCCATATTATAGTCCTGCATCCGGAAGGATGCAAATGGGAGCCGTAGATTACCTACTTCGGGGCAAAAAAACAAGGCGCTGTTCTACAGACAGCGCCTTTTAAAGGAGATTATATCGTTACGGAACCATTTGCAATCCTGCGGCCATTTTCCCGGCTGAAGAGCATGATATTATCGCCGCCTATACCCAGACGGACCTTTTCGCCAATTTTGTAGGTCATACCACCGAAGACAACGGCGGTCAGTAGGAAATTGCCAATGCTGATCTTCAGAGTTGTCTCCATACCGGTAGGCATGGCGCTGAAGACTTCACCCTCAATAGGGCCGTTCTCACTGATGTGGATGAATTCAGGCCGGACACCGATGATGTAGTCATTCCGGGTGACAGTATGAGCAGCCTCCGCGGTGATCTCATCGATCTTGGCAATATGGTACGGGAAGGGATGATCCTTATTGGTCTTTTCCACATAGCCGGGTTTGCGGGCAGCTTCCTCAGCCTTGGCTTTGCGGGCGGCTTCCTTTTTGTCGTCCTCCGCGTACCAGGCGTCTATATCTAAACCGCCTTGCGTGGAGAAGGTGCCCTTCGTTCCGTTCAGGAATTCAAGATTCAGCTTATCCCCGTTCTGCGTTCCGGATGCTTCGATGAAGTTGATCGCAGGATTGCCGACGAAGTCTGCTACGAACAGATTATTCGGCCGGTTGTAAACGGTCAGAGGCTCCTCATACTGTTGCAGAAGACCGTTGTCGATCAAACAGATCCGGGTCGCCAACGTCATGGCTTCCATCTGGTCATGCGTAACGTAGACGAAGGTGGAGCCAGTGGAAAGATGCAAGCGCTGCAGTTCGGAACGCATTTCCAACCTCAACTTGGCATCCAGATTGGACAATGGTTCATCCATGAAAAGTACGCGCGGTCCGGGAGCTAAGGTACGGGCAATAGCTACGCGTTGCTGCTGACCACCGGAGAGCTCGCTCGGATAGCGGTCCATGAAAGGCTTGATTTTGACGATCGCACTGACCCGATCCACTACGCGCTTGATCTCATTTTTGGTCAGTTTCCGCACGGGTGACTTGCCGGTGGGATCAATCTCGACCTCGTCCTTGTCATTCACATGTGCGCCAGACTCTTTGATGTTGCCAAGACCGAAAGCGATGTTCTGGAAAACCGTCATGTTTGGCCACAGGGCGTAGTTCTGGAACAGGAAGCCGACACGGCGCTTGTTGGCGGGAATGTTGATGCCGTTGTCGCTATCAAAGACAACCATGTCATCAATGGTAATCTTGCCAGTGGTAGGTGTTTCCAGACCAGCAATCATCCGCAGGGTGGTGGTTTTGCCGCAGCCCGAGGGGCCCAACAGGGTAACGAAGGCATTATCCTCGATCACCATGCTCAGGTCTTCTACAGCGTAGAAGCCGTTCCAGCGCTTGGTGACATGGGTCAGTTCTATTCTTGCCATATTCTTTCATCCTCTCTTATCGGTCACTGCCGATTCCCGAGTCAATGCTCGCGCCGGTCAGCTTATTCACCAGAGTGTTGAACAACAGAATGACGATGATCAGGATCAGGTTGATTCCGCTGGAGAAAGCGTACAGACCCATCTCATCAAAATAGCCGAGCATTGTGGTGATGATCTTGCCCTGTCCGCACAAAAGCATGAACAGTGTCAGTTCACGTAGGCATGTCATAAAGGGAAGCAGGAATCCGCTAATAATGGAGGTTTTCTGAATGGGAATGATGATGCGTGTCATCCGCTTCCACCAAGGGATGTTCTGGATGATTGCGGCCTCCTCGATCTCACCGGAAAGCTGCATCATGGAGTTCAGTGCACTGCGGCTTGCAAATGGAATATACTTGACGGTACCGGCAAGCACCAGCAGGAGGATCGTGTTGTAGATGCCCACATTGGAGCCGAAGATGAAGAACGCGACACCCACTGCCAGGGACGGCATCAGATAAGGCAGGAAAGCCATGTTGTTTACATAGGCGGCCCACTTGCTGCGCCGGTTTTTGCTGACACAGTAGCCGATCAGGGTGCCAATGATGCCTGCGCACAAGGCACAGAGGATGGCAACGATCATCGTGCCGCCGAATGCATTCCAGATTTCCGAGTTATAGAAGATGCCTTTCTGGCCGTACATGCCGTTTTCGGTAATGTTTTCCGAGGTGACCCACCACTTAGTGGTCATATGTCCGGCAATACCATGCGTGAGGAAGGAATAGTCACCAGGGTTAGGTAGGAAGGTTTCGATTGCAAAGAGGATGATCGGGAGGATGCCGGTCGCAAGGGTCGTGATAACAAATACGATCCCCAGAATATATTTCCAAGAACGCAGGTTTACTACGCTTGTCTGGCCGGATTTGCCGGTGACAGTGGTGAAGTTTTTGCGTCCTGAAGTTGTTTTCTGGTTGACGATCAAGATCAGGAAGCCAAACAACATCATGATGACGGCCAAGATGCTTGCCTGGCCTGCTCGATTCGAACTCATGCCGACATATTGGGTAGACAGAGTGTTCAGCTTCAGATAATGCGGGATCGGGTAGGAACCCATCGCACTGGAGAAAACCAAGAGCACGGTGGACAGGATGGCGGGCCGTACCAGTGGGAGAGTGACCCGCAGGAAGGTTTTCCACCGCGGAGTGTTCAAAATAGTGGCTGCTTCCTCCAGGTTTGCATCCATATTACGGAAGATACCGCCTATCAGAATGTAGGCAAACGGCGCGTAGTGCAGTGCCAGAACGACAGAGACGGGGAAGAGACCTTCACACCACCATTTGGGCATGTAGACGTGGAACAGTGCAACAAACAGTCCGTCGTTGCCTCCCGTAATCAGATTGCTGTTGAAGAGGTTCTGCCATAGAACAGCCAGAGTCCACTGTGGCATGATATATGGGAAAATAAAGATGGAACTGAGGTATTTTTTGAATTTCAGGTTGGTTCTCGTGACGAGATAGGCAAAAATACCGCCATAGAGAATGGCGCCGATACAGGCGAAAATACTGATCAGTACCGAATTGAGCAGCGGAGTCCACAAATAAATTGAAGCTACACTGCGAGTGACACGCTCACGCCCAACGCGGGTCGTGATGGAGTCAGTGAACAGGTTTTTCCAGTTATAGGTGGTATAGCTTCCGTCCAGTACATCGAATTGCGAATCGATAGCGGCGGGCGCGGAATCTACACTGCCGGGGTGAAGCTTGACCGTGTCTCTGACGATAGTAACCATCGGAAAAATCGTGGTGACGGTCAACAGAATGCCCAGAATCAGCAGAATGGTGTTCTGGGGCTTGGATAGATAGGTTTTGACTTTATTCAGCTTTCTGCGAAAGCTGTCTGGAGCGGGAGCTGCAATTGTTGTCATGCTCTTCCTCCCTTTTTCATTGATGGGTCGGAAAGGGAAAAGGGCGGCAAGCCGAACAGAGGCCGGCCTGCCGCCCATCCCGTTAATTCATAGAACCGGAACGGTCAGTGTCAGTTGGCGCGGATGCCGTCGATCCAGTCGCTCATGGTGCCGGAAACGGAAGCGCAGTAGGCGGGATCTTCAACGACCAGCTTACCAGTGTTGATCCACCATTCATAGCCGCGGTCATTCTTGGCGGGATAGGTATCAACACCGTCAATCACGCCATCCTGGCTGTGGTCTTTCATGCAGGCGGGAACGGGAGCATAGCCGCCCATGTCAGCGCCCCAGGGGGAGAAGCCGTCAGCTGTGGTGGTCATGTAAGCGATGAAAGCACAGGAAGTCCAGGGCAGGGGGCTGGTTTTGGTCAGCATAAGATAATGTTTGTAGGCATATCCACCGATGCCAGTATAGCCGTCCTGATAGGCCGCGACGGTGATGTTATTGACGGAGGATTCAGGAGTTTCTTCTACGCTGCGCAGCTTGGAGTACACCAACAGGCCGGCCTGATCCACAGCGGAGGTGGTGACCAGCGTGTTGCAGATTGGTCCGTCATCGGTCTGGGCGTTGTACTTCTCGCACCAGAGGTAGACCCATGCGAGTCCGTAGTTCACATTCTCGCCAGTGAGACCGAGATCGGCAGCATCCAATTTCATATCCTCGATCAGATCGTTGTAGATCTGCTTTTCGGCGGGCAGAGCTTCATAGGCTTCCTTGGCCCAGGTGGCATAAGTGTCACTGGTCATCATGTACAGGAAGTTTTTGCCGACAAGCTCGCTGTTGACATCCATAAACAAGGGAGCCTGACCTTCGTCGACGAAGTCCCACATGTTGGTGAATTCTGCATCACCCAGATTATTGAACATGAAAACCTTATTCAAGGTCTGCAGGGCCAGCGGGAATTCATTGCCTTCTTTGGAAAGGCCTTCTGCCTCGGTCCATTCCTTGGGAACGAAGTTCAGCAAAACTCCAGTATCCAGCATCTTGCTTTGAATCTGGTTGCCATCCTGAATCAATGTCATGGACATGACGTGATTGGCACCGTTGACATCTTCGGTTAGCTGATCGAAGATCTTGTTTTCTTTGGGCTGCTGCCAGTCGAAGTTCAGTGTGTAGGAAGGATCGATCTTCTGCAGTTCAGCGATGAACAGGGGCAGGGCCTTCTTGCCACGGCTGGAGTTGCCGACAGCGAAAAAGTCTTTGCCGTTGGATTCCTCTATCGCTTTCTTATACAGCTCTTCATTTGTCATGGTCTGTGCCTGAGCTATGATATCCGCTACATCTTCAGCTGTAGCGAAAGAACATATGGAAATAGCCAGACACAAAGTGAGAATAATAGAAATAAACTTTTTCATGAGGAAAACACGTCCTTTCATTGGTGTATTTGGTTTGTTTTCTGCCACCTGGCACATGTATTATACTGATAATTATTCTTTTGTCAATGGGTTGATTTCATGTACTTAACAATAGGAAGTAACAAAAATACAGGAAAAAGCAGTGTAAAATGTTTCAAAATTGTTGCATTTCTTTACAAAATATATTATAATTTGTTGAACCTGAAAAGGAGGTGCTGTTTTTTGTTTAAAAAACTGATCAGCCTGATGCTTTGTATCGCGGTGATCGCGGGGTGCGTGCCGGCCATGGCGGCATCCAAGGACGAAGCAAAAACCGAACCGACCGTAGAAGAACAAATGGTATCCGAGCTTCTGGCCGCGCAGGTCAAGAAGCAGAAGGACGTGTGGGTGCTGGCCATTCTGCAGGCGGGCGCCCAGGATATTGCCGTGAAGGACGGCAAGCTGTGCTTTTCGCTCTGCTCGTTCCAGCCGGAGCTGCAGGATCTGGGAGCGTACAGCAAGGCAAGCGACAAGGTCAAATGGCGCAAGGCCGCGCTGAAAACCGTGGCGGATTACGACCTGAAGTTTGAAATGGAACTGACCAAAGCCGGCCAGGTCGGCGACAAGGCACGGAACGATCTCATCAACACGGTGAAAAAGGCCGCCAACAACGCGAAAAAGGCGCTTGCCTCCAAGGACATCGCAAGCGCGATCGAGGATATGCTCTTCTGCGAGCCGGTGAGCGCCAAGAAGGTCACGGCGGACACTCTGAAGAAGGTGACCAAGGACTTCAAGGCTTTTATCAAGGCCAACAAGAAGGTCCTGACCGGAGACGCCGTGGACTGGGCGCCCCTGTTCTACGCGCAGCGCAAGCTGAACTACTCCATCGCCAAGGGACCGCGCGCGCTGACGCTGTCCTGGTCCGGCGTGACACCCGAGCAGCTGATCAACGGCGCGTATGACGCTCTGGTGGCGGAGCTGGCCGGCAAGACGGAGGACGAGCGGCCCGCCCTGGCGGACATCCCCGCCCTGTGGAAGACCAAGCTGGCGGAGACCTCCGTATCGCTGGCAAACAAGAAGCTGACGGCCCAGAAGATCACCTTTGATATCCTGGATCTGGCCGCGAACAAGCTTCCGAAGGATTACAAAACCTATGTAGCCGGCTATAAGCCGGAGGAGAAGCTGCAGAAGCTGACCGACAACTATGAGAATCTGCCCGGCAGGGCGGCGGACAAAATGCCGAAGACCGGCAGCCTGTCCGTGCCTGTGAGCAAGGGAACCACCGTTACGGTGGAGGTGCCCGCCAACGGGCGGAACACCTATGTGCAGCTGCGCGACGCGGATGCCGGCGACGTAGTGGCCGACGCGTTCATCGCTCCCGGAAAGCGGGTCAAGCTGCGGGCGCCGATGGGAAGCTGCAAGGTCCTTTACGCCAGCGGCGCAGCCTGGTACGGCACCGAGACGCTCTTCGGCGTGCTGGGCGACTATACCATGAGCACGATCTTCCAGGTAGGCAAGAAAGCGATCACCCTGACGGCGGGCGAGGAGCAGGAAGGCTTTATGCTGCAGCCCGCTTCCTCCGCCGACTTCCTGATCACCGTGGGTGAATCCTTCCCGATCGCCGGGACCCTGGAGGCAAACATTCCGGAAGGCGCGGAATATCCCGACAACAACCCGGTCATCGAGGGCGTCAGCTCCACGACGGGCCTGCCCGCTTCCGGAGAGACCTTTACCCCCACCGTGGTGGTGATCGACAACGCGGAGCTGGCTTATCCGCACTGGGGCGTTGCCCAGGCTGACGTGATCTTCCAGGTCCCGAACGCCAGCGGCGGCGCGACCAAGCTGCTGGCCGTGTTCGCGGACCACTACCCGAAGCAGGTCGGTCCGCTGCGTTCCGCCCGGGCGACCATGATCCCGGCGGCCCGCATCTTCGGCGCGGCGTTCGTCCATGCCGGCGGCCTGGAGCTGCCCAGTTACGACGTGAACTTTGTCCGCCTGCTCGCGGACGGCAAGCTGACCAAGGGCAAGCGGTACGACATGCTGGGCGGCAACATGCGCGAGCGCATCAGCGGCTACTCCACGGGTCACGATCTTTCCAGCCATGTCTCGGAGATCCACGAGGACCTGATCAAGAAGAACGCCGTGTTTGAGGAAAGGCCCTTCCTGTTCACGGATGAACCCCGGACGAACGGCGAAGAGGTTTCCGCTATGCGTGTGATGCACCTGGGCGAGAGCTTCGACTCCTCCTCCAACCCCGCCAGCCAGGCCACCTTCAACTATGATGAAAAGCTGGGCGGCTACACCCGCACCAATTCCAGCGGCCTGTATACCGACCGGGATACCAAGGAGACCGTCGTGTTCGCGAATGTGCTGGTCATGCGGGCCAACTACCTGTTCCGGGACGGCTACATGTACTTCCAGCACCAGCTGGCCGGGTCCGGATGCCTGGAGATCTTCCAGAACGGGCACTATGTGAGAGGTTCCTGGATGCGCAAGGACGCTGACGGGCGGCTCATCCTGATCGATGAGGACGGCTCCGAGCTGAAGCTGCAGCGCGGCAAGACCTTCATCGTACTGACCAATGAGTACACGGATGTCCGCTGCATCAAATAAAATCAGAAAGAAAGCATCAAAAGACCGCCGGCAGAAATGCCGGCGGTCTTTTTGCGGGGAAAAGGGATCAGGCGGCGGAGCGGGGGAGGCGGCAGGTGATGACCAGCCGGGTATCCCCGTCCATGGCGGCGGTGAGCGTGCCGCCGTGCTTTTCCGCCACGGCCGCGGCAATGGACAGCCCGATGCCGAAGCCGCTCTTTTTTTCTTTGCTGCGGGATTCATCCGCCCGGTAGAAGCGCTGGAACAGGCGCTCGCACTGCTCCCGGGTCAGCGCCTTCTCCACGGTGTTGGAGAAACGGAGAAGGACGTGGCGGCCGTCCGCCTTTGCCTCGACCCGGATACTGCCCTCCTCCGGGGAGTATTTGACCGCGTTGTCGCACAGGGTGGAGATCATACGCCGGACGGCATCCTCATCGCCCGTGAGGGACAGGCCGTCCTCCGCGGAGATCTCCATGCGCCTGCCCTGGAACTCCGCCATGGCGGCAAAGGGCTCTGCAACGTCCTCCAGAACGGGGCGGAGGGAAAAGGTCTTCATCTCCAGCGGACGGTCATTTTCCTCCAGGCGGGACAGATAGACCAGCTCATCCGTCAGGCGGCGCATATTCGCCACCTGTTTCCGGGTGCTGAGGACCCAGGGATTGTCCGGCACGTCCTGGGAGAGCACGTCCATATTGGCTGAGATGACCGTCAGCGGGGTCTTCAGCTCATGGCTCGCGTCGGTAATGAACTGCTTCTGCTGCTTCTCGTTTTTCAGGATCGGCTCAATGGCCTTCCTGCTGTAGCGGATGACGGCGATCATCGCCAGCAGGATGCCGGCGGCGCAGGCAATGACGGAGAACAGGATCAGCCGCCGGACCGAGCTCAGCCTGGTTTCGGCATTCAGAAAGACATAACGGGTGCCGCCCCTGGCGTCCCGGGCGGCACGGAAGAAGTAGTCCCCGACGGAGCCGGAGACAGAGCCCGTTTCCGCGGCCCGGGTGATCAGCTGAGTGACTTCCTCCTCGGTGGCGGAGTCCTCCCGGGTCCGGTTCAGCACGTGAACGGCGCCGTCCTCGCCCAGGACGCCGGTAAAGAACCTGGACTCATTGAGCATATTGCGCTGATGGCGGGAGCGGTCCGCCCAGCGGGGAACGCTGCCGTTCCCCTCCGCTTCCGGAGGGATGCCGCCGGTCTCGGAGAGGATGGAAAGCGTCTGCTCCAGCTCGGAGCGGACGTCCGCCCAGTTGACCACGTTGATGACGACGGTCACCAGGATCATGGAGGCCGTCAGGGCGATCAGCGCGATGCAGATGAACCTTTTTCTCAGCTTCTCAATCATCTTTGATCTCCAGTGAGTAGCCGACGCCGCGCTCGGCCCGGATATCCACCCGGGAGCCGAGCTCGCTCAGCCGTTTGCGCAGCTGGGAGATATTGACCCAGACGACGTTGATCTCCGCCTCCGAGTCCCAGCCCCATACATGATCCATGATCTGCTGGATGCTCAGCACCTGCTTCGGATGCTCGATGAGCATTTCCAGCACCTGATAGGCCTTGTTGCTCAGCTTGGCGGAGTTTTTTCCGCAGCGGATCTCCCGCCCGGAGCGGTCCAGCTCCAGATCCCCGTAGGAAACGGTATCCGGCATATAGTTTTCCCGGCGGCGCAGCAGCGCACGCACGCGGGCCTGGAGCTCCGCCGTGCTGAAGGGCTTGGGCAGGTAATCGTCCGCCCCGGCGTCCAGCCCGGCGACCCGGTCTTCCACGGCGTCACGCGCGGTCAGCATCAGGCAGGGAGTCGTAAGGCCCCTGGAGCGGACCGCGCGGAGCACCTGCAGGCCGTCCGCCTCGGGCATCATCCAGTCCAGGATCAGCCCGTCATAATCCCCCTCCACAGCCAGATCGATGGCATCCATGCCGTTATCCGCCGTATCCACACTGTAGCCGGCGCGTTCCAGAAGCGTACAGACCGCCCTGCGCAGATCGGGATCGTCCTCCGCGAACAAAAGCTTCATTTTCATTCACCACCGACAAAAGAATACCAGATTCCGGAATGTTCTTCAAGGGCTCAGCGCCTGCCGCCCCCATGGCCGCCACGGCCTCCGCCCTGACCGTCCGGGCTGCCGAAGCCGCCTGCGCCCTGATCGGACGGAGCGCCCCAGCCGCCGCGGCCTTCGCCGAAGCCGCCTCCGGCGGAGGATACGTTGGAGGTCACAGCTCCGCTGTAGACGGCGCTGTCCCCGCAGAGGATCTCGCAGGAGCTGCCTTCGCCCAGCGAGGAGGAGGCCACCGTGACCTGCGAGAAGGAGCTTTCCGGGGCGAAGCTGCCGAGCACGGCGCCATTTGCGTCCTTCAGGGTGATGACGGTGCCGGCGGTCTGCGTGCCGGAAAGGCTGACGCCCATCATGGCCTGCCCGCTGAGCGTGGCAGCCGCGCCCATCTGCATGCCGGAGGAGGCGAGGATCAGCGTGCCGCCGGTCATGCTGCCGCTGCCGTTGAAATCGATCGGGCCCTCCATGCCGTTGGAGGCCGTCCAGACGCCGGTCACGCCGCCGGTGACGGAGATGCTGCCGTTGCTGTCCAGGCCGTCGCCGCCGGCCGTGAGGGACAGGGTGCCGCCGCTGACGGTGAGCAGGCTGCCGTTATTCGACTCGGAGAAGCGGTCCCGGCCGCCCCAGATGCCGACCGAGCCGGAGCTGTCATTCCCGCCGGCCGCGTTGACGGCATCGTCATCCGCCACGACGCGGATCTCCCCGCCGGAGACGGTGACGTTATAACCCTCCAGGCCTTCATGGCACTGAGAGATATCGATGATGCCGCCGCTGATGACCAGATCGCTGTCCGCGTGCATGCCGTCGTCGCCCGTACGGATATTCAGCGTGCCGCCGGTGACGGCGATATTCTGCGCGTGAAGGGCGTCGTCCGTGCAGTTGAGGGTGACAGAGCCGCCGAGCACGGTCAGGTCCGTGGCCGCCTTGACGCCCTTCTGAGAGACCGTATCGGAATCGGAGGAGCCGGTGTCCCAGTCTCCCCAGCCGCGGCCCCAACCGCCCCGGCCGCCGAAGCCGGAGGTGCCGGCGGACTCGCTCACGCCATCTCCCGCGGTGACCGCGAGGGTGCCGCCCGCAATGACGATCCAGCCTTTGCCCTCCTTGTCCGCTTTGGAGGATACGATGCCGTCGCCGCCGGCGGTCACAGTCAGGACGCCGTCCAGCAGGAGGACTGAATTATTGCCGCGGATGCCGTCATTGACCGCGCTGACGGTGATGTCGCCGCCGGCGATGATCAGGTCCGCCTTGCACTGGATGCCCTGTTCCGCGGTGCCGGTGACCGTCAGGGTCCCGCTGCCGTTGACGGACAGGTCGTTTTCGGTATAGATGCCCGCCGCCACGGTGGCGTCCTCCTCCGCGACGGCAGCGCCGTCAGTCAGGGTGTTGACGGAGCCCTCCGCCAGGGTCAGGATGAGCTTGTCGGCGCTCTTTTCCCAGATGGCGGGACCGGCCGGGCTGTTGATGCTGACCCCGTTCAGGATCAGGCGCAGTTTGGCTTCCTCCCCGGCCTCGATGACGATCCGCCCGGTCCATTCCCCGGAGAGGACGTAGTCGCCCTCCTCCGTGAGGGTCAGGTCGGAGCCGCTTTCCAGGGCGCTCAGGTCGATCACCGTGGCGCCGTCGGCACTCCAGTCCGCCCGGACGTCGCGGCTTTTGTACAGGTCTTCCACATTCAGCGTTTCCTCCGCCGAGGCGGTCAGGCAGGCTCCGGAAAGGGCCAGCAGCAGCGCGCACAGCAGGGAAAGGTTTTTTTTCAGCTTCATCATATTCATATCCTCCTTCAGGACCGTTCCGTCCTCCGGGAGAGCAGGCATTCCGCGATGGCGCAGACGCAGAGCAGTCCCAGCAGGACACGGGAAATATCATTATCCACAAAGTTCATCATGGGGTTAAACTGATCCAGGATCAGGAATACCGGGAACATCAGGGCCAGGACCACCGTGAGATGGTTCAGGATCACTTTCAGAAGCTTCATATCAGTTCACCTCCGCGATCAGGACCGCGTCGCTGGATTCCCGCCCGCCGCCGGAGGGATCGTTGATCACGTCTCCCTGCCAGACCATGACGGAGGAATTGCCGCCGTCCAGGTTGTAGGCCGCCGCGCAGCCCAGGTCCTCAAACAGCTCGCTCAGCCGGGGCAGGGTGATGCCCGCGGAATCGCCGCGGCCATCCACCACGACCAGGCAGTAGTGCCCGGGCTCGTAATAGCCGATGGCCGTGCGCGGATTGGCGGAGATGATCCTGCCGGTGGAGGAGAAGCTGCCAATGGCGTTCCCACCGCCGTCCAGCAGCGCCGGGCCGAAGGTCCAGGCCTGCCAGGCGCCGTCGGCTATCGCGTCCTCCACCGAGAAGGAGGAGCCGCTCATCACGCGCATGCTGCCGTCATAATAGAGGACGCAGACGTCGCAGTCTGTGGGATTGGCCCGGTAGATGACCCCGTTGCGGATCACGACCCCTTCGTTCGTATTGCCGTAATAGTCCCCGTTGACGGCGACCAGGGCATTGGCCAGGGCCGCCATATCCGATATACCGTCCCGGTAGCCGGAGCCGTAGGTATTCCGGGCCAGCGCGGTCTGAAAGGCGGTCACGTCCCGCAGGTAAATATCCGCGAGATAATAGGTGATTCGGCCGTTATCCAGCGTTTCCTCCGTAACGGTGACGGAAACGTTCGGGCTGGTGTAGCTGCCGGGGGTGACGACGGTCTCCTCCGTGTACATGTCGGCGAACTTCTCCGCGATGGGGGTGGCGTCTTCGTTCTGCTCCGTTTCATCCCCGTCCTCCAGGGCGCTGCCGCCCTTGGAGCTGCCGCCGCGGCTGCTGCTGCCGCTCCGGCCGTTCCGGCTGCCCTTCGCGCTCAGGGAAAGATCGCTCATGCCGGCGGAGGCGGTCAGGCTTTCGCTGCCGATGGAAGCGGCCGGCGGGAGCTCCGCACCCTGAGAGTCGGGCGCATCCGCGTCTTCCGTGCGGTAGGGATTCGGGATCACGATGCCCAGACTCTGCCGCTGCCGCGGCAGCACATGATGGAACAGGGCGAATATCGTCAGCGCGAGGCCAGCGCACAGAAGATCAACGAGAAGGCTTTTCAGGAAGGAACGCTTTTTCATATCCTTCATCTCCTTTGGAAATCCATTCGGAAGCTCCGGCTTCCGTGATCAATATAGCAAGCCACCTTAAAACGAAGTTAAAAAGGAAAAATCTTTTTGCCGTTTTTTTCCGGAGATGGTAAGATAGGCACAGAGAAAGCGAAACGCGCAAAGGAGACGGGAGAAGAAAATGACGGCGGCGGAGATGATCGGGGGACGGGGCAGCGGGCTCCGCGCATGGCTTTTCCGGGAGATCGCGAAGAGCCGGGCCGAAGGGCGGCG
>JAFWQA010000062.1 GCA_017509255.1 Clostridia bacterium | reverse complement strand
TATGGGTCGATTTCCCTTTTCGCAATATGAGAATAGCATTTCAAAAAAAGGAAATCATCGTTTCAAATTGTTGTTTTTTGTCTTGAATTGTTCTAAACAGGTCAAATTATTGCCATAAACAACATGAAATTGGCGATATAATATGGAAGGGATTCATAAAACGGTCCGAACGGCGGAAGGACAAGAATTGACAACAGAGAACAAAACGCGCAATTGCCGCGGGTGGGAAATGCCCTGTACAATACAGAAAAAGGATTCAAAGGAGCATGCCGCCATGAAATACGGATATTTTGACGACAGGAAAAGAGAATATGTGATCGACCGGGCAGACTGCCCGCAGAGCATGACCAATTATCTGGGAACGCAGCGCATGGGCGCGGTGATCAGCCACAACGCCGGAGGCTACTGCTGGCTGGATACGCCCGAGTACGGAAGGATCACGCGCTTCCGCCCGAACGGCATGCCGACGGAGGGGCCTGGCCACTGGGTCTACCTGAAGGATGAGGAGAGCGGCGAATACTGGTCCGTGAGCTGGCAGCCCGCCGGAGGAAATGATCCCGGCGGTTACCGCTGCCGGCACGGGCTGAGCTACTCCGTGTTCGAATGCGCCAGGCACGGCATCGAGGCCAGCCAGACGCTGCTGATCCCCCGGGAGGACTGCCCGGAGACCGACCCGGTCGAGATCTATGACGTCAGGGTACGGAATGTGAGCGGCACGGAGCGGAGGATCAGCGTATACGGATACGCGGAGTTCTCTTTCCACCATATTGACTTTGACAACGAAAACTTCCAGATGAGCCTGTACTGCGCCGGCTCCGAATACCGTGACGGCACGGTCGTCTGCGACCTGCACTACGAGGACGGGGAATATGAGTTTTTCGCAAGCGACGTGGAGCCGGACAGCTATGACGGGGTCCGGGAACAGTTCATCGGCGCCTACCGGACGGAACGGAATCCGGCCGGGCTGGAAAAAGGCCGGCTCAGCGGAAGCACCGAGAACGGGGGCAATCCCGTGGGCGCCCTGCAGCGGATACTGACCCTGCAGCCCGGCGAAGAAAAACGGGTGCTGTTCTACCTGGGACGCGGGGACGAAAAAACCGCGGCCTCCGTGAGACAGAGGTACGGCTTTGAGGGAACGGACCGGGCGATGTCGGAGCTGAGAGCCTTCTGGGATGAAAAGCTCGGCGCGCTGCAGATCGAGACGCCGCACGGAAACATGAACCGCAGCCTGAACATCTGGAATCTGTACCAGGCGGAGATCAATGTGCTGTTCTCCCGCTTTTCCTCCTTCATCGAGGTGGGCGGACGCACCGGCCTTGGCTACCGGGATACAGCGCAGGACGCCATGTGCATCCCGCACGCGGAGCGGGAGAAATGCCGGTGGCGGCTGGAGCAGCTGCTGCACGGGCAGGTCAGCGCCGGCTACGGCCTGCATCTGTTTGACCCGGCCTGGTTTGAGGAGAAGGAAGAACAGGACAGCAAATCCCCGACGGTCGTCCCGACGTTCAGCCAAAGCAGGATACACGGAACGGAGGATGCCTGCGCGGACGACGCGCTGTGGCTGATCCCGGCTGTGGTGGAGTATCTGCGGGAGACCGGGGACGCCGGCTTCGCGCAGAAAAAGATCCCCTACGCGGACGGCGGAGAGGATACCGTGTGGGAGCATCTGAAACGGGCGCTGGATTTTTCCTTCAGCCAGACCGGCAGCCACGGTATCACAAAGGGCCTGCGGGCCGACTGGAACGACTGCCTGAACCTGGGCGGCGGGGAGAGCGCGATGGTCGCGTTCCTGCTGCTCTGGGCCGCGGAGCATTTTCTGGACGCGGCCAGGAATCTGGGCCTGGAGGAGGACGTGAAGACATACTCCGCGAAGGCTGCCGCCATGAAGGAAGCCTGCCGCAGAGAACTGTGGGACGGGGAATGGTATCTGCGCGGATTTACCGCGGACGGAAGAAAGATCGGCAGCCGGGACGCGGAGGAGGGCAAGATGCACCTTGAAAGCGCGGCCTGGTCCGTCGTATCCGGCGCCGCCACGGCGGAGCAGGCGGAGAGCATTCTGCGCGCCGTGGATCAGTGGCTTTATACCCCGTGGGGGCTGCTGCTGAACGCGCCGAGCTTTACCAAACGGGACGACGGGATCGGGTTTATCACCCGGGTCTATCCGGGAGTGAAGGAGAACGGCGCAATCTTCAGCCATCCGAATCCCTGGGCATGGGTGGCCGAATGCCTGCAGGGGCACGGAAACCGGGCTATGAAATACTATGACGCGCTGCTGCCGGAAAACCAGAACGACAAAATGGAGATCCGGCAGGCTGAGCCATATACCTACTGCCAGTTTATTATGGGAAAGGACCACACGGCCTTCGGCCGGGCGAGGCACCCCTTCATGACAGGCAGTGCCGGCTGGGCTTATTATGCCGCGACAAGGTATATGCTGGGTATCCGTCCTGAATTTCACAGTCTGACGGTCGATCCGTGCATCCCGGCCGAATGGGACGGATTCCGCTGCTGCCGCCGCTGGCGGGGCGCGGAGTACCGGATCACGGTGACCAATCCGGAGCATGTGGAGAAAGGAATCGTTCGCCTGATGGTGGACGGGAAGGAAGCGGAGTATGTGCCGGTATTCACGGAAGGGGTCCATACGGTGGAGGCTGTGATGGGCCGGAAGGAGGGAAAAGTATGATCGCGTTCGGAACCGGCGGCTGGCGCGCGGTGATCGGGGACGGCTTTACCAAAGAAAATATCCGCAGGATCGCAAGCGCGACGGCGAAAAGGATCCGCGGAGAAGGCCTGGAAAAGCGGGATTTCTGCGTCGGCTATGACAGGCGTTTTCTCAGCCGCGAGGGCGCCATCTGGTTCAGCGAGGTGATGGCCGGAGAAGGGATCCACGTGCTCTTTGTGAACCTGTCCTGCCCGACGCCGCAGGTCATGTTTACCGTAAAACACCTGAAGCTGCCCTACGGGGCGATGATCACGGCCAGCCACAATCCGGCTGTTTATAACGGCATCAAGCTCTTTACGGAGGGCGGACGGGACGCGGCGGAGGAGATCACCGACAGCATCGCCGCGGACGCGAACGCGGTAAAGCCGGAGGAGATCCCGGAGATCCCCTTTGAAAAGGCGGTGGAGGAAAACCGGATCACCTATATCGACCCCAGGGACACCTATCTGGATTCCATCATGAAGCAGATCGACATGGAAGCGATCCGCCGGAGAAGACCCCGCATCGTGCTGGACCCGATGTACGGCGTGAGCCTGACCGGGCTGCAGACGATCCTCTTCACGGCCCGGTGCGACGTGGACGTGATCAACGACCGGCATGACGCCTTTTTCGGCGGACACCTGCCGGCTCCGACGCCGGAGACCCTGCGGGATCTGCAGGCGGCCGTAAGGGACCATCACGCCCAGGTGGGCATCGCCACGGACGGGGACGCGGACCGGCTGGGCATCATCGACGAAAACGGCACGTATGTGGACGCGAACCGGATCCTCGGCCTGCTGTACTGCTACCTGCTGGAGTACAAGGGCTGGAGAGGAGCCGCGGTACGGAACATGGCCACATCCCATATCCTGGACCGGATCGCCGAGAAATGGGGACAGAAATGCATCGAGGTTCCCGTCGGCTTCAAGCATATCTCGGCGGCCATGACGGAGTACGACGCCCTGATCGGCGGGGAAAGCTCCGGCGGTCTCACCGTGCGCGGGCATATTTCCGGAAAGGACGGCCTGTATGCCGCCGCCCTGCTGACGGAAATGATTTCCGTGACAGGGAAGCCCCTGTCCGGGCTGGTCTCCGAAATGTACGAAAAGTACGGGAAGTGCGAGATGGCGGAGCATGACTGGGCGCTGACGGAGGAAAGCCGGAAGGAAATTGATTGCCGCGTCATGCAGGAAAAACAGCTTCCGGAATATAAAAAGAAGATAGTAAAAGTCAGCTATCGGGACGGCTGCAAAGTTTATTTTGAAGACGGATGGATCATTCTCCGCTTTTCGGGAACGGAGCCGCGGATCCGCGTGTTCGCGGAGGCGCCGGAGAAGGAAGAAGCAGAGGAACTGGTCCGGCAGACAAGGGACTGGCTCGGCCTGAAGGACTGAAAGAGGGAGGGATCGCCATGAACGGAAAAGGAGTACAGCGGAAAAGGCATTCGCTGCGCTTTCAGATCCTGGCTATTACCGTGGCCGCATGGCTGATCCCCACGGCGGTCCTGTCCTATTATATCCTGACTGTGCTGCCCAGACTGCGGGAGCGGGTGACCGCGAACCTGACGCTGGAGGCGGATTACGCGAGGAACGCGGTGGCCGCCAATATAGACAGCCTGTTTTCCATGGCGCGGGACGCGACCTATGACGGAGAACTGCTGCAGGCAAAGGAACAGAAGGACACGGGCATTCTGAGCAGCACCGAATACGTGCGGCGCAGCAGAAGCTATCTGGAAAGAAAGTACGGACGGGAGGGACTGTGCCGGTTTGCCGTATATACGCCGCTGGACAGTCCGGAGCTGCTGTTGTATACCCAGTCCGCAAGCACGGCGATGCAGGCCTACCGTGCCGGGATACACGGCGTCCTGATGGAAAAGGCCGCGGGGATCGACACCCGATGCGTGTTTCTGGAGGATGAGAGCGGGCTGTACTTTCTGCGCAATCTGGCGGATTCCAGGATGAATCCTTTCGGTGTGCTGGTGATCGCCGTGAACCGCGACGCCCTTTTCCGCCCGCTGGAGGAGGTCCGCTCCCACTGGGAAGGAGAAAACGCTTTCCGCCTGAGGGACGGAATGGCCGAAAGCATGCCCGCGCTGAAGGAAGGACTGCAGGAAACGGCGGACGGCCAGCTGGTGTGCGCATGGCGCAGTGAGAACCGGGACTGGACGCTGGACTGGGAGCTGCACATTTCCAGGGAACCGGTATACGGAGAGCTGAACCGTTTCTGGGCAACACTGCTGATCCTGTATCTGGTATTGGTCCCGGTCGTGATCGCCATCGGGATCCTGGCGTACCGGAGAGTGACCAAACCGCTGGAGCTGCTGGCGGACGCCTCCCGCAGGATCGAGGGCGGTGAATTCGGGCTGACGGTCCCCATGCGCGGGAACGATGAGCTGGGAATGCTCGGCAAGGCCTTTTCCGGCATGAGCCTGCGGATCAAGGAGCTGATCGACAAAACCTATAAGGAGGAGATCGCTCTGCGGGACTCCCAGATCCAGGCGCTGCAGAGCAGGATCAATCCCCACTTTATCAACAACGCGCTGGAGGACATCAACTGGCAGGCACGTATGGACGGTTCCGAGCAGGCAAGCCGGATGGTATCGGCGCTGAGCGTGCTGCTCAACGCGACGATGGCCAACCGGGAGAAACGGGTGCTGAAGCTGCGGGAGGAGCTGGAGGTGGCGGACGCCTATATCTTCTTCGCGCAGGAGCGCTTCGGCGACAGGCTGACGATCCGGAAGGAGATCGAGGAGGCCACGCTGGAGGACGAGCTGCCGCTGCTGACCCTGCAGCCGGTTCTGGAAAACGCCATCGAGCACGGCATTGCCCCGGCCGGAGGCGGAGAGATCCTGCTGAAATGCGCGAGGGAGGGCGAAAGCCTGACGATCACCGTCGTCAACGGCGGAAAGGAACTGGACGAGGAGGACAGAGCCCGGATCGACACCGCGCTGGAAAGCGGGTCCACCGGGAACCACGTCGGCCTGGGGAATATCGCGGGACGGCTGAAGCTGATCTATCACGGACAGGCGGGGATCACCGTGGAAAAGGATGAAATGAAACGGACTGTCGCGCGGATCACGATCCCGCAGAACCGTCCGAAGGAGCGCAGAGCATGAAAAGAATGAGACTGCCGGCTGTTTTGCTGCTTTGCCTGGCGCTGTGCGTCACGGCGGGAGCGGAGGGGGTGACGCTGTACACCGCTTCCTGCTTCGCGGGCTCGGACCCCTCCGGCCTGGCGTATGCCGAGCTGCTGAGCGCCTTTGAACAGGATACGGGCTGTGAGATCCGGGACGATTCCATGGAAAGCAGCGAAAACTGGAAAAAGAAGATCATCAACGATTTTGCCGCCGGCAACGAGCCGGACGTGCTGTTCTTTTTTGCCGCGGGCGCCGATTCCGCCCCGATCCTGCGCCGGGTGGTGCCGCTGGACGAGATCAACCGGGATTATCCGGAACTGCAGCTGTACGAGGAGGAGCTTTTCCGCGAGGCGGACGGGCATGTGTACGCCGTTCCGGTCAGACCCTTCTGGGAGGGGCTTTTTGTCAATACAGAGCTGTTTGAACGGTATCAGATAGAACTGCCGACAGACTGGACACGGTTCATGAACGCGATCCGCAGATTCCGGGAAGAGGGAATCGTTCCGCTGGCGGCGTCTCTGACGGACAGCCCCCATTACGTGGCTGAAATGGCGGTGCTGGCCTGCGCGGATATCGGGGAGCAGCAGGCGAGGCCGAAAACCGCCGCTGAGGTGCCGCAAAGCTGGACAGAAGCGATGGGCCTGATCCGGGAGCTATATCTGGCGGGGGCCTTTCCCGACAATGTGAACGCGACGGACGCGGGAGCGACAACGGCCCTTTTCCGTGAAGGCAAGGCAGCCATGCAGATGGACGGAAGCTGGTTTGCCAACGGGCTGAGCGCGGAGGAGATGGAGCATATCGCTGTGCTGCCGGTCCCCCGAAAGGACGGGAAAGAGCAAAACGCCTACATCGGCGGAGTGTCCATGGGCTTTTACCTGACGCACAGGGCATACGACCATGCCCAGACGCGGGATCCGGCAGTCCGGCTGCTGGGATGGCTGACAAACGAGGATAACAGAAAAAAGCTGTCCGGGATCGAGCTGAGCGGGATGACCGGCGAAACAGCCGAGGAGATGACCGGAAACGGACGGCGCATGGTACGCCCGATCCAGGACGATATGAACGCCGCGGCCAGAGAGGTCTGGCTGCTGGACTGCATCGCTCCGCTGGCGGAGGGAAGCATGACACCGGAGGACTGCTGGGCGCGCGTGATGGCGCAGAACCCCTTTGAATGACGGAGGAAAACATGTACCGTGTGATACTGGTGGACGACGACAGGCTGATCGTGCGCGGACTGACAACCATCCTGCCCTGGAGAGAGATGGGGTGCGAGGTGGTCGGAACGGCGACGGACGGCACGGAAGGCCTGAAGCTGATCCGGGAACTGAAGCCGGACATCCTGCTGACGGATATCCGCATGCCGAACGTGGACGGGCTGACCATGGCCGCAGCCGTGAAGAGTGAATTCCCGGGCATTCAGATGAGCGTGCTGACTGCCTACCGGGATTTTGACTATGCGCAGAAGGCTATCACGCTGGGCGTATGCCGTTTTCTGCTCAAGCCCAGCAATCTGGAAGAGCTGGAAGAGGCCGTAAGGGAAATGTGCCGGAGGCTGGACGCCAAAATGCCCGTGGAAGTGGAAACGGAAAACGACGAGGCGCACGGGTATATCGTGGCGAACGCGCTGGAATGGATGAAGGAACACTGCACCGAGCATATTACGCTGGGCGAGGTGGCCGAGCACGTATACGTGAGCCAATGGCATCTGAGCAAGCTGATCAACCGGGAGACGGGACTCGGCTTTCTGGAGCTGCTGAGCCGCATGCGTGTGGAGAAGGCCAAGGAGCTGCTGGAAAACCCGGCAAACCGGATCGGCGACGTGGCCTATACGGCGGGGTTCTCCGACGTGGCGCACTTTTCCAAAACCTTCAAAAAGATGAGCGGCCGGACGCCGGGAGAATACCGGCAGGAAATGGCGCGGAGCGGAAAAGAGGAACAGGAACATGCTGATCGTTAACGCGCAGGCGTACAGAAATCACGCGTTTGTAAGAGAGCGGATCCGAATCAGGGACGGAATGATCCTTGAGGCCGGCCCTGACCTGGCGGAGGAGCCGGGGGAAGAAACACTGGACTGCGGCGGCGACTATATCATTCCCGGCTTTGTAGACGTCCATATCCATGCTTTTCGCGGGTATGATGTGATGCGGGGAGAAAACGATATCCGCGCGATGGCCATGGAACTGCGGAAGGAAGGGGTCGCGGCCTTCTGTCCGACGACGATGACCGCCACGCTGGAGGAGACGGCGTTCGCCATGGCGGGCGTCCGCGCGGTCCGGCTCAGCCCCGGACCCGGAGAGGCCGGGGTGATCGCGGCGCATATGGAGGGCCCGTTCCTGTCCGAAAAGCACGCGGGCGCGCAAAGAAAAGAGTGCTTTCTGAACCCGGACTGGGCGCTGTTTCTGGAAATGACGGACGGGCACCCGGAGGACGCCCGGCTGATAACGCTGGCTCCGGAAAAGCCCGGCGCCAGGGAGTTTATCCTGAAGGCGGTAAAGGCCGGGGTGGCCGTTTCCGTCGGACACACGGACGCGACCGCGGAACAGACGCACGACGCAGCGGATCTCGGCGCGAACCATGTTACGCACACATTCAACGCGCAGACGCCGCTGCATCACCGCAGGCCGGGAGTGCCCGGCGCGGCGCTGACGGACAGCCGGCTGTACGCGGAAATGATCTGTGACGGCGTGCATCTGCACCGGGATACGGTACGGCTGCTGTGGCAGGCAAAGGGCGCGGAGAAGGCCGTGGCGGTCACAGACGCCATGGAGGCAGCGGGAATGCCGGACGGGGAATATGCCCTCGGCGGCCAGAAGGTATATGTGAACAGGAGCGAAGCAAGGCTGGCGGACGGAACGCTGGCCGGCTCCGTCCTGACGATGAGGAAGGCGCTGGAAAACCTGATCCACCTCTTTCACATCCCGCCGGAGGACGCGGTGCGGATGTGCACCGAAACACCGGCGGAATCCGTCGGAGAGAAAACGGCGGGCAGGATCGGGCCGGGAAGCCCTGCTCCGGTGACCAGATGGACCGGGGACTGGCAGTTTGTGCAGACAATCGGATAAAAAACAGTTTTTGCCGGTATGAGCCGTGACGAAAAAAACGGGGGACCTTTTCATCAGATGAAAAGATCCCCCGTTTCATATCGGGCCGCGGGGAAGGATCAGAAATGATCGGAGATCCACAGCGGCTTGCGTGTGAAGACAGCGGCAAGGGAGGAGCGGTTGCTCAGGACAGTCACGTCCTCCCGGAGCTCCGCTTCGGAAAGAGACACCGCTCCGCAGCAGAGCTGACCCAGCGCCTGAATACTGACGTCAAGATCCGGAGAGGCATCCGTGGGAACGGCTTCCTCCCCGCGGACGGCGAAGGTGCCGTTGTTCTCCGGAATGATATCATCCGAGACGCGGACGGTGAACGCTGCACCCTCCGGCTTACGGATCAGGGAAAGCAGCTTCCGCGCGTTGACGGCGCGGATCATGTAGCTGAAGACGGAAGATTTCTCAACGTCATAATGCTTTGCGCTGTGCAGCAGGGAGAGCAGCTCCGTGCCGGTGGGCAGAGGCAGTTCGATAGCCCCGTAATCCGCGGAGAAGCGGGCCAAAAAGCCGAGGATCGCCAGGAAACCGGCCCTGCCGTCCCAGGCCAGGTCCTTCACCAGCAGAAGCGCGCTTTCCGGCCGGTAGGTATCCTGGAAGATGACATAGGCGACGGCTTTGCCGTTTTCCTTCAGGAGATAGGAGAAACGGCGGTCCTTCAGGAACTCAGCCTTCATCCTGCCCTCCAGCATCATTTCCGGAGTGCGCTCGATGGCAAGGTTCAGCCCATCCGTGAAGCGGGTGTACAGGGAAAGATACTCCTCCACGGGGTCGCCGTCCTTCCAGAGCACGGCCTCGCCGGTGAAGCGGTAGTCCCGGAGGACCTCCGGCTTCAGGGTGTAGACGTTTTTGACGCAGACGGTCTCATAGCCCGCCTTGCGGTAAAAGGCATGGCTGAAGGGATACAGCGTGGAGATGACCTCTCCGTCGGCATAGGCAGCCGGCAGCAGGGCGCGGAAAATATTCTTCACGGCGCCGGATACCCTGTATTCCGGATAGGTGGACACCCCACCGATGCCCCCGTTGCGAACGGAATGCCCGTCCAGCCGGGAGGTATACTGATTGTTGATGATATGGGCCATGAGGGCGCCGCTGTCATCAAAGGCGCCCCAGTCCTGGAAGGCCTGCTTCAGGCTGTCTGCCCGAAACTTCTCCATATCGTCCACGCGGACATGGAAAGCATAGGCACTCAGAACGGAAGCCTCTATCCGTTCTCTGCCCTCCGTGATTTTTCTGATTTGCATGCAGAATTACTCCTCCAAAGGGGTTCAGGCGTTTTCCTGTTCCCTGTTGATCCTGTCGTCCAGACGGGCGCAGTATTCCTCCGCCCAGCTGTACTGGTGCATAAACTCGCCGTGCCAGTCCTTCAGCACGGATTTATCCCCGTTCAGATATTTGAACAGGTCGCACTCGATCAGCTCCTTGTCCAGCATGTGGAGATGGTTGCTGTGCACCAGCACGTTCTCCA
>JAFWQA010000061.1 GCA_017509255.1 Clostridia bacterium | reverse complement strand
TTCGCCATTTGTTCGAATCAGGCCTTGACCGTCTTTCTGCTCTCCATCGGCTTCGACAATGGCTACACCGCCGGAAAAAGTCTCAGCTTTCATCCACTGCGGCTCAATCACCACTTCCCCCGCCCGGTTCATGTAGCCCCAGAGGCCGTTCTCGCGGATGGGATAGAGTGGCTGAGCTTCTTCCTCCGCAAGGGAAACAGACAGGCAAAGCGTCAGGATCATCAAACAGACCAGAATCAGGCGGTTCATTCCTACTCATCCTCCTTTTCATCTTTTCCTGCCCACTCCAGCCGTTCCTGTTCATACTCTTCATAGATTTCCTGAGCTTCCGTCCTGTAATCTGTTGCGGGACCAATGCTGCGGAAAGCGTTTTCTGCTGCGGTGCACACGGTATCCAGATTCAGCTGCACCAGCCAACTGCCATCGGGAAGTCGGCCAATCAGCCATACATAGTTCATATACTCTATGTAGTCTGCCGGATCGGCATCATGCAGCACCGTCATCAGATAATCACCATCGCAGTCATCCTCGCTGTGGGAGGGAAAACCGCAGCGCACATCTTCGATTTCAGTGCCAAAGGCGAGATCGTCTTCGGAAAACCAGCCGGTCATGCCCTTCTCTGCATTGCCGATCTGCAGCTGTATCCAGCCGTCATCACGCTGCAGGACAGTTCCGGTCAGTCGCGCATAACAGAAGGCAGCCGTCTCTCCGTTAGGGGCGTCCAGCATCGGGGTATTGTCCGTGCGGACACAGGCATATGCGGAACTGTCCATCATGGCTACCGCGTCCATGATATATTCCGGAATGGCGTTGAAATCCACCAGCGTCAGATCCCGCTCAAACATAGGGATCCCGTAATGCAAGGCATCGTTGCTGTCATAGGGGAAGAGTGCATCATCAATATACCCGTCGTTGATCGTATACAGCGTCGGATCCCCGTCCGAAACATGGACGAATATCCAGCGCCCATCCTCCTGGCTCACGAACAGGAAACAGTTCACAGAAAGCTTGTCATTCCATGAGTAGCTCTCGTCGATCGAAAGACGTTCCCTGTGAAAGCGGGAACTGATGACGCTGTCAAAGTTTTCACCGTCCCAGTGGGCAATTCGCACGCAGTACTGATCATCGGCATTACGTACAATCCCGGAGAGAAAGTCCGGATAAGTCATGAGCTGCTCCCATGCCTCACCTTCTTCCAGCAGGAAAGGTGCGCATCCGGGCAGGATGGGTTCCGGCACTTTGCCGCTCCCAACGGAACCCGGATTATAGTTGTATCCATATTCATGCAAGTCCAGGGAAAGGAAAGTGTTCATTGCCTCTGCTGACAACGGCAACGGTGCCCAGTCCTCGACTTTCCATGGGATATCCTCGCCCTTCTTCAGGGGGTTGACAAGGACAGAGAGCCGCCGCTGGAGAAGTGTATTCGCCTCCACGCGGTACAGATGGATCTCCTGATAGCAGGCAAACTGGTTGTGCCAGCTCCCGGTCCAGTACCGGGAGTCATCCACCACGAACCAATCCGGGAAATCTGCTTCCGCTGCAGCGGTTATTTCCTCTCTGGATACTTCATAATCCCTTGTTTCATAATCAAATTCTGCCCAGCCGCCCATCGGAACCAAACACAGAATCATAACACATACCAGCATCAGGCGTTTCATGTGCATCTCTCCATTTGTGTGAATTTCGGCTTTCTGTGTACTGCTGGTGAGCATCTGCTACTCCTTGCAACGCTCCATCGCTTGATCCATGGCAGCCCGGGCTGCCTGATAATATCGGTCTGCAGTTGGATTAACCTGGATTTCGGAATTGGTAAACCAGGTGGATTCTGCTGTTCCAATGGATACTGTCGTATCAGATTCCGTGAAGCGGATGGTGAGATCGTGATCCAGATCCAACTGCCATGCGCTCACGGTCACGCTCTTTTCCTCACCATACCAGTCCACCGTTGCGACCACACTCCGCAAGTGAAGGTTTTCAGCGAGTGCAAGTTCCAGATCGTCTGTGATGTAGTCCAGCACAAGTACGTCGAATTCTGTAGCTGTACCGTTTTGAATACGAGCGTCAATTTCGGTACGAATGGCATCCTCATCGTATTTCTGGTAGAAGCCGCCGCCTTCGCCTTCCGCGAAGTGAATACGGTGGTCATACCGGGTGATCGGATAATCATAACTGGCATTACGCCCGAAGGAAACTGTGAAAATGCCGTCGGCGTACTGCCATCTAAAGGTTGTTCCTGTCGCCTGCAGATGCTTTGGGTAGCCATCAGTATACTCAGCCTCCAAGTATCGGCCTGTACCATCAGCATTCAGCTGGAAACCGTAGTCCATGACCTCCCCGCCGCCTACGAATTGCCAGGTGCCAATAAGTTCCGGTTCGTGGACATTCTCAGTCAGTCCAGCTGCCAAACTACATGAAGCAAGTATCACAACAGTCAGCAAAAGAATCGGGAATAACCTTTTCATGATTGTCAGCCTTCTTATCCACAAATCATAATGCCCTGTATCGTACGCTCGAAATCCATTGATATCGCCTCTACAAAAGCAATCTGTTCAATCCTTCTGCAGTATATCCTCAATCCGCATGTTATATTCCTTTCCGGTCTCGTCGAAGACAAGGACAGACCCATTGACAATGGGCTCATACTCCTCTGAAAAATGGTATCCATCGGGTTCGTTCAGAATCGTTCCATCAACCAGATTAATATATGCAATGTCCCATGCAGATTCTGAATCCTCGTCTATTTCATCCGGCCACCGCCATACATAAATCCAGTTTTCTGATTCGTGCGGATTAATCCATGCGTACTGATTACCGCCAAGAACCACTTCTCCGGTCTCCGCATTCAGCAGTAAATACCGGTCATTCTCATCGCGGACAGAAACATACTCATCGGAAGCAAACACAGATTTCCATATACATTGACTGAAATACCCGCTCCCGGCATGAAAAAATCCTGCCTTCACAGTACCCCTGTCCAGTTCCCAGTCCAGATCTTTGATATTGAATTCCCCGTCCACCGGAGAATACACCTGAACACATACGGGTTGCCGGTCGGGATCAAACTGATCTGTTGGAATGTAATATTCGACCGGCAAAAGAAGATGACCATCCGGATCCGAAATACCATATTTCCCCTGGCTCTCGATAATCGTAAACGAATCGAACGGGTATGCTCCATCTGCAATTGCTTCATTCTCAGAAAGCATGGAAACCAAAGCGATGATTGCCATTATACAAACCAGCGTCAGGCGTTTCATAATGCGAACTCCTTTGATTGAATGCAGGTTCCCTGGCGGCAGAATCGTACCGGTTTTACGGGAATCAAACATTAGCAACTTTCTTCCTGTCAGCTCTATTGTTCTCGGGTAAAGGTCCGGACAGTTCCATCATCATAACAGATCGTCAGAATGTCATCGATAATTGTCCAAGTGCCGGCACCCATTAAATCAATACGTTTTCCTTTGACCGAATAGTATCCAACATCATAACAATCCTGTTCTGGAGTGTCCGAGAATTCATACGCAATTGCCAGGTTGCCCTGGTTGAACCAATCGGGTCTTTGCAGATTATATGTTACTCTCCTGATCTCGCCCTTATTTGAACCAGCGCCCAGTCTTAGATCATATTCGCTGGGAATATCCACATTCCAGCTCCCGCCCAAACCTGTTTTATCCCCGGAACAGACGAATAGCAAAAGCACTGAAAGAATGCACAACAACAGCAGTAATATCCAGAATTTTCGTTTCATGATCGCCGCCCCTCCCGCACTGCAGCTTTGCTGTTGTCAATACATGGTTTTCATGTTGTATATATGTATTATCCCCATTCTTCATCTGCTTTGGTTTATCCGTGATCACCCGTCAATTCAACGTCTTCCTTTGTCACGGGAACATAACCGCCCCCGCCCATGGCATCCGTCAGGCTGAACCCTTCATCTTCGAAATCCAATCCCCGTACGATTGCCCGACCGTTGTTATATATCAGAGTCAACTGATAAGGCGGCTTGTTCCAATACAGGTTCATGAATGGATTGTATTTCGTTACATACCATGTACCGGAAGTTTCGGCTGCGTTTTCTGCCTGTTCCGGTTTATTCATGTCCCAGTCCCGTTTCCCGGCCGTGAAGGTGCCGTCCCTGTTGAAAACAAGATAATCATCTGCCAGGGAGCCGCCTGCATAGATCTCCCAGCTGCCAACCAGCTTATCCATGGCTTCCTGTTGCTTTTCCTGCTCCATCGGCTTCAGATCCCGAACCGGCACGAAGCCCCAGACAACGGCCCCGCCATCCACGAACCTGCCGTCCTTTACTTCCGCGCCAACGTAAGCATAATAGTCGTTATACAGTCCCATACAGGTGAACTGTGTCCCCTTCGGCACTTTGAACTGAGGATACTGACTTACATCCGGATCGTCCGTCATCCAGGTATCCTTGGCTGCTTCCACCTCCACATGAGCAAACCCGGTGAGCGGGTCATCCGGATGCCAGTCTGTAATCTCCGGTAGACCCAGATCCTTGCACAGCGCATATCCGATCCGCTGTGTCCGTTCACTGACATTGTACCGAATACAGGCATAGGACTGACCTTCTTCATTGCGGTATTGGGAAAGGAGCCAGATGTCTCCGCTCAATCCTGCGGCCGCCTTGCCCTTTCCTGCGCGCCATGCGGATTTGCCGTACGGCGCGCTGTAGACAGCAGCCGTTCCCTTCTTGCCGACCTTCAGCAGTTCTCCCGGCTGATCCACGTTGTAGACATCCCAGCTGCCAGGCGGAAAACCCAGGCACCGCTGGTTGCTCTCAAACTGTGCCTGCATCAGGTTCATTCGCCGAACTTCTTCGATCGAATGCGGAAGCAGCATAATATTGAAATCGGACAGACGAACCTGGGCCCGCCATAAAGCAGTACTGTCCTTTTCGTTCGCCCAGTAGGAAACAGTCCCTTCTTCTTCATTTATCCAGTTTGAGAAAAGCTGGAAATCACCTATCGTCGCACTGTAAAGCAGGTATTCTCCGTCCTCTGTCCAGGGACGGAAAATATATTGCTCGTCATTGCCATAGCTCAGATACAGATCCTGGTCCATTATCATAAGGGATGGGGCTCCGCGCTTGTCGTCCGGCTGATACACCGCAGTTGTATAGACGTGGAGGTTGTCCTGTTCATCCACAAAGAACAGCGCGTTGTGATAACGGGCCTCCATCACCGCAAAGGGATCGGCTTGATTGCCCAGTAAGATATAATCATCCCAGTCATGAGTTTTGATCATGGCCTGAAGCAATTTACCCTTCAGATTCCAGCTGTTGGCTGATGCACTGGTGCATATCAGCACCATACACATCAGGAAAAGAATCAACAATATCCGTTTCATGGAACAACTCCCCCGTGCACACAGTCATGTTCTATTCCGTCTGACAGCACAGCACATGTCTTTCCCAGATTATACCATTCCGGATGGATTAGCGCCAATCTTCCGGCATCGACACTCAAAGTAAAACCACCCTATATAAAATATAACGACGAAAAAGCGCTGATTCTTTTTCTTTAAGAATTATTCGTAATGCCGGTATGACAATATTGAATAGAAAAATCCTGCAGCACATTATGGGTTGTGAAGTTATATAAAATAGGAGCTATTATTTTGTTTCCGAAAAAGGAGTTGACAATAGCGTGTATAAAAGGACAATCTGTAAGAAGGCGGGCAGATGACTACTGCTAAACAGCAGGAGGCGTTATGGATGATATCACAAGACATATATCAGTTTTTAAGCACATGAATACAGTTATCCCAATGGCAATATTATTAATTGAAGATGATGACGATAGAATGCTGCTAAGGACAGTTTTTCACCTTCGGTTGTCTGATTTTTCTCAATTACAAGTCCAGTTTTTGTTGACTACTGCAAATGGCAACCTATTTTCAACAAATAGTTGCTTGAATCAACCACCCTAATTGTTTAAAATTTGGCATGAAACAAAACAGAAGGGAATTGAGTCGCTGTGAGTGATAAATCTGTTTTTTCAGCAGCAAGTTTATTAACTATTGCACTTAACGTATTCTGTTTAGCAACGCTTTCACTTCTCGTTATATATGTGATCAAAGCATTAATGAAATATATAAAAGCAAAGACTGACCAAATGTCTGAAGGCTACAGTAAATTAACACTTGGAGAAAGCATAAGGAAACATCGTATTGAGATGAAGATGACTCAGGAATACCTAGCTGAACAGCTTGGTGTCAGTCGTCAAGCTGTGTCAAAATGGGAAAGTAATAAAGCAGAGCCTAGCACATCGAATCTGATTGCCATTGCTTCTCTTTTCAACATGTCGGTAAATGATTTTATTATACATACGGCACGAAAAGATGATTCTATATAAAGAAGGTCGTCTATGGAATAGATTCAATTGCGTCGGATTAAACGTGACTACTCAAAAGCGTGTACAGCATGTCTGTATAGCTGTCGTTGCACCCGAAAGAAATTGTGAAAATGCCCTCGTCGAACTGCCATCTAAAGGTTGTGTCTGTTACCTGAAGGTGCTTTGGGTAACCTTCGGTATACTCGGCCTCCAGGCATCGGCCTGTCCCATCGGCATTCAGCAGGAAACCGTCGCCCATGACCTCCCCGCCGCCCACAAATTGCCAGGTGCCGATTAGATCCGATTCAGCAACGCTCTCTGTCAGTCCCGCTGATAAACAACACGAAGCAAACGCCGTCGTGATTAGCAGAAGAATCGAGATAAACCTTTTCATGACTATCAGTCTCCTAATCCACCCGTTGTTGCCCATTCTCTGTCGTCAAATCGAAACACACAGGATACAGATAAACAACGCTTTTTTCATGATAGTCGCCTTTCGCTCTTCATTCCATCCAATCATAATGCTCAACCATTACCCGGTATAGTTTCCGAACAGTGCAGGAATCCAAATTGCCCGTCCCGGGTCATGACCAGATACCATTCTTCATTATATATTCCGATAATCCAGGTTCTCATGTATCCTGTTTCGCCGATGATAGGGGAAGAAGCATCTGGTTTAGCATAAATGGGCGCTTCGTCTTCGATGTCTATGTTGATATAGTCTCCTGGCAATCCGGCATAGATCTCATCGCGCTGCGGTTCCACATTCTTTTTAGAAATGAAACCCGTAAGCGCATCGCCCAGTTGGATATGCACCCAGCCATCTTCACGCTCCAGCACGTATACCGGTCTGTTTGCCAGCAGTTCACAGATGGCGTCGCTGTCAGCAGAAGGTTCTGCATAAACAGGCACCGGCAGTTTATCTTCCTGTATCACCGTCATCCAGCTGGAAGAGTCTGCCGTACTGAAGGCTGCTAACACTTTCTGTTGATAGCTTTCAAAGTCAACTTCGGTGATCGGGACAATCAAATCATGGTTACAGAACAGGAAGTTCCCATGGAACAGGACTCCGCCCTGGTCCCACAGGTATAACGGCTCAATGCCTTTTTCATCAATCATGCTGATCCTCCAGCCGATCTTCGGATCTTTGCAAAGGCTGATATAATACTGCTCGTCCTTCCATCGGAGATCCCCAAGGCTTGCTCCGCTCCGCCTGCTGGCAATCCTGACAAAATCAGGAAAGTCGGTTGAATCTGTAATACGGTATTCATTGTTTTCCCACTCAATAATTCTCAGGAAATGCGTCTGATCCTGCCGCGCCAGGATGAGCATAATATCGTCTTCTTCGATCCGGCAATCAATGACTTCCATGCCTCCTGTAAGATCGTCAGAAAGAAGGGAAAGAACCGGGCCCTCATACCGAAACAGGGTTGAATCCGCTTTGTTTGTGTCAGAAACAATCAATGCATCGGAAAACAGATCCTCCCACATATCCCCCGGCTCAATCGCCCGGTCCGCATATGCTGACACGCGTTCATTCAGCAGATCAGCGGGGTATTGGGGATTATACCGCAGCGGAACAGTTGTCTGCAGTTCCGGTGATTCGATCAGGCCTTCATCCGTCAGCCTGAAAGCACACTGATAAAACCGGAAAGACAGGTCCTCTGCCATGCCGGCAGTCATCAGCAGAATACCTGTCAGTACCAGAGCAATGAAACCAATTGCTCCGCTATACCGTTTCATATATTTATTTCCTTCTGCTGTCATAATACACAATATCCTTCAACGCTCATTGTTCCTTACACTGCATACAACGTATTTATTCCTGACAGTCACCTTATTTATCCCTGACCTTCTCCTGGGCCAGATACACTCTTTATCACACCACTGAATGCGTTAATTTCTATGGCGTATGTTAATTGCCCAAAGTCAATATAATCATCCTCCACATAGTATGCAAATTGATAATAAGGTTCGATGAACCCACCATCAATCAGGGGGTCATCTGTGACATGCTTGCAATCAACCCGCATAAAGGTTGTTTCCGAAAAGCGTGGATAATGACTTCTCAAGTATCTGTCCGCGATCGAACGGGCTGCTTCCTTTCCCATATCCGTCCCAGGAATCGGCGTACTGGTTACCACATCGGAATCCCAAACTACTTCTCCACCAACGTAGACATAACCAGGTCCCTGAGTCGTACTCGGAGGTGCAGTTTTTAGATCCGCAGCGGCTTGGTCGTACTGAAAGCCGGAATAATCGCCTTTGTAAAGTAGTTCTCCGGTTATACAATGAACATAAGCGACATAAATTGTCTGGCCTTTTTTATTCAAATATGCAAATCGATAAAGCGGCCCTTTAATTCCATCACAAGATAGCATGGTGTCCTGCTTGCAGGTATATGCAGAGGCTTTAAACCCTGAGAAACTTCTCAATGCTTTTTCTGCTGTTTTCTTTGCACCGGAAGCACTGATTGTAAACTCCGAATCGTCCGGCAAATCTTTATTATCTGCTTTGGGTAAAGGAGACAGCTTAACAGAGGATGCTGGTGCAAATCCAAAGGCTTCTTCATCTGAAACCTGAATCATGCACCATTTTTTATTATATGTTGAAACCAATACCCCGGTTCCCTTTGGCCACGTTGATGTGACCTCCGACTTATTATCCGGTGATTTATACAATTTTGTTTCCTTCTGCAATACCCCTTCTTCCCATTTTTGTGTTGCTGCTTCAACAGGCGCATCGTTCAGTTCATTGATCTCTGACACTTGAACATAGCCACGAGTATTCGATGCAGAAACCAACGCCCACTGATCATTAATCTGTTCTACTGTAATGGCTCCTTGTGAATTGACCATTCCCACAATAGCAGAGCTGTCATCTGGTGCTTCCCGAAGGTATAAAGTGCCTCCATTTGAATAGATTTCTTTTCCGACAGCTTCGGATAACAGCTTGATATACTGTTCTTTTACATATCCCTCTTTGCCATCAAAGCGAATATGATACCAGCCGTCCACATGATCAAGGACTTCAACAGTCTTTCCGTTCTTGATTTTTGTCACGATCTTCGACTTTTCATCAGTGCTTTTTCGCATGTTGAGTCTTCCACCACTGGTTACAACAGTGCCCTGTTCCGCAAAAGCAATCAGACAGAAGGTCATTAGCAGCAATGCGATGACAAAAGAAATAATTCTCCTTGTCCTGTTCGCATCTTTGTCCCATTTCTTCATCCTTAAACCATCCTCCTTGGAAATAGTAATTGATTACTAAATGGAATGTGCAGTCTTCCTAAAACCCTGGGTAACGCAGTTCAAAGCAAAGTCCCCTTAATTATAACGATAAAATATCGTTTTTTCTTTCTTCTGAAACTGGTTTGCGGCATGCTACAGAGATGGAGTGTTTACGGCTGTTTTTGAATGCTACAGAAAACAATGGTAGAATAAATAAAGAAGCATTGCTGTAACATCTGGCATTTTGATCGAATGCGTCCCTTGTCATTTCTGTTCACCATCAATAAGTCCTCCTTTTTTTCCAACGTCCGGGTGATAATCCGACTGCATTACAATTATCATTTCGCTTTCCTTGGGATTGTCGGTTTTCACCTGAACCGTAAACCAATTTGCCTGGTTTTCATCCCGGAAATGAACCCGCCAATAACAGGTGCCCTCATCCGGATAAACATATCCATAGAACAGATTTGCACTCCAGGATTCCGGTTCAGCTGAGGTGTCGCCATAGATTTCATATGCCATTGTCCAGGCACGGTTTATAATATCGTCAACATCTTCTTGCCGGTATGGCGGGGGACTAACGTTGACGAAATCACCGTTTTGGATTGAACCGTTCTCTAATAACATCTGCGAGAACCACGCTTTATCCTCCAAACTCCAACTGTCATATGGGCCTTTCATGTTTTCCATTACATTATACAGCCAGTCGTTGACTTCTCCGTTTGTTTGTTTGCTGATCCATTCATTCAGAATCCGGTTCTGTTCATTTTCCGGTTTTCCATCAATCGAAGGCAATTGTGACATATCATATCCTGCGACTTTCAGAGCAGAAACAAGTTCTTTCTTTTGCGTCAGCGTCCAGTCTTCTACTTTTATCTCCTGCTGTTTTTCATGATAAGTGTTCTGGAAAACAGACGCCCAATCGATCACACCGGCAGCAACACCGGTCAGGAGCAATGCCAGAATGATTGCCAGTATTGCTATAGCGCGACGTGTCAGCCCCAAAGCAACCGGCCGCTGATATTCTGCAATCCGATAGGAAACCAGTTTCCATACCTGGTCTTTGTGTGGTGCGGCTTCTTCGTCGGGCCGATCATCTATTGCGCGAAGTGTTTTTGATAATAATGCGATATCCATATCTTCAGACCTACGAAATATCTGGTTTTCAAACATTGTATACAGTTCGTTTTCGGAATAGCTGTCGTTCATCGCTGAATGCAAGGGACGAAGCGAAATGTTTGTTTTCATCGTCTTCCCCCTATCGCAATCCCAGCAGACAAAGGAATACCAGGCAAGCGAACAGATCTTTGTTCATGAGTATTTTCTTTTTCAGCCTGGAAATTCGCATACGTAGGGCCTGCTCACTGACGTGCATCTCTGCCGCGATTGTGGCTGCTTTTTCTCCATAAATACAATAGCGAAGAAACAGCTCCGCATCCTCTTTGCCCAACAGTTTGAACAGCAAATGGATCTGTTCCTTGGATTTTACATATTCATCCGGGGAAAGATGCATAGGATCAATTATCTCTGGAGTTTCGTCAGAATCGGGAAGAGAAACCCGATGTTTCCATTCGCGATTTCTTTTCCTGCAGGCATTTACCAGACATTTACGAAAGCATTCCACCACCCATCCGTCCGGATTGGGATGATGTTTCAGAAGTGATCGCTTTTGCCATGCCCGCATAAAGGCTTCCTGTATCTGATCTTCGATAAACGACTCCTGAACGGGATCATATGCCAGAAACACACGCCCGACGCGATACAGCAGAGCATAGTTGCGCTCATACAGATCGAAAAACCATTTGTCGAAAGCCATTGTGTTCCTCCATACTTCATCTGTAATCCTGGTATCTTTATCAGCATCATCCTGTCACACTGAATCACCTCCGACAATTCCTTTCACCTATATATATGTCATTACAAAGCGAAAACATAACACAGCAACAAAGAAGAATCTGAAAATATAACGAAACGAATCGGTTTTTTTACCGTATACGTTCTGGCAAGCAAAAGCGAATTGAATGGCCCCGCATCTTTGAATCATTCGTTCATCATCGATGCGGGGCCGTGTTTTATCTCAGATCACTGAGCTTGGTATAATCTGTAGCAATTTTCAAATACTCTTCCGGGCATTCTTCCCAGACCAGTTTTGCGTAGCCCATGGGATCGTTGTAGATGAGATAATCCAATTGCGATCTCTGATACATGTTGTCCGCAAAGGCTTTTTCGACTCCATCGCAGTCAATCAGGATGAGATTGCAGTCTTCCGTCCAGGCCTGGACAAAGCCGGAATCCATATCGTATTTGGCGAAAATGATGTTATCCATGCTGTTTTCCTCCTGTTCATGGTCGTCGTCAATTTTCGTTCTTTCCGGGTTTTTTATAAGAAATCTCAGATTGCGGATCAAGGGTGTCGTTCGGCAGGGTGGCTCGGAAATGGCTGAACCGAATTATTTCAAGTTATGTCATTCCCACGACATACTCCTTCAGATCAAATACAAGAAATCCGAACCCCTTGCCGACCGGCTTCAGGTTCGGATTTCTCGTGTATGGTGGAGCATAGCGGATTCGAACCGCTGGTCTCACTCACTTCGTTCGGTCAGGTTCGCAATAGTCGCGCAGGCACCTTGGAGCAGTGCCTGCGCTCGTTTGCTCACCACGCTTCCGATTCGCTTCGCCTTTGGCGACAGCCCACCGGGCTGACGCTCATCTCTGCGCCCCTCCACTGCCACTGCCAGTTTTTACGATGCAGCGGTTACGAATCAGCCTTGCTTTGAACAAAAAAACAGCAGGGCTTCATGCCCTGCTGTTTTTTGTGGAGCATAGCGGATTCGAACCGCTGACCCCAACACTGCCAGTGTTGTGCGCTACCAACTGCGCTAATGCCCCGCAACAGATGGAATCATATCATAAGTGAAGCGATTTGTAAAGAATTATTTTTGGGGTTTTCAAAAAAATGCTGTTATTGTAGAATAACAGGGAAAAAGGAGCGTGAAAGCATTGGAACTGAAAACCGCGATCGAAAAGCTGAATGAGATACAGAAAGCGCAGTACGCGCTGCGTCACGCAATGTCCGTCATTTATGTGGACGGGGACACCGTGGCGCCGAAGAACTCCTGGAAGGGGCGCGGAAAGGCGCTGGCATATCTGAGCGAGCTGGATTACAAAACGACTGATGGGCCGGAATACCCCGAGATCCTGGAAACGATCCTGGCCAACAGGGAGAACACGGACGAAAAAACCTTCCGCCAGGCCGAGCTGATGAAGGAAGACTATGACAACATGCACGTGATGAGCATGGAGGAGTATGTCGCCTTCCAGGAGCTGACGAACGAGGCGGACACCGTGTGGCATGAGGCGAAGGAAAAGAGCGACTATGCCATGTTCGCGCCGCTGCTGGAAAAGCTGATCGACTATCAGAAACGGTATGCCGAGCGGAAGGGAAAGGGCGAAAAGAAGCTCTACGACGTGCTGCTGGACGAATATGAGAAGGGCGCCAGCATGGCCATGCTGGATCCTTTCTTTCAGCAGATCCGGGAGGACCTGACGCCCCTGATCCTGGAGATCGCGAAAAAGCCCGCGATCGATCCGCCGTTTTTGAAGAACACCTGGCCCATCGCGCAGCAGAGGATCTTTTCAGAAAAGGTGATGCGGATGGAGGGAATCGACCCCGACTGCTGCACGCTGGGAGAGACGGAGCATCCCTTCACGGACGGAATGAACAAGTGGGACGTGCGCATCACGACGCATTACCACGAGGAGGACGCGCTGAGCAGCATGTTCAGCGTGATCCATGAGGGCGGACACGCGCTGTACGACATGGGTTCGGCGGACGACCTGCAGTTCACCTGCCTGGCCGGCGGGAGCACGATGGGCATACATGAGAGCCAGAGCCGATTCTATGAGAACCTGATCTGCCGCAGCCGCGCTTTCTGCAAGCCGCTGCTGAAGGTGATGCAGGAGGTCTTCCCGGAGCAGACGAAGGGCGTGACCGCCGAGGAGCTGTACCGGGCGATCAACAAATCCCAGCCGAGCCTGATCCGCACCGAGGCGGACGAGCTGACCTATCCGCTGCATGTGATGATCCGCTACGAGATCGAAAAGGGCATGATCAACGGGGATCTGAAGGTGAGCGAACTGCCCGGCATCTGGAACGAGCTGTACAAAAAGTATCTGGGCGTGACCGTGCCGGACGACAGGCATGGCATTCTGCAGGACAGCCACTGGTCCGGCGCCGGGTTCGGCTATTTCCCGAGCTATGCGCTTGGCAGCGCCTACGGCGTGCAGATGCTGCGGCAGATGGAAAAGGATATCGATGTATGGGGGATCGCCGAGAGCGGCGACCTGAGACCCATCACAGCCTGGCTGGCAGACAAAATCCACCGTTACGGCTGTCTGAAAAAGCCGCAGGAGGTACTGCTGAACGCCATGGGCGGCCCGCTGGACGCGAGCTTCTATACCGGCTATCTGAAGGATAAATACGAAGACCTGTACGGGATCGGATAAAGAAAGCGGCACTGCGAAAGCAGTGCCGCAATTCTTATGCCCGGTCAGATCAGACCGGCGATATCGGTGTTGACGCCTTTGAGCAGGACAGGCGCGCCCTGGGCGGCTTCGGAGGAATCCGCATGGGCCAGCAGCCACTTGTTGGTTGCCCAGAGGGTCTTGTCCTCTTCATTTTTGACGGCGATCTCAGGCTTGCCGACGTTCGTGCCCTTCGGCAGGACGACGATCACCTTGAAGCCTTCTCCCGCGGCGGCGCTGCAGGGAGCATAGTGCAGGGTGGTGGCATAGACCTCGATCAGCGTGTTGGCGGGGCACCTGAAGGCAACGACCTTTTCGGTGTCCAGCACGCCGTTGTCCAGCTCCTCGCGCTTGGCCAGCAGGAGGATGAAATCCTGAACGCCCACGTTGAGCTCGCTGTCCCTGTGATATTCCAGGCAATTCAGCTTCGTGTTGTGGCCGTTGCACCAGCCGATCTGGATCGGCATGCCGCCGTAGGCGTTGTCCGCCAGTTCTTTGGCGATGGGCAGAGCCATCAGCTCCGGCTGTTCGGGAACGTATTCCACACCCTCGGGCAGGGGAGAGACCTTATCCAGCGTGGCAAGCAGTTCAGCCACGTCGTAGCCGGGCAGGATCTGGCCGTAGTTCTGGAAAGAAGGATCGGTTACAGACAGAATCTTCATGATCAAAACCTCCAAACAATTTCTATTTTTGTCCGGTGAGCGCCGGATCAAAAATTCTTTGTCAGATCGTACCGCTCATAGAACTCCCTGCGGTAGTCGAGCAGACGGTCTTCGGCAATGGCCTGCCGGATCTCCTCCATCATATGGATCAGGAAGCGCAGGTTATGGATGGACGCAAGCCTGCCGCCGGTGATCTCCTTCGCGTTGAAGAGATGACGGATATAGGCGCGGGTGAAATGTGTGCAGGCGTAGCAGTCGCACTGATCGTCCAGCGGGGAAAAATCGTGCGCGTATTTTCCGTTCTTGACCACCACCCGGCCGCGGGACGTGAGCACGGTGCCGTTGCGGGCGATGCGCGTGGCCAGGACGCAGTCAAACATATCGATGCCGCGGATCACGCCCTCGATGAAGCAGTCCGGAGTGCCGACGCCCATGAGGTAGCGGGGCTTGTTTTCCGGCATGTAGGGCCGCAGCTCGTCCAACATTTCATACATAACGGGCTTGGGCTCGCCGACGCTCAGGCCGCCGATGCCGTAGCCGATAAAGTCCATATCCCGCAGCGTTTTGGCGCTTTCAATGCGCAGGTCCTTATAGAAAGCGCCCTGCACGATGCCGAAGAGCGCCTGGTCCTGCCGGGTGTGATGCTCCTTGCAGCGCTCGGCCCAGCGGTGCGTGCGCTCCATATTGATCTTCGCGGTATCGTAATCGCAGGGGTAAGGGGAACAGACGTCAAAGGCCATGGCGATATCGGAGCCGAGGGCCTCCTGGATGTCCATGGAGACCTCCGGGGAAATGAACTGCTTTGAGCCGTCCAGATGGCTCTGGAAGGTCACTCCCTCCTCTTTGATCTTGCGGATGCCGGCCAGGGAGAAAACCTGGAAGCCGCCGCTGTCCGTGAGGATGGGCTTGTGCCAGCCCATAAAGCTGTGCAGTCCGCCGGCCTCACGGATCAGGTTTTCGCCGGGGCGCAGGTGCAGGTGGTAGGTATTGGAAAGCAGGATCTGCGTGCCGATTTCCTCCATCTCCCGCGGGGTCATCGCCTTGACCACGGCGGAGGTGCCGACGGGCATATAGATGGGCGTCTCGATGTCGCCGTGGGGCGTGTGAAGCACCCCCAGCCGGGCGCCAGACTGCCTGCAGATATGCTTTACCTCATAGCTGAAATTCGGATTCAATTAAACACCTCGTCTGTTGTAGTTTTCCAGCGTCTGAACGACCTCGTCCGTCAGATGGAGCTCGCCGGGAGCGGGAGGCGGATCTGTATCCTCCGGTACGGTCAGCAGGTCCGCGTAGGTATTCCAGATGCCGCCGTCCGGCATGGCATGGAAGGTCATCAGCTTCCGGGTCGTCGGGTGGATGAAGGTCAGCTTGTAGCCCCACAGGGCGATCTGCTGGCCGGGGATCCCTTTGCCGTAGCGGTTGTCTCCCCACAGGGGCGCGCCGATACTCGACATCTGCACGCGGATCTGGTGGCTGCGGCCGGTTTCCAGCCGAATCGCGCAGAGAGCGGTATTCTCGCGCCGGTCGATGCAGCGTCCGTGCAGGATGGCCAGCTTGCCGCCTTTTTCATCCGCCTCGCAGATGACGACCCGGTTTTTGATCGGATCCTTGATCAGATAATCCGTGAGGGTAAACTCGTCCTGCACTTCGCCTTCCACGACGCAGAGATACTCTCTGCCCACTTCGTGCTCTGTCATCTGGGCGGAGAGGCGGGAAGCGGCCTTACTGGTGCGGGCAAAGACCATCAGGCCGCCGACAGGGCGGTCCAACCGGTGTACCAGGCCCAGATAGACATTGCCGGGTTTGTTGTATTCCCGGCGGATATACTCCTTCAGTTCCGTCAGGATATCCGCGTCGCCCGTGCTGTCCGCCTGGGAGAGCATGTTCGGCGGCTTGACGGCGACCAGTACATGATTATCCTCATACAGGACGTTAACCACGCTGCCACCTCCCGCTGGCTCCGCAGGGGAGGACGCCGCCGGCCGTAACGGGCAGGCAGAGCTCCTCGCTGTCCACCGAGCCGCCGAAGCGGCGGGATACGCATTTTTCCAGCATATTGCTCAGGACGCTGGCCTGGAAACCGGTCGTGTAGCTGTTGATGAGGAAGAAAACGGGCGTTTCGCTGAGAGCCTGCGCACAGGTATCCACCAGTCCGTACAGCTCGTTCTCCAGCTTCCAGACCTCGCCGGAGGGTCCCCGGCCGTAGCTGGGCGGATCCATCAGGATCCCGTCATAGCGGTTGCCGCGGCGGATCTCCCGCTGCACAAAGCGCAGGGCGTCCTCCACGATCCAGCGGCAGGAGGTTTCCGGCAGGCCGCAAAGCTCCCTGTTTTCCTTGGCCCACTGGACCATGCCTTTGGCCGCGTCCACATGGGTCACATGCGCGCCGGCCGCGGCGCAGGCCACGGTGGCGCCGCCGGTGTAGCCGAAAAGATTCAGCACCTTCAGATCCTTCCGTCCGGAAGCGGCAATGCGCTCCGCCATCCAGTTCCAGTTGGCGCTCTGCTCGGGAAAAAGACCGGTGTGCTTGAAGCCGGTGGGCCGTACGAAGAAACGGAGATCCCCGTGGGAAACCGTCCAGCGTTCCGGCAGCTTTGCCAGAAATTCCCATTCGCCGCCGCCGCGGTCGCTGCGGTGATAATGCGCCTGCGCTTTTCGCCAGAGGCGCTCGTCCGTCTTGGGCCAGATGGTCTGCGGATCGGGGCGGCGCAGGATGATATCTCCCCAGCGCTCAAGCTTTTCACCGTCGCCGGTGTCCAGGACCTCGTAATCGGTCCAGGTATCAGCAAGGAACATAGGCTTCCTTTCTACCGGAAGGCTTTCCGGCTGCCTGAAAATGTTTCACTCCATAAAAGGACGTCAGGTAAACAGCGGCAGTACGTCCTGATGCAGTTCGATCAGGGCACTGACGACGTCCTGGCAGTAGAGCCGGTCCAGCCCGGCCAGGGCGGGATCCGTCTCCACGCACTCGCGCAGGGCTGCCCGGTCGCCTGTGGCGGCACGGGCGGCAAGGCAGCTGGTTTCGTCAATTTCGGACATGATATCCGCCAGGGGCCCGGGCAGGATGATCCCCTGCGGAACGGGCACGCCGTTTTCCAGGACCAGGTCCGACTCGATAATGGCGCTGTCCGGCAGCTGCGGCAGCTCACCGCGGTTGAGCCGGGTCACGGCGGGCAGCCGTACGGTTTCCTTTCGCAGAAGGGCCAGAGCCAGCTGCGCGGGACGGATCGGCGGCACGCGGGAAAGCAGCAGCAGCTGCGCCATGGCGCCCTCCCGGTCCTCCGTGCCTTTTTCACGCACGGTGTTCATATACAGGATTCGGTCCTTGCGCCGCTGTACGGTCTCACCGAACTCCGGGCGCTCCTCCGGAACGTAATCCGGCTGCGCGGGAAGGAACTCGGCGTGGTCGGTGATGTCTCCCACGGGGAGAGCGCCCCACCAGTCCAGCCAGCGGCGGCTGAGCACGCCCAGCTCATTCTTTTCCGCTGCCTTTTTCAGCTTCGGCAGCAGATCCTCGCCGGTATCCGCCGCCTTCATTTCCAGCAGGAAAGCGAAGGAGGGCAGGCCGGCGATGACGGCGGAAACCGCGGAGGGCTTGAGGCGCAGACGCTTGCACAGCGTATCCAGGCCGTTTGCCCCGCGGAGGGGCGTGCGGCCGAGGGAAAAGCATTCATAGCCGCGGGACAGAAAGAGCTCCGTCATCCTGGCCACGGGCTGGCCCAGATCGATGACCAGCGCCTTCGGGCAGGCGGAATCCATTGCGTCGCAGAGACGGAGTACCTCATTGCCGGCGCGCAGCGTATGAAGCAGGCCGCCGATGCCGCCGTTGACCCGGGCCTGGTCCGTCAGGCCGGGATCGTTCCCGTCATCCGAGCCGAGGGCGCTGCGGTCCTGAAAGAAGCGGCTTGCGGCCTGGCAGTCGCCGGCGTAGAACACGCAGTCCGCGCCGGAGAGGATCTCCGCCCTGTCAGCGGAGGCCAGAAGCTGCCCGCCGGCGCCGGCTTTGCGGAAAACAGCCGCGCCATAGCCGGTGAGCAGCTCCCGCATGGCGGGATTGCCCTCCTCCACGGCGACAACGGCTCCGCTTTCCTTTCCGGCGAAAAGCAGGTCAGCCAAAAGGGTGGGCAGGAGCATCGGAATGTCCTGCCCGATCATTGCAAATTTCATTCTTTGTTTTCCGTGACTCTGACGCCCAGAACCGCTTTTTTCCCGTTGATATCCCATTCCTTACAGATGAAGGGATCCGCGGGCGCTTCACGCTTCAGGCTCAGGGCCAGCGTGCCTTTCATGATCATGTCGGCTCCGCTTTCCACGGCGGCGGCCAGTTCATCGTCGGCACTGTAGACCACGTCGATGCGGTCCGTGACCTCGAAGCCGGCGTCCTTGCGCATGGTCTGCAGCTTGGAGACGATCTCACGGGCATAGCCCTCACGGATCAGATCCTCCGTCAGGTTAGTGTCCAGCACGACGGTGACGCCCCGGTCCTCCAGCGCGCAGAAGCCGGGCTTCTGCATCGGCTCGGTCAGGACGTCGGATTCGGCGAGGACTACCTCGGTATCCTCCAGCGTGAAGGAAACGGTTTCGCCCCGCTTAAAGGCATCCACCACGTCGTTGCCATCCAGCTCGCCGAGTTTCTGTCCGATCTTGCCGAGCAGCTTGCCGTACTTCGGGCCGAGCGTGCGCATCTGCGGCTTGAGCTTATAGGTGGTGAAGGCGTGGGCGTCGTCCGTGAAGATGACCTCGCGCACGTTCAGCTCATCCTCACAAAGCTCCTGATAGGCCTTTTCGAAGGAAGCGCCCTTGACGTACAGCTTCTGCAGCGGCTGGCGGACCTTGAGGTTGGCGGTGTTGCGGCAGGCGCGGCCCAGCTGGATGACCTCCAGCAGCGCGTCCATCTGCTTTTCCATATCCGGATCCACAGCGGATCTGTCGCTGACGGGGAAGTCGCACAGATGCACGCTTTCCGGAGCGCCGGGAACATTGTTGACTACCAGGTTCTGATAGATTTCCTCCGCCAGGAAGGGAATAAACGGCGCGCTGATCTTGCTCAGGGTCACCAGGACGTGATACAGGGTGGCAAAGGCGGCTTCCTTGTCGCCGGCCATGCCCTTGCCCCAGAAGCGCTCGCGCCCGCGGCGGACGTACCAGTTGCTCAGGTCGTCCACAAATCCGGCCAGCGCGTTGGCGGGCTCGGTGATACGGTAGTGGGCGAGGTCGTCGTCCACGCGGTCGATGAGCGAGTTCAGCTTGCTGAGGATCCAGCGGTCCATCAGGGTCTTTTCCACCTTGTCCAGCGGATGGGCCAGCGGATCGAAGCCGTCGATCTGCGCGTACATCGCGAAGAAGGCGTAGGTGTTCTGCAGGGTGGCCAGGAACTTGCGCTGGCCTTCCTGGACCGCTTCATCGGAGAAGCGGGAGGGCAGCCAGGGCGCGGAGGTGGTGTAGAAATACCAGCGCAGCGCGTCGGCGCCGTATTTATCCAGCATGGTGAAGGGGTCGACGACATTGCCCAGATGCTTGCTCATCTTCCGGCCTTCGGCATCCTGCACATGGCCCAGCACGATGCAGTTTTTGAAGGGGGCGCGGTCGAAGAGCAGGGTGGAGATCGCCTCCAGTGTGTAGAACCAGCCGCGGGTCTGGTCGATGGCTTCGGAAATGAAGTCCGCGGGGAAGTTCTTTTCGAACTCTTCCTTGTGTTCAAAGGGATAATGCCACTGGGCGAAGGGCATGGAGCCGGAATCGTACCAGCAGTCGATGACCTCCTTGACACGGTGCATTTCGCCGCCGCACTTCGGGCAGCGCAGGGTGACCGCGTCGATGAAGGGACGGTGCAGTTCAATGCTTTCACCGGGATCCGTCACGGCCATCTCACGCAGTTCCTGTTTGGAGCCGACGACGTGCATATGACCGCATCCGCACTGCCAGACGGGCAGGGGAGTGCCCCAGTAGCGTTCGCGGCTCAGGCCCCAGTCGATCACGTTCTCCAGGAAGTTGCCCATGCGGCCTTCCTTGATATTGTCCGGCATCCAGTTGACGGTGCGGTTGTTGCGCACCAGATTGTCCCGGAGCTGCGTCATCCGGATGAACCAGGTGGGGCGGGCATAGTACAGCAGGGGCGTATCGCAGCGCCAGCAGAAGGGATAGTCATGCGCGAAGGGAACGGCGGCGAAAAGCAGACCGCGTTCCTTCAGATCCTTCAGGATCATCGGATCGGCGTCCTTGACGAACACGCCGGCCCAGGCGGTCTCCGCGATGAATTTGCCCTGCGTGTCCACCAGGTTCACGAAAGGCAGGCCGTTCTCCCGGCAGACGCGGTTGTCGTCCTCGCCGTAGGCGGGAGCGATGTGGACGATGCCGGTGCCGTCCTCCATGGTGACGTAGCTGTCACAGACAACGAACCAGGCTTTTTTATCCGGCTCCACAAAGCGGTAAAGAGGTTCATACTCCGTGCCGCGGAGGCTTTCCCCGGTGAATTCCTCTTCAATGACGGGGTCCTTCCCCTCGAACACTTTGCCGACCAGCGCCTTGGCCATGATGTAGGTCTGGCCTTCCACGGTGAAGCGGCAGTAGGTGTCGGTGGGGCTCACGCACAGCGCCAGGTTGCTCGGGAGCGTCCAGGGCGTGGTGGTCCAAGCCAGCAGGAAGGTGTTCTCCTTTCCTTTGACCGGGAAGCGGACGAAGGCGGAGGTTTCCTTGACATTCTTATAGCCCTGCGCGACCTCGTGACTGGAAAGCGCGGTTCCGCAGCGCGGGCAGTAGGGGACGATCTTGTGTCCCTGATACAGCAGTCCCTTTTCGTGGATCTGCTTCAGGCTCCACCATTCCGATTCGATATAGTTGTCTTCATAGGTGATGTAGGGGTGCTCCATGTCGACCCAGTAACCGACCTGCTCGGACATCTTTTCCCACTCATGGAGATACTTCCAGACGCTCTTTTTACACTCCTGAATGAAGGGCTCAATGCCGTATTTTTCGATCTGGGGCTTTCCGTCCAGGCCGAGGCTCTTTTCCACCTCCAGCTCCACGGGCAGGCCGTGGGTATCCCAGCCGGCGATGCGCAGCACGCTTTTGCCCTTCATGGTCTGGTAGCGGGGGATCAGGTCCTTGATGACGCGGGTCTCGATATGGCCGATATGCGGCTTGCCGTTGGCTGTGGGCGGGCCGTCAAAGAAGGTGAAATTTTCCTCCCCGTCCCGGAGATGGAAGGATTTCCGGATGATATCCTTATCCTTCCACAGCTCGGCAACCTCTTTTTCCCTGGAAACGAAATTCATGTCAGTCGGTACTTTGTTATACATTGCTTTCTTATCCTCCTGCGGCCCGGTACGGCGGCCGCGTGTTATTCTTCAATTTCCTTCAGCGTGCCTTCCGCATAGCGCGCTTCAGCTTCCGCCATGATCTTTTCCGTGGCGCTGACACCGCACCTGCTTGCTCCGGCAGCCCGGGCGGAAAGAACCGTGTCAAGGTCCCGGATGCCGCCGGAGCCTTTAATTCGTACCTTCTCCGATACGTTGGCACGCATCAGCTTCAGATCCTCGATCTTGCAGCCCGCCGAGCCGTAGCCCGTGCTGGTCTTGACAAAGTCGGCGCCCGCCCGTTCACTCAGGCGGCAGGCGCGGATCTTTTCCTCTTCCGTCAGGTAACAGGTTTCCAGAATGACCTTCAGGATGGCGCCGGCAGCGTGGGCCGCGTCCGCCAGCATGCGGATCTCGTTTTCCACATAGGCGTCGTCGCCGAGCTTGAGCTTGCCGATGTTCAGCACCATGTCCAGCTCCTCGCAGCCTTCCTTCAGCGCCAGCTCGGATTCGGCCAGCTTGACGGCAGTCTCGTTGGTGCCGTGGGGGAAACCGATGACCGTGCATACCTTTACGCCGCTTCCGCGAAGCATTTCAGCCAGAATCGGCACGTCACAGGGACGCGCGCAGACGCTCGCGGTCCCGTATTTCAACGCTGTCTCACATCCGTGGCGGATGTCCTCATCCGTCAGCCAGGGCTGCAGAGTAGAATGATCCAGCATCTGAGCGATATCCTTGGGAGTAAGCATCATAAAACCCGTCTCCTTCCGCAAAAATGCACAATAATACAAATTAATCTATTTCGATATCTCTTTCTCTTTTCCCTTTTTAATAGGAATATTTTTCATTTTCCGTGACAATTGAAACATTGCGAAAATGTTACAATCCTGTAAAGAAAAATCCGGGAGCACCTGAAAAAACAGGCGGTCCCGGGAGGAAGGAATGCTCTGAAAGCGCTGCGGCGGCTTTGACGAAGCCCTGCGCGTGTGTTATCATTTTTTCGTCATCGGACGCCCGAACGCGTCCGGAAAGGATGGTAAGATGAAAAGAAGATGGATCGCGGCGATCGCCGCATGTGTACTCCTGATCACTGCCGCCGCTGCCGCGGCGACGGACAACACGCTGGTGCGTTTCTACGACTCAGCCGTGCAGCTGCTTTTCCATACGGACAACGTGACGCTGAACGGCAAGGCAGTCTTTACGCTGGACGGCGAACGGTTCAAGACCGCGGAAGCGCAGTACGTCCAGGCGGGCGTGGACTCCCTGATGGACCTGCGGCTGCTGACGCCCAGGGGGGACGGATACGAGGTGGAAAACGGCTACACGGTCATTGCCGACAACGGGCTGTGCTATGTGATCGAAAAATATAACCCGTTTGTCTACTCCAGGCTGGGCGTTGACCGGAACGATACGATCATCCGGCGGTCCGTGTTCATGGACAGCCTGACTGCCATAGCCCGGCCCGTTGTGGGCGCCGCCGCCGGAATGCTGGCAGGCAAGCTGCAGGAGCAGAGCCTGGAAAACGGCGGGACGGAACTGCAGCTGAAGCTGGCCCCCGGCGAAAGCAACGAGCTGCTGGACAGCCTGGCTGTGATGGCGATGCGGGAAGCGGATCACCTTTACTACGGGACCGACTACGACAACGTGAAGCTGCAGAGCAGCTCCATACCGGAGCAGCCGGACGTCATGATCGACGACTGGGACGGCTTTTTTGCCCACATGTACGAGGTGAAATACGGCCAGCCCATGCCGAAGGACTTTTTTGACAAGCTGTTCGGAAGCAGCCCCGAGGTCAGCGACGCGTATGTCATGAGGCAGCAGGAGGTCCTCGCCGCCATGGAGGATTACAGCAATGAGCTGTGCACCCGATATAACGGCGGCATCATTGCCATCCGGGCGGACGGGACGCATGAACACTGGGACACCCTGGATGAATACTACGTCGCCACCGGAGGGCAGTACGTGGTGTACGAGGAACCCATGGTGACGCTGCAGGCGCACTGGGAAAAGGAATACGGTGAAAAGAAAACCCTTGAAGAGCTCGAACAGATCTCCTGGGGCTTTGACCAGGCTCAGTATGAGAGGTATCTCAGCCTGCAGGACAAGATGGAAAAGGAATACCTGGAGATAGCCGCTGCCGACGGGACGACCGCAGAGATCCTGGTGAAGGCCGACGGAACGACCGAAATGGTCAGGACTATTGATATTACCGGCAGAGCGGGCATCCGGGACTATCACACCGTGGTCACCGGGATCACGGAAAGCACGCGCGAGCTGACGGTGGATTCCATGGACGTGAAGGCGGAAACCGACGCGGAAGGCCGCCTGACAAAAGCTGCCGGAAACGTCCATTTCAAGCTGACGGACATGGCGGACCAGACGTATGACCTGGGGATCGAGTTCGAGCTGGATGTTTCCGGCTACGGCGAAAGCACCGTGAAGAAATTCGATCCGAAGGACTGGGGCGTGACCTTGAGACCGATGGGCTATTAAGCCTCGCCGGTGAGACGGACGGTTTTCATGCCGTGGTGCACCCTTTCCAGATACTTTCCGAAAACCTCTTCAGTCCTCAGCTTCAGGCTGGTGGTGTTGATGCAGGGATGGCAGCCGAAGAACTCGGCTTTGAGGACGTCCTCATCCACCAGGAGCTGGACGCGGTTTTCCGGATCGTTCATCAGGCCCATGATGCTGGAGGAGCCGGGCGTGCAGTCCAGAAGCTGCTCCATTTCCTCCCCGGTGCCGAAGGAAAGGCGGGCGCTGCCGATCTGTGAGGACAGCTGTTTGGTTTTGAAGGGCTTGTCCCCCGGCATCAGCAGCAGGTAATAGGCTGTGTGCTGACGGTTGGTCAGGAAAAGGTTTTTGCAGACCGTTGCCTCCAGGACCGCGTCGATCTCCCTGCAGGCCTCCATGGTAAAGGCGGCCGCGTCGGGATGATCCGTCCGCCAGTATTCCATGCCGAGGGAATCCAGCAGATCATAGCAGCGGATCTCCTTGGCCAGCCGGCCATCATCGGACGCGGGACGGCCCTTCAACAGACGATAAGACTGGGACACGTTTATCCTCCTCAGGACGGCGGGCAAAGCCTGCCGTCTTTTTTATTCTCAGACCTTTATAATCCTTTCGGCAGCGCAAGTCAAATCAGCCGGGATTTTCCGGCGGAACGCACAATAAGCCTTTTCTACAGGGGAAAGCGGTGATATAATCATGGCAGAGTCTGAAAGAAAACAGGCAAAAAACAAATCCATACGGTTCTAAACCAAAGGCTTCCGATACCGTCCGGAGAAAAAACGAATGGAGGGATACCGTGCTTAAAGCCAATTCCAGGATCAGACGTTCCGATATGATCCAATGCGCGCTCTGCGACGACGCGCCCTGCGACAAAGCCTGCCCGGCCTTGCAGCCGTCCCGGCTGCTGCGCAGCATCTGGTTCCAGAATGAACAGGGCGCTTCCTTTGCCCTGCCCGAAGACAATCCCTGCCTGACCTGCGCGGCCCCGTGCGAGAGCAAATGCGTGCGCCCGGGAGAGGTGCCCGTGCGGGACCTGGTGAACATGCTGTATTACCAGGTGCGGCCGGAGGCGGAAACGCCCCCGCCGGAGGACGATGAACGGCTGAAGACCGACCTGTGCGGCATTCCGCTGGAAAACCCGTTCCTGCTGTCCTCCTCCGTGGTGGCCAGCACATATGACATGTGCGCCCGCGCCTTTGACGCCGGGTGGGGCGGCGTGTGCTTCAAAACCGTCTGCTCCCTGGATATCCATGAAGCCTCTCCGCGCTTTTCCGCCATTACCGGCGACAGCGGGAGCATCGTCGGCTTCAAGAACATCGAGCAGCTTTCGGACCACAGCGTGGCGGAAAACATGAAGATCTTCCGGGAGCTGAAAAAGAAATACCCCACCAGGCTCGTGATGGCATCCATTATGGGACAGAACGAGGAGGAATGGGGGACCCTGGCGCGCCAGTGCGAGGAAAACGGCGTGGACGCGGTGGAGCTGAATTTCTCCTGCCCCAATATGGCGGAGGGCGGCCTGGGATCGGACATCGGCCAGATCCCGGAGCTGGTGGAACGGTTCACCGCCGCGGCCAAACGGGCCTGCCGCATCCCGGTGCTGGCAAAGCTGACGCCGAACGTTGCCGCCATGTCGCCCGCGGCGGAGGCGGCCAGACGGGGCGGGGCGGACGGACTGGCGGCGATCAACACCATCAAGAGCGTGGTGGGTGTGGACATGCACACGTACACCACAGCGCCCTCCGTACGCGGAAGGTCAGCCGTGGGCGGCTACAGCGGGAACGCCGTGAAGCCCATTGCCCTGCGCTTTATCGCGGAGCTGGGCCAGAATCCCGCACTGGCCGGCATGCATCTTTCCGCCATGGGCGGCATCGAGACCTGGAAGGACGCGCTGGAATTCATCCTGCTTGGCGCGGGATCCGTACAGATCACCACCGCGGTGATGCAGTACGGCTACCGGATCATCGACGACCTGAAGGCCGGACTGAACATGTATCTGGCAGAGAAGGGGCTTCGCCGCCTGAAGGACACGCAGGGATTCGCACTGGACAGCCTGTCCTTTACGACGGACGCCGTGGAGCGGGATACCGTGGTATTTCCTTCCTTTGACCGGGCAAAATGCATCGGCTGCGGACGCTGCGCCGTTTCCTGCATGGACGGCGGGCATCAGGCGATCCGCCTGAATGAAGACAGGAAGCCGGTGCTGGACGGGAAAAAGTGCGTGGGCTGCCACCTGTGCCTGCTTGTGTGCCCGCAGCAGGCCATAACACCCTCCGTGAAGCGAGTCCGCCCCGCGGCGCGCGGATAAGGGTTTTTCCAAAAGCAAAGCAAGCCGGAGCCATCCGACAGGGGAAGGCTCCGGCTGTTTTTTGTATTATTCCGCTTCTCCGAGAATGGATTTTATTTCGGCCCGGGAGAGCTCCCGCAGGGGGCCGGCAGGCTCGGAGGCCAGGTACGCGTAGACGGCGCGCTGCAGTGCCCGGGCCTCCGGGTAGCTGGACAGGGCATGAAGGCCCAGGCTGGAAACCAGGAGGCGCCCGCCCCCGCAGCGGCATTCAAACAGCTGCGCCAGAGGCCGCATGAGGGCATAGGAATCGATCACGGCGACGATGGGGCGGAGCGTCGCGGGAACGACCAGGGCCGGCTGCCCCGCCATGGGCCACCACTGCCAGTCCGTATGGGCCTGTGTGGGGAAACGATCAAAGAGCGGATGCGCCGCGTCGATCAGCTGGCCCATGGTGCCGGACTGCTCCGGGAAGGTGCACACGGACCAGAAATCGGTGCTGAACTGCGGCTGCACAAAAGGAGGCCGCGTCGGGGAGGAAAACTCCGGAGAAAGGTAAACGGTCCCGCCGGAGGAAAGAACGGACAGGGCCCGGTCATCCAGCGCGGCGCATTCATGAACGGACTCCGGGCAGGAGACCGGCGCGTCCGGATAGATCCAAAGCGGGTATTCGTTCCGCTCTCCCGCGAAGGTGACGGTCAGGACCCGCTTTTCCGCCTGAGACGGCGCGGGCAGGGAAAAGGCGACCGTGCCGAGAGGGGTCAGTTCCCCGGAACGGGAGGTCACCGGGGACAGGGCGCCGCGGAGTCCTTCGCCAGGACCGGAAAGCTCCCAGCGCGGGGAATCCCGGAGATCCCGGTTTCCGTAGTTCGCCAGCTTCACCTCCGCGGTGAAGGCTTCGCCGGCGGTCCAGGTAAAGCGCGGGAGCAGGACCAGGGGCAGGACCGGGCGGAAAAACGCGGAAAAGCGCTCCGGCCGCGCAAAGGGGTAGGGCTTGGGCTCCAGATGGGCGTTCATCATGCCGATCAGCGCGGTGCCCTGCCCGGAAAAATCCTGCAGCCCCAGCAGGGAGATGCCGCTGAAGCCGGGAGTGCGCAGGGCGGCCTCCACCTCCGCGCGGTAGCAGAGGAGGGCCAGATCGCCGGAGGCCTCCACACGCTGCTTCCAGCTGTCCTCCCATCCGGCGGAGCGCACCTTGCTCCGGACACGCTCCAGATTATCCGGCACGGTCACGCCGCGGTAATCCGCCAGCTCGTCAAAATCCGGCAGGACTTCGTACTGCCCGACCTCAAAGGAAAAGACGGGCTGATCCGTCCGCCGGCGCAGCGACGCGACCGCAGCGTCATAATTCCGGCGGAAATCCGGATACTCCCGGTTGAGCCATCCGCTCACGCCGGAGGACGCGGCCCGCAGGTCCAGCTCCCCGACCTGGGAGGAGGTATAGAAATCACAGGAGGGATCCGCACCCATCTGCCCGTAAAACGGATTGGAGCCGTTCGCGTACAGGCGCGTCGGATCGAAACGGCGGGCCACGGCCGGCAGGGAGTTCATGAAGGCAAGACCGTCCGCGCCCGCCTGCAGCTCATTGCCCAGCGTCAGCATGACGAAGGACGGGTGATTCGCCAGGTGCCGGAGGATCTCCAGAAGCTCCGTACGGTAATACTCTCTGGATTCCGGTGAGGCAAAGGCATGCTCCGGATCCCAGTGGGAGAGCTCCGGCTGCATCAGTATTCCCAGCTCATCGGCCGCGGCAAAGGCGGCCTCCGGCGGGCAGTGGCTGTGAAAGCGCACGCAGTTGACTCCGTAGGAACGGTATTTGAGGAGGACGGACTTCCATGCCTCCGGATCCATGGGCATATGCCCGGTCTCCGGAAACAGGGCGCAGTTGGTTTCGCCGCGGAGGAAGATCCGACGCCCGTTCAGCGCCAGGCCGCCGTTCCGGGCGGCAAAGGTGCGGAGCCCGAAGGATACGGCGCGGCGGTCCGCTCCCTCCCAGACAGCTGTCAGAGACTGCAATACGCCATTGTTCTCGTCCCAGCGCGCAGCCCCGGGGCGGATGCCGATCCCCCGGACGGCGACCTCATGCCGGCCGGGAAGGGCAAAGGAGAAATCCGCGGCGGCGTCCTCCAACGCATCGCTCCGGAGGGAAAGCGTGCCCCGGCAGGGGAAGAGGCAGTCCAGCTCCGCGACGACGTCCACGGAGTCCTCCCCGGGGTATACCCGCAGGTCCGAAATGAAGGCTTGCTTTTCAAACCGGAGCCGGACGTATCCGAGAATGCCGTTCCAGTTGGTCTGCGTTTCATCGGAAGCGGCGGAGGAATACAGAATGGCATCCCGGGGCCAGCCGGGGCAGCTGTTGTCCGACAGGAAGACAAACTCGTCCCTGCCGGTGAGAAGCTCCGTGACCTCAAACACATACGGCGTACTGAGCGTTGCCGGACGGTACGGCGCGGCCTCCTTTCCGTTGACCAGAAGGCGGAGATGCCGGGCGCGGCCGCATTCCAGGAAGATCCTGCCGTTTTCCGGAGGGTCCCATTCCAGCATGCGGGAGATCCGTGCGGGGCCTTCATATGTGAACTTCCTCGTCAGCCGGGTGAGGATCGGATCCCCTTCGCGCCAGAGGCCGCGGGCGCGCAGCTCCTCCAGCTTCCACTGACGCAGGGGATCGTCCGGAAAGCCGATGCCGCTTTCATCCAGCGTTCCGGGAAGCCGCACCGGGGCGGAAACGCCCGGTATGGCGCAGGCCCAGACGCCGGAAAGATCAAGGGTTTTCAGCGATCCCATTTATACCGTCCCTCCGTTTCCCCGTCGCCCGGAGCGGGCGCCGTTCCGCGCTATTGCTCCGCACGGAAGGGGTGTGATATAGTATACTTATTCTTGCAGAAAAACCTGATTCCTTTCAGCGCGCCCGCCACCGGAAAAGATTCCGCGGCGGTTCCCCCGGGGACAGACCCGGGCGCGCGGCGGCGAGACAGGAAGCAAGGCAGAGAGGAAATAACCGAGCATGAGCACACAGGCAAGCGTCCGCACGGAAACCGTACTGATCCCGACTTACGGCACCGGGCCGGCGGACAGGAACCCCATGTTCCTGGAAAAACGCGTTTATCAGGGCTCCAGCGGGAAGGTCTATCCTTTTCCCGTGGTGGACAAGATCCTGGATAAAAAGGAAGACCGGCCGTACACCGCCGTGTGGCTGGAGAATGAATATCTGAAGATCATGGTCCTGCCGGAGCTGGGCGGGCGGATCCAGCGCGCGCTGGACAAAACCAACGGGTACGACTTCGTGTACTATAACGAGGTGATCAAGCCCGCACTGGTGGGCCTGTGCGGGCCGTGGATCTCCGGTGGGATCGAGTTCAACTGGCCGCAGCATCACCGGCCGACGACCTTCGCTCCGGTCGACTGGCGCACCGTGGAGCACCCGGACGGCAGCGCGTCCGTGGAATGCAGCGAGGTGGACCAGATGTACGGCACGAAGGGGAAAATGACCTTTACCCTGCATCCGGGAAAGGCGTATCTGGAGGTCCGGGGACAGCTGTACAACCGGACGGGACTGCCCCAGACCTTTCTGTGGTGGGCCAATCCGGCCGTGTCGGTGAATGAGAACACACAGTCGGTCTTCCCGCCGGACGTCACAGCCGTGTTTGACCACGGGAAACGCGACGTCAGCACCTTTCCCATTGCCACCGGCGTGTACTACAAGCACGATTACAGCGCCGGGGTGGACATCTCCCGGTACCGGAACATCCCGGTGCCCACGTCCTATATGTGCGCCCACAGCGACTATGACTTTGTGGGCGGCTACGACTACGGAAGGGAAGCCGGCATCCTGCACGTGGCGGATCACCACGTGTCCCCCGGGAAAAAGCAGTGGACCTGGGGCTGCGGGGATTTCGGGCAGGCCTGGGACCGGAACCTGACCGACCGCAACGGCCCGTATATTGAACTGATGACCGGCATGTACTGTGACAATCAGCCGGACTTTACGTGGCTGAAGCCCTATGAGGAAAAAACCTTTACCCAGTATTTCATGCCCTACAAGGCAGCCGGATATGTGAAGAACGCGAGCCGGGAATGCGCGGTCAACCTGGAGGTGAAGGACGGAAGGGCGGTCATCACCGTCTATGCCACGGAGCTTTTCCGCAGCGCGAGGATCACCCTCACCGCCGGCGGACGCCCGGTCTACGAAAAGACCGCGGACATCAGTCCCGTGCAGGTCCTGCGGGAAACGGCGGCAACCGACGCGCCGGAGACCGAACTGGTGCTGAGCGTGTATTCCGCCGGGGGAAGGAAGCTGATCTCCTACGCGCCGCAGCCGGAGCGGATCGAAAAGATCCCGGATCCCATGCCTCCGGCGGGAAAGCCGGAGGAGATCCGGACGGTGGAGGAGCTGTACCTGACCGGACTCCATCTGGAGCAGTACCGTCACGCGACCTGGCTGCCGGACGGCTATTATCTGGAAGCACTTCGGCGGGATCCCGGGGACATCCGCTGCAACGATGCCTGGGGCACCCTGCTGCTGCGCCGCGGACGCTTTGAGGAAGCGGAGCCGTATTTCAGGGCGGCGGTCGCGCGGATGACGGAGCATAATCCGAATCCCTGTGACAGCGGACCTTACCTGCATCTGGGCCTTTGTCTGCTTTATCAGGGCAGGGAGGAGGAGGCCTACGACACTTTCTACAAGGCAACCTGGACCGCCGAGCAGCAGGAGGCCGCCTATTATCACCTGGCCTGCATCGACTGCCGGCGGGGAGAATACGGCCGGGCGCTGGAGCACATTGACCGCAGCCTGGTCCGGAACGGGCACAGCCTGAAGGCGCGCGCGCTTCGGGGCATGATCCTCGACAGCCTCGGCCGGGATCAGGAGGCGGAAAAGCAGTATCAGGAGAACCTGGAGCTGGACGCGTTTGACTATGTATCCCGGATCGAAGCCGGGGATCTGGAGGGAGCCCTGCGGATGATGAACGGCAGGGAGAGCAGCTTCATCGAGTGCGCGCTGGACTACGCGGAAGCCGGCTATGACCGGGACGCCCTGTTCATTCTGGAAAAGTGCCCTCATCCGTCGTCCACGGTGCTTTACCATGAGGCGGCGATCCTTGCCCGGACGGGCGAAGCGGAGCAGGAAGCGGAAGTCCTGCGGAAAGCCGCAGAGGCAGCCCAGCCATACTGTTTTCCGAACCGGATCGAGGACATCGCCGCCCTGCGCCACGCCATGGAAGCAAATCCGGAGGACGCAAAGGCGCCGTACGGCCTCGGCTGCCTGTGGTACGACAGGCGGCAGTATGAGGACGCGACAGCCTGCTGGGAACGCTCCGCTGCGCTGGACGGCAGCTTCCCGACCGTGTGGCGGAACCTGGCCATCGCGTATTACAACAAGCGGAACGATCCGGCAAAAGCGCTGGAATGCATGGAAAAGGCATTCGCGCTGGCCCCCGGGGATGCCCGGGTCATGCTGGAGCTTTACCAGCTTTACGGAAAGCTGAAGAGGAGCGTTGAGGAGAAGCTGGCCTTCCTGGAGGAAAACAGGGAGACCGCGTTCCGCCGGGACGATCTGTACACCGAATACTGCACGCTGCTCAACGATCTGGGCAGGCATGAGGAGGCGCTGGAGCTGCTGACGGCGCGCACCTTCCACCCCTGGGAAGGCGGGGAGGGCAAGGTGACCGCCCAGTACGCGGCGGCGCTGACGCAGATGGGGATCAAAGCCCTGCGCGGAAACGAGCCGCGGAGAGCCAAAGAGCTGCTGGAAAAGGCCCTGGTTTTCCCGCACAATCTGGGCGAGGGAAAGCTGGAGGGCGCGAAGGACAACAATATCCATTATTATCTGGGCCTGGCGGAACGCGCGCTGGGAAACGAAAAGGCGGAGCTGGAGCAGCTTGAACTGGCCGCGGCGGGGGATGAGGAGCCGGCAAACGCCATGTATTACAACGACCAGCCCGCGGACATGATCCTGTACGAGGGGCTGGCCTGCCGCGAGACGGGCAGGGAGGAACGCGCGCTGAGCCGTTTCCACCGGCTGGCCTCCTACGGGGAGAAGCATTATTACGACCGGGTGGAGATCGACTATTTCGCCGTATCCTTACCCGACCTGCAGCTGTTTGAGGAGGACCTGACGAGGAGAAACCGGATCCACTGCGATTACCTGATCGCTCTGGGCAGCTGCGGCCTTGGCGATACGGAACGCGCGAAAAGACATTTCCGGGCCGTGCTGGACGCCGACCCGGCGCACCAGGGCGCCATCCTGCACAGCCGTACAATCCTCGGCCTGTGAGGCGCCCGGCCCCGCGCGGCCTGAAGCGTACGGAAAAAAAGACGGGAACAGGGAAACTCCGGCAGCCGGTAAAGGCTGCCGGAGTTTTTTCCGGGGGAGAGAAGTGAACGGAAAACCGTTTTATCCGTGACTTTTCAGATATTCCTCAAACTCGGGCGTTTTGCTCCAATACCGGATCCCCCAGTTTTCAAAGCTCCATTCATCCATATACGGATTGCACTCATAATCCACATACCAGATCAGACCGTCCTGAACGACAAAATTGGTCGGGAAGTAGTCGATATTCAGGCCGGCGGCTCCGGCCTGCCGGGCCATTTCACGGACCTGGGGGAGATAAGGGTCCGCGGACAGACCGTCACGGACCAGATCAAAAACGGTCGGCCCGTCGATATACTCCTTGACGATCCGTTCCGTGCCCTCCTCTACGGCGATCATCCGGGGGATGCGGATGCCTGCCTCCTTCAGCCGGATATAATCATGCTTTTCGGCTTCGAGCTTGTTGCCGAAGGTATAGTAATCACATGGCTCGTGATGTAGCTGTTTGAGGACTGCCTGCCCGCCGTGAAACGAAACGAGGTAGGAGTATCCGCCCTTCCCGTGTCCCAGAAGCTTTATGATTTTATAATCAACACCGTTTACATTCACGCTCCCGTTCATCTGAACCCCTCACAAATGCTGAACTGCCGGCCCGAAGGCCATATAGAATATACCACGGAGCGCGGATTTTTGGAAGGAAGAAAGCGGAAAGAAAGGACAGCCGTATCGGCTGCCCTTTCCGTTTGAGCGTTGAAATCATTCCGGGTTTCTGAGGCAGAGACAGTCATACCAGTGTACGTACCGCTGACCGTTGATGAGCAGCTGCTCATTTTGGGGCAGAAGCTCGGACCAATTCTTTCCGTAGCGGTCCGCCGCCCAGTCATCCCGGTTAAAACGGCGCCAGAGGACGGTGCGCCCGTTCCTGTCCAGATACTGCTCGCTCACCATGCCCTCCTCGTACATTCCCAGGTCCATGACACAGACCGTTTCATACGTTTTACCGTCCAGCGTCAGATCACATCTGCCCACGATATCCATGCAGGCATTCTCCACGGAGGTGATCACCGCGGGGGCCAGCCTGACGATCTTTCCCTGAGCCTGACGGTGAACAGGCATGCCGCAGTTATCTTCGCCGAAGCCCCAGTTATCCATGAAGGCTTTCCCGTCCAGGAAGGTGGTCAGCGTCCGTACGCCGTCCTCGATATGCTCGGCGGAGAGGAAGCGCGTAAAGCCGTCCTTCTCCTGCGCGATGAAGGTCCATTCCTCCTGACCTCCGCTCGATGCCGTGACAGCGTCCTTCATGGGATCGTTGTCCTCTATTTCGGCCTTCGGCGGAAGGACCTTTGCGCTGACGGCCACTCCTTCCAGCCCGTGAACGCTGGCAGGACCGGTGACAGCCATACTGTAGGCAAGGTCCAGCTTCCGGGACGGAAGGTCGTACATGCCCCAGATGAGCTTTTCGCCGGGATGCGGAACGATGAACCAGCCAGTCATTTCCTCACAGTCAACAGCGAAGGGCTCCTCGTTTTTCCAAACAATGGTATATTCCGGCAGGAAGACCGGAAGTGAAACTTTTTCCATACTTTTCATGATGATTCCTCCTCTTTGCGGATAGGGATACGCGGCCCGGAAGCGCGCTCTGGCGGCATTCATGCGGCTTTTGACTGTGCCCTCCGGGATATGGAGCCGGTCGGAGATCTGCTTTTGAGGCAGCATTTCCTGATAGAACAGGCGCAGCATCAGCCGGTCACGCTCGGAAAGAGCCTCCAGCGTCTCTTCCACGGCGCAGTCACTGTCCTCCGTTACTTCCGGTTCGGGCAGGTCCGCCATGGGAACGACCCGGCTCCTTGCCTGTGCCCGGTACCAGTCCGCGCATTTTTTTCTGGCAATTCCAAGGATCCAGGGAAGAAAGGAAGCTTTGTTCCTCAGCTCGGAGAAGCCACGGAACGCGGCGAGACAGGTATCCTGCAGCACATCTTCCGCATCCGCGTGATTTCCGATATGCGCGAAGATCCAGCGCGCCAGGGCTGTCCGGTTGGCTTCCAGCAGCGTTTCGAATTCATCCATGGGTATCGGCTTCCTCCTTTCCTTTGAGACTGAAAACCGGTTTTCACCCATATAGTCGCTTCTGAGGAGATAAAAGGTTCATTCATCCGAAAAAAATAGCGTACTTTTTCCGCGAAAGAACAGGGGATATTTCCCGGCGGCCTGCGGGACGGGGAAAAAGCGGAAAAAGGGCAGCCATGCCAGCTGTCCTTTCCGCAGTTCCGGCGGCAGCAGGGCCGCGAAGTTATGCCGGCGCGGCATCCGGCAGAAACGGATCATGAAAAGCGCGCCGCGGATCTGCGCTTTTCCCTTTGGCAGGGGGAAGCTGCCGCCTCAAAGCCTGGTCAGGCGGAACAGACGCCTTCTTTCCGCCTGCTCACCGGGCCAGGCGTAATACGTCAGGCTGTCCACGCGGAAATACTTCTCAAGCATCCGGCGCCATTCGCCGTCCGTCAGGCTGTTCAGACGAAGGACCCCGTCAATGAAGATGCAGCTGTCCCGCACGCTGATTTTCCGCGCGGGATCCGCCTTCGGCTCCATATAATAATTCAGGCTGATGACCAGCTTCGACCCCGGCCGCAGCACCCTTGCCGCGCCCGCCAGGATGCTTTCGGCCACTTCCGTGGGCACCACGTCCAGAACATTTGAGCAAAAGAAGCCGTCATAGCTTCCGGGCTCCACGCTTTCAAGCCAGTTCTCCGGAATGCGCATGCTCCGTACCCTGTCCGCCACCCCGTACTGCCCGGCGTACAGCGCCGCGCAGCGGGCGCCGTTTTCGGCGACGTCCACCGCCGTAACGGAAGGGCAGCCCGCACAGGCCGCGATCACAGAGCCCCAGCCCTGTCCGCAGCCGTAGTCCAGCAGCTGCCTGCATTCTGTCAGCTCCGTGATCGCCAGAAGCTGCTTTTCGGATGGGGCCAGTGCCTTCCAGTCGGCTTCCGCGCCCTCAGTCTCTTCCTCTTCTCCGCCTTCCGGCAGTTCATAAACCCGGTTCCAGAAGTCGACCGACTCCTGCCAGGCCTGTGTCATGGATTTGTCCATACGGATCATTTCCTCTTTTCTTTCAGTTTCTTAAAGCCTGCCGTAGAGGCTGAAGGCTCTTCGCTTTTTTGCCGAACGGGCCTCTCCCGTCCGGCAGGGGCTCCCGACCTGCACAACGGTCCCGTTCATTTTTCATGCTTCCTCACAGACCTGTTCATTTCGCTGTCAGGACTGAAAAACAGCTATGTTGATCAGTTTATTATGTTTCAGATCATTTTGTAGAGCTCGTAGCAGTCGTGCCCTTTGGGAACATCTTTGAGTTCGCCTCTGAGCAGATAACCGTTCTTTCTGAAAAAACCGACGTTCCAGTCGCCCGCTGTCGTCAAAACCATCGAGGCGCCGTTTTCCTTTGCCAGGGTTTCCACTTCCTTCAGAAGATGTGTGCCCAGACCCTGCAGCCGCAGCGGTTCTTCAACAAACACCGCGTTGATAAAGCCATAGGCGTCCCTGTTCACGTTCGCCATTACGCCCGCGATAAACCTGCCGTCTTGATCCACAAGTTTCTTATTGTAGTCAACGCTTTCATATTCCGGCTCATAGGCTTCGCTGTATGCCTGAATGCCTTTCCCGATAACTTCCGCGTCGTCCCCGCTGCCCGGCGAAACCCTGAACCGCGCGCCGCTGTTGTTGGCCGGCATATATTCCGGCGCGTCCCTGTCAAGATACTTGACCAGGGAATAGCTGATATAGCCGTTTGGTTTTTTCAATGTCGTAAATACCGTGTAGCCGTGTTTCTCATAGAACGGCCTTGCCATATAGCTGGCGGTGCCGAGCGTCACCACCCGGCAGCCCTTCTCCCCGGCGATCCGCTCCACTTCCCGGATGATCATTGAGCCGATCCCCTGATGGCGCCGGCGCTCATCCACCCAAAGCGTGTCGAGAAACATTCTCGCCCAGCGGTATTCGTACGCCACGGCGATACACCCGCCGATGATGGCGCCGTTTTCATCCTCGACTTTGAGAACGAATTCTTCTTCGTCCGCGTCCACCTCATGCGGCACGATCTCATTGATCTTCCCGCCGATATATGCGGCGTCCTCTTTTGTCAGATCCGCGATTTCGTATTCCATGCTATTCATCTCCATCAACCTGAATCGGTCAGAGTATCGGAAACATATTCGTGCCCGTGTGGCGCGAATCATATCGGACAACACTCTGTTTCCTCCTCAGATCCCGCTCCGCGGCTCAGTCTGACAGGGGAAAAACCGGAGACGGGGGAGCGTACCCCGTCCCCGCGGTCCCTATCCTTCATTCGATGCCGGTCAGATCAAAGCTGTTCAGCCATTTCTTCGCGGCTTCGCAAACGGTCCTCAGGCAGTCTTCCTCAAAGGGGGTCTTCAGGCCGGCATGCTTCAAAAGCTCCGTGAAGGTACGGCTGCCTCCCTGCTTCGTGTAAGCCATATAATGCTTCCATGCGTCTGCCTCGTCCTTCTGGATCATTGTCCAGAACTCAAGGGAGACCGTCTGCGCAAGACAGTAATCGATATAGTAGAACGGCACCTGGTAGATGTGGCCCTGCGCCTGCCAGCGCTTACCCTCCGAGTAGAAGGGGATCTCGCCGTCCAGTTTCAGCCAGGGCATATAGATGCCTGTCAGGCGCCTCCATTCAGCGTGGCGTTCCTCGGGCGTCATGTCCGGCTTTTCATAGACGATGTGCTGGAAATGATCCACCATGGTGCCGTAGGGAATGAATGTCAGGGCTGCGGCAAGGTGACTGTATTTAAATTTTTTCGCGTCCGGCCCGAAGAAGCCTTCGGCGTTCTTCCAGCCAAAGAACTCCATGCTCATCGAATGCACCTCGCACGCCTCGCTGGAAGGCTCGGCGTACTCCAGCGGCACGCGCTTCCGGTTCGTCCAGTAGGCGAAGGCGTGGCCCGCCTCATGCGTGACGACTTCGACGTCGCCCTTCGTGCCGTTGAAATTGGCAAAGATAAACGGACGCTCATAATAAGCAAGACTGCTTTCATAGCCGCCCGCCTGCTTGCCTTCGGTGGCGAGCACGTCCATCAGTTCCTCATCCAGCATGGTGCGGAAAAACTCGCTTGTCTCGGGGGAAAGCTCATCGTAGAACTTTCTGCCCTGCGCAAGGATATCCTGCGCCGTGCCAGCCGGGCGCGGATTGCCGCTGCGGAACTCGACCGACTGGTCCGCGAACGAGAGAGGATAAGGCCTGCCGATCCGCTCCGCCTGTGCACGCATGATGGAATCCGCGATGGGAACGAGGTACTTCCGAACGGCGGCGCGGAACTTTTCCACATCCTCCTTCGTATAGCAGTTGCGCTCCATGCGGTAATAGCCCAGCTGCGTGTAACCGCCATAGCCGAGTTTTTTGCCCATCTGATCACGCAGCTTCACCAGCTCGTCGTAGATGCTGTCCAGCTTCTCCTGATTGTCCCTGAACCATTGGCCCTTGGCTTTCCATGCAGCAAGGCGGCGCGCGTCGTCCAGATCGACCTGGAAAGGCTCCATCTGCGAAAGCGTATAGACACTGCCTTCGAAGGGGATCTGCGCGGAGGCGATGAGATCGTCGTATTCACTGGTCAGCTCATTCTCCCTCTGCAGCTCCTCGATGATCTCCGGAGAGAAGGTCTTCTTTTCCATATCGGCTTTGACGAACAGAAGGTCGCCGTATTCCGCCTCGAAGTCCTTGCGGAAGGGGCTTTCCAGGAGCGTCTTGATCCATTCCTGCTCATACTCCTCGATCTCGGGCAGGTTCTCATCCCAGAAGTCCTTTTCCGCGTTATAGAACGCATCCCGCGTGTCGATGGACTGGCGGATGTAGACGAGCGTTGTCATCGTGTCATCTCTCTTGTATTCCTCCTGATATGCAAGGAATACCGCGCGCGCTTCCTCATAGCTCTGCGCGTTTTTCAGCTTTTCGGTATATTCCGCTGTCCATTTCTTGATCTTCTCCGGATCAGGCCTCACATAAGGCATTTCTGAAAACTTCATAAACACATCTCCTTTATGACTATTTCTTTATTTGCACTTCGGTGCATCCATCACAGTTTTTTGCAGGTGAAATCGTCGAACATCAGACACCCGTCGCCGAATTTCAGTCTCAGCATGCCGCGCTTCCTGCCAAACTCATTCTCTCCGACAGGATAGAGACGGAACGACACTTCCCCCTGATCATCGTAGTCTTCTCCGCTCAGGATCGCCTTTGCCCAGAGCACGCCATCCTGCATGAAAACCTCGTCGATAATGAAATCGGCATCTTCCGGATGCTCATACCTGCCGCAATAGCTTTCCCATTTCGACTTGTCGGGATCTTTGACCGCAATATCCTCAATGGATACGACAGGTTCGGCCTCTTCACCCCTTACGATCGCCTTCATGCCGTTCCAGAAGCCCGCAAAAGCTCTGACGTCTGTATATTCGCGGCAACAGAGAAGAACAAGAGTCCTGTCCTCATCGACAAAATGTTCGAAGTATGTTTCAAGACCGGGCATGCCTCCGCTGTGGCTGACGATCAGACCGTGTTCCCCGTCACGCGCAATACCCCAGCCGAAGCCGTAGCTTTCACCGTCCCCGTCGGCGTAATCCTCGCCGCTCAGCAGCTTCACCGGCGTGTACATGATGCTCTGCTCCTCACGGGTGAGCACCTTCTCCTCCCGCGGCGACCGGTCCCACGCGAGCATATCAAAGACGGTGGTGTAAAGATAATCGCAGCCGTTCAGACCGTCCGAACCGATCACATAAGGGGCGGTAAGCTTCGAAACATCTGAGGGCACATAGATATCGTCCTCCAGGACCATGTTGCGGGCAAAGCGGTCAGAAGGCCTGCCGTCCCTGCGGGTGTGGTATATGTCCGAATCCTTCATGCCGGCCGGCTCGAAGATATTCTTTCGGAGGAAATCCTCGAACCGGACGCCGGAGAGTTTTTCCACCAGGTTTGCCAGCAGACAGTATCCGATGTCGGTATACTCAAACGTCTCGCCGGGAGCATGGGAAGCTTCTTCTCCGCTGTCTTTGATAAAGCGGAGGATCTCGCTGCAGGGCGGGATCCTTTTTTCATTCTCCCATGCAGGGCAGACCCAGGCCGCCGTCTCAAAATCGTCGGGCATGCCGCTGGTATGGGTCAGCAGATGCCGGACCGTTACTCCCGGGTACGGGTAATCGGGGAAATATTGCGTATACTGATCGTCAAGAGCCAGTTTCCCTTCTCTTGCAAGCAGCATGACTGCCGCTGCCGTAAACATTTTGGTGACCGAGGCCATCTCGAAGACGGTATCTTCCCGCATGGGGAGTTTATTCTCCGCGTCGCGGAAGCCGAGGGCGCCCTTCGACACGATCTCGCCGTTTTCGGCGAAGAGCCAGGTGCCGTTGAAGCTTCCTTTTTCGTACGCGTCCCGGGCAAGCTTTTCCATCAATGCATTCCTATCCATGATCATTTATTCTCCATTTTCAACGTGTTTTTCATACCGTACAGGGGATGAGAAAACAAAAAACCGCAGCGATGCAGCTCCTTTCTGTGGCTGCGTCGTGCGGTTCCCACTGTCAGAAGTTACTCATCAGCGGCACATCAAACAAGGGGGCTGTGTTTCACCCCTCATGACCTGTACCTGTATATTCAGTTAGCCGATGAAAGCATTTCTGTTAATCATTGGTCTGCGCTCCTTTTCCGGACTCCTTGAGTTATTATACCTGAAAATATCTCAAAAATCAACGCCTGTCAGACACCGTCGCGCCCTACAGATCAGATCACAGAGCGCAGTCTTAAATCCCCAAAGGCAAAAACCTGAACGTTTTTCAAAGAAAAAAGCTGCGAGCCTTGAAAATCAAAGCTCGCAGAGGTGTGGAGCAAGACGAGTTAAATCCGAACCAAATGCCTCTTCTACCGCTTCTCTGGGAATTGTTTCCGTTCCGCCATGGAATTTGTACGTGAATACGTACCTGTCATCGTAAACATAGATGCTGTTCAGAAAAATGTCAATGATCTGTTTCTGATAATTCAGATCATTCGGGTTGCCGTGCTTGAACTGACTGATCCATTCCACAATCTGTTGCTTCGTGTATTTCGGCCTGGTCAGCTCCGCCTGCATAATGCTGATATTCAAATCACTGCGTCGCGTTTCCAGCTGATCAAGCCGTTCCTTGGTGGAAGGAGTCAACACTCCGGCCTGAATGCCATTCAACATGTTCTCAATGCCTTTTTCGCATTCTTTCAGCTGCTCCCGTAGTGCCGGAATCGTTGTGTCCTCTTTGGATTGGAGTTTCACAATGGCATCTGCAAGTCGTTCAATTGTTTCGTCATTCGACAAAACCTTGTCGACCGTGATGATGACCGCTGCCCGCTCAATCAGCTGTTTCTTGATGGCTTTCAGCTTGCAGCTGTGTTCATGCTTAGCTCCGGCACACTTGTAGTAATAATGCTTGGCTCCGGTTCGGCTGGTTCCACTTTCTCCTGCAAGCATCTTCCCGCATTTTCCGCAGAAGAGCTTGGTTGTCAGCAGATACTCTTCATCCGCCTTTGCTTTCGCGGGAGCGTGCCGGTTGCTCTCCATCCGCTGCTGAACACGTTCAAACTGGTCTTTTTCAATGATAACCGGCAGTTTGTTCGGTATGCAGATCGTTCTGTAGTGATATTCGCCCAGATACTTCCTGTTTTTCAGCACAGTTCCCAGACTGGCAATCCTGAATGGTTTCCCTGCTGCTGTCAGCAATCCGCGGCTATTCAGGGAGTCAACGATATCTTTCATGAGTTCCCCATCATCATAGCGTTGGAAGATTTCTTTTACAATCGGCGCGGTTTTCGGATCAATCTCCAGCACCCCATCAGCACCTGTCCGATATCCCAGAGTCACCTGACCGTCATTGTTCTTTCCCATGAGGGCGTTTTCCATCTGTCCGCGCTTGATTTTCTGAGACAATTCTGCTGCTGAGACAATTCTGCTGAATAGTATTCCGCCATCCCTTCCAGCATGGACTCCAGAATGATACCTTCCGGGCCTTCTGATATATTCTCTTTTGCGGATACCACTTTGATCCCGTGCTTCTTCAGAATATGTTTATAATATGCGCTGTCATACCTGTCACGGGAAAAACGGTCCAGTTTCCAGACCAAAACGATTTCAAACAATTCTTTTTCCGCGTCTTTGATCATCCGCTGGAATTCAGGGCGATCCGCGGAACGCACTGAAAGGGCACGGTCAATGTAGGTGTCAAGAATCGTGATGCCATTACGCTTCGCATATTCTGTGCATTCCCGGATCTGACCTTCAATGCTTTCTTCACGCTGACTGTCAGAGGAATACCGCGCATAGATTACAGCGTTCATTGGCTAATATCACTCCTCTGGCGATATAACAATGCTCAACTCGCATCTTTTTGCCTATATTTGGCAATCTTTTTTCGAATGGGGAATGCTGATCAGCCCTGTTCCAAGCCAATCAGCATATCCCTCATATTGCTATTTTGTCAGTTCACTTGAATTCTGACAAGCGCTTTCTCCTGTACGGCAAATTCAAGAAATGCAACGATGAGTTGAAAAGCTCCTGCGGTTTCCGGTTCATCGAACTGTCTTTCAGAATATTTTTTCATATCTTCAAGATATTCTTCCGGATGCACCGTTACGCTTTCTCCCTCCTGAGAAAAAGCGCCTTCTGCCTGATGATAATCTCTTGTTAATCCCGTCCATTCTGAACCATTGAGCACCGGCTCACGCAAGATATCATCCAGGTATCCAACCCACACATGAATTGCCATATCCGAATCTGCATCCAGTGTAAGAACGACTTCGTCCTCGCCCTCAAAGCCTTCATAATATGTATAATTGTTACGGAGCAGGCCAGTGTCCATTATTCAACAACTCCTTCTGTTTTTTTGTCTCGGTTCCCCGCTTCCTTGCTGCAATCGCGGCATACCACCGGCTCTTGGGGACCCAATGCCCTTTACCATTTTTCCCTTTGATGTAAACCTCATGTTCCGCAGGTCGTGCATTGGGTCCCCTTGCAATTCCTGGTTTGGTTCTTTCAATTACCCAGCTGTTTCCCCGTGTTGCCGGCGCATTTGGTGTTCGCTGGTGCCATCTGTTAAGATATTTGTACTCTCCCCTTGTCCATTGGTACTTTACCTGTTGATATCCATCTTTTTGCTGTTCAGTAACTACCGCAGTTTTCGGTATGTGCATTGGTGACGACTTTGGCAGAGTTCGCAAATCGTAAGCTTTCGATGCGTTTTGCGCTGCCTGAGCCTCATTCTGTTTCGCTTTCTCCGATGATTGAGACTGTTCCATATTCATCTGAGGCGATCCGTTCGTCCCATGGGCCTGCCCGGAATCAGAGCTTCTCATTATCGTTCCCTCCTTTTTTCAAGGCATTACGTTCCTTTAACGTATTCCCGGGAACAACGATTTGAATCCCTTTCTTTCGCGGATACTCAAATACCTGATTGACGATTGAATCGTCCCCGCAGGCATCATATACAACAATTGCGTGAAGCGGTAGCTTATTTGTTGTATATTTGACTGCTTCGATCAGGTTATTCAGCTCAAGTGAATCCGTAGCATATCCTTTTGTGCTGAAAGCAACCACACTGCAGCCTTCCAAACCGGTCAGCGCATAACCAATATCCTTAATCAGCGGATATGTCACATGCGGAATCACAACAGCATCCAGTTCATGCATAAGCCACAATCCGACAATCCTGGACTTGAACAGCCTGTATTTGTTTTCAATTGCATGAATGTCGCCGCATTCGGAATAATCCGGTGTGATAAAAAACCTTACTCCCTGAAAGCGCTTCTTGAAATCAGCAAGCAACTTCCTGTCGTTATGATAGATCGCTTCGTAAAGGCCATGGATCCCATCCATCTCATCATCATACTCATAGAAGCATATACCGGTATTCTTCGTTTTCCAGTAAAGACCCGGCTGACCTGACAACGCAAGGAAATCAGGATAGGTTGTTGTATTGCAATAGAGTGCCGGCAAATCATCTTCACCAGAGGAATACGTTTTGTTGGTCAAATTCAAATAACTGAGATTCAGTTTTTTCCGTATGTCTTGTTTTTTCTTCATAATAAAAACAATCCTTTCTGTGCTATATCGCACGGTTTCTTATGTATTTCCTGCTTGTCTGAAACATATGACAAACATGCAAAATACACAACCGGCTGTTGTGCACAGAGCAGAATTGTGATATCATGTAGGTGTGTGCCGAACATGATAATCGTGTTCTGCTCTGAGCGCGTCGCAGAGCTGTTCCAGCAGCTTTACGATGCGCTTTTTGCATGTCAGATAAGGCTCTCATAGGCATCGCTCCCTTCTGACAATTGCTTATTTCTGTGACTTCCGATGCTTTTCATCTATTGGAATGATCAGCATCTGAAGATCAGAATCATATGTTGCAATAAACTGGATGGCTTTCTTGTCAAATCCCATCTCAGTATCTATTGCCAGCTTCTTTACAAAATCTCTGCATCCGATTCTCACCCAATCATTCTTCATCCTTGTCGCAAAATCGTACACCGATCCTTTGCCTTCTATGGCAGCTGGCTTTACCCCGATCACATGAGCAGAAGCATCATATCCAACAAGCACTTTCTCTGGACTTCCTAGCTGTTCAACTGACGCCCGATTGAATGCAATTCCGAGTGAACTAAGCGTAACGATCGGCGTTCCTTTTTTAATATAATCAAAATCAAAATTGTACATTTGCACCCTCCAACAATCCTATTTCTTTACGCTGTATCAAGTTGCCAAGGTGCATATTTATTACGCGAACATTTTACCACCATCAGTCGACATAGTCAAGAAAGCATCAGTGAATAATCTGCAGCAAATTTGCATTATAATGTAAATAAAATTTTTGATGCAAAAATGCATCAAAAATTAGAGATAATTCGCGTCAACAACAGAGAAACGTATAGCCTCGACATTTGTGCGCATTTGACATCTCTATGGCAAAATAGCTAATCCTTCTTTCCAATACTTTTCAAGCATATCATTGATAATCATTGCATGCTTGTACCATGATTCAAATCACAGCGCTGCAGGAGTATGGATTTATGGATTCCTGGGGCGATGAAAAATCCATCTCTGTCGAGTGGTGAAATCAATTGAAATAACACAGAAAAAAGCCAAATCAAATAGAGTATTCCTCTGTGGCTTCCCTGGGTGAAGGAAACGAATAATATATTCCAAGGTTTTCCCAGCACTCCATTTATAGCTTTCATTATTATCATTTACGTAATCAATGTAATAAATCCCCGGATTTATTTGCGATCAAGCAGGATCGTGGTCAATCCGGGGCACTTTTGTTATCTCATGTCACTCAGCCTAGTGTAATCCGTGACGATTCTCAGATACTCTTCCGGGCTTTCGTTCCAGACAAGCTCTGCATAACCTTTTGGATCATTATAGATCAGGTAATCCAGTTCTGACCGTTGATACATGTCTTTGGCAAAGGCTTTTTCAACAGCGTCGCAGTCAATCAGAATCAGGTTACAGTGTTCAGCCCAAGCATAAACGCATCCGGAATCCATGTCGAATTGTGCAAAAATGATTCTATCCATAGTGTTTCCCTCCTGTTCCGGTCGATGATGGTCTTTCTTTTCCGGTGTTTTATAACAAATCTCAGATTACGGATCAAGGCTGTCGTTCGGCGAGGATTGTCAGGGATAACAAATGCTGTTTCAAGCTATGTCATATCGCCAATATACTCCTTCAGATCAAATACAAGAAATCCGAACCCCTTGCCGACCGGCTTCAGGTTCGGATTTCTCGTGTATGGTGGAGCATAGGGGAGTCGAACCCCGTCTCGCTTCACTTCGTTCGCTCGGTCAGGTTCGCAATAGTCGCCTGCCTTCTCTGCCGTTTGGCAGACTCCTTTGCTCACCAGGCTTCCGCCTCGCTTCATCCGCCACTGGCGGCGCTTCGGCTCCGCCCCTCTCCAATGCACAATGTGCATTGAAGAGTCAAGGGGACGACTTCCCCTTGCGCGAACACAAAAAACAAAACCACCCATAAAGGGTGGTTTGTTTTGTGGAGCATAGGGGAGTCGAACCCCTGATCCGCAATCTCAATGGTCGCAACTCCCCACAGGGGAGCTTGCTCCCTTTCGATTGACCTCACCGCCGACGAAACTCCTGCCACCGGCAGTCGTCGGCGGTTCGCCCTCTCCAATGCTTCGCATTGTATTCGGCCAGGGGTCAGATTCCTGCTATTATTCCACAAAACAAAACCACCCATAAAGGGTGGTTTGTTTTGTGGAGCATAGGGGAGTCGAACCCCTGGCCTCTACAATGCGAATGTAGCGCACTACCGGACTACTCCGACTGCAACGCGTCATGGTCATTTTCTCCACCACATTCGACTATTAATGCAATAGCCGTTCGTTCATCTGTGCTAATACCCATATGACTGAAAATTAAAGGATTCTCTGATGGAATCCTTACGATACATTCGCCACTGTACTATCGTTATCCTCTTTTATGCCATCAAATTCTTCTTCATCGATATAGAATTGAATCCGCATTTCATATCCTCGATATATATCAATACGTTCAATCAGCCTGGCCATAATCATCTTCTGAACATCCTGTGAAACAAAATCAAACTTCTCTGCCCAGTCTTTGACGTTGTTAATCATTGATTCCATATACTTTATGCGGTTCTCTTCTTTATCAAAGTCATATTCAGCTGCGCGAATGGCTTCTTGGGTTTTCTTTTGTGCTTCTTGATTTTCATCTATCATCTGTCGAAGAAGCTCCCTATCAAAAGCGCTTTCTCCCGTTACAACAAGAATCAATTCTTTTTTTAATCCTTCCTGTTCTTTCATAAGACGGTCCAGTTGGCTTTGGGCTTTTCTCAAATGTGCTTTTGCTCCATCCTTAAACTGCTTTCTTGCTTTTTCCTTCCAGACTCGACCTGTAACTGATCCCACCGAATTGAAATAGTGCATTACAGCAGAATATACCGCTTCATCTACTTTTACTCCGGAATAAGTGGTGGGACCATCACATTCTTTTGCCTTTACGGCACCGTTATAGCATCTATAAATCGGTCTGTGATCAGTCCATCCAGCGCGATAATGAGTATTGTATCCTCCAACCAGCTTTTTCCCACAGTGTCCGCAGTATAAAATACCGGATAACATAGTTGCTCCAAATACGGAAGCCTTTGTAGATCCCTCAGGAACGTCCAGTGCTTCAGCCTCAAGCTTGCTGATATATTTCCGTGGAATGCGTTTTGCAATAGCATTTTTCCCGAACTCCACGTCCTCATCACTTACTAACCTAAGACTTTCGTTTGGCTCGGAAAGAATCTCATTCATGTGAAATCTTCCGGTATAAATTGGATTTCTTATCATGTTACGAATCGTTTGAGCCGTCCAGACCTTTTTAGGATCTGGATATTTTTCGTTCAGATAATTTGCTGCACGAAGAGTTCCCATTCCCTGTCTGACTATCAGATCAAATATCTCTTGCACAATAGGAGCAGTTTCTTCGTCGATCATCAAATCATAGAGCGGACGGTTCTTTTTCCCAATGCGCCCATTATGAATCAGTTTATATCCGTATGGGCATGTGCCGCCACGCCAGATTCCATCCTGGGTCATTTGTGAATGAGCCGCCTTAACACGGATAGATGTCTTTTCACTTTCACCGCTTGCTGCCCAGAAGCGCATGTAGTTCATCAGACGATCAACCTGATTGTCCAGTTTCTGTTGACCTTCTCGCGTACTCCAAACCTCGATTCCATGATCAATAAACCATTTCACAAGGAAAGGCGTTTCGTCTTCTTTACGTCCCAAGCGGTCAAACATAAATACCAGCAAAACATCAAATCTTTTTTTCTCTGCTAGTTCCCGGATTTCAACAATAATGTCCCGATCATTCGCAGAGACCTTATAACCCGACACACCTTTTTCCATGCGCTCATCGTAGAATTCCCATCCGTCCATTCTTGCGATGAAGTCCATACACTCACGACGCTGCATAGGAATATCATCTTGTTTGTCGACCTGTTTTAGTGTTGATACTCTGTACAGGCATAATACCCGTTTCATTTCACTCATTCCTCCATATCCATAATGGTTGACACCAGGATCTCGGCGATTTCCTCCCTTACGCCTTTTCTACCTTTTGGGGGAAACACCAAAGTCAAGCGACAACCATTTGGCGTGATGATGTTACGGGACACCTGCACATTCGGCGTTGCGCTTATTTCGTTGTCAAGGTTCGCGGCTTTTTCCACCATCGTCATAGTATTCTGATGCTCATTCGAGATCAAGGCTGTCGTTGCTTTCATCTTCATGCTCCTTCCGGAGAGTCTCTTCCTCTCGGTAGAAGCCCCTTAAAGCAACCCCCTAATCTAAGGCGTGAAAATATAAAAAAACTTAGTTCAGGGGTTGTATCTGATTTTACAATGCGTTATTTTGACATTGGGCATTTGCTCCAAAGAATGTTAGGAAGCGTGTTTGCTGTTAGCAAGCCTCGAGATAGATGAAATGAATAACAGAATAGATGTGTATTTCTATAAACCGAAGATTGAGGATCTCTGGTTTCGGGAATCTTTATTAGCAGATCCAGAAACAATGAGCTATAACAACGCGTGGGGTGGAACAATCCCATTCCCGCGCGAAAAATGGCCTGATTGGTACGATTGTTGGATTGAAAATCCCCATCAATGTTACTATCGGTACATAACTACAGGGAAAAGCAGATCGTTTGTTGGTGAAGCGGCTTATCACTACGATAATGATCATAATATCTATCTTGCAGACATTATCATATCTGCAAAAAGACGAAATCAAGGATATGGTAAAGCCGGCCTTCAACTGCTTTGTGATGCTGCTGCCAAAGAAAACATCCCAGAATTATACGACAGCATTGCCGTAGACAATCCTGGGATTGGGCTTTTTCTTCAGTGTGGTTTTTGGGAACAATACAGAACAGAAAAGATCATTATGCTGAAAAAGAACCTGCTCTAAATTGGTAAGCTATATAGTGATAATATCACTCCTCTTGTGCTTCAAGCCAAGCGTCAAAGCTTTTTCTCGGAATTCGATAGCCATCCCCTATCTTGATCCATCTAAACTCTTTTCGTTTGAGTAGTTTATACACACTTGCTCGCCCAATACCAAGAATAGCTTCAAGATCTTGTACCCTGTAGCAACGATTCTGTTCATTACTGACTTTTGCCTGGGACTCTTCATGCGACATGTCTTTCTCTAAATTGCTAATCATGATAAGCACCTCCACTGAAATATGGTTGATTATCATATTGATCGGCATCGAAAAACAAATCAAGGCTGTCACATGTAGTATTAATCGTCAATCCCAAGTAGTTTTTTCGATTTTCTGGAAAAAGTCAGTTTGCCAAATTCATGTCCACATTGCAGACAAATAAAAGCTTCTCGTCGTTCTTCACGTAAATCTCTTTCACCAATCAAGTAGCTGGTGCGTAGTATAAGAGGATCTTGACTGTTAGTTTCGGAAATCATACATTCATCAACGACTTTATGGTTTCCCAACAACTGATAGGAAAATGCTGCTATATGTTTTGACCCGCATTTATCACAGACCACATCAGGATATGCATTTTGGTCTCGTCCATTAAGCGCTAAGATTTTCTCCACAAGGGTTAGTTGATCAGCTTCTGCCTCTGTTCGAGGATAACGTTTTTTAGGATCACTGTTTTCTTCATCGATTTTGTCCGGAACGTCAAATCCAGCTTGTCGCATTTTCTTCAATGCTTTGTTGCCTCTGTTATCCGCCGTTCCATTACGCTGTGCGAGAAGCTTGTTAAGCTGGCCTTCTGTAACCAACGTAGGTGGATTATCAGGATCATACGGTTCCTCTGTGCAAACATAGGATGAAAAATCAATATACTTGCGTTCTACCAGATCAACCTTCTTTTCCCCACATAACGGACAGAAAGATGCCTTCTTACCGCCGCCTAGGGCACATGTCAGCCATAAAGTACCGCAATTTTTGCACTTGTACTTTGTTTTTATTGGCGGACCATATACACAATACATGGGATTATCAAACGGCAGGAAACGTCCTTGCCCGCGTTTCGTCCCACAGAACTTGCAGTACTTATCTGCTTCACCCATTGGTTCATGGCAATTGCCGCATCTGCCAGTATAGTCTCTATCTTTGATACGCCCATCACGAATCAATTCGCTTTCAATTTGACTTTTAATTAAGCATGCTGAGATAAAATCTTCCAAAGAATCAATGGGTTCCTCGAGCATGACGGAGGGATTCGGGAACGAATCGTCAATTACCCATATTCCCACTTTCTCCAATTGCTCCTGAATTATGTCGTTGGCATGATCATTGTTGTCCAGGTAAAAAAGAATAACCACATTACTCCAACACTCTTTTATATGCATTAATTCTGTCGTACTGAGTTTCTGCCCTGTTACAAGCATGACGTTCTGTATGTCTTGTACTTTTGCAGATTCATACAAAGCCTGTTTATTTACCAGCACACAATAGTTCCCTTTGTTTTCATCTTTGAACAGATTCAACATAATAGCTTTTCCCCTCCTGCAAAACAATATCTGGGCTCATCTAGTTCGTAGTCCCATGTGTGCGCAGAATCGCCTCGGCAAACACTCTTGTAAACACAGCCAGCACACTGACGACTATTTTCTGCTCGATTGACTCTGAAAACTTCAAAACGATTATTCCAAATCGTCATAAAATCGTCTTTATAGATATTCCCCTGGACAAGATCTTTCCTTCGTTCAATATCCAGACAAGCTCCTATATCTCCGTTGGCCATTACACTTCCAACAAGTATTCCGGCACCACATTGGAAATAAAAATCACGAACTTCACGTTCGTAATCGTATGTCAGAAAATGAGAACAGCCATATGTCACTTCCATATTAACATCCTGACTGTATCGCATGTTCCTGATAAATGACAGCAACTCATGAATCTCTTCTGTGGAGAGAAGAAGATCATTATTAATCTGTGCTCGGCCTATGGGATCGATATTTGTAATTCGCCATGAATAGATGTCTTTGCTTTGGAGAAAACTCCCCAATGCAGGAAGATCATGAAGATTGACTTTGCTTGCAACTGTCATCACTTGAGGTTCTATTCCATTTTGCTTCAGAGCCATTATGCCGTTCATTGCTTTATTAAAGCTTCCCGGACTACAGCGAAATCTATCGTGGATCTCTTTAGTACCGTCTACGCTTACTGCGACAGTATTAATTCCGCTTTGCGATAGCTTTTTTGCATTTACATCATCAATTAACGTACCGTTAGTTGTGATACCAACCGGGAAACCTATTTTTCGCGCCAAGGCAATAGTCTCAGACAACTGCGGATGAAGCATTGGTTCTCCTCCGGTCAGGCATACCATCACTTCACAGGGATCACACTCTCTGGCAATTGATTGGAGTGTGTTCTTCACAGCGTCCAAAGTCAAAAATGTGTAATTCTTTAAATCGCAGTTGCTTCCGCAATGCAGGCATTTCAGATTGCACTTGTCTGTCAATTCAAAGAAAATGAATCGCAGTCTCGGGTTCCTCATCAGTGAGTCCTGATAATCAGCCAGCGCCTTCATATCCCTTTCTTTAACTGAACTAATCATTTTCTTCCTCGCAATATATCCATTTCAGTAAACCAACGTCAGATCCGCTTCGTTGAAAAACACATTCACGCCGCCAAAACCATATTTCCATTCTTTAAAAACTATACCAACAATTGGATTGTTTGTTTTGTCTGGACTGCTGGCATAGTTCTTTGACTTCATCGGAAGAAGTACAAGCGTTCCGTCTTCGAGCTCTGTCTTTTCTTTTCCTTTGGTCACCGGATAGTAATCGCTGACTTGCTTAAAAGACGCGATACAGTATCCCTTTTCCATTGCGCCGGTTAGGCTCTTTTCCCAATATGCAGATGTCACGAAATTTTCAACGTTCAGCCAGCATGCTTCTCCGGTATCCATTCTGATCACTTGGAGATAGCCGCTGCACCGGGAAGTACTGTATGATCTCTTCGGCAATTCCAATTCTTGTCCGATGACCACAACTTCAGTTTTATGATCAATGGAGCCCGTCTCTTGCCAGAATTGTTTGTCTTTTTGATAAACCGGCACTTTCCATGGAGTAGTTCCAAAGTTGGCATTCTTCTCCATGTTCTGATTATCGTAGACAGCTACAAAGCCTAGTGCTCCAATATAATCTGGTTCATATTTGCTGGTTCCGACCATCCCTCTGTCATCTGCCCAGGAGCGGCGAACGTTGAGAACATTTCCGCTTTGCTGTGCCTCATACCTATAAAGTGATGACTCTGATTTTTGTACTGCTGCGATTTCGTCCGCATCTGCGTTCTCGAAGTATTTATTTACTTTTTCCTGTGCTGAAATAATTGCTGGTTCGGGTGTGGCCGTTGGTGCCGTAGTCACATTCGGGTCTTTTGTGACAGTAGTTGTTTTCTTAGTACTTGTGGTTGTTCTCGTAGAACTGGTTGAGCTCCTTTTTGATGAAGTCAGATTTCCGATCAAACCAGCAACAATAAGAAAAATAAGAATCCATATCAGACAGCCACAGCCTTTTCCTTTTTTCTTTACTTGTCTTGCTTGTGTGGGAGTCGGCTGAGGACGTTGTTCTGGTTCAACATAAACATGCTTATGAACAACCTCCTGAACAACAGGCTTTCTGGACGGTGTGTATCCGCAATTGGGGCATGCATTTGAAAAATATGCGGAATGACATTCAGGGCAGATTTTCTTCTTCTGCCCGGCCTTTACTCCGCAATTAGGACAGAACCCACTATCGAACAATTGACTGCAGTTTTCACAGACGTGCAGAAACACATTTGATCCACATGACGGACAATGTTGAGCATCATCAGGCATCCGTGTTTCACAAAACTTACAGGCTTTCATTTCTCTTGATCCCCGTTTCTCCCTGTGTCAGTTCATTTTAACATGATAACGGTTAAAACCATTGTAACGAATCCAATCTGATCAAAAACCAGGATTAACCCCTTTGATCATTAAGTTCAAACAAAACTCGCAAGCAGGGCAAGGAGATATCTCCTTGCACAATCTGCTTGTTGGTGGCCCATGCCCCCAATCCCCCAGAACACAACGCAGAGCGTTGTGGCTGAATAGCACTAAGTTGATTAATCATCGGCATCAATAATAGAGGAAATCCCAGTTATAGGCATTATAAGTCTACAAGATAAATGCCGATATTGATCAATGTGAAGTAATTATCTTTTGGCTTAATATCAGTAATCTTGGCCTTCAGTATTTTGCCCGCGTCCATGAGTCTGGCAAAAACGATATTATCCTTCTCTGGAACATATCCGATCTTTTTCTTGTCCGCCGTCAGGATCAAGATCGCATTTTTGTCATAACGGTTGTCTTCCCTCTGTAAGGTTAGCGAGTCGTTTACCTTAATTTCCTGCAGCACAGACGGATCTTTCAGATGGGTTGTTCCGGCAACATAAGAATCGAAAAGGTGGATTTCACGTATCATAGGCTGAAGGACATCGCCCAGATTATGCTGCTGAAGAACAGATACTGCTGACGAATTATTCGTGTTGATCAGTTCAGATCCCATATCATAAACACTCCTTCCGGCAACATTTCGGTGAGCATGGCATCCAGTTGCTGGCTGTACTCCTGATACTTCTTTAATTCCTCATTAAGCTCTTCTTTCCTTGCGGCAACTTCCTTTTTATCAATCAGAAGGAACTTATATTGATAAGGATCAGTATCCATAATGTGTCGGATTTCTTCTTCCAGCGCCAGAATTTTTTCCTCAATATCCGGGATTTGCAAGATGGTGATCTCACCGGTTGTCTCAGATAATGCCTTCGTGACCAGCACTTCCAGCTCGCGAAGTTCTTTCAGATTGTTTCCTCGCTTACGCCTCGAGAGATCACTGACCTGAAGAATAACAAACCCGCACTGCTTCAAATTGAGGACGAAAACCACGATCCTCTCTTTGCACTTGATGTTGAAGATGGTTACGGATCAATAAAAGAGTATGGAGCCGTATACAGTGATCATGTTACCTGCGAAGGAAAAGCCACAATTACTATCTTGCTGAACGCAAAGGAGAAGAACTTGGTTGGCCTCCTGCAGGAGCGTCTTTCTACGCCTTTGCAGAAACTGGTACAGTTGGAAAAAAGAATTTTATCAGAGACTCAAGGGATCCCGATTTCTTCAGATCCGGCAGATTACCAGATTTACCAGATCTGATCCAGATTTTTATTTGCTTAGATAATCAGCAGAAAAAGAAGGCTGTAAAAAACAATCGCCGCAGGAATCGTCCTGCGGCTCTTCACTGTTTTCACCATTCGAGTCAGTAACCAAAATGTCATCCATGGAAACACCCAACAAGTACCCCAAAGCAAGAAGGTTGTCAGTGCTGGGAATGGTTTCGCCACGCTGCCACTTATATATAGCCTGGGGAGCATCAAACCCGAAATACTCCTGCAGGTCAGCTACCGTAAGATTGCGTTCCTTCCTCAACCTCAAAATGTTAGCGCCAGTAGCGGCCATATTGATAACGGGGAACATCTTGACCTTCATGGAAATACTCCTTCTCAACGGTTCATAACAATCACTAAAGGAACCGATGTCATTACCTCTGATCAGGCGGGCGAAGCGCTCGTCTGATCAGAGGCATTCGAGGTCACAATCGCCGTGATGGCGACAACCGTCCCGCAAACCAGCCCGATGGCAACAGCAGCAGGCCAACCACAGAGACTGACGCTCAGAGTGGTGTGCTCCATCAGAGCAGGAATCCGAGAGACGATGCCCGGGATCAACTCCTTCATTCAACAATCCTCCTTCTAAGGTCCGCGTAGTGTTTCTTGGTACGGCACTCATTATAGGGGATGAAAAGCACCATTAAAATTGTCCGTTCTTTATTTTTATGTACCCCTTTTTTATCCATATTTTATATGGTATAATAACTTAACTTCATTTTTATAAACCCCTTTTAGGGGGAAAGTGAAAGGATGTGAATGAAACGAAAAGGCTGAATAACACGGAAAAAATCAAATTCTACATCCCTGAGAGGACGGATAGAGTTATCCGAAGCGACGCAGAACAGTTTGAAATATTTAAGGCAAATGGTGAAGACATAAATCTCAACCGCTTTCTGACGCTGCTTATCGTGGGATACTACAATGGGTACAAGCAGGAAATAAATGAAACAGCCGAAGCCATAAGGGAAATCATTTCACATCACATCAAAGGAAAGCGCCAGAAGGAAGAGCTGACAGAACAACTGATGGATCAGGTGATCCAGCCGGAGGTTTTGAAGCGAAAAGGAAAGCAATCTGTTTCTGTCTCACTGAAACCGACTTATGATACAGATCAAATCATCACGGAAATTAATCAGTCTCTGATCGGCAGCAGCGACTATATATCTCAGTATCTTCGACGCATGCTAATGAGCTACTGTGAAAAGCCCATCTATGAGCGGGAGCGGATTATTTTCAAAGAAAAGGTGGAGTTTCTGGAAAGTGCATGCAAGTCAAAACGCGAAATTTCCTTTACCACCGTTTTCAACCCCGGGCTGATCCATCATGTTATTCCATACGAACTCACTCATGGCCCTGAAGAGAGATTCAATTATCTCCTTGGCCAGGAATACAACGAAAAAACCAAGCAAACTAAAGCTGTATCTTATCGGTTGTGCAGGATTCAGACTCCTTCATTCTGTCTTTCTTCCGGGAATATCGAGGATGAAGTAGCGAAGCATTTGGAACAAACAAAAAAATATGGCCCTGCCTATGCAATCAATGAAGATACTGAAACCTGCGTTCGTCTTACAGAAAGAGGACAGCAAAATTTCAGAGTTATTTATTTCGGTCGTCCCGTAGTTGACAGAAAAGAAAAATTGGAGGATGGAAGTGCTCTGTATTACTTCCGATCCTCCACCGAGCAATTATTTCGTTACTTCCTGAGATTCACAGCAGGTGAGGCTGAAGTGCTCTACCCTGATCAGCTTCGAAGCAGCCTCAAAATATTTCATGAAAATGCGTTGCGTATGTACAGGAAAGCTTTAGACACGAAGCCAGAGAATTAATATCACGTCCGTCCACTATCCTGTATCTCATCTTACTCGCTGAAAGGATCATCATCGAAAATGAAGTCCTGACCACCGCCGAGAATAGCATCAAAAGAAGCACCACGGGTACCATTCGCGCCATAGAAATCCTGCCCGCCAAAAACCGAATCAACGCTGGAGCCTACGTAGCCATTCTCGCCATAGAAGTCTTCTCCACTGATGATACTGGGCACAGAGTACATAGTCTTTCCGTTCGTTCCATAATAGTCTTCTCCACCGAAGATGCCAGGAACGGAGTATCCTACAAGATTGCCGGATTCATCATAAAAGTCTGCTCCGCCAAACACGCTGTCAACACTGTAGATCCTCTTAGACATGATCCTACCTCCCGTATTTCTTCATCAGTACGAAACTGTCACCATTGCTAAAGTGGGAAGAAAAGGCTGTCGGCAGAGACAACAACCCTTTCATCCCAAAGGACAACCCCCACACTGGCTGCGCAGGAGCAGAAAAGGAAGCAGTTGAGCAGTCCTTATGCGTTCCCTTAGAAGTCGCTTGCCAACTGGAAAGGAGGAGTCAATCAACAAGCAACCGACATCGGAGGTGGCAAACTCTCCATTGCTCTAAGGTAAGTTCACAGGTGCTGGTTCTTTCTTCCGATCCCTGTCACGGTTTTATTGTAGAGCGACGATATGCAAATGTCATTGAACTCAAAGTTCAAAAGCTGCAGGGCAATATTACTCCCTGCAGCTTAATCATTTGATTTGTTAATGCTAATTTACCAATCACCAGCATCAGAATCATCATCGAAGAACCCCACTTCACCACCAAAGAGACGGTCCACAGAGTAGCCATTCATTCCATCTCCATGATAAGTGTGTCCACCGAATATACCTTCTGTACTGTAACCCATGTATCCATTCTGATCGCTGTAATAGTTTTCACCACCGAACAGCGATTCTGTGGAATAGCCTACATGATGACCACTTTCATCATAGAAGTTTCTGCCACCAAAGAGGCTTTCTGTCGAATATCCGATCTGATGGCCGGACTCATCATAATAGTTCATTCCTCCAAACAGAGAGGGAGAGCTGTAGATCTTCTTCATCGTATTCCGTCTCCTTTCACCGTTATTGAAAAGGCGGGGCAGGAAATGGGTCCTGCCCCATATGTGAAAGCCTATCCCCGTTTCTGTTATTGCGGGTGCTGGTTAATTCTTCCGCAGAAAAACAAAGTACAGGGCGATGCCGATCAGGACACTGGGAAGCAGTCTCCCGGCCACATGGGAGAACAGCACCAGTAAAGTCGGGATGCAAGAAAGCACCAGAATAATTCCCAGAACAGTCAGTACCTGACGGCGATCAGCACTCTTGTTCATGTTGAACACTGTTATACCTCCTCCTCTGCGCGATTCTGATTCGCACGGCTCACAAACAATCCGAGCAGCATTCCGAGCAGAAGGCCTCTGCCCAGGAAGCCGCCATGATGGTGATGATGGCAATGGCAGCGATGGCCGCCAAAGATCATGTTTCCAAGAGTCAGGGCTCCAAGCAGACGCAGCATTGTGATGTTCCTCCGTTTCGGTCGTTCAGTATGTACCGGTCATTCGGTACGTGTACAGGATACCGGATCTGGAGATAGGAATACAGGATCAAAGCTGAGAAATATGCTGTGTTATTTTTCCAATTAAAAAAATGGATACTTTCCACGGGCTCTTCCTTTCTCTGCCTCCGATTTAATGAAAGAATTATACTGTTTTCACTCTTTTAAAGAGTATATAATTCTGTGGATAATTCACGTTTTTTTGCAGGATTTACATACTGTTTTTCACAGGCTAAAGAATAAAGAAAAACCCTTGAAGCGTTATGCCTCAAGGGTTTTGTGGAGCATAGGGGAGTCGAACCCCTGACCTCGACAATGCGAATGTCGCGCGCTACCAACTGTGCTAATGCCCCTAATTTGGTAAGTTTTGTGACCGTTTTTTACATTATCCGGTCTGGTCACAATTTTGACCGGAGGGGGTTGCAGTCGGAGTAGTTCGTCCTACCAACTGTGCCAATGCCCCAAATCGGAAGCAGAAGGAATTTTAACACGAAACGGAGGCAAATGCAAGCCTAATTTTTCCAAGGGAGGATCATGACGGGAAAAACTATACGGAAAGGGATCCGAGTACTTCGGCAACGTCCCCCCGGATGACCAGGGAAGCCTGCTGATCCGCTGGGATGGGCTCCTGATTGATGACGACGAGGTTTTTGCCTCTGAAATGCTCCAGAAAACCAGCTGCGGGCTCGACGGAAAGAGAGGTACCGGCGACGATCAGCGTGTCCGCATTGGTGATCTCCCGAAGGGCGCCGATGCAGACATATTTCGGGAGGGGCTCGCCGTAGAGTACCACGGACGGCTTGATGACGCCGCCGCACTCACAGCGCGGGATGCCGGAGGAATGAAGGATATCCTGAGCGGTAAAGGAAGCGTTGCACTCCATACAGTAGTTTTCATGAACGGAGCCGTGGATCTCGTAGACGCGGATGTTGCCGGCCTTTTTGTGCAGGCCGTCGATGTTCTGGGTGACAATGCCCCGCAGCTTATCCGCTTTTTCCAGCTCGAAAAGGCAGCGGTGCGCAGCGTTCGGCTCCGCGTCCGGATACAGCATAAACTGACGGTAAAAATCAAAGAAAATATCCGGATGGAGATAGAAAAACGATTTGCTGAGGATCATTTCCGGGGAAAGGGAACCAAACTCCCGCGAATACAGGCCGCCCGCGGAATGGAAATCCGGGATCCCACTGGCGGTGGACACGCCGGCGCCGCCAAAGAAAACGATGCGCCTGGAGCGGCGGATGATCTGCTGAAGCTGATCCGACATAATAAAGCCCTTTCTTTCTGATCATTCCGGGAGAATGTATTCGAAATCCCGGAAAACGGCGGTGCCTCCGGCTGTTTTGCCGGCCTGCATAAACAGCGCCATGCGGACGCCGGTGAAATGATCCAGCCGGTAGACGAGCGGATGGTCCGGAGCGGAAACATGGGTCCCGGCTTCATCCGTCCAGGACAGGCGGACGGTATCCTTCAGGTCTGTGAAATCAAATGAGAGGGATAGAATGACTGAAGGAGAGGAGAGATCCGCCAGGGTTTCTTCCCGAACCGGCTCATCCGAGCGCATGATCCCGCCGTGCTCACGGTCCGCCGCGCGTTCCACGCGGACCAGCCGGAATCCCGCTTCCGTCCTTTCCAGACACAGCGCAGCAAAGCAGCCCTGAAGAGCCATCAGGCCGGCGCGGTCCCCGGCGAGGAGCCGGCTGCCGTCCACCGTGACGCGGCAGGAGGGTTTGCTGCCGAAGACCCGCTGCGTGAGCATGTTCGGGGTGTGCTCCAGATCCTCCGGGATCCGGCCGGACATGACGCAGAGGCCTTCCCCACCTGCGCTGACAAGGGACAGGTCCGGCTGGTGGTTCCACTGCCAGCCCGGAAGCGGCATACGGTTTCTCAGTGTATCGGAAAACGCGAGCCGCCGCAGGCTGTCCGCCGCGCCGCTGCCCGGGTCCCGGTCCGTATGGATCACGGGCCCGTCCTTCTCCCAGGAAAGAGGAAGGAGGACCGGCATCCTGCCCGCCGCCCCGTGATCCTGAAAAAGGAAGGCAAACCAGCGCCCATCCGGCGTATCGACAACGCCGCCCTGAGCGGCGCCCTTTCCCGGAAGACCGAGGTCATCCTCCAGGATATCACCGCCGGAGAACGGCCTGCCGGGAGAGGAGGCGGAAAAGCAGGCCTGGGTACGGAGATGACCGGCGGGCCAGTGGATGGAAAAAAGCCAGTATCTGCCGAAAAGCTTATAGAAATGATGGCCTTCATAGCCCAGACCGTCTGATGCGTCCTTCAGTATCAGGCGGTCCAGACCGCCGGGCCGGGGTCCCGAAAGATCCGGCAGGAGCTCCGTGAGGCGCACCTCCCGGTTTCCGTGGACGATGTATACCCTGCCGTCGTCATCGAACAGAAGGGAGGAATCGTAATAGAAACCCTTCATGACCTGCTTTGTCCAGGGACCTTCGATGCTCCGGGCGGTATAATGCAGCGTTTCCTTCGTTTCATTGCAGGAAAAGACGACGTGGAATGTACCGGCGTGATAACGGAGGCAGGCGGCCCACATGCCCCGGCCGTAGATATCCCCGTTCAGGAGGGACCTCTGCGGCGGGTCGCCCAGCGCATCAAAGACCCAGGAGCAATGCTCCCAGCGGAGCAGGTCCGGGCTTTTGAGGATCTCGCCGCCGGGAAAGAAATGCATGGTGGTGGAGATCAGATAATAGACCGAACCGACACGGATGATATCCGGATCCGGATAGTCCGCGGGGATCAGGGAAGGGATCATCCTGCAGCACCCTCTTTCAGCTTTCTGACAGGAAGAGTATACGGAAACCCGGAAAAGAAATCAAATCCGAATGCATCACCCGCCCGATCCATGCTATAATGATCCGGACAGGAAAACGGAAAACAGGGAGGACCGGATGGAAGGGAAAAAGAAGATCAGCGTGATCGGCCCGGCGATCATCGACGTGCTGGCAGGGCCTGTGAGCGCAGGAATATTTGAACAGAACTCGACGCCGGTAAAGGATATCCGGCTTTCCTTCGGCGGAAACGCGCTGAACGAAACCGTGGTGCTGAAAAAGCTGGGCTGCGAGGCGCGGCTGGTCTCCAAGGTCGGCGGAGACGAAGCGGGATTTCGCATCCTGCGGATGCTGGAGGATCAGGGAATCGGCACCGGGAACATCGCCATGGAGCGGGAGCTTGCGACAGGGATCAATATCGTGCTGTATGACGGGAGCGGGGAAAGGCGTTTTCTGACAAACCCGGACAGCAGCCTGAGAAAGCTGAGCGAAGCAGACATAGAAAACAGCATCGGGCAGCTGGACGACATCATTTCCTTTTCCTGCATGTTCGTTTCCCCACTGCTGGATATACCGGCCATGGAGCGCATTTTCCGGAAAATCAGGGAAAAGCCCGGCAGGGTGCTGGCTGTTGACATGACCATAGCCAAGAGGGGAGAAACGGCAGAGGATCTGAAGCCGCTGCTGGGATATGTCGACTACCTGCTGCCGAACAGGGCTGAGCTGCGGGCGATCGGCGGGCCGGACGAGGAAAAGGCCGCCGGAAGGCTGCTGGAGTACGGTGCCGGATGCGTGATCGTCAAAAAAGGGGACGAAGGATGCAGCGTATACCGGAAGGAGGGACGTTTCGACTGCGCGGCGTACCGGCCGGAGAAAGTTGTGGACACGACCGGTGCCGGGGACAGCTTTGCCGCGGGATTCCTGGCCGGGCTTGCCTTAGGCTACCCGCTTGAGAAATGCGTCCGGCTGGCCAACGCTACGGCGTCCTTCTGCGTGGAGAGCGCGGGCGCGGCGGACGGGGTCCCGTCCATGGAGAAAATTGAAGAACGGATGGGGCTGCGGCCGGAGGAAGCCTGAGAGGGAAAAAGGCAATAAAAAAGAGGGAAGCGCGTTCCCTCTTTTTTTTCGGCTTATCAGTATCCGATCTCCGCCAGGATCCTGTCCATCACCCTCGCGTTCAGGAGCGAGAATTCTTTGGAGACCAGCGGCTGCGCACCGTTCAGGATGCAGCCGCCCAGCTGTTCGACCTCCAGGCAGTAATTGTTCTTGGCAAATACCTTTTTCGTTTCCCGCGTGCCGTCCGCCCGGGTGACCGTATAGGCGATCTCACCGGGCTGATTGAACTCCACGCCGGAGACGATGCTGCCCTGCGTGCCGAAGATCACAAAACGGTCATGCCTGCCGGGGATCAGCATGGCGCAGTCCAGATCCGCCATGGCGCCGCCCTCAAAGGTCAGGAGGGCCGCGGTGAACAGGTCTATGTGCCGGTCGGAGAACTGACCGACCGCCTGAACGGAAACGGGTTCCTTTTCCATAATGCGGAGGATCATGCTGAGCGGATAGCAGCCCAGGTCATACATCGCGCCGCCGTAGGTCTCCCTGCGCAGGCGGATGTCCGTATCCGGCCGGCGGCCGGCGACAAAGGAGGAGTTCATGTACCGGATCTCTCCGATCACGCCGGAGCGGAGCTCCTCCCGGACCGCCTGAACAAAGGGGCTGTGCAGGTACGCGAAGGCTTCCATCAGCAGGACGCCGTTTTCCTCGGCCGCGCGGAACATTTCCCGCGCCTGCTCCTCGGAAACGGCGAGCGGCTTTTCACACAGGACGTGCTTTTTTGCCTTCAGCGCCCGGATGCTCCACTCACAGTGCAGGCTGTTGGGAAGCGGGATATAAACCGCCTCCACCTCCGGGTCGCAGAGCAGTTCATCATAGCTGCCGTAGGCTTTCTGAAAACCGAATCTATCCTGAAACAGGCGGGCCTTTTCCAGACTTCTGCCGGCAATGGCGTACAGATCGCAGTTTTCCGCAAGCTGCATACCCGGGATCGTCTGCCCCTGAGCGATATCCGCGGTTCCGATGACACCCCAACGTATTTTTCTCATTTTACGGTTCCTCCTGTATGATGCTATAATGACTGACTGTGCTTTCTTCCTCTGCCTCAATCATACACATCCTTCTCCCGGAATTCAACAGTAAAATTCTATTTTCCGGCTGGAGGCGCGAGGGACTGAGGGCCGGGCCGAATTGCAGAAAACCGACCGAGGAGGAATGAAAAAGCAGGAAACAGGGCATTGGATAAAGAAAACAACCGATATACCATCAAAAGCATAAAAGGCGCCTTGCCCGCAACCGGGCAGAAAGACCGGGAAGGAAGGAAAATGAATTACAAAATCCCCGTACTGATCATACTGACAGTCATTTATCTGTTTAAAATGCTGAAGAACCTTGCGCGCAGCAGGTCCGCCGGGCGGGCTGTGCCGGCGAACGTGGCGGACGTATACGACCCGGAAACGTACCGGAAATGGAAGGCGTATCACGCGGAAAAGAACCGGCTGAATTACATAAAGGATACCGCGGACTACGCGATCGGGATGATCCTGATGGCGTTCGATCTTTATGCCGCTTTCGCAAAGCTGTTTCCGCCGGATCTGTTTATGCAGATGATGGCTGTGGTGCTTCTCTCCGAGCTGGCAAGCCTGCTGACGCTGCCTGCTGCCTGGTACGATACCATGGTGATCGAGGAGAAATACGGGTTCAACCGTTCCAGGGCCGGGACCTTCTGGGCGGATCAGGTCAAGGAGCTGATCATCGGCCTGTGCATCACGATCGGCATCGGGGCTATGCTGATGGGTGTCCATCAGTCCATGGGGGACTGGATGATCCCGGTGTTTGCCGCAGTGATGACTGTGTTCATGCTGGCCTTTTCCTTCTTATATCCCTTCTTCAGCAAGATCTTCAACAAATTCACTCCCCTGGAGGAGGGCGAACTAAAGGAAAAGCTGACGGCGCTGCTGGAAAAACACGGGTATCAGGTGCGCGCGATCCAGGTGATGGACGCCTCGAAGCGGTCCACAAAGTCCAACGCCTATTTTTCCGGATTCGGGAAAACCAAAACCATCGTGCTTTACGACACGCTGGTGCAGGCGATGACACCCGACGAGATCTGCGCGGTGTTTGCCCATGAAATGGGACACGGCCTGCACAAGGACGTGCTGAAGAGGCAGGTGCTGTCCTTCGGGCAGATGCTGGTGCTGGGCATTCTGGCCTGGCTGACGCTCCGTACCGCGGGGATCTTTACCGACTTCGGCTTTACGGAGATCAATTACGGCTTTGCGCTGATCATGATCATGGAGGTGGAATTCGCCCTGATCTCCCCGCTGTTCGGCCTGGTGATGAACGCCATATCCCGCAGGAACGAATACCGCGCGGACGCGCAGGCGGTGGAGGAGGGCTACGGCGAGGAACTGATCAGCGGACTGAAAAAGCTGGCCAAAGGGAATTTTGCCGATCTTTCCCCGGATCCGTGGCTGGTGAAGCTGGATTATTCCCATCCCACGCTGAGCCAGCGGATCGACGCGATCCGGAAGAAGGGCTGACAGACATCCTGTTTTGATATACGGAGGTGAACGGTATGCCGGAGATGACGGAACAGCTGGGTATTATCGCAATGGATTCCGCAAAGGAGCTGGGAAAGCGGGCGGATGAGATCATCCGCGAATGGCGGGGCGACGAAAGTAGGCTGATCGAAGCCAGGTGCCCCCGGTTTGCCAGCGGGGAAGGAAAGGGCATCATAGAACAGTCCGTGCGAGACAAGGACCTGTACCTGATCACGGACGTGACCAACAACTCCCTGACATACATGATGGACGGGAGCAGGAACCGTATGTCCCCGGACGACCACTTTCAGGACCTGAAGCGCGTGATCGCCGCGTGCAACGGCAGCGCGGCACGGATCAACGTGATCATGCCCTTTCTGTACGAAAGCCGGCAGCACAGGAGGACGATGCGGGAGTCGCTGGACTGCGGCGTGATGCTGCAGGAGCTGGAAGGGATGGGCGTGCACAGCCTGATCACCTTTGACGCGCATGATCCGCGGGTACAGCACGCGGTGCCGCTGATGAATTTTGAGAACGTATCCCCCGCGCTACAGTTTTCCCAGATGCTGCTGGCTGAATATGAGGATCTGATCCTGGACAGGGAGCACATGATGTTTATCGCGCCGGACGAGGGAGCGACGGGGCGCGTTGTATTCATGGCCTCCCTGTTCGGCCTGAACATCGGCATGTTCTATAAACGGCGGGATTACACGGTGATCGTGGACGGAACGAACCCCATCGTTGCCCATGAATTCTGCGGGGAGTCGCCGGAGGGAAAGGACTGCATCGTGATCGACGACATGATCGCCTCCGGCGGCAGCATTATCGACGTCGCGCGCCAGCTGAAGGAACGGGGCGCCAGACGGATATTTCTCTTTGCGACCTTCGGCCTGTTTACACACGGAATGGACAAGTTTGACAGGGGATTTGAAAACGGGTGGTTTACCCGGGTGTTTACGACCAACCTGGCCCACCTGAAGCCGGAAGCCCTGGAGAGGGAGTATTTCTGCCCGATCCGGATGGACCGGTATGTGGCAGCCCTGATCAACCACATGAACAAGGGTGAATCGCTGACCCGGATCACGCGGCCGGAAAGCCGGATCATCGAAACGGCTGAAAAGTACAGGGCGGCCCATAACGCCTGAAAAAAGCCTTGAAGGAGGAGATCGCATGGAGATCAGAAAGCACAGGGACGGCGGGACGCTGACTGTTGAGGTGGAAGGACGCCTGGACACCGTGACCTCAAAGCTGCTGGAGGACGCCCTGAAGGAGGAACTGACCGAAACGGACGGGCTAGTGCTGGACTTTGAAAAACTGGACTATATCTCCTCAGCCGGACTGAGGACGCTGCTGGTTTATCAGAAGGCGCTGGAGGCCCGGGGAGGACTGAGGATCATCCACGCGGATGAGAACATCAAGGAAGTGTTTGAGATTACCGGCTTCATCAACATCCTGAAGGTGGAATGACCCGAATAACGAACGAAAAAACACGCCCTGCCGCAAAAGCAGGACGTGTTTTTCTATGTCCGGGAGGAGATTACTTTCTGGTGGTGCTCCTGGCCCAGTCGTAATTCTTGAGGTTCATGTTGAGGTGACGCGGGAGGCCTTCAACCATCATGGGCATATAGTGGCCCTGAATGAGGGGACGCACGTAGTCCAGGAACTCTTCCGTCACATAATCGCCGGCCTTGTTGATCCACTTGCGCGGAACGACCTTTTCGCCGTTGGCGATGCGGTGCACGTCATAGACGCCCGTCGCGCTCTGGTAAGGATCGTCGGAGACGCGGTCGATAACGACCATGACGCCGGAGGAGCCTTCATCCGCTGCCTTGACGGTGGCGCCGCCGACGTTGAAGGCTTCGTCCACGTCGATCTTGCTGGCCAGGTGGGCGGCAGCGCGCTGAAGCGTGGAGAGCTCGATAGCGCGGGTCTTGCAGTTCAGCTCGTTATGGACCACTTCCGCCAGATAGGCGGCGGTGCCGGTCATCTGGATATGCCCGAAGGCGTCCTTGGTGGTGGAGCCGGCGGTGTTTTCGCAGACGTACTTGCCGTCCGCGGTTTTGATGCCCTCGGAAACGACGGCTACCACGACGTCCTTCTTGTCCAGCAGGGCCTTGACCTTCTGCACGAAGGCTTCCGTGTCAAAGGGGACTTCCGGAAGATAGATCAGGTCGGGACCTTCGCAGTCCTCGCTGCGGGAGAGGGCGGCGGAGCCTGTGAGCCAGCCGGCATTGCGGCCCATGATCTCGACGATGTTGACGTTCTTCTTTTTATAGGAGAAGCCCATCGCGTCACGGATGATCTCCTTGGTGGAGGTGGCGATATATTTGGCGGCGCTGCCAAAGCCGGGCGTATGGTCGGTGATGGCAAGGTCGTTGTCAATGGTCTTCGGGCAGCCGACGAATTTCTGCTTCGCACCGGTCAGCAGGGAATAGTCAAACAGCTTGCGGATAGTATCCATGGAGTCGTTGCCGCCGATATAGATAAAGACTTCGATATCCAGCTTGTCCAGCAGCTCAAAGATCCGCTCATAGACGGCCCTGTCCTCATGGATCTCCGGCAGCTTATAACGGCAGGTGCCCAGAAACGCGGAGGGAGTCCGCTTCAAAAGCTCCAGATCCAGCTCATTCTTGATATGGTCGGACAGATCGATATACTGTTCGTCCATGAAGCCCTGAATGCCGTAGCGCATGCCGTACACCTTGTTGTAGCCGCGTTCCATGGCATTCTTGAACACGCCGGCGAGACTGGAGTTGATGACCGCGGTCGGGCCACCGGATTGACCTACGAGAACGTTACCTTTCATGATACAATGCTCCTTTTTTTATTTTTTTCCTCTTCGGGAAAATAATTGCGTGTTTTTATCCGCGGCGGATGATGCTGTGGCGTTCCGGACCGACGGAGATGCAGCGGATGACCTGCCCGACGGCGTTTTCGATGCGGTTGACGTAAGCCTGGGCTTCCCTGGGAAGGTCCCACCAGTCACGGACGCCAGAGATGTCACACTTCCACCCCTTCATGGTCTCATAGACGGGCTCGCATTCCTCCAGGTCGGCGGGATAGGGGAAATAGTCGATCTCCTCTCCCCGCAGGCGGTAGCGCACGCAGAGCGGTATCTCATCCAGGGAGCTGAGCACGTCCAGCTTGGTGAGGGTCAACTCCGTCGCGGCCTGTACCTGGACACCGTAGCGCGTGGCCACCAGGTCGATGGGGCCGACGCGGCGTGGCTTGCCGGTCATGGAATATTCCTCCCCGCCAAGCTTGCGCAGCCGTTCCGCTTCCTCCCCCTTGAACTCGCAGACGAAAGGGCCTTCACCCAGACAGGTGGAATAGGCCTTGAAAACGCCGATGACCCGGTCGATCTTCGCGCCGGGGAGGCCGGAGCCGATCGGCGCGTAAGCAGCAAGCACATTGGAAGAGGTGGTGTAGGGATAGATGCCGTAATCGGGATCCCGGAGCGCGCCGAGCTGGGCCTCAAAGAGGATCCGGCGCTGATTTCTTTCCGCCTCCAGAAGGTAGGCCCGGGTATCGCGGATGAAGGGCATGAGCTTTTCACAGCAGTTATGCAGCCAGGCCTCGAGCTCCTCCTCCGAAACGGGATCCGCGCCGTAGACATTGGTGAGGATCATGTTTTTCCAAACGCGGAGATCGTTGAGATGCTGGCGGAGCTTTTCCGGATAGAACAGCTCGCCGGCCAGGACCGCCTTTTTCTGGTATTTATCGGAATAGAACGGCGCGATGCCCTGCTTGGTGGAGCCGGTCTTTTTTTCCTTCAGGCGGCGCTCCTCAAGCACGTCCAGCTTCCTGTGCCAGGGAAGAAGGAGGGACGCGCGGTCGCTGATCATTACATTTTTGGGTGTGATGGAAATGCCTCTGCCCTGCAGGTCTTCAATTTCCTTCGCCAGGATCTCGGGATCCAGGGCAACGCCGTTTCCCAGAACGTTGACCACGTTTTCACGGAACACGCCGGCGGGGAGAAGATGAAGATCGAATTTGCCGTATTTATTGATAATGGTATGGCCGGCATTGCCGCCGCCCTGAAAACGGACAACGATATCGAAATCCTCCGTCAGCAGGTCGACCATCCGGCCTTTGCCTTCGTCGCCCCAGTTGATGCCTACAATTGCGGTACAAGCAGCCATTGTGTATGTCCTTCCCTCGGACTTCCGTAAGCCCGGATATCACATTATTATAAAAGCCTGAACACAGGCGTCTGTCTGACAATTGCATATATTATATCATCGGGAGGAAAGCAATTCAAGAAAAAATTCACATGCCCGCGAAGCGCCGCGGAGGACCGGGGAACGGTCCTCCCGCTTTCAGCCCTCAGCCGGGATCAGCCCCGGAAAAATCATACAGGATCCTCTTTCGATATTTTCCGGCAGGCCAGACCGTAAAGCTCATCGACGCTTTCCCCGCCGGCGAGGACGGCGCTGCCGGTCAGGACGCGGAAGCCGTATTGCTCCGCGCGGCTCCTGATCCTGTTCAGCTGGACGGAAACAGCTTCCTCCGGCTGGGAGAGGAAAAGAAGGGCAAACTTGCCTCCACCGACCCGGTAGCCGTAGGTCTCTTTGGCTGTGGAGGAACGGATGCATCTGGCGACGGTCGCCAGCGCCCTGTCCCCGGCGGGAATGCCGTCTGCCTCATTGATCTGCTTCAGCCCGGTCAGCTCGACTGCCGCGACGGCGGAAACGCGGGAAGAGAAGGTCTCCGCGTCATCGAACCAGGCGCGCCTGCTGCGGAGCCCGGTCAGCGCGTCCAGCATATTGTCCTGGGAGCGCAGAAGCATAAAGAAGAAAATGGCGGCGGTGATCAGGGCCGCGTTGAAGTGGTTGCTGTGGAGCGTGACATCCAGCGCGACGGCAGCCATGCAGCAAAGCGTGCTGACATAGAGAGCGATCCGCTTCAGTACGTGGGAGCGGCGATAATACCTGTAAATGAACCAGAGCGTAAGAGCCGCGTAGAGGGCGGCTACGGCAAAGGGAAGGTACCAGAGAGGACCGCGGATCTCGCGGCTGCCTTCAAAGCGGATCACCCAGGACGTGAAGAAGGCCGTACACATGGCCAGGGCGTTGACGACGGCGGGAATGGGCAGGTACTTCCGGATCGGCGAACGCCAGCCGACGACCATCATGATCCCAAGGGCAGCGACCGGCCGGACTGCCAGGCCGAGCATGGCAGCGAGCGTACGCCAGAACGACAGCTCCGGGGAGCTGCCGAAGGTGGCGCGGAGCATATTCTGCGCGATGAGAACCAGCGTACAGAACACTGTCATCCACAGATAGCCGAGCTGGATATCCTTTGAATTTCTGTAAAGGGCGAGCTTTACGCTGAAACCGAAAACGAGAAACAGGGTAAGGAAATGCTGCTTCAGGAAAACAAGCATGGCTACAGTCCTCCCATCTGACCCGAAGGGTTCTATTTGGAACCGTACTGCCGGAGAACGGTTTTCTGAATCATGACATATCATACCTATATTACAGGAAGCTTATCATTTTTTCAAGAAGTGCCGGATGAAACCGTTATATTTTTTTACAGAGAAAAACCGATTTTTACCATTCCGGAAGCAGGAAAGGTCAGTTTACCTGCCACTGCGCGCTTTCCCAGCCCTCGGGGAGAAGAATCTCATCATATTTCCTGATCTCATTGCGGGTAAAGCCGCTGTCATCATTGTTTTCCATTTTGACGTACTTGTTCAGCCTTTCTCCCATGATGCCCTTGCAGTACGCGCGCCGGTCCCTGTTTTTTTCAAAGAAGGTGATCTCTCCCGTGACCGTATTGCCGCTGACGTGGGTGATGGCGTTGGCCCGGGTGCGCTTTTCGTGCTGGCGGTGCATACCGATCAGCCCGCCGCAGTGCGCATAGCCGTACACAGAGGCATAGCCGTCTATCCGGACCGTTACGCCGGTGACGTCCATGAAGCCGTTCGCGACCGCGCCGCCGAGGAACTGCTCACATTTTTTCTTTTTATCGGTATCCGCGTAAATCAGCGTCAGGTCGGCGGTGCTGTCGGAGACGGAGCCTGTGCCGAAGCCTACAATGCCGGCCACGCCCCCCATCCTGCCGCCGCAGAAAAGGCAGACCGACCCGGAAACACTGAGGTTTTCAAAAACGGAGTGAGTGGATACCGCGGCAACCACAGCGGCAAAGGCATGGTCGCCGGAGGTTCCGCTGACGACGGCGTCCGGGAAGGAAAGATTGCGGACGACGGCGTTTTCCGCAACGGAGAAGAAACCCATCAGGTTCGTTTTGTACTTATAGCCGTTGCCGTCCACCGTGCGTCCCGTTTCCGGATCGAAGGCGTGAATGGAGAGATGAAGGATGCTGTGGCCGTTTCCGTCCAGGGTGCCCGAAAAACGGATGGGGGTCCATTCCACATCCGAAAGGTCGATATCGTTATCCAGAATATAGGAGCCGGACGGATCCTCCGACAAACGGAGCAGGCCGGCCGCGTCCGAGATATGGACGAAGCTGTCCTCACACAGGGCGGAGGAGAACAGGACCGACAGGAAGACCGCTGCCGCGAGCAGCCGAAAAAGCCGTTTTTTCATCTTTTTATCCTTCCTCCCCGCAATGAGCTTTATTCCTGCCCGGTGATATGCTCCAGGAAATCATTCCGCGCCTCATCCTCCCCGACGCGGGTGGAATGAAGGCCGAAGTCGGTATTGGAGTAATAAACGCCGGTGATATCCGGAGCAAGGGGCTTTCTTTTCCCGCCGATGGTGAACTTCAGATCCGCCTGCGTCACATGCTTCGTGAAGGCCTCACAGGCCAGTTCCATGCCGGTTTTCCCGTCCAGCTTTGACAGAGGGACGTCCCAGTCGAAATGGATCTGCTTTTCGCTGTCCCCGTAGAGGTGGACATAGAGCTTTTTGACTTCCCAGGCGCCGTACTGTTCAGCGGATTCCGGATACTGCGCGGCGTCCGCGGCCAGGTCAAAGCCCTGGATGCAGCCGTCCGCGATCAGCCGGTGCTGCCCGTGGCCGTATTCTCCCCTGATATCCTGAGTGACCACGACCTCCGGCCGATACTGCCGGAAGAGCCCGGTGATCCAGCCGAGGACCTTTTTCGTTCCGGCGTTGAGACCGCCGCCGCCCGTTTCCCTGTAAGCTTCCTTCAGCGTACGGGAATACTTGTCCGGGAAGGGGCCGAAGACCGGATAATTCCGGACGCCCATCGTCCAGAGACCGTTCAGCGCCTCACTGCGGCGGGTCTTGTTCGCAAAGGTCAGATAGGCGACCACCACGCGCTTCTCCAGCTCCACGTCATAGGTCGGGATGGCTCCGGCCAGAAAGATCAGTTCATCGTCCGGATGGGCGACGAGGAAGAGGATATCTGCTTTTTCCTCCGTGTCATTCCAGCGCTGCACCCAGTCCGGAACATCGCCGGAGCCGAAGACAAAGAGCTCATTCAGCATGAGGCGGTGCTTTTTCTGCTGCGTGGAAAGGATCCGTATATCCGTCTCACCGGAAAGCTCGTAAAAGACATGGTAAAAACGGGTATCACCCTCGAGCAGGTCGACCCATTCATCATTTTCCCTGCGCTGAATGACATAGCTGTCCGGCATCTCCCGGAAGCAGAGGTAAAGGCCGTACATCGGTTCCGGAGAGGAAATGCCGAGATACGGATTTTTCATTTCCCCGCTGTACCAGTATTTGGTATAGGTCCCGTCTACCAGGCGGGTCGCCTTCAGCGCATGGGAATCAATTTTGAATTTGCACCGGGAGGAGATATCCTCCGCTTCCCCGGCGGAGGCCGCCGAAAGCAGCAGGACGCCGAGAAGAAGGAACAGAAGCAGAACGAGAAAACGGTTGCGCATCATGAAATAAAAACTCCTTGAATCCGTAAAAAAAGAAAGCCGGCGAAAGGCGGTTTATTCCTTCTGCCCGGCATTCCAGCGCGCGGAAGCCCGCACGCCGGCAACTCCCATGACCACCAGCACGACGCACATGAAGGCATAACATACCGTATGGGGGATCCCACCGATCTTGCTGCCGTCGATCGCGAATTCATCGGCAACCAGCAGGCCGAAGCAAACGAGCGTGATCAGCAGGGGCGCCCAGCGGCGGAGAAAGGGCAGCCGCTTTCCGGAACGCAGGATCCAGAACAGCAGGACAGCGACGAGCAGGACGCCGCAGAGCACCTGCTCCACATGGACAAAAAGCCAGAACATGCCGCGCCGGCGCAGGCTTTCGCAAAGGATCTGCGGGAGCGCGAGGAAAAACAGCGTGAGGGTCAGGCTCAGGCCCTTGCGCCCGATGCCGCGGAAGCGGAAAAACGCGACGGCGGCCCAGATGAGGGCAAAGAGGGCGGAAAGACTGCAGACGGCCCAGCCCCAGTAGCTGTAGCCGCCGTCCACGGAGATCTCGACGGCGAAAGGGAAGAAGGTGAGCGGGCTTCCCTCCGGGAGAATGGTGCCGGCGCCGTAGGAGCCGAAGGCATTCTCGCCCAGGCGGAAGAGGCACACCAGGAGCGCGCCGAAGGGGGCGAAGGCGTCCATTCCTTCCGCGACGGCCGAGCCGCGGGTCAGGCGGTTTGCCAGCAGGACGCCGAGAACGGCCCCGACACCCCCGAAAAAGAAGGAAAGGTTGTCATAATCGATCCGGAGCAGATCCTCCAGCGCGGCGATGCCGTCGTATTCAAAATCCAGCTCCTGCATCAGGAGCGCATAAGCCACACGGGCCAGTACCAGGCCGAACGCGGCGGAGAACAGCAGGGAAAGCAGGGCGGCGCCCCAGGCGTTTTTCCGCAGCTGCGGGAGCCGGACGGCACAGGCGCAGCGAAGGCCGTACAGTGCAAAGATCAGCACCGAACCGGCAAGCATGAACCAAAGATAGGAGCTCACTGTTATTCCTCCCCATTCCAGGCGGAAGCGAAATAAAGGATATCCGGGACGGCCCTGTAGTCCGAGGCATCCCTGTTTTCCTGATTGTTCAGGCGTTTCTGATGGAAATAGAGCTCGGTGGAATAGCCGCCGTCCAGATTATAGGCGGTCTGAACGCCCTCATCCCTGCAGAGCTGGGCGAAGTCCTTCAGCTGCAGGCCCAGGGAATTACCGATCTTCATGGTGGTCATGATGATCTTATAATGCAGGGGACCGACCTGGCAGAGCGCCAGACGGGTATAATTGCTTTCAGGATTCAGATGCGTAAAGGAGGGCAGCTTTTTCGGCACCTCGCCGTTTTCGACCAGGACGGGCCCGAAGTAGAAGGCGTTCATTACCTTTTTTCCGTCCACGGAATCGGCGACCTCTCCCTTTTTCGGGAGGTGGACGACGTGGAAATCGCCGTCCTCATCGACCAGGAGCACATCCCGCAGGCCTCTCAGCCTGTCCCGGAACTGCTTGCCCTGGCGGATCACATAGCCTTCCTTATTCAGACGGGCGACAAAATCGCCGTTGGAGGCGACGACCGCGTTGACACGGTCCGCAATGACGCTGACCGGGAGGGCGGTATCCGTATCGAAGGATTCGGCCGCGGCGGTGCGGAACTGGGAAGCATGCCCGATGCGGATATCCGCGACCCAGTAGCCCGCGGTCTTCCCCCTGTAGCCGTGGATATAGGCGCCCGCGTCCTTGAATTCGATCTTCACCTGGATGGTCGGGTCGGCGTAGGAGATATCCTCATAATAAAGATTTTCATCCGGGGCGGCGCCGCCCGTAAAATCGACGGGAAGGGGAATTGAACGCAGTTCCACGGGGAGTTCAGCCTCCTCTTCCGTTTCCACGATCTCCAGTTCGTCCGCGCCGGCGGGATCGGTTTCCCCGAGGGCGAAGCACGGAAGGAGAAGCAGACAGGCAAGCAGAAAAGAAAGAACGGACTTCAAGGGCAATAACCTCCTTCAGGACGGTTCCGGGGCGGAGAGCCCTGAAACAAGCGGAATACCGTACCGTGAAAACTTACTACTTTTACTATTATACCATAGAAACAGCGCGGCGGGATACTGTAAATTATTTACACTGATTGCGCACAGGGAAAAAACATGGTATGATTCCCGCAAATCATCCGGCGCGGGAGCTTTGACGCCGCACAGCACGCAGCAGGACCGAAGGGGCAGGTGACAAACTATGAACGGAACGGAACGGACCGAGATCCGGGCGCTGGACCGGAAGGACCTGAGATCCCTGCTGGAGCTCTATGCTCAGCTGGACGAGGAAAACCTGGCGCTTTCCCCGGAGGAAAGCGAAAAGCTGTGGAAAAACGAGATCGAGGGGAACCGGCATATCCGGTATTTCGGCGCGGTCGAGAACGGGAGGGTGGTTTCCACCTGCTACGCGGTGATCATCCCCAACCTGACCCGGGGGAACCGGCCGATCTGCTTTATTGAAAACGTGGTGACCGACCGGGCACACAGGAACAGGGGCCTGGCAGCCGCCGTGATGAAGCAGGCCATTCTCTTCGCCCGGGAGAACAACTGCTATAAGGCGATCCTGCAGAGCGGGAACGCGCGGACGGATGCCCACCGCTTTTATGAGGGGATCGGCTTCCGGGGCGACACCAAGAAAGCCTTTGACATGAGGCTTGAGGACAGCAGGGAATAAGGCGCGGGAGGAAGCATGAAGCTTGTATTTATTTTCGGAGACGGCGCGGTCGGCAAGATGACCGTGGGGCAGGAGCTGATGAAGCTGACAGGCCTGCGCCTTTTCCATAACCATATGACGATCGAACCGGTGCTGGATGTGTTCGGCCGCTTTGACAGCGAGGTCATCCTGGAACTGCGGGAAACGATATTCCGGCATTTCGCGGCATCTGATCTGGAGGGAATGATCTATACCCAGATCATGGCCTTTGACGTGGAAGAGGAATGGAAGTATCTGGAGCACATCAAGAGCATTTTTGAGCCCTACGGTACGCAGTTCTACTATGTGGAGCTGATCGCGCCCCAGGAGGTGCGCCTGAAGCGGAACGCGACGGAAAACCGCCTGAAGAACAAGCCGTCCAAGAGAAATATTGAGGCATCCTGCGAACGGATCGTACAGGACGACCTGGACTGCCGCTGCGTCAGTGAGCCGGGGGAATTCCCGTTCCGCCCCTATCTGCGTATTGAGAACAGCGATGTTCCGCCTGAAAAGGCCGCGAAAATGATCCGGGACACATTCGGACTGTGACAGATCAGGAATCAGAAGGAGGAACGAAAATGAAACACTGCATACTGGTAAAATGGAAGGACCGGCAGGAAGCGGAGGAAAAGTACGGAGAGATCCGCGCCCTGTTTGACGGGGCCGTGAAGATACCGGGGATCGCCGGCGTGGAATATAAAAGTAACTGCGTGGACCGGGAGAACCGGTACGATCTCCTGATCCTGCTGGACATGGAGGAGAGTGCCCTGACGGCCTATGACAGCTCCGAAATGCATCAGCGGTGGAAGAGGGAATACGGATCCCTGATCGCCTCCAAGGCCATTTTCGATTTCCGGTAAGCCGCGGCGGGACCGACAAAAGCCGGGAGACGCCCATCTGAACAAAAAAGAAAAGCAGGAACCGGCCTCCCCGGAAGATTGTAACAATCTTTCCGGAGAGGCCGGATCAATTGACACCCGGAACGGGACAGAGATAAAATAAATACGCGCAGAAGCGCGCGCCGGCTTTCCGCGAGACGGCCGGGACCCCTGAAAAGAGAAAGGAGAAACACAGTGAAGAAGCTATTTGCCATTCTCGCGGCCGTGCTGACGGCTGCCGTGATGATGAGTATGACTGCCTGCGTGGAAGAAGGCGCGGCGGAGACCGCAGACCAAGAGGCTTACGCATACGCCGGCAGCTGGCTGAGCGACGACGGGACCGCGATGGCGGAGATCTCCGCGGAGAACGGCGGGTTCAGGGTGCTTGTGACGAAGAGCATCAGCTGGCCGGACGCCCTGGCCTGGGAGTATTCCTGCACGTATGACAAAGCGGCCTGGAGCCTGGTGAGCGGCCCGGCCGGCAATACAAAGCAGCGCATTACCTATTCCGATGATCTCAGCTCCAGACCGGTGGAAACCTATTACGAGGACGGAACCGCGACGTTTACGATCCGGGAGGACGGCAGGCTGATCTGGAAGGACGCGAAGGAGGATGCCGGAAACGGCATTGTGTTCCGGAGCCTGGGCATCTGGCTCGGGAACGGCTGGACCGGCGGGGGAAAAACGCTGGATTTCGGATGGGAAAAGGGCGCGTACACGGCTCGTTTCACGTTCCCGGACGGGAAGGAGCTTAGCGCGCTTCTCCGGTACGACGCCGCTGACGGCGGACTGAAGGGGGAGGGAAACGCCCGGATCCTGTATAACAGCGAAGAGGGCAGCCTGACCTGCAGCGGGATCGACGGACTGGAGGACGGCACGGTGTTCCTGCCCGTTTTCAGCTATGAACAGCCCGAGGACAGGTACGACAATTCCACCTGGACCTGCGACAGGGTCAACGTCGATATATTCCGGGCAGGAGACCTGTACACCGTACTGATCCACTGGGGCAGCAGCGCCACGGAGTCCGTGCAGTGGTTCTACATCTGCGAGTATGACGAGGAAACGGATTCCCTGAGCTGCAGCGGCAAGGGCGTCAAAAGTGAGCTGGCGGCAACGGATGAAAACGAACCGGACGCGATCTACTCCACCGACCTGTATACGGACGGCAGCGCGACATTCTATGTGAACGAGAACGGAAACCTGATCTGGAACGACCTGACGGAGGGAGCCGGCGACGGCATGGAATTCGAGCCCGCGGTCGGCTGACCGGCGGAACGCCATAGGAAAAAGCTTCGGAGCGGATGCTCCGAAGCTTTTTCTGACCGAGGTCAGACCATTTTTCCGTCCGAAACCGGGACGGCGACCTGCCACTCATCCTCATAGACGGCGGTGCCGACGAAATTGGTGTAAACCACGTCGTAAGGCTGCCGGTATTTATCCAGCAGCGCCATCGCGGGGGAAAGCTTTTCCAGCATTTCCGCGGAGGAGCCGGCCTTGAAGAAGGTGATCACCTTTTCCTGCCTTCTGCAGGGCTCCGGCTCCGGAAGATGAGCCCTGAACCATTGATCGATGCCGATAAAGAGCGCCTTATCTTCCTCCGTCATCCGCCCGTCCCGGATCATGCGCCAGCAAAGGGCGAAAATGCCTCTGGGGTATTGAGTGACCCAGGAAGGCTCGCGTCCCTGGACCCGGATATATCTGAAATCCATTTGCTTCTCCCTTCCTCAGCGGCCGGTCTTTCGGGATACGATCATCAGATGCTCGGAATGAGTCAGGTAGTCCCGCTTTTCACAGAAGCGGAGCGCGTAGTCATACCAGGCGCGCCGCTCCTTTGGCGGGCGGGCGGCAAGAGTGTGCTGATAGGGCGCCAGAATGGACTCCTGGCCGAACACGGTCTGTGTTTCCAGCCCCGGGACCGACGATAGCAGCGCTTCCGCATCGGAAACAGTGGTCAGGTTCGCGAAGGTGAAGGCTTCCATAGAGGTGCCCTTTCCCTGGGCGGCGATTTCGTAAAACGGCTGCTCCCGCGGCCAGAAAATGGTCTGGGGGATATCACGCATGCCGTAGATCACGCCGCCGAACATCAGGATGAAGCTGCTGAACAGGAAACCGCCGCTTTTCAGCACCCGCTTTGCCTCCAGAACGGCGGTGCGCCGTGTTTCCTCACTGAGCAGATGGTAGAGCGGGCCCATCAGGAAGACCGCGTCGAAGCTTTCGTCCGGAAAGGCGGACAGGTCCAGCGCGTTGCCCTGAACCGCCGTCAGCTTTACCTTATACTGCCGGGCCTTTTTCCGGGCATATCTGACGTTTTCATCGCTCAGGTCCAGCAGGGTCACGTCATGGCCCTGCCGGGCATAGTGAACGGAATACTGTCCCGGGCCGCCGCCGATATCCAGGATGCTGTCCCCGGGCTTCAGATACCGGTCCATCATATGCACGGTGATATATTTTTCATAAGGGTGGCGCTTCTTCAGCCTGTTCCACTCCTTGGCAGGATCCGCGTTGTAATGGGCGCGGATCTCCTCTGTTCTTTCTTGCATAAATAACTCCTTTCCGGCTCTATCTGGACAGCTTTCTGTGCATGATGTACTCATTGAGCAGCGTACCGTTTTTCAGACGGATCGCGTCCGGGTTGATCCCTGTGATGCGGAAGCCCATCTTTTCATACAGCGCGCGGGCACGGGTGTTTCCATCCACGAACTCCAGCTTCAGCTGAAGAGCGTACGGGTTTTCCTCCGCGATGCGGATCATTTCCTCAAACATGCGGGTGCCGATGCCCAGCCCCCAGAATTCCTTTATGAGCGCGATGGCGACACTGCCCTGATGACGTGTTTTCAGATTGCTTCCGAAGGCAATGATGCAGTTTCCGGCCACCCTGCCGTCCACGATGCAGACGATCATGGCCCGGTCAGGGGCGGCGTTATTCTTTTCGAAAAGCTCTTTTTCATTCTCCCAGGTATAGCGGTCACATTCCTCCGGATAGCGGAGTATGAACTCCGTTTCCCCGGCGGAGATCCTGAGATAATCCAGCACACCCTGGATATCCTCCTCCCGCGGGGAACGCAGCAGGGCCTGCCGGCCGTCCCTGAGGGTGAAGGAAACATCTTTGATCATCATGGCTGACGTCCTCCTTTATTCAGATCCAGTTCCAGAAACCGGCGGAAAACGGTGAAGCCTTCCGCCTCATAAAACGCCAGCGCGTCGTTGAAGGCCCAGACATCCAGCTCGATCCGTCCGTAGCCCTTTTCCAGGGCATCCCTGCGGACGAACTCAAAGAGGCGGTGGGCGACTCCCTGCCGGCGGCAGGAGGACAGGACGCAAACCTCGGCGATATGGACAAAGCGCCGCTCAAAGGAGTAAGGATTTTCCGGCTTATCGATATAGTCCACCATGACCATGCCGGTAATAACACCGTCCCGGTCCTCGACGGCAACGTAATTGTTTTCTGATTCCAGGTAGATGTTCACGTGCTCCTGAAGCTCCCGGCAGAAGCCGGGCTTGAAGAATTCGGGTTTGCCCTGAACGTGGATATCATTGACTTCCCTGCGCAGGACGTTGATCTGCGGAATATCTTCCGCTGTGGCGAGTCGGATCATGGTTCACGCCTCCTTTGTACAGAATAATAAAATATATAAAAATACCGCCTGCCGTACTGCGCAGGCGGTAGAGAGATCAGGATGTGCCTTTATAATCAGAGCCTTTGATGCTTTGATGCTCTCCCGTCCGCCCGGCTGAAAATAACGTAAACATAACCTTCCTTGACCCAAGGCAGGTAATTGACGTGTTCGCGGACATAGGTCGGATGCATCATGGCTGCGGCTCCTTTCTTTGAAAATTTAGGCGTATTTTATCCGGGAAAAAGGCGCTTGTCAATATCATTTTACAAAAAAAAGATAAAACAGCAAATTTTGCAGGCGTGAAATCGAAAACAACCGGATTTATGCTGGACATCTGTTGGACAGAGGGGTGCACAATGATCGCGTACCGAGGGAAAACGATCCGGAAACGGAGCCTGAAGGAGGATACGGGAATGAACAATAAGGAAATCTACCGCAAAACCATCGGCTTTTCCATCCGCAGACTTGTGTGGGACATACTTGCATTTATTTTGCTGGGCGCATTGACGCTGGGCGGCTTTTACATCGCGGACAAAACAGCCGGGAACGGCACGCCCGGCCTGCTGATCGGCCTGCTGGCCGGCCTGATCGCCGTGGGCATTTTCCTGCGCTATATCTCCTACACCTATAAGGCCGGACAGATCGCCATGATCACAAGAGCCGTAACTGAAGGCAGCCTGCCGGACGACGTGGTCGCAGAGGGTAAGCGCACCGTGAAGGAACGCTTTGCCACCGTGGCGGCATACTTTGCCGTGACAAGGGTAATCAGGGGTGTTTTCCAGCAGATCGGCCGCGGGATCACATCGGTCGGTGAATCCATCGGCGGCGACAAGGGCGGTACTGTGGGCAGCGTTATTTCAGCAGCCATCCAGACCGTTGTCGCCTATCTCTGCGACTGCTGCCTGGGGTGGGTGTTCTATCGCAGGGAGACCAAGGCGACCAGGGCGACCTGCGAGGGCGCGGTCCTCTTTTTCAAACACGGAAAAACGCTGGCGAAGAATATGGGACGCGTGTTCGGGATCGGCCTGATTTCCCTGGTGCTGATCGGCGGAGCGTTTGCCGGCATTTTCTACGGGATCTTCTCCGCTTACCCGGCCGCGTTCGGAGACATGAGCGCCGAATTCGCGGAACTGCTGAAGGACTCAACGTCCGCCGCCGCGGAGTACCTGACCGATCCGGGCCGCCTGATGATCACCGCTGCCGTGCTGGCCGGCGTCATTCTGTGGAGCATCCTGCATTCCGCTTTTGTACGGCCTTTCATTCTTACGGGCGTGCTGAGGAACTACATTCAGTCAGGCATGGAGGAAACTCCCACGGAAGCATCCTTCCGGATGCTGGACAGCAAGTCCGCCAGATTCGCGAAGCTGCACGCGCAGCTGGACTGAGCATACCAGACCGGCAGACACCGGCCTGCCATACGTACGGGTAAAGAAGCACCGGGAGACGGTTTTGATTGACCGCTCCCGGTTTTTTCTGTATCATGGACAGGACATGAATGCAGAGCATATCTGATGTCACTGAAGGGGGCACAACATGAAGATCTATCTGGACAGCGGCGCGCTGAAGATCCGGGAAATGGTGCCGGAGGACGCGCAGATCATCTATGACACGCAGGCGTCCTACGGCTGGCACCCGGACATGAACACCTATACCGGCTATCTGAAGGAGCAGGAGGAGGGTGCCCGGAAGGTCTTTATCGCGGAGACGGACGGGGAAGTGTCCGGCTACTGCACGCTGGTGCTGCATCCGTACGGAGGACCGTGGGCGGGGCAGAACATACCGGAGATCGTGGACCTGCTGGTGTTCTTTGACAGGCACGGGAGAGGGATCGGAACCGCGCTGCTGGACGCGGCGGAGGCGGAGGCTGCCCGGGTCTCCGACACGGTTTTCCTGGCGGTCGGCGTTCATTCGGGCTACGGAAACGCGCAGCGCCTGTATGTCAGAAGAGGCTATATTCCGGACGGGTCCGGCGTATGGTACCGGGGAAAGGTGCTGGACCAGTATGCCGACTGCTGCAACGATGACGACCTGCTGCTTTTTCTGTCCAAAAAGCTGCGCGGAGAGGAAATCATCCGGGAGATCAGGCCGGAGGAGATCGCGGAGTGCGTAAAGGTGATCCGGGAAAGCTTTGCCACGGTGGCGAGGGAATTCGGCCTGACAGCGGAAAACGCGCCGAGATTCACGGCGTTTGCCACAACGGAGGAACGCCTGCAGTGGCAACTGAACGCGGAACACCGCATGATGTACGGCTGCTTTGACGGCAAAAGGCTGACAGGATATTACTCCCTGCTGAAGAAGGGGGACGCCTGCGAGCTGAGCAACCTGAGCGTCCTGCCGGCCTACCGGCACAGGGGAATCGGGCGGAAGCTGGTGGAAAACGCTTTTGAGAACGCCGGGCGGTCCGGCTGTAAAAGGATGGACATCGGGATCGTGGAGGAAAACCGCGTGCTGAGAAAATGGTATGAGGAACTCGGCTTTCAGCACACCGGTACGGAAAAGTATGATTTCTTTCCCTTCACCTGCGGATACATGACCCGGGAAACGGTATAAAGGAGGAGCACCGGATGATCAGGGGCATTCACCATATTTCCATGAAATGTGATAAGGCGGACGATCTGGACCGCGTGAAGCTTTTCTACTGCGAGCTGCTGGGGCTGAAGGTGAAACGGGAATGGCCGGCCGGTATCATGCTGGATACCGGGAGCGGCCTGCTGGAGATATTCAAAAGCGGAGGGAACGGCGGGGTCCTCGGAACCATCCGGCACGTGGCGCTGGCATCCGACGACGTGGACGGGGACATCGCAAGAGTCCGGGACGCGGGCTTTGAGGTATTCAAAGAGCCGAACGACCTGGTGATCCCCTCCGATCCGCCCTTCCCGGTCCGCATGGCGTTCTGCTTCGGCCCGCTGGGCGAGCAGGTGGAGCTTTTTCAGGAAAGATAAAGATACCGGGGAAAGGCACAGGAAAAGAAATGAATCTGTATGCGCCGGACTATTATCCGGATTTCCGCTGTACGGCGGGGAAATGCAGGCATACCTGCTGCGCCGGCTGGGAGATCGACATCGACGGGGACAGCCTGAAACGGTACCGGAGGATGCGGGGCCCCTTCGGGAAAAAGATCAATCAATGCATTTCCGAAGAGGGAACGCCGCATTTTATTCTGGGAGAAGAGGAACGCTGTCCGCTGCTGAACGGGGAGAACCTGTGCGAGCTGATCCTGCGGCGGGGAGAGAAAGAACTGTGCCAGATCTGCGCCGACCATCCGCGGTTCCGGAACTACTGGACCGGAAGAACGGAGATCGGCCTGGGACTGGTGTGCGAGGAGGCAGGCCGCCTGATCCTGGGCAGCGGCCATCCGCTGCGGCTGATCCGGCTGGAGGGCGATGAAGAGGAAGAACTGCCGGAGGACGAGAAAGAGCTGATGCGGCTCCGGGAGGAGCTGTTCCGGTCCGTTCCGGGCAGCGGGCCTGCTGCGAGGCTGCGGGAGTACCTGATCTACCGACATCTGGCGGACGCTCTGTATGACGGACGGGTGGAGGAAAGGATACGGTTCGTCCGGGAAGCGGCTGAAGAGATCCTGGCCGGATGGGACGGGCAGGACCTGCCGGAGCTGACCGAAAGGGCCAGAAGATTCTCCGATGAGACGGAATACGACGACGAGGCGCTGGAGGCCCGGCTTTCCGGACAGAAAAAGCCTCACGCATAAAGGAGATACGGAGAATGGAAGGAAAGCCGGAACTGAAGATCATTTATCAGCGCTACGCGGACCTGGTGTACCATATGCTGGCACATATCCCGCTGGACAACGCCGCGGACGAATATGACGCGGAATACGTAAGGACCATGAAGGAGCAGCTGGGCAGGAGCCCAGCGATACCGGAAAAGGCTGCAGAATGGTACCGGGAGCATTTTGACAGGGTATGCCTGATCAGCTTTATGCCCTTCGTGACCGGCGGAACCGAAGAATGCCTGGCGGCGCTGCGGGGCTCCGGCATGATGGATGAGGCGGACATGGAACACTTTGTGCTGCCTTTCTTCAGGGCCGTGGAGGAGGAAAAGGACGCTTACTATGCCTGGTGGGAGAAAAAGCAGGCGGAGACCGAAGACCGGAAACCCGGGGCTGAGGCAGGGCTGCGGGAATTCATCCACCGGTTTGACGGCTTTTTCGGACATTATGACCGGATCACCGTCATCCTTTCCCACAGCCTGCAAAGGAACGGAAGAATGTTCATGAACCCGGGCGGGGCATTCCTGTACCTGAAGTTTCCCGGGGATGAAGCGGGAATGGAGGATATCCGGCTGCAGCTGCTGCACGAATGCACCCACCCGCTGACGGATCCGAAGCTCGGTAACGACATCCGGATGGATGACGGTTCGCACGATCTTGCGGAATACCAGGTTTTTCTGTATGACGAATTCCTGATCGAAAGAAAGGCCCCGGAGCTGCTGGAAAGATACCGGGACTGGATCGGAAGGGAGTGGCTGGAGGAGGCCCGGAGGGCGCTGGCGCCGGAGCGAACCGCCATGCTGAAGGGAATGGCATGTGAATAAACCGAACGGGAGAAATAGCAGGGGCTATTTTTCCCGTTTTTCCGTAGAACGGCATTCCGGAATGTGATAGAATGCAGACATGAATGAAAAACACGGGGGAAACGGGAGAAAATGACGCTGAAAATGATCGGCCGGGATTTCTCGGTGTGCAAAGTGACGGAGATCCGGCCGGAGACGCTGCAGGGTGATTTCTGCTTTATCGGCAAGACGGACGAGGAACTGTCCCTCGTGTGTGAAACGGACCGGGCTCCCGAAGACGCAACGGCGAGGGAGGACGGCTGGCGGGCTTTCCGGATCGAAGGGATACTGGACTTTTCCCTGACCGGCATTCTCGCCCCGATCGCAGCTCTGCTGGCTGACCGGAAAATCGGCATTTTTGCCGTGTCCACTTATAACACCGATTACATACTGGTCAGGAGGGAAAAACTGGCGGAGGCGGCAGAGCTGCTGGAGAACGCCGGGTATACGGTGAAGGAATAAAAAAACCGCCATTTCAAAAAATCATCCTGCGTCAGGTATTGCATGTGACGCTGCGTCATGCTGTATAAACAGCGGCGTAAGGAGGCGAAAGGCCATGTCCATGTACACGACCGGAGAGGTCGCCAGGCTCTGCGGAGTGACCGTCAGAACCGTCCAGTATTACGATACCCGCGGGATCCTCGTTCCCAGCGAGCTGACCGATGGAGGCCGGCGGCTGTATTCGGAAGAGGACCTGAAGCGGATGAAGATCATCTGCTTTCTGCGGGAACTCGGACTTCCCATCGATTCCATTTCCCAGCTGCTTTCCGAGGAGAATCCCGGCAGCGTGATCACGCTGCTGCTGGACCAGCAGGAGGAGGCGCTGAAGGAAGAGATCGGTGAGAGACAGGAAAAGCTGGACAAGCTGGATGCTCTGAAAAAGGAAATGAGGAGCCTGGAGCATTTTACTGTCGAATCCATCGGGGACATTGCCTACAGGATGTCAAACAAAAATGAACTGAAGAGGATCCACAGAAACATGCTTCTCGCATCCGTTCCGTTCGGCATTCTGGAATGGTGCGGGATCCTGCTGTGGATCTTCAGCGGGATCTGGCAGCCGTTCCTTCTCTATGCCGTACTGGCCGTTCCCTTTGTGATCCTGCTGAGCCGCTATTATTTCCGACATGTGCGGTTTATCTGTCCGGAATGCCATACGGTATTCAAACCGAAAACCCGTGAGGCTTTGTTTGCCGCGCATACCCCGTACACCAGAAAGCTGACGTGCACCGCGTGCGGGCGTCACGGCTTCTGCGTGGAGACCGCGAAAGAAAAGGAGACTGAAACAGAATGATGAAGAAATGGATCGCCTGCCTGTGCGCGGCGGTGATGCTGACGGGAATGGTGCCCTTTGCCGCCGGCGCGGAGGACGGGACGAAAACGATCGGATCCGCGGAGGAAGCGGAGCAGTTTGTACGTGACCTGCTGGACGGAAACGGCGCGGCATGGGACGGAAAGCTCCGGATGATCCCGGCGATGGAAGAGGCTCTCGTGCCATACGGCGGGCTGCAGGGCATGGGAACAGTGTTCGCAATGCAGACGGGAAGGGCGGAGCAGACCGGCCCCGCGTACGAACAGAAGGCAGGTCCCTATGTGATCTACAGGGTCCCGTGCCGGTTCACGGCGAAGCCGATGGACCTGCTTGTGACCGTGCAGGACGGCGTCCTGGCCGGGATCTCTCTCGCGGAGTATACCGGCAAAGCAGAAGAGGCGGAGGAGAACGCTGCCTTTGAGAGCGTGGAGCTGGCGATCCCCGTGCCCGCGCTGAACGGGGAGCTGCCCGGGACGCTGACCCTGCCAAAGGGTGAAGGCCCGTTTCCGGCGGTGATCCTGGTGCACGGCTCCGGCCCCAGCAACCGGGATGAAGCCATACAGAGCCTGACTCCCTTCCGGGATATCGCGGAGGGCCTGGCGGAGAAGGGGATCGCCGTATACCGCTATGACAAGCGTACCTATGTATACGGGGCGCAGATGGCGCAGGACCGCGGGGGGACCCTGATGGAGGAGACCGTTGAGGACGCCGCGGCAGCCGTACAGCTGCTGGGCAAGCAGGAAAAGATCGATCCGGAAAGGATCTTTGTAGCGGGACACAGCCTGGGCGGCATGGCTGTGCCGGCGATCGACCGGGAACTGCGGGAGGCGGAAAACAAAGCCCGCGGATATATCCTGATGGCAGCGCCCGCCCGCGGGTTTGACACGCTGCTGAGAGAACAGTATGATTTTCTGTACTCCCTGATGCCGGAAGTGCCGGAGGAGGCGCAGGCGGAAAAGGATCAGCTTTTCCGGGAACTGGACAGGCTGAACGATCCTTCCTCCCTGAAGGAGGACGACGTGATCGCGGGCGTCTATGCCCCCTACTGGATCTGGATGAAGAATTACGACATTACCGGAGAGGCTGAGGAGATCACCGCCCCCTGCCTGCTGCTGCAGGGCGAGGAGGATTACCAGGTGACGATGGAAGACTTCCGCCTGTGGAAGGAAGCTGTGGGGGCAAAGGAAAACTGGAAACTGATCTCCTATCCCGGACTGGTCCACGTTTTCGTTTCCGGGAAGAAGGAAGAGGGCGCCGCAGTATACAGCAGGGCGCAGAAGGTGGACGACCGGGTGATCGGCGATATTGCCGGGTTTGTGAACGAAACGAAGTAAAAAGCCGGAAAGGAAGCAGCATGATCGTCAGAATCATTCAGGCGGACGGGGCCGAAGCGGAGGTCACCGTGAAATATGCCGCGCTGACGCCGGAGGTGGAAAGCGTGATCGCCTTCCTGCAGGGAAAAAACGTGACCCTGAGCGGAAAAACAGAGGAGGGCACGGTCCAGCTGAAGGCGGAGGACATCCTGTACATCGAAACGGTGGACGACAAGACCTTTGCCTGTACCGCCGACGAGGTCGTGAGGCTGGACTCCTCCCTGACGGCGCTGATGGAGATCCTGGACGGTATCAGCTTTTTCCGGTGCAGCAAATCCATGATCCTCAACATAGACAAGGTGGAAAGGCTGAAGAGCCTGCCCTCCAACCGGATCGACGCGACCATGGCCGGCGGGGAGCATATCCTGATCTCCAGGACCTATGCGTCGGATTTCCGGAAGAGGATCGCGAAGGGGGGCAGATGACATGAAAAACAGCGGAAGGCTCAGCCTGTGGGAAAGATACCTTTCCCGGGAGATCAGCATTGAATTCAAGGCATGCCTCTATTTCTTCTGCGTGCTTTTCTATTACGGCGTCTATCGGCTGTGCACCGGGCGAAACACCGCGGAGCTGCTGCATATGGCGGAAATGATCCTGCTGTGCTACGCGGCCGGATACCTGCAGGTGTACGTGCTGTGGAATTTTGACGAGGCGGAAAAGCTGGGAAAGAAGGAAACGGCGGGGCTTGTGATCTGCATGCTGATCTATACGGCGGGATCGTGGCTTTTCAACTGGTTGGACAGGAGCATAGCGGCCACGGCGGGTTTCGCGGCGTGGACAGCCGTCATGTTTTTCAGCGCGTTCCTGGTTTACCGGTACAGACGGATCCTGGACGACAAAAAACTAAATGAGGACCTGAAAATATTTCAGGCGCGCGGCGGGGAAAGTGCAACTTGACGGCAAATGAGTGCCACTTGCGGGAGCAGATATTGCTCCCGCTTTTCTGTTCTGATATAAAGGTCCCGTGAAAGGAGTCACGGACGATGGAAAAGATACTGGAGATCGCGAATCTGACAAAGACCTACGGAAAGAACCGGGGAGTGGCGGACGTTTCCTTCACGGTGGAAAGGGGAGACATATTCGGCTTCCTGGGCCCGAACGGAGCCGGGAAATCCACCACGATCCGCTCCATGCTCGGGATGATCCGGCCGGACAGCGGGAGCATCCGCATTTTCGGGAAGGACAGCCGGAAGGAAAGGGAAGAGATCCTGAAGGATATCGGCTATATGCCTTCTGAGGCGGTCTTCTACGACAGCATGACCGTGCGGGAGGTGATCCGGTTCGCCGCCGATATGCGCGGAATGGATTGCTCGAAGGAAGCGGAAAAGCTGTGCGAACGGCTGCGGATGGAACCGGGGAAGAAGATCCGGGAGCTGTCTCTCGGAAACCGGAAAAAGGTGAGCATCGTGTGCGCCATGCAGCACAGGCCGGCGCTTTTTGTGTTCGATGAGCCGACCAGCGGGCTGGACCCGCTGATGCAGGCGGTTTTCTTTGAACTGATCGAAGAGTACGCAGCCGAGGGGGCGACCTGCCTGCTGTCTACGCATGTGCTGTCCGAGGCGAAAAACCACTGCCGGCATCTGGGGATCATGAAGGAAGGACGGCTGATCGCCGGCGGGGAAACCGAAAAGCTGACACACACGAACGCGAAGCGGGTACGCGGAACGGTGGACGGAGAAAAGAAGGATTATCTTTACAGCGGGAGCACGAACGGGCTGATCCGGGAGCTGGCCGGAAAGGACGTCAGGGATATCGTGATCGAAGAACCCACGCTGGATGAGATCTTTATGGAATATTACAGGGAGAGCTGATGAAGATGAAAACCGTATTCAGACGCGAAATGAAGGAAGGCGGAAAGAACCTGCTGATCTGGACGCTTTCCATCGGACTGCTCGGATTTTTCTGCACCGTACTGTATTCCGACATGAGCGGTATGACCCGGGATATGACTGCAATGTTTGCCAATATGGGGGCCTTTTCCAAAGCCTTCGGGATCACCACGCTGGGACTGGAGACCATGGCCGGCTACTTTGCGGTGGAGGCGGGCACCATTCACGGCCTGGGCAGCGCGCTGTATGCCGCGATGACCGCGACGGTGCTGCTGAGCAATGAGGAAGATCGGCACACGGGAGAATTCCTGTTTTCCCTGCCGGTGTCCAGAGGGAAGATCGTTGCGGCAAAAATGCTGTCCCTGCTGACAAGGCTGGTCATACTGACCGTGGTGTGCGGAGCGATCTACCAGGCCGGCTTCCTGCTTGTGGGAGAGAGCGTGCCGGCGAAGGAATTCATCAGCTGGCTGCTGGCGGAGCTGCTGATGAACATTGAGATCTCTGCCATATGCCTGGCCGTATCCGCCTTCGGGCACACCAACCGGACGGGGCTCGGCCTCGGGATCGCGCTGCTCTTTTACGGTTTTGATAAGATCGGCAGGATCACGGAGGAGCTGGAGAAGATCCTCTTTATCGGCCCCTTTTCCTATGCGGAGGCAGCGGATATTTTTGCCGGGAACGGTATCCCGGTGAAGGCAGCCGTTTTTGCGGCAGCAGTGACCGCGGCGACGGTCCTGCTGGCGATCCTCCACTACAGAAAAAAGGACCTGGCTGCCTGAAAAAGCCAGGGCCGCAGCCGCGTGAAAGCGCGGCTTTTATTGATCCGGCAAACGGAATGAATAAAAAATGCAAAGAAAACTTTGCAAAAACGCTTGACAAGTTTACTTGGCAATGCTATGATCGTCCTGCCAAGCAAACTTGGCAGAAAGAGGTTGAATGAGATGAATAAAGAAGAAATCCTGGCAAAGAGTCAGAAAGAGAACCGAGGCGTGGACTATGTGACGGAGGAAGTAGCGAAGACCGGCATAGGGCACGCATGGATGGCACTGTATCTGCTGCTGGCCCTGGTGGCGGTGATCGACGCGATCGTGCTGTCCAGGGCGCTGTACGAAGTATTCTTCGTCATGTGCGCCGCGGCGGCCGTAACCTTCGGATACAAATGGGCCCGGCAGAAAAAACGCCACGCGCTGATCCTGGCGGCGATCTTCGGGCTGGGGGCCCTGACCTTCCTGACGCTGTGGATCCTGCTGCTTGTGAAGGGATGAGGTGAGCGGGATGGATGAGAAGCTCGTTCTGAAAAACAGGCTGAAGGAGATCCGCACCGCGAAAAAAATCTCGCAGGCGGAGCTGGCCCAGATGGTAGGCGTGTCCCGGAATACGATCAGCTCCATCGAAACAGGCCAGTTCTGCCCGACGGCAAAGCTGGCGCTGGTCCTGTGTGTGGCGCTGGATCAGAAATTTGAGGACGTGTTCTACTTCTGAGAATGCTTTACCTGCCCGGGAAGGAATAACGCCAGCAGCGGTCGCAGATGGCATAGGGCCAGTCCCAGGGAAGGGAGCGGCCGCACTGGCGGCATTTCCGTCCGGGCAGCTTCTGGGTGGAGAGGACGTGGATGATGCCGGAGGAGATCAGGTCCTTGCGCTGCTGAATGGCGGCAAGGATCTGATCCGGATCCTCCAGAAAACGCCGGGCATAGTTATAGTACAGATCGCAAAGACGGTAGTTTTCCTCCAGACCGTCCAGCATGGCCACCGTGCACTGCTCCGGATCCAGGAAGGGAGGAAGGACCGCCATGACGTCATAATGCTCCCGGGTGGCTTCCGCCCGGTACATGGTTTTCCACTCATCCAGGAGGAACGGGTCCGTTTCATCGAAGGGAATGCAGATAAAATCATACAGGAGGCGCTTATCCGTATTCCGGGTCTCCATATGCGCGGCCAGAGCGGCCATGCGCGCGGTGGAGCCCTTGGTGAATACGGATTTGTCCTTCATGGAGATCCAGCGGTCAATGATCTCCGTCAGCCGGAGCGGCAGCCCCAGCAGGGATTCCGGGAAACGGATCACGGCCTGGGAGAGCGGGAGCATCGGGCGGGAAAGGGCCTGGGCAACGACGGGCTTGAAGCCAAAGGCATTGACATAGCCGATGTCATACTGCCCGTAACGACCGGCGCGGCCGGCGATCTGCCGGATCTCCGAATCCGTGAGGGGACGGGTAACGTCCCCGTCATACTTTTCCGACTCCATAAAGACGATGCGGGCAATGGGCAGATTCATGCCCATGGCGATGGCGTCCGTGGAGACCACCACCTCCGTCTCCCCGCGGCGGAAGCGCTCCGCCTGATTGCGGCGCACGTCCGGCGGCAGGGCGCCGTAGATCAGCGAAACGGAGAAGCCGCGCTGCTTCAGCTCCGCAGCCAGCGCGTGAACGCGCATACGGGAGAAAACGATCAGGGCATCCCCCTTACGCACCCCGGAGGGGAAGTGAAAGCCGCCCTCCTCCACGGCCAGGGGAGCCATGCGCTCATGCCGGACAACGGTAAACTCATCGCCACAGTCCTCGATGATGGCGATGAGCAGGCGCTCGGCATCCGGAGAGGCGCAGAGATGGATCTCCCGCGCGCAGAGGCCGAGGATCGCCGCTGACCAGGCGCCTCCGCGGTCCCGGTCCGAGATCATCTGGCATTCATCGATGACGGCGACATCATATTCCTTCTGAAGGTCCGCCATTTCCACCGTGGAGGACTGGACACGGCTGCCCTCGACCGGGATCTGTTCCTCACCGGTCACCAGGGAGCAGGGCACATCCTCCATATTCAGCGTTTCAAACTGCTCAAAGGCGAGCAGACGCAGCGGACCGAGGTAAATGCCGCAGCGCGCGGCATGCAAGCGCTGGATGCTTTCCCAGGTTTTGCCCGAATTGGTCGGACCCAGATGCAGGATGAAGCGCCGGCGCATCCGGCGGGCCAGCGGATACAGGTCCCGGATCTCCTCCGGCATGGCTTTGAGAAGGGCGGCCTGAAGGTTTTTCTGGGAGGAGCGCTGCTGGTCCTTCCGGCGCTGAAGATCCTGGAGGGAGGGATTTTTTGACAGCAGGCGGCGAAGCCTTTTCTGCGGGAAGTGCGCGGAGAGCGCACGCAGGACGCCGCCGCGGGCGCGGTGGGCGTATTCCCTGACCTCGGAGGAAACGACGGCGCCGCTTTCCAGCCGGAGCTCCGCGCAGGCGCGGAGAACGGGGAAGGCCACGTACACCTCCTCCTGAAGGAACTGACGGAGGCTGTGCTGAGGAACGGCGAGATCCGCCAGCTTCAGCGGGATGCCCTGGCGGAAGCCGCGGATGACCGACTCCGACACGGAGATGTTTTTTTCGTTTTCGTCCCGGAAGGAGGACAGATCCCCGGAACGCAGGTATTCCGCAAGAAAAGGATCCAAAGCTTCCGCGAGGCGGTTGGTGTTCTTTCTCAGCCAGGCGGCGGGCTGCTCTTCCGCCAGACAGCGGACGGCCTGACGGACCGCCCTGAGCGGCCTGCGGGAACGGCGCACGGAGCGCAGAAAGCCCAGATGAACGGGATGGTGGCTTTTCAGCTCCTGCTCGATCAGCGGGCGCAGGCTTTTGTATTCCGCCTCATAGCCGTCGGACAACTCCCCGGAGGCGACAGCCTGGTAAACGCGGTCCTTTTTCCGGGTCTGGGACACGGTGCTTTCGAAGGCGCGGCTGTGAAGGTATTCCTCCTTTTCCGCCGGCTTCATGGAGCGGGTGATGACCTGCGCGCGGGACAGCGCCCTGGCGCGGACGTCTTTATCCAGCTCCTCCAGAAGCGCCCGGACGTAAGCCTCACGGGCCTTTGCGTCCTGCACGGGCTGATCCTGCACGGCACTGCCACCTCCCCTCCGAAAAGAATTTCTTACCCTATCCTACAATGTTTCCCGGACAGAATCAAGACGGGCCGTTTCCGGCCCGCCTTTTGCATCGATATGCGGTTTTCAGCAGAAGGGCCAGGCGCTGAGGAAAAAGCCCGGCAGCACCACGGCGGCGAAGAAGATCAGGCTGACCGCGGTGAAGACTTTGATAAAGGCCATGCCCTGCCCGGGATACTCCCGCACATAGATGCGGTAGTTGATGACCGAGGCCAGCGAGCCGATCAGGGAACAGAGACCGGCCGTGTCCAGCCCGTAAAGCAGGCCGGCGAGATTCCCGGAGAAGGGATAAAGAACGATGGCCGCCGGCACATTGGAGATGACCTGGCTGAGCAGAATGCTCCACCAGTACTCCCTGCCGGAAACGGAACGCTTCAGGAAGCCGCCGATGTCCGGATTTGCCGCGACGGAGGAGGAAAAAACGAAGAAGCACAGGAAGGTGAGCAGAAGCACATAATCCGTGCGGCGGAGCACCGATGGATCGGTGATGAGGACGGTGACGGCAACGACGGCGGTCACATACGGCCAGAGCGGCGTCCGGGTGACGATGGTCAACAGGACCAGGGCGAAAAGGGCCAGATAGGTGACGCGGTGACGCCTGCGCTCCGGCTGCCAGGGCGTCCCGCCCGCCTCGCTGCCGATGGTGACGGAGCGATCCTTCTCTTTGCGGTAGAGCAGGAAAACATAGCCCACCAGCAGGCCGGCGGAAAGGACGCACAGGGGAGCCATGTGAAGAATGAAACGGCCGGCGCTGACGCCGGACTGGCTGAACAGAAACAGGTTCTGCGGGCTGCCGAAGGGCATGAGCATGGAGCCGCGGATGGCCGCGATGTTTTCCATGGAGATGACCGGAAGGATATATTTTTCCTTTCCGCCGGCCCGGAACAGGAGAATGGTCAGCGGCACAAAGATGATCAGGGAAACGTCGTTAGTGACGAACATGGAGGAAAAGAAGACGCCGAAAACCAGGAACAGGGAAAGGCCTGCCTGGCTTCGGATGTTCCGCGTGAGCCGGATGACCGGCAGGAAAATGTTTTCGGATTTGAAGCCCTCCAGCACGGTGAGCATCATGAAAAGCGTGGCGATGGTTTTCCAGTCGATGTCCTGCAGAAGCCGCAGGGACGGCGGGGTGATAAACAGGGCAATCACCGCGGCCAGCAGGGAAACAAAAAGCATGGCCTCTCTTTTGGCAAAGGCGAAGAAACGGTTCATTCAAAAACCTCCCGCGGAGATATACCGCCCGGAACGGCGAAGCGTGAAAAGCGGCTATCAAGAATTCGCCCCGCCGGGGCAAAATCCTGCCGGCGAAAAAAGAATACTTTGCAGCCGACGGGACGGAAACGATTGACTTTATCGGGGCAATCCGATAGACTGCAGGGGAAGGGAAGAGCCGGGACGAAAGCCACGGACCGGCAGAAAAAAAGATGAAAACACTGATAGAGCTATACGATGAACGCCCGATCGAAAACGTGCTGGGGACGGAGACCTTCCGGCCGGAGGAAACGGTTTATATCTGCCCGCCCGAGGTGTATGAGGACAGGGAGCTGCGGGAAGCGCTGGAAAAGTATTTTCAGCTGCGCGGGTGCGGGGTGAAGCTGAGCTTTGTGCCGGTGAGCCTGCTGGACGCGGTGAAGGTGGAAAGCACGCTGAAGAAGGTGATCGCCTCCCGGGAGGACTGCGCCGTCGATATTTCCGGCGGGACTGACGCGGCGCTGTTCGCGGCAGGGGCCGTGTCGGACAGCATCCCTGTCTTTACCTATTCCCGGAAGAGGAATACCTTCTATGAGATCCGGAACGCGCCCTTCGCCAGGAGCCTGCCCTGCACGGTCCGGCTGAACGCGGAGGCCTGCTTCCTGATGGCCGGCGGAAAACTGCTGCCGGGCAGGGAGAACAACAACGTGCTGAAGGACAAAATACCGCAGATGGACCGGCTTTTCCGGATCTACGCGGAACACCGCCGGATCTGGAACCGGCAGATCGCCTGGTTCCAGCGGGTCTCCTCCGCGGAGCCGGGTGAGCTGGACGCGCGGGGCCCGCGGACGGTGAAGGCGGACCACGGCAACGTGACCGTGAACGAGGAGCTGCTCCGCGCTCTGGCAGAGGAACAGCTGATCGAAGAACCCGATCTGACCGGGGAGGAGATCTCCTTCCGCTTTCCGGATGAAACGGTGCGCTTCTGGCTGAGGGATGTCGGCTCCGTGCTGGAGCTGCGCGTATACCGGGCATGCCTGGAGGCCGGCGTATTCGACGACGTGATCCTGAGCGCAGTGGTCAACTGGCACGGCGGAACGAACAAAACCGACGCGGTGACGAACGAGATCGACGTGATGGCCGTGCGCGGAATACAGCCCGTTTTCATCAGCTGCAAGACCGGGGAGATCAAAACGGAGGCGCTCAACGAGCTGGCCATCCTGCGGGACCGCTTCGGGGGAAAGGGCTCGAGGGCGGTCATCGTTACATCCTCCGGCGCGACACGGAGCCGGACCGTTATGCGCCGGCGCGCAGCCGAGCTGGAGATCGAGGTCATCGAGTGGCGCGATCTGGAGCTGAAGAGGCTGATCCAGAGACTGAAATAAAAAAAGTGGGGAAACAAACCGGCGGCGGGGAGAGAAGAAGATGGAAAGGTGTTTTCTGGAGCACGGCTTCGGACCGTTTTACCGGCCGGATTCCCGGATCCTTATCCTGGGAAGCTTTCCGTCCGCGGGATCCAGGAAGGTACAGTTCTTTTACGGGCATCCGCAGAACCGCTTCTGGAAGGTGCTCGCCGCGGTTTTTGAAGACAGCGAGCCGCTGACGCGGGAAGAAAAGGAAGCCTTTCTGGAAAGAAACCGGATCGCCCTATACGACGTGATCGAGCGATGCAGCATCATCGGCTCGGCGGACAGCACCATCCGGGACGTGGTTCCGGCGGACATCGCGTCCATTCTCCGCGCGACCCGGATCGGGGAGCGGGTTTTTGTGAACGGGAAAACGGCGGAACGGTTTTTTGAAAAATTCCAGGCGCCCGCGCTGGGATTCCACGCGGGATACCTACCCAGCACCAGCCCGGCCAACGCCGCGTTTTCCACGGAGAAGCTGACGGCGATCTGGAGCGGCAGGATCCTGCCGGCCCTGTGAGAAAAAACGGAATGAGAAGAATCCATTTCAAAAAGCTCTGCCCCGAATGGAAGGGCAGAGCTTTTTGAAATGGAGGAAGAATTATCTGACGGCTTCGAAGGCCGCTTCCAGAGCCGCAATCAGGTCGCGGATGTTTTCCGTACCGATGGAGAGGCGAATGGTGCCCGGACGGATCCCCTGATCCAGCAGCTCCTCTTCCGTCAGCTGGCTGTGGGTGGTGCTGGCGGGGTGGATGACAAGGGATTTGACATCTGCCACGTTGGCCAGCAGGGAGAAGATGGCCAGATGGTCGATGAACTTCTTCGCAGCTTCTGCTCCTCCTTTGATCTCAAAGGTGAAGATGGATCCGCCGCCGTTGGGGAAGTACCTGCCGTAGAGACCGTGGCTGGGCTCGCTGGCAAGCGCCGGATGGTGCACGGCTTCCACCTGGGGATGGCTGTTCAGATAGTTCACAATGGCCAGCGCGTTGGAGACGTGGCGCTCCACGCGAAGGGAGAGCGTTTCCAGCCCCTGCAGGAACAGGAAGGCATGGAAGGGAGACAGCGTGGCGCCGGTATCCCGCAGCAGGATGGCTCGGATGTAGGTGGCGAAGGCGGCAGGGCCGACGGCATCATAGAAGGAAATGCCGTGATAGCTCGGGTTCGGCTCGGCGATCCACGGATACTTGCCGGAGACCTTCCAGTCAAATTTGCCGCCCTCCACGATCACGCCGCCGATGGCCGTGCCGTGGCCGCCGATGAACTTGGTGGCAGAGTGGACGACGATGTCCGCGCCATATTCCAGCGGACGGACCAGGAAGGGCGTCGCAAAGGTGTTATCCACCACCAGCGGGATCCCGTGACGGTGCGCGACGGCAGCCACTGCTTCGATATCCGTGATATTGGAGGTGGGATTTCCCAGCGTTTCAATGAAAACCGCCTTGGTTTCGGGCCTGATCGCCTGCTCCAGAGCTGCCAGATCCGCCGGATCCACGAAGGATGCGGTAATGCCGTTGGTCAGGGGAAGCGTGTGCGCCAGCAGGTTGTAGGTGCCGCCGTAAATGGTCTTCGCGGCTACGATATGCTCCCCGGACTTCGCGAGAGCCTGTATGGTATAGGAGATGGCCGCGGCGCCTGAAGCGACCGCCAGAGCGGCGGAGCCGCCTTCCAGGGAAGCGATGCGCTCCTCGAAAACGCTCTGGGTGGGGTTTGTCAGCCGGCCGTAGATGTTGCCGGCATCCCGCAAGCCGAAGCGGTCGGCGGCGTGCTGCGCGTTATGAAAAACATAGGAGGCGGTGGCATAGATCGGGACCGCACGGGAGTCGGTGGCCGGATCGGCATTCTCCTGACCGATATGGAGCTGACGGGTTTCAAAGGACCAGTTGGCGGAATTGTTGATATCAGACATTTTCATGCTCTCCTTTATATTTCATCTTAAGATATATTTTTACTGACCGGAACCGTGACTGCATCACATTCGGTTGAGGCTCAGCAGAGCCGCACGGAAGCACTGTGACAGGGGACATCGCCTGTTCATTCCTGCCGGCCTCCTTTCCTTTCGATGGCGATATCATAAGCGAGGAAAATTGTTTTGTCCAATACGCTTCCTGTATGGAAAGCCATAGGCACAGCCTATGACAGGAGGAACAATATAAAAAAAACAGTTGACAAAGCCATAGGAATCCCCTATGATTCAGCTAATCTGAACCGGCATCGCGGATGACCCGCGGGAGAGGAAAGCAAGGAATGACACTGCAGCAGATCCACTATCTGATCACCATTGCGGAATGCGGCTCCCTGGGCAAGGCCGCAGAGAAACTGTTTGTATCCCAGCCGTCCCTGACGAGCGCAGTCCGGGAGCTGGAGAAGGAGTTTTCCATATCCATCTTCCATCGCACATCCCGGGGCGTTACGCTGACGACGGAAGGCATGAAATTCCTGCCCTACGCGCGGCAGGTGTACACCCAGTACCAGAACCTGATGGAGGAATACGGAAAGACGGACAAACGCAAGGCCAGTTTTGCCGTATCCGCGCAGCATTATTCCTTCGCGGTCAAGGCCTTTGTGGAGATGACAAAGGACGTGGACGTTGCCGAATACGAGCTGGCGATCCGGGAGACCAGGACGGGTGAAGTGATCCGCGACGTGGCGAGCATGCGCAGCGAGATCGGGATCCTGTATCTGAACGAGACGAACAGGAAGCCGCTGGAAAAGCTGTTTGCCGAGGAAGGCGTGGTGTTCCACCACCTGATCGACTGTGGCGCGTACGTCTATTTGTGGAAGGGGCACCCGCTGGCGAAGAAGAAATCCATTACGCTGGAGGAGCTGCTGCCGTATCCCTGCCTGGCCTTTGAGCAGGGGGACGCGCCCTTTTATTTTTCCGAGGAGCTGCTGTCCACCCGGACGTATCCGCGCATCATTACCTGCAGCGACAGGGCGACCGTGCTGAACCTGATGGTCGGCCTGCTGGGGTATACCCTTTGCTCCGGCATTATCTGCGAGGAGCTGAGCGGCGTGGACTATATCGCCGTACCCTTTGCCGCGGGCGCGGATCAGGGTGACGCCGCGATGGAGATCGGCTATATTGAAAGAAAAAACTCCTCCCATACGCCGCTGGGGGAGCAATATATTGAAAAAATGAAGGAATACCTGAATATCTGAGAGAAAGAGAAGGGAAAGGGAAAAAGGACGGAGGTAGGGCATGGCGTATTTCGGAACATTCTGCCTGGACCGGGAAAGGGACATCACCGTGGAGCTGGACATGACGGACCACGTGCTCAGCTACATTCTGCGCACCCCGAATCACGGCACGGGAAACCTGATCACCAACCTGGCAAAGCTGTGCCGCCTGCCGCTGAGCGAGGATGAGAACGGGCTGAAGGTGATCAGGGGAACGATCCCCTGCTATATCAACGATGAGAACCTGCCGATCTATATCCTGCACCTGGGGGAAACGAAGGTCGCCAACATCTATCCGGACGGGAGGATCGAACGCAAGGCGTCCATTCCCGCGATCTCCAAGACCCTGATGAGCCAGACGAAGGACTACCGGCTGGATTTCCGCAAGACGCTCGTCAAGACCTATATCCTGCGGGAATGCAAATTCCGGACGGACCTGCACACGCACATGAACGCGAACCTGGATCCGGAGACGCTGATCGCGCTGGGCATCCACCACCAGATCCGCTATCCGCTGTACTATATCAAGAAGCTGGAGCTCCGCTGCTCGGACAGGCAAAAGCGCGAGCTGGAGAAAAAACGGGAGGAAGCCAAAGCCCGGTTTGCCTCATCTCCGCTGACCGGCAAGTATCTGGACCGGAAGATCGACGACAACACCTTTCTCAATTTCGCGGACCTGATCCTGCGGAATCCCCGGGACGCGGAGTACAACCTGAACCGGATCCGCAACTCGCTGGCCGTGCTCAAGGACGGGCAGGCGGTGTTCACCAATCTTGAAAAGGTCTATCTGTACCGCTATGTGTTTACAAGGGGGATACCGTCCGAAAAGAAGATCTCGCTGGAGGGAATGGAGGAAATACCGGATCCAGTCGTACGGGAAACGCTGAAGAAAATGACGGAGGACCGGGCAAACCCGGTATACGCGTCCTTTACGCTGCTACAGGACAAGCTGCTCTGGATCGCCCGCGGCTGTGAAAAGCACGGGATCTGCTATATGGAGATCTCCGATACGACCCTGGTCAAGCCTGAACAGGCGCCCCTGCTGCTGGAACAGATCCATGAAGCCATGCCGGCCGTGACCCGGGAGACCGGCGTGGTGCTGCGGTTCCTGGCAGCCATGCGGCGGATCCCGCTGACGCTGGTGAGAGACCAGCTGAACGCCGACTTCCGGGAACAGCTGCGGACTCTGCGGGCCGTGGCAGGAGATCCTTATGTGGCGGGCAGCGATATCGTCGGTGAGGAGATCAACGATATACGGGACCTGAGCCCCGTGATCCGAAGGCTTGTGCAGATCGCCGGAGAGCATCCGGGATTTGTGATCAGGATCCACGCCGGTGAAAACGACAGCCTGCGGGACAATGTGGACAACAGCATCCGCTGCGTGAAGGAAGCGCTGGCGCCCGGGCAGAAGATGCCGCCGCTGCGGATCGGGCACGGTCTTTATACCGCGAACCTGCATTCCCCGAAGGGACGGCAGCTGATCGGGGATCTGAAGGAAAGCGGCGCCGTGCTGGAATTCCAGATCACATCCAACGTGCGGCTGAACAATCTTTCCGACCTGAAGCACCATCCCCTGAAGGAATACCTGCGCGAGGGCGTGGCCTGTGTGCAGGGAACGGACGGAGGAGCCCTGTACGGCACCGATTCCATTGACGAGCAGCTGGCCCTGGAAAAGCTGCTGGAGCTGGACCGTGGGGAGCTGCTCACCATGCGCCGGACGGAGGAAGGGATCCTGCAGGAAAGCCTGAAGACCTTCCGGGAAAAGATGAAGGCCTACGAGAAAAACGCCGCCGGGGCTGACCCGGAAGAGTACTACGCGGAGCTGATCCGCGGCGAGGAAGCCGAGAACGCCGGACCGGACGGGGAATCGGAAAAGCTGGACAGCGCCGAGCGGCTGAAGGCGGGAATCCGGGAGCTGCCAACCGGCAAGGTGCCGGTGATCCTGGCGGGAGGAAGCTTCAACAGCGACAGGCATACCACGCGGCTGCGGGACGGGCAGAAGGCCCTGCTGCGAAAAATAACGGAGAAATGCGACCCGGAAAAGGCCTTCTTTGTGATCGGGCACCGCCTGACCGCCTATGAGCGGGCGCTGATCCAGCTTGCCGGGGGAAGGTTTGAGATCTTCGCCATCGTGCCGACGAGAATGACGGAGACGGAAGCCCGGCGGCTGGAGGACAGCGGAGCGGGCATACGGATCTCCATTGAACCGACGGGCATGGGCCTGTACAAAAGCTTTGCCTATGAGATCTTCAAACGGCGCCCATCCGTCCTGCTGGCGCTGGACGGGAACTCCGCCGGGGTAAACCTGATCCAGGAGGCCAGAAACGGCAGGTACAGGGCGCGGATCTTTGTGAGCCGGCATTCCCGCACGCTTGCCGCCAAGGCCGACACGCTGGAGGGATACGTGACCCTGATCTCCGGAGAAGAGGACGCGGAAAAGGTCCTGAAGGCCATCCGGGAAGGCGGGGAAAACGCGTAACGTTTTTGTAACGAACGGTAGTTTATATTATTGTTCCGGTTTTGGGAAACCGGAACACTTTTTTACGGACGGAACCCGAACAGGAACGGTTCCGGGGAAACTGGAAGAGAGAGGTAGCATGGTAGTACTGGTTGCACTGGCTGTAATCGCGATATTCGTTCTTTGCGATGTCGTTTACTTTTTCAACTCCATGCGCAGCGGAAAAAAAGCTCAGACCCTGCTGATGCGGATCCTGAACAAGATCTGCAAGCCGGGCGAGGCATACGCCAATCATGAAACGGCGCCGTCCGCTGACGAAGATGACAGTGACTACTGACTGGGAAGAAAAGGAAAAGCCAAAAGAAACAGACCGCCGAAGCGGCCTGTTTTTTTTTGTGTTTTTTGATACAGTATGATTCCTTATTCGCCCAGGAAGGCTTTCAGCTGAGCATTGGCTTCATCCACGATCTTCTGCATGCCGGCGTCATCCAGCTTTTTCAGCAGTTCGGGCAGATCGGTCTGCGGGTCGCGGGCACCGGTGCACAGACCCAGCATATAGGCTTCCTTGATATTGGACACAGCGGCGATCTCGTTTTCCACGGGCTTGGGATCAAAGGTGAAGCCGTAGATCGGGAGCTTCTTGGAGCCGGCGTAGAAGGCTGCGAAGCGCTCCTGGAAATCGGCGCCCTGGCCCTTCTGGGGCGGGAGGATCGTCACGTTGCCCAGGCCGTTTGTCCAGACAGTGTAGGAATTGTTGCGGACATCGGTGAAAACCACTTCGCCCTCGTCGTTCAGGGTGTAATGAATGCCTTCCACACCGTAGTTGAGCAGCGTCATGACATAGGGATCCGTGTTCAGCAGGTTCAGGAACTTCATGGCGGCTTCCGGATGCTCGGAGTTGGCGGAGATGGCCATCATGGCGCCCTGCACGGAGGTGTTGTCGATGTAGGGAGCATCGGTGGACATGATGTAGGCCACCTGGATGCCGCGGGCGTTGGAGGTCGTTACTTCATAGCCGTAGAGGGAGACCTCGGAGGAGATCAGGTAACGGGCAGAATTCTGCGCGTTGCGCCAGGTATCGGTCGCGGTATCGCCCATTGAGATAGCGGGATCGATATAGCCGGCTTCGTAGTACTCATGCATCTGAGCAGCGAACTTTTCGAATTCGGGAGTGGCGTACTTGTTGAGCAGGACGTTGCCGTAAGCGCCGGGAGTGGAAACATCCTCCAGGTTCATGTAATAGCTGAGGAGGCTGCCGGCGTCACCGGTGACGATGGGGGTGCCGTTTACATTGCGCTCGGCGACCGCACCTTCAAAGATGAAGGGGTAGAAGACGCTGCCGTCAGCCTGTTCGCCGGCCTTGACCTTGGCAAAGATGTCGCCCCAGCCGTAGAAGCCGGCGTCGATGACATCCTGCAGCGTGTAGCCGTATTTCTCCAGCAGGGTCACATTTACGTCCCAGGTGCTCATGGTGGCGAAATCCTTGAAGCCGGGAACCGCGTAGATGCCCTTCTGGCCGTCGGGGCCTTCAGTCATGGCGCCTTCAAAGAGCAGTTCGGGCAGGACGGTCTTCAGGTCCGCACCGTAGGTCTCCAGAAGGTTGTCTTCCGGATCGTCCAGACGGACGTAGGCGCCCTTCTTGGCATAGGGAGCGTATTCATTGCTTGTCCAGGAGCAGGTGAACATGATGTCATAGGTATTGTTGCCGCTGTTGACGGCGTTGCGGGCCAGATCGTCGAAGTTGGCCCAGGTGCCCCAGACCGGCTTGACGGTCACGTTGATCTTTTCAGTCAGGTAAGCATTCAGCTTTTCCAGAACGGCGGCGTCATCGGTGACGTTATTGCCCTCCAGCAGGATGGAGATCTCTTCGGGACCGTCCGCCATGGCGGGGGTGAGGCTGAGCAGCATCAGGGCCGCAAGCAGCAGAGCAAGGAACTTTTTCATGGGTATACCTCCAATACAAGATTTTTTATTTGCAAGCAGCGGTGCCTCCGCTGTACTTACCGGAATTAACCTTTGACGGAGCCGATGGTGAGGCCGGCGACCACGTAGCGCTGGAAAAAGGGGTAGGCGCACGCGATGGGAAGAACGATGAACACAACGACCGCCATGCGCATGGTCTGGCTGGGAAGAGTGCGAAGGGCTTCCGCGCCGGCCGCGCCGATCATGGAGGAGTTGCGGGCCAGGAACTCCGCGTTGCGCTGCATTTCCATCAGCAGGTACTGCAGGGGATAGAGATTCCTGTCCGTGACGTAGAGCAGGCAGAGGAACCACTCATTCCAGTAGGCCAGGGCTGTCAGAAGAGCCACTGTGGCGATGCCCGGCTTGACGATCGGCAGGATGATGCGCACGAGCGTGGTATACTCGCCGGCGCCATCGATGGTGGACGCTTCGATCAGATCAAAGGGGACCGAGGTCTGGAAGAAGGTGCGCATGATGATGATGTTGAACGGACTGACCAGCATGGGCACGATGAGCGCTGCGTAGGTGTTGCCCATCTTCAGCAGGCTGTTGCAGACGATGTAGGTCGGGATCAGTCCGCCGCCGAAGATCATGGTAAAGAAGCTGAGGAAGCTGAAGAAGCCGCGGAAGCGGTAATCCTTCCGGAAGAGCGGATAGGCATAGAGGACGCACATGGAAACGCTCAGCAGCGTGCCGACGGCCGTGACCAGGAAGGAGTTGAAATAGCTGCGCCAGAGGGAATCTCCCAGATGAAGGACCTGGGTGTACGCATCGAGGGAGAATACCTGGGGAGTGAAGGAATAGCCGATGCGCCGGATGCTGTCCTCCGAGGACAGGGAAATGATGATGACGAAAATGAAGGGAATGATGCAGCACAGGGCAAAGAGGCCGAGGGTCACGTGGAACAGGGCTTCCGCCCGGCCTGAGACGGCATTGCCGCGGAACGCGGATCTCTTTTTCGCAATGGATGTCACAGCTCATTTCCTCCTTTCAGAACAGGCTGCTGTCCGGATCCAGCTTACGGACGATGGTATTGGCCGCCATGATGCAGATGAATCCGACCAGATTCTGGAGGAAGCCGGCAGCGGTGGACATACCCACGTTGCCGGTGGTGGTATAGGCCCGGTACACATAGGTATCGACGACCTGAGTGGCCGGGAAGAGCGGGGCGGAATTCATTGGCACGGACCAGAAGAGGCCGAAGTCCGCGTTGAAGATCTTGCCGACGTTCATGATCAGCAGGATGACGATCATGGGCTTGAGATGGGGCAGGGTCACATGGATGACCTGCTGCCATTTGGTGGCGCCATCCACCGCGGCTGCTTCGTACTGCGACCGATCGATGCCGGTGATCGCGGAAAGATACAGGACGGTGGAATAGCCGGTGTTCTTCCACATGCTGCAGACTGTCAGGATGACAGGCCAGTACTGCGGGGAATTGTACCAGTCGATCACGTTTCCCCCGGCGGCCTTCTGTGACCGGACGATCATGCCGTTGGTCGGATCCATGAAAGCAAAGAGGAAGTACGCGACCACGACCCAGGAGAGGAAATAGGGGAAGAACATCATGGTCTGATAGGTCTTCGCCAGGAACTTCTTTGTCAGCTCGCTCATCATGATGGCGAAGGCCACCGCGATGATCAGACCCAGGATGATCCACAAGACGTTGTAACCGATGGTGTTGCGGATCATCTGCGCGCTCTCGCTGGTGAAGAGGAACTTAAAGTTGTCCAGCCCGACCCATTTGCTGTGGAACAGGTTGACCGGGAAGGGCATTTTGCGCGTCGGCAGGCGATAGTCCAGGAATGACATCATGATCCCGCCCATGGGCAGGTAACGGATCAGGAGCAGCCAGGCAGCCGCCGGCAGCATCATGGTGGTCAGCCAGAAGGTCTTTTTTCTCCCGCCGGGGGTCACATGCTTTTTTCTGCGGGCCGGGACAGTGTTTGCCGCGTTCATGCCGCCCCTCCTTTCCAAATTCCTTATGGGTCGATTTCCCTTTTCGCAATATGAGAATAGCATTTCAAAAAAAGGAAATCATCGTTTCAAATTGTTGTTTTTTGTCTTGAATTGTTCTAAACAGGTCAAATTATTGCCATAAACAACATGAAATTGGCGATATAATATGGAAGGGATTCATAAAACGGTCCGAACGGCGGAAGGACAAGAATTGACAACAGAGAACAAAACGCGCAATTGCCGCGGGTGGGAAATGCCCTGTACAATACAGAAAAAGGATTCAAAGGAGCATGCCGCCATGAAATACGGATATTTTGACGATAGGAAAAGAGAATATGTGATCGACCGGGCAGACTGCCCGCAGAGCATGACCAATTATCTGGGAACGCAGCGCATGGGCGCGGTGATCAGCCACAACGCCGGAGGCTACTGCTGGCTGGATACGCCCGAGTACGGAAGGATCACGCGCTTCCGCCCGAACGGCATGCCGACGGAGGGGCCTGGCCACTGGGTCTACCTGAAGGATGAGGAGAGCGGCGAATACTGGTCCGTGAGCTGGCAGCCCGCCGGAGGAAATGATCCCGGCGGTTACCGCTGCCGGCACGGGCTGAGCTACTCCGTGTTCGAATGCGCCAGGCACGGCATCGAGGCCAGCCAGACGCTGCTGATCCCCCGGGAGGACTGCCCGGAGACCGACCCGGTCGAGATCTATGACGTCAGGGTACGGAATGTGAGCGGCACGGAGCGGAGGATCAGCGTATACGGATACGCGGAGTTCTCTTTCCACCATATTGACTTTGACAACGAAAACTTCCAGATGAGCCTGTACTGCGCCGGCTCCGAATACCGTGACGGCACGGTCGTCTGCGACCTGCACTACGAGGACGGGGAATATGAGTTTTTCGCAAGCGACGTGGAGCCGGACAGCTATGACGGGGTCCGGGAACAGTTCATCGGCGCCTACCGGACGGAACGGAATCCGGCCGGGCTGGAAAAAGGCCGGCTCAGCGGAAGCACCGAGAACGGGGGCAATCCCGTGGGCGCCCTGCAGCGGATACTGACCCTGCAGCCCGGCGAAGAAAAACGGGTGCTGTTCTACCTGGGACGCGGGGACGAAAAAACCGCGGCCTCCGTGAGACAGAGGTACGGCTTTGAGGGAACGGACCGGGCGATGTCGGAGCTGAGAGCCTTCTGGGATGAAAAGCTCGGCGCGCTGCAGATCGAGACGCCGCACGGAAACATGAACCGCAGCCTGAACATCTGGAATCTGTACCAGGCGGAGATCAATGTGCTGTTCTCCCGCTTTTCCTCCTTCATCGAGGTGGGCGGACGCACCGGCCTTGGCTACCGGGATACAGCGCAGGACGCCATGTGCATCCCGCACGCGGAGCGGGAGAAATGCCGGTGGCGGCTGGAGCAGCTGCTGCACGGGCAGGTCAGCGCCGGCTACGGCCTGCATCTGTTTGACCCGGCCTGGTTTGAGGAGAAGGAAGAACAGGACAGCAAATCCCCGACGGTCGTCCCGACGTTCAGCCAAAGCAGGATACACGGAACGGAGGATGCCTGCGCGGACGACGCGCTGTGGCTGATCCCGGCTGTGGTGGAGTATCTGCGGGAGACCGGGGACGCCGGCTTCGCGCAGAAAAAGATCCCCTACGCGGACGGCGGAGAGGATACCGTGTGGGAGCATCTGAAACGGGCGCTGGATTTTTCCTTCAGCCAGACCGGCAGCCACGGTATCACAAAGGGCCTGCGGGCCGACTGGAACGACTGCCTGAACCTGGGCGGCGGGGAGAGCGCGATGGTCGCGTTCCTGCTGCTCTGGGCCGCGGAGCATTTTCTGGACGCGGCCAGGAATCTGGGCCTGGAGGAGGACGTGAAGACATACTCCGCGAAGGCTGCCGCCATGAAGGAAGCCTGCCGCAGAGAACTGTGGGACGGGGAATGGTATCTGCGCGGATTTACCGCGGACGGAAGAAAGATCGGCAGCCGGGACGCGGAGGAGGGCAAGATGCACCTTGAAAGCGCGGCCTGGTCCGTCGTATCCGGCGCCGCCACGGCGGAGCAGGCGGAGAGCATTCTGCGCGCCGTGGATCAGTGGCTTTATACCCCGTGGGGGCTGCTGCTGAACGCGCCGAGCTTTACCAAACGGGACGACGGGATCGGGTTTATCACCCGGGTCTATCCGGGAGTGAAGGAGAACGGCGCAATCTTCAGCCATCCGAATCCCTGGGCATGGGTGGCCGAATGCCTGCAGGGGCACGGAAACCGGGCTATGAAATACTATGACGCGCTGCTGCCGGAAAACCAGAACGACAAAATGGAGATCCGGCAGGCTGAGCCATATACCTACTGCCAGTTTATTATGGGAAAGGACCACACGGCCTTCGGCCGGGCGAGGCACCCCTTCATGACAGGCAGTGCCGGCTGGGCTTATTATGCCGCGACAAGGTATATGCTGGGTATCCGTCCTGAATTTCACAGTCTGACGGTCGATCCGTGCATCCCGGCCGAATGGGACGGATTCCGCTGCTGCCGCCGCTGGCGGGGCGCGGAGTACCGGATCACGGTGACCAATCCGGAGCATGTGGAGAAAGGAATCGTTCGCCTGATGGTGGACGGGAAGGAAGCGGAGTATGTGCCGGTATTCACGGAAGGGGTCCATACGGTGGAGGCTGTGATGGGCCGGAAGGAGGGAAAAGTATGATCGCGTTCGGAACCGGCGGCTGGCGCGCGGTGATCGGGGACGGCTTTACCAAAGAAAATATCCGCAGGATCGCAAGCGCGACGGCGAAAAGGATCCGCGGAGAAGGCCTGGAAAAGCGGGATTTCTGCGTCGGCTATGACAGGCGTTTTCTCAGCCGCGAGGGCGCCATCTGGTTCAGCGAGGTGATGGCCGGAGAAGGGATCCACGTGCTCTTTGTGAACCTGTCCTGCCCGACGCCGCAGGTCATGTTTACCGTAAAACACCTGAAGCTGCCCTACGGGGCGATGATCACGGCCAGCCACAATCCGGCTGTTTATAACGGCATCAAGCTCTTTACGGAGGGCGGACGGGACGCGGCGGAGGAGATCACCGACAGCATCGCCGCGGACGCGAACGCGGTAAAGCCGGAGGAGATCCCGGAGATCCCCTTTGAAAAGGCGGTGGAGGAAAACCGGATCACCTATATCGACCCCAGGGACACCTATCTGGATTCCATCATGAAGCAGATCGACATGGAAGCGATCCGCCGGAGAAGACCCCGCATCGTGCTGGACCCGATGTACGGCGTGAGCCTGACCGGGCTGCAGACGATCCTCTTCACGGCCCGGTGCGACGTGGACGTGATCAACGACCGGCATGACGCCTTTTTCGGCGGACACCTGCCGGCTCCGACGCCGGAGACCCTGCGGGATCTGCAGGCGGCCGTAAGGGACCATCACGCCCAGGTGGGCATCGCCACGGACGGGGACGCGGACCGGCTGGGCATCATCGACGAAAACGGCACGTATGTGGACGCGAACCGGATCCTCGGCCTGCTGTACTGCTACCTGCTGGAGTACAAGGGCTGGAGAGGAGCCGCGGTACGGAACATGGCCACATCCCATATCCTGGACCGGATCGCCGAGAAATGGGGACAGAAATGCATCGAGGTTCCCGTCGGCTTCAAGCATATCTCGGCGGCCATGACGGAGTACGACGCCCTGATCGGCGGGGAAAGCTCCGGCGGTCTCACCGTGCGCGGGCATATTTCCGGAAAGGACGGCCTGTATGCCGCCGCCCTGCTGACGGAAATGATTTCCGTGACAGGGAAGCCCCTGTCCGGGCTGGTCTCCGAAATGTACGAAAAGTACGGGAAGTGCGAGATGGCGGAGCATGACTGGGCGCTGACGGAGGAAAGCCGGAAGGAAATTGATTGCCGCGTCATGCAGGAAAAACAGCTTCCGGAATATAAAAAGAAGATAGTAAAAGTCAGCTATCGGGACGGCTGCAAAGTTTATTTTGAAGACGGATGGATCATTCTCCGCTTTTCGGGAACGGAGCCGCGGATCCGCGTGTTCGCGGAGGCGCCGGAGAAGGAAGAAGCAGAGGAACTGGTCCGGCAGACAAGGGACTGGCTCGGCCTGAAGGACTGAAAGAGGGAGGGATCGCCATGAACGGAAAAGGAGTACAGCGGAAAAGGCATTCGCTGCGCTTTCAGATCCTGGCTATTACCGTGGCCGCATGGCTGATCCCCACGGCGGTCCTGTCCTATTATATCCTGACTGTGCTGCCCAGACTGCGGGAGCGGGTGACCGCGAACCTGACGCTGGAGGCGGATTACGCGAGGAACGCGGTGGCCGCCAATATAGACAGCCTGTTTTCCATGGCGCGGGACGCGACCTATGACGGAGAACTGCTGCAGGCAAAGGAACAGAAGGACACGGGCATTCTGAGCAGCACCGAATACGTGCGGCGCAGCAGAAGCTATCTGGAAAGAAAGTACGGACGGGAGGGACTGTGCCGGTTTGCCGTATATACGCCGCTGGACAGTCCGGAGCTGCTGTTGTATACCCAGTCCGCAAGCACGGCGATGCAGGCCTACCGTGCCGGGATACACGGCGTCCTGATGGAAAAGGCCGCGGGGATCGACACCCGATGCGTGTTTCTGGAGGATGAGAGCGGGCTGTACTTTCTGCGCAATCTGGCGGATTCCAGGATGAATCCTTTCGGTGTGCTGGTGATCGCCGTGAACCGCGACGCCCTTTTCCGCCCGCTGGAGGAGGTCCGCTCCCACTGGGAAGGAGAAAACGCTTTCCGCCTGAGGGACGGAATGGCCGAAAGCATGCCCGCGCTGAAGGAAGGACTGCAGGAAACGGCGGACGGCCAGCTGGTGTGCGCATGGCGCAGTGAGAACCGGGACTGGACGCTGGACTGGGAGCTGCACATTTCCAGGGAACCGGTATACGGAGAGCTGAACCGTTTCTGGGCAACACTGCTGATCCTGTATCTGGTATTGGTCCCGGTCGTGATCGCCATCGGGATCCTGGCGTACCGGAGAGTGACCAAACCGCTGGAGCTGCTGGCGGACGCCTCCCGCAGGATCGAGGGCGGTGAATTCGGGCTGACGGTCCCCATGCGCGGGAACGATGAGCTGGGAATGCTCGGCAAGGCCTTTTCCGGCATGAGCCTGCGGATCAAGGAGCTGATCGACAAAACCTATAAGGAGGAGATCGCTCTGCGGGACTCCCAGATCCAGGCGCTGCAGAGCAGGATCAATCCCCACTTTATCAACAACGCGCTGGAGGACATCAACTGGCAGGCACGTATGGACGGTTCCGAGCAGGCAAGCCGGATGGTATCGGCGCTGAGCGTGCTGCTCAACGCGACGATGGCCAACCGGGAGAAACGGGTGCTGAAGCTGCGGGAGGAGCTGGAGGTGGCGGACGCCTATATCTTCTTCGCGCAGGAGCGCTTCGGCGACAGGCTGACGATCCGGAAGGAGATCGAGGAGGCCACGCTGGAGGACGAGCTGCCGCTGCTGACCCTGCAGCCGGTTCTGGAAAACGCCATCGAGCACGGCATTGCCCCGGCCGGAGGCGGAGAGATCCTGCTGAAATGCGCGAGGGAGGGCGAAAGCCTGACGATCACCGTCGTCAACGGCGGAAAGGAACTGGACGAGGAGGACAGAGCCCGGATCGACACCGCGCTGGAAAGCGGGTCCACCGGGAACCACGTCGGCCTGGGGAATATCGCGGGACGGCTGAAGCTGATCTATCACGGACAGGCGGGGATCACCGTGGAAAAGGATGAAATGAAACGGACTGTCGCGCGGATCACGATCCCGCAGAACCGTCCGAAGGAGCGCAGAGCATGAAAAGAATGAGACTGCCGGCTGTTTTGCTGCTTTGCCTGGCGCTGTGCGTCACGGCGGGAGCGGAGGGGGTGACGCTGTACACCGCTTCCTGCTTCGCGGGCTCGGACCCCTCCGGCCTGGCGTATGCCGAGCTGCTGAGCGCCTTTGAACAGGATACGGGCTGTGAGATCCGGGACGATTCCATGGAAAGCAGCGAAAACTGGAAAAAGAAGATCATCAACGATTTTGCCGCCGGCAACGAGCCGGACGTGCTGTTCTTTTTTGCCGCGGGCGCCGATTCCGCCCCGATCCTGCGCCGGGTGGTGCCGCTGGACGAGATCAACCGGGATTATCCGGAACTGCAGCTGTACGAGGAGGAGCTTTTCCGCGAGGCGGACGGGCATGTGTACGCCGTTCCGGTCAGACCCTTCTGGGAGGGGCTTTTTGTCAATACAGAGCTGTTTGAACGGTATCAGATAGAACTGCCGACAGACTGGACACGGTTCATGAACGCGATCCGCAGATTCCGGGAAGAGGGAATCGTTCCGCTGGCGGCGTCTCTGACGGACAGCCCCCATTACGTGGCTGAAATGGCGGTGCTGGCCTGCGCGGATATCGGGGAGCAGCAGGCGAGGCCGAAAACCGCCGCTGAGGTGCCGCAAAGCTGGACAGAAGCGATGGGCCTGATCCGGGAGCTATATCTGGCGGGGGCCTTTCCCGACAATGTGAACGCGACGGACGCGGGAGCGACAACGGCCCTTTTCCGTGAAGGCAAGGCAGCCATGCAGATGGACGGAAGCTGGTTTGCCAACGGGCTGAGCGCGGAGGAGATGGAGCATATCGCTGTGCTGCCGGTCCCCCGAAAGGACGGGAAAGAGCAAAACGCCTACATCGGCGGAGTGTCCATGGGCTTTTACCTGACGCACAGGGCATACGACCATGCCCAGACGCGGGATCCGGCAGTCCGGCTGCTGGGATGGCTGACAAACGAGGATAACAGAAAAAAGCTGTCCGGGATCGAGCTGAGCGGGATGACCGGCGAAACAGCCGAGGAGATGACCGGAAACGGACGGCGCATGGTACGCCCGATCCAGGACGATATGAACGCCGCGGCCAGAGAGGTCTGGCTGCTGGACTGCATCGCTCCGCTGGCGGAGGGAAGCATGACACCGGAGGACTGCTGGGCGCGCGTGATGGCGCAGAACCCCTTTGAATGACGGAGGAAAACATGTACCGTGTGATACTGGTGGACGACGACAGGCTGATCGTGCGCGGACTGACAACCATCCTGCCCTGGAGAGAGATGGGGTGCGAGGTGGTCGGAACGGCGACGGACGGCACGGAAGGCCTGAAGCTGATCCGGGAACTGAAGCCGGACATCCTGCTGACGGATATCCGCATGCCGAACGTGGACGGGCTGACCATGGCCGCAGCCGTGAAGAGTGAATTCCCGGGCATTCAGATGAGCGTGCTGACTGCCTACCGGGATTTTGACTATGCGCAGAAGGCTATCACGCTGGGCGTATGCCGTTTTCTGCTCAAGCCCAGCAATCTGGAAGAGCTGGAAGAGGCCGTAAGGGAAATGTGCCGGAGGCTGGACGCCAAAATGCCCGTGGAAGTGGAAACGGAAAACGACGAGGCGCACGGGTATATCGTGGCGAACGCGCTGGAATGGATGAAGGAACACTGCACCGAGCATATTACGCTGGGCGAGGTGGCCGAGCACGTATACGTGAGCCAATGGCATCTGAGCAAGCTGATCAACCGGGAGACGGGACTCGGCTTTCTGGAGCTGCTGAGCCGCATGCGTGTGGAGAAGGCCAAGGAGCTGCTGGAAAACCCGGCAAACCGGATCGGCGACGTGGCCTATACGGCGGGGTTCTCCGACGTGGCGCACTTTTCCAAAACCTTCAAAAAGATGAGCGGCCGGACGCCGGGAGAATACCGGCAGGAAATGGCGCGGAGCGGAAAAGAGGAACAGGAACATGCTGATCGTTAACGCGCAGGCGTACAGAAATCACGCGTTTGTAAGAGAGCGGATCCGAATCAGGGACGGAATGATCCTTGAGGCCGGCCCTGACCTGGCGGAGGAGCCGGGGGAAGAAACACTGGACTGCGGCGGCGACTATATCATTCCCGGCTTTGTAGACGTCCATATCCATGCTTTTCGCGGGTATGATGTGATGCGGGGAGAAAACGATATCCGCGCGATGGCCATGGAACTGCGGAAGGAAGGGGTCGCGGCCTTCTGTCCGACGACGATGACCGCCACGCTGGAGGAGACGGCGTTCGCCATGGCGGGCGTCCGCGCGGTCCGGCTCAGCCCCGGACCCGGAGAGGCCGGGGTGATCGCGGCGCATATGGAGGGCCCGTTCCTGTCCGAAAAGCACGCGGGCGCGCAAAGAAAAGAGTGCTTTCTGAACCCGGACTGGGCGCTGTTTCTGGAAATGACGGACGGGCACCCGGAGGACGCCCGGCTGATAACGCTGGCTCCGGAAAAGCCCGGCGCCAGGGAGTTTATCCTGAAGGCGGTAAAGGCCGGGGTGGCCGTTTCCGTCGGACACACGGACGCGACCGCGGAACAGACGCACGACGCAGCGGATCTCGGCGCGAACCATGTTACGCACACATTCAACGCGCAGACGCCGCTGCATCACCGCAGGCCGGGAGTGCCCGGCGCGGCGCTGACGGACAGCCGGCTGTACGCGGAAATGATCTGTGACGGCGTGCATCTGCACCGGGATACGGTACGGCTGCTGTGGCAGGCAAAGGGCGCGGAGAAGGCCGTGGCGGTCACAGACGCCATGGAGGCAGCGGGAATGCCGGACGGGGAATATGCCCTCGGCGGCCAGAAGGTATATGTGAACAGGAGCGAAGCAAGGCTGGCGGACGGAACGCTGGCCGGCTCCGTCCTGACGATGAGGAAGGCGCTGGAAAACCTGATCCACCTCTTTCACATCCCGCCGGAGGACGCGGTGCGGATGTGCACCGAAACACCGGCGGAATCCGTCGGAGAGAAAACGGCGGGCAGGATCGGGCCGGGAAGCCCTGCTCCGGTGACCAGATGGACCGGGGACTGGCAGTTTGTGCAGACAATCGGATAAAAAACAGTTTTTGCCGGTATGAGCCGTGACGAAAAAAACGGGGGACCTTTTCATCAGATGAAAAGATCCCCCGTTTCATATCGGGCCGCGGGGAAGGATCAGAAATGATCGGAGATCCACAGCGGCTTGCGTGTGAAGACAGCGGCAAGGGAGGAGCGGTTGCTCAGGACAGTCACGTCCTCCCGGAGCTCCGCTTCGGAAAGAGACACCGCTCCGCAGCAGAGCTGACCCAGCGCCTGAATACTGACGTCAAGATCCGGAGAGGCATCCGTGGGAACGGCTTCCTCCCCGCGGACGGCGAAGGTGCCGTTGTTCTCCGGAATGATATCATCCGAGACGCGGACGGTGAACGCTGCACCCTCCGGCTTACGGATCAGGGAAAGCAGCTTCCGCGCGTTGACGGCGCGGATCATGTAGCTGAAGACGGAAGATTTCTCAACGTCATAATGCTTTGCGCTGTGCAGCAGGGAGAGCAGCTCCGTGCCGGTGGGCAGAGGCAGTTCGATAGCCCCGTAATCCGCGGAGAAGCGGGCCAAAAAGCCGAGGATCGCCAGGAAACCGGCCCTGCCGTCCCAGGCCAGGTCCTTCACCAGCAGAAGCGCGCTTTCCGGCCGGTAGGTATCCTGGAAGATGACATAGGCGACGGCTTTGCCGTTTTCCTTCAGGAGATAGGAGAAACGGCGGTCCTTCAGGAACTCAGCCTTCATCCTGCCCTCCAGCATCATTTCCGGAGTGCGCTCGATGGCAAGGTTCAGCCCATCCGTGAAGCGGGTGTACAGGGAAAGATACTCCTCCACGGGGTCGCCGTCCTTCCAGAGCACGGCCTCGCCGGTGAAGCGGTAGTCCCGGAGGACCTCCGGCTTCAGGGTGTAGACGTTTTTGACGCAGACGGTCTCATAGCCCGCCTTGCGGTAAAAGGCATGGCTGAAGGGATACAGCGTGGAGATGACCTCTCCGTCGGCATAGGCAGCCGGCAGCAGGGCGCGGAAAATATTCTTCACGGCGCCGGATACCCTGTATTCCGGATAGGTGGACACCCCACCGATGCCCCCGTTGCGAACGGAATGCCCGTCCAGCCGGGAGGTATACTGATTGTTGATGATATGGGCCATGAGGGCGCCGCTGTCATCAAAGGCGCCCCAGTCCTGGAAGGCCTGCTTCAGGCTGTCTGCCCGAAACTTCTCCATATCGTCCACGCGGACATGGAAAGCATAGGCACTCAGAACGGAAGCCTCTATCCGTTCTCTGCCCTCCGTGATTTTTCTGATTTGCATGCAGAATTACTCCTCCAAAGGGGTTCAGGCGTTTTCCTGTTCCCTGTTGATCCTGTCGTCCAGACGGGCGCAGTATTCCTCCGCCCAGCTGTACTGGTGCATAAACTCGCCGTGCCAGTCCTTCAGCACGGATTTATCCCCGTTCAGATATTTGAACAGGTCGCACTCGATCAGCTCCTTGTCCAGCATGTGGAGATGGTTGCTGTGCACCAGCACGTTCTCCATGCCGATGGCGGCCAGAGCCTTGCGCGTTTCGTGAGAGATCACGCGCAGATAGGCTTTGCTGTCCGTAGGGGTATCCTCCTCCCACAGCGTTGTAACGATCTCATCCGCGGAGCAGGGTCCACCGCGCCGTGCGATAAGATAGGCGAGAAACTCCAGAGAACGCTTGCGGGGGAACATAACGGGCTCCCCGTGATAGGACACCGTGAAGCGGCCGAAGGTGCGGACCTCCAGCTTGTCCGACAGCTCCTCCGGCTGATAGCGAAGGTGCTGAAGGGCATTGCGCACGTCCTCCGGGAAGACGGGCTTATCCAGATAACCGCTGACATAGAGCTTCAGCGCATCACGCGCATAGCGCGGATACGCAGTCACAACGATCATGTTCGTCTGCGGCTGCAGGGAACTGATCTCCCGGATCAGGGTCAGTCCGTCCACTCCGGGCATCTCCACATCAACAAAAGCGACGTCCACTTTATGGGAGCGGAAAACCTCCATGGCCTGCTCATAGCAGTCCGCCTGCATCAGCTCCGCATCCGGTACGACCTGCCTCAGGACAGTAGACAGATAGCTGCGGGCATCCTGTTCGTCATCAATGATCAGCATCAGCATATTTTTCCGGTTCTCCTTTCAAGGGAATCCTGACAGTTGCGGTAGTGCCGTGGCCGGGCGCGCTTTCATAGGAGATGGTACCGTTGCACATCAGCCTGAGACGGCGGCGGATGTTGCGGATACCGGTATGTGAATTGCCCATGGCGGACAGTTCCTCAAGATTAAAGCCGACGCCGTCATCCTTTACCGTGACCACATGATCCGTATCGGTGGCATAGCTTGTGATGATCAGCGTGCCGTTGCCGTTTTTCTGGGCACGGATGCCGTGACGGATGGAGTTTTCCACCAGCAGCTGCACCGTGAAGGCAGGGATCTCAAAATCCGTATCCTGGATATCGAAAAAGACCTTCAGCTGCTCGCGGAAACGGCGCTTCTGCAGGGTGAGGTAGCTGGAGACTGTGTTCAGCTCCTCTTCCGCGGGAATGCACTCCGAGGAGTTCATGGCGCTCATGAAGCCGCGCAGGTAGCCGGAAAACTCACGGATCAGGCCCAGAGCCTCCGGATTGTCGCTGCAGACCTCACAGATGCTGTTCAGGCTGTTCATGATAAAGTGCGGCTGCAGCTGGCTCTGCATCAGCTTGACGCGGCTGTCCAGCAGCTGGAGCCGCGTCTGATACTCCTTCTGCACGAGGTCCCGCTGATATACGAGGGTCAGGTGGATATAATACAGCAGCATATCCAGCAGGATGACCACATCGAACGGGAAGGGCAGGTATTCATAGAAGCTCCACACGATCACAACGGCGGAAAGCATGATCAGAACCACCATCAGGTAATTCTCATGCCTGTCCTTACGGGCCTGCCTGAGCGCGAAGAAGCAGAAAAGCAGGGAATAGAAACCGGATACCAGATAGATGATGATGCGGGGAGCCTTGTATCTGTAGAGAAAATGGTAATCGCTGCTGAAAAAGAAAAGGAACCCGTCATCAAACATATTGATGACACACAGAATAACGGAAATGGCCAGCGGGACATACCGGTACCACTTCGGCTTACCTTTGTGGACCACATGTATGGCGCGCAGCAGCGCGACCGGGATCAGCAGGTACTGGAAATACGTGTCCAGATACTGGCAGAACAGACAGTTCCAGGTGTTGTAGGTCGCTTCGAACCAGGCGAGCGTGTTGCCGAGCTTGATGATCAGGATCAGTATGATCATCTCACGGAAATATCTGTTTTCCTTCGGCTTGCGCTCCTCCTGGGAAATAATGAACGCAATCAGGGCGGCGAGAAGGACCAGACTCAGAAAGTGATAGCTCAGAAAATCCTGCAGAGCTGCCAAGGCTGAAATTCCCCCTTTCCCTGATCGATTATTCCTATTTTTTTATTGTAATAGGAAGAAAGTACGGTGTCAATTGAAAACGCTCAGAAATTCTTTTCCAAAAAGAAAAAAGGTACCGGTCAGGAAGGAGGACCGATACCTGGGAAGCGGTCAATACCGATAAGGGAAATGCTTTATGCCGCCCGGCTGAAATCGACGACCCGGAGCTTTCCGGGGATCCAGCAGTCAAAATCAAAGCCGTCACGGACCGGACTGTCGTTCGGGAGGAGGATGTCGGGCCTGCCGTCCATCATCAGGACCCGGCAGGTCTTCAGGCGGACGATGGCGGAGAACTGATCGTAACGGAGGACAGAGGTGGTATCGCCGCAGGTGTATTCGATGCTGTCCCCGAAGCGGATGTTATATTCCGGAACGGCTCCGTGAAAAAGCTTTTTCTCGTTTTTCAGGCAGCGCCAGAGAAGAAACTTCGGGAAGATAAACATGATGAAAAGCGTGACGGCAAAGGCCGCGACGAAGAGCCAGGCGAATTCCACGGCCCGGACATCCCATGTAAGAGCAGCGCAGGCCAGCAGAACCACAGCAATCAGACTGAGCCGAATATTGATAGAATGGCAGAGAATCCTCCGGATGTATTCCTTGTACATTTCTTTACTGGTCCTGTAGGTTTTCTCGTATACCATAAAACTGCCTCCCGGTCGGAAACGTTGATATTCAAACGAGTATATGTCTTCTAACACTATTATACATAATCCACGTTACACAACCGTTACTTTGTATTTTTTTATTTTTCTTTTCATATTGAGCAATTTTGGAAGGATTCAGAGCAAAAACAGAGGCATGCTCTTGCAATCCGTCAGACAGTCTGTTATAATTAACCCACCTACTTAGTAGGTAGGTAAAACAGGAGGAAGAAATCATATGGATAATAACGATCTTCTCGCGGTCGAAGGGCTGCGGGTTTCTGCGGAAGAAAAGGAGATCCTGCGCGGGATCGACCTGAAAATCGGAAAGGGAGAGACCCATGTGCTTATGGGCCCGAACGGCGCCGGAAAGTCCACACTGGCGGGGGCCCTGATGGGCGACCCGCGACTGACAGTGACGGGAGGCGCTGCCCGCATCAACGGCGAGGACCTGCTGGAGATGGGGGTGCATGAACGCGCCAGGGCAGGGCTGTACATGTCCTTCCAGAATCCCGTGGAGGTGCCGGGCATCAGTCTGGAAAATTTCGTCCGCACGGCGCTGGAGCAGCGCAGCGGCGAAAAGGTGCGTCCCTGGGCCTTCCACAAAGAGGTGCTGCAGGTACTCAAAACACTGGAAATGGATGAGAGCTATGCCGAGCGCGACCTGAACTACGGCTTTTCCGGCGGCGAAAAGAAAAAGGCGGAGATCTTCCAGCTGCTGCTGCTCAAGCCGTCGCTGGCTATTCTGGACGAGACCGACTCCGGCCTGGACGTGGACGCCGTGCGCACGGTTTCCCGCGGGATCGAGGAATTCCGGAAAAACCAGGACGCGAGCCTGCTGGTGATCACTCACAACGCGGCGATCCTGGAAGCGCTGCATCCGGACGCCGTGCATATCCTGGTGGACGGAAGGATCGTGAAGAACGGCGGGCCGGAGCTGATCGGCGAGATCGGCAGGGACGGCTTCGCAGCATATACCGGTGAAGAGGTGCACGCATGAACGGAGAAAAAACGCAGGTGGAGGACGTCCATCAGGAGTTTTATGACTTCCGGTTCGACGAATCCGATTTCTTTAAGGTCGACAGCGGCCTGACCCCCGAGATCATTTCACAGATCTCGGACGAGAAGAAAGACCCGGCCTGGATGCGGGAGTTCCGTCAGCATGCACTGGAGGTCTACAGCCGGATGAAGATGCCGGACTGGGGTCCCTCCGTTGAGGGGCTGAACATGGATAACATCGTGACCTACGTGCGGCCGAACACGGAGCGCATGAACACACGCTGGGAGGACGTGCCGGACGACATCAAGGAGACCTTTGACCGGCTGGGCATCCCGCAGGCGGAGAGGACAAGCCTGGCCGGCGTGGGCGCGCAGTACGACAGCGAACTGGTGTATCACAACGTGCGTGAGGAGGTCGCCCGGGCCGGGGTTATCTACACCGACATCGAGAGCGCCCTGCACGGCCCCTACGCCGACTTGATCCGGGAGCGCTTCATGAAGTTGGTGCCCCTGACCGACCATAAGTTTGCCGCGCTGCACGGCGCGGTGTGGTCCGGCGGGTCCTTCGTGTACGTGCCCAAGGGAGTGCACGTGGACATCCCGCTGCAGTCCTATTTCCGGCTGAACGCGCCGGGCGCGGGCCAGTTTGAGCATACGCTGATCATCGTGGATGAGGGCGCGTATCTGCACTTCATCGAGGGTTGTTCCGCGCCGAAATACAACGTGGCCAACCTGCACGCCGGCTGCGTGGAGCTCTTTGTGGGCAGGAACGCGACACTGCGGTACAGCACCATCGAAAACTGGTCCAAGAACATGTACAACCTGAACACCAAGCGGGCCAAGGTCGAGGAGGGCGGCAAGATCGAGTGGGTCACCGGCTCCTTCGGCTCCCACATTTCCTATCTTTATCCGATGAGCATTCTGGCGGGCCGCGGCTCCCGCAGCGAGTTCACCGGCGTGACCTTCGCCGGTGCCGGGCAGATCCTGGACACCGGGTGCAAGATCGTGCACGCCGCGCCGGACACCACCAGCTACGTGAACACGCGTTCCATCTCCAAGAGCGGCGGGGAAAACATCTTCCGCAGCGCGGTGGTGGTGGAAAAGAACGCAGAGAACAGCAAGAGCGCCGTATCCTGCCAGAGCCTGATGGTGGACCGGATATCCCGGTCCGACACCGTGCCGGTGATGGACGTGAAGACGAACAGGGCGGACATCGGGCATGAGGCCCGGATCGGCCGCATTTCCAACGACGCGGTGTTCTATCTGATGAGCCGCGGCGTGACTGAGGAGGAGGCCCGCGCATTGATCGTGAGCGGCTTTGCCGACAACGTGAGCAAGGAGCTGCCGCTGGAGTACGCCGTGGAAATGAACAATCTGATCCGTATTGAAATGAAGGGAGTGATCGGCTGATGGGCGAGATGCTGCTGAACAGGCCGATCGCCGCCACCTTCCGCTGGCTGCACGTGAACGGAACGAAGGTGAACGTGCCGGACACAGTGCTGGAGCGCAGCGTGGACGTGGAGGAGAACGGCGAGGAGACCGTAGTGACGGAATGCGCCACCCCCAATGAAAAATTTGTCGGCAGCGTGGGCGAGAACGGCACGCTGCGCCTGATCCAGATCCGCCGGAAGGAGGACCCGGAGCAGGTGATCAACGACGTGAGCGTGCGCTGCGCGAAGGGCGCTCGGTTCGAATGGTACCGCGTGATCCTGGGCGGGGCTGCCACCTATGACAACTGCTCCGTGGCCCTGGAGGGCGAGGAGAGCTCTTTCGCCGCGAGCATCGGCTACAGGCTGGGCGGAACGGAGAAGGCGGACATCAACTGCGAGGCCATCCACACCGGACCGAAATCCCGCAGCGACATCTATTCCTCCGGCGTGCTTTCCGGACAGGCTGACAAGCTGCTGCGCGGGACCATCGATCTGCGGCACGGCTGCGTCGGGGCCGAGGGCGCCGAGATGGAGGACGTGCTGCTGATGGACGAGGACGTGCGCAACCGCACCGTGCCCGTGATCCTCTGCACGGAGGAGGACGTGGCCGGCGCCCACGGCGCGACCATCGGGCGGCCGGATGCCAATACGGTGTACTATCTGCAGTCCCGCGGAGTACCGAGGGAAGAGACCGAGAAAATGCTGGCGAGAGCCAAGATGGATGCAATCATCCGCAGGATCCCCGCGGAAAGCGTACGGGATGCCCTGCTGAAGGCGGAGGACGAAGAAGCATGACACCGGAGGAGATCCGAAAAGAATTTCCTTTGATTTTTTCCCATCCGGAGATCGCGTATCTCGACAGCGCGGCGACGGCCCAGCGCCCGCGCAGCGTGATCGAGGCGGAGAGACAGTTCTATCTGGAGGACAACGCCAACCCGATGCGCGGCCTCTACAGCCTTTCCCGGCGCGCCACCGACATCTATGAGGACGCCCGGGAGACGGTGCGAGCCTTCCTGAACGCGGAGAGCGGGGAGGAGATCATCTTCACGCGGAACGCGACGGAGAGCCTGAACCTTGTGGCCTACAGCCTTGGCGAAGGGCTGATGCCCGGGGATGAGATCGCAGTGACCGTGGCCGAACACCACAGCAATCTGGTGCCATGGCAGCAGGCGGCCGCGCGCAAAGGGGCGAAGCTGATCATCATCGAATGTGACAAAAACGGCCTGATCAGCGAGGAGACCTTCACGAATGCCCTGTCAGACCGGACGCGGATCGTGGCCATGACCCAGGTATCCAACGTGGTGGGCATGGAATACGACGTACGGCACTTTGCCGCCCTGGCCCATGAGGCCGGCGCGCTGTTCGTGTGCGACGGATCCCAGAGCGTGCCCCACATGAAGGTGGACGTGCGCGCGCTGGGCGTGGACTTCCTGGCCTTTTCCGGCCACAAGATGGGCGCGCCCATGGGCATAGGCGTCCTGTACGGAAAGAAAAAGCTGCTGGAGAAGATGCCACCCTTCCTGACCGGCGGCGAGATGATCGAATATGTGGCGCGGGACAGCGCTACCTGGGCGGAGCTGCCCCACAGGTTCGAGGCGGGCACGGTGAACGCGGCCGGCGCCGCGGGGCTGGCCGCCGCCATCCGGTTCTATCTGAGGATCGGGATGGAGGAGATCGAACGTATCGAAGCGGAGCTGGGGGACAGCATGTACCGCGAGCTGGCGGCGATCCCGCATGTGCATATCGTCGGGCCGCAGACTGCTGAGGGCAGGAAAGGCATCTTCACCTTTACAGTGGAAGGCGTGCATCCCCACGACATTGCCGAGATCCTGAACGCGGACGGCATCTGCGTACGGGCCGGGCACCACTGCGCCCAGCCGCTGATGAAGCACCTGGGCATGCCGGCCACGGCGCGCGCCAGCCTGATGTTCTACAACACGAAGGAGGAGATCCGCAGGCTGGGAGACAGCCTGCGGACCGTACGGAGGCGAATGGGTTATGCAGAATAATTTCTACCGCGAGGTCATCAACGACCACAATCTGCGGCCGGTCCACAAGCATGAGCTGACGGACGCCAATCTGGAGATGCGCGGGATGAACCCGAGCTGTGGGGACGACATCACCCTGCGCCTGCGGGTGAACGACGGCATCATCGAGGACGGGGCGTACACCGGGGACGGCTGCGCCATCTCCCAGGCTTCCGCGGATATCATGCTGGAGCTGGTGATCGGCAGGACGGTGTCGGAGGCCGAGGAGCTGAAGGACATTTTTCTGCGCATGATCAAGGGAAAGATCACCGACGAGGAATTCGATAAGCTGGAAGAGGCCGGGGCACTGACGGACGTGTCCCACATGCCGGCGCGGGTCAAATGCGCTGTGCTGGGATGGCACACGCTGGAAAGCATGCTTGCGGAGGAATGAGACGGAAAAACGGGGACAGCGGGTGCTCCTGCGCCTGCGAGACCCCGTTTTTTTCCTTTATCCGTAATATAAAAAGAGCAGGGTGAGCAAGAAATAAGACAAAACAGCCAAGGATTGTCCCTTTGCTTCCTTGTGCTTTTTCACCAAAAACTGTAAAATTTGTACAGACAACAATCGAAAAAACCGCACAGGAGGATGAAGCAGATGAAAAAGCAATGGCCTTTGGACACAACGGTTTCCTTCGATCCCTATTTCGGTGAGCCGAGCCGGGACGGCGATCAGGGCTACGAATATCTGGAGGACGGGCGCGTACACGTACGCCTGAAGACGGCACCCGGCGTGAACGAGGTCGCCATCGACCAGTGGGGCAAGCTGACTCCTCTGGAAAAGGTAGGCGAGGACATGTGGGAGGTGACTGCAGACCTGGGCCGCGGCTTCCTGTACTTCTTCCTGCGGGTGGACGGCGCGGACGTGATCAGCCCGTACCTGCCCATCGGCTACGGAGCGTGCCGCCCGATGAACTTCTTTGACGTGCCGGTGCCCGGCGAGGAGTGGGACGGTCTGGAGGGCATCCCGCACGGCGCGGTGACCCGGCATTACTATCCTTCCTCCGTGACCGGCAAGACCGAGATCTGCCTGGTATACACCCCGCCGGCGTATGACCCCGCGAAGAAGTATCCGGTGCTCTATCTGCAGCACGGCTACGGCGAGAACGAGACGGGCTGGGTCTATCAGGGACATCTGGGCCGTATCGCGGATCAGCTGTACGCCGCGGGCAAAATGAAGGACATGATCATCGTGATGGGCAACGGCATGACCCAGAGTGAACAGAAGCAGGTGTTCGGTCTGTTCCCGGAGGTGCTGCTGAAGGACTTGATCCCCTTCATCGAAGGGAAGTATAATGTGCTGACGGACAAATGGCACCGCGCGATGGCCGGGCTCAGCATGGGCAGCTATCAGACCAGCGTGGTCACCATGACCCATCCGGAAATGTTCAGCCATGTGGGCGTGTTCAGCGGCTTCCTGCAGTTCACGCGGGGCGGCGTGCCGGAAACGCATCTGGGCATTCTGGACGACGGAAAGAAGTTTGCCGAAAGCTATAAGGTGTTCTATCGCGCCATGGGCACGGAGGACCAGTATTTCGACAGCTTCATCAAGGACGATGAAATGCTGAAGGGCAAGGACGTGACCATGATCCGGAGGACTTTCCCGGGCGGTCACGACTGGAGCGTGTGGCGCCGCTGCATCCACGACTTCCTGCCGATGCTCTTTCAGGACTGAGGAGAAGATCATTTGGACATGAACGCTTATATCTGGGACCTGGACGGCACTCTGCTGCATTCCTACGGCGTGATCACGGAAAGCCTGGCGGCTGCCCTGGCGGAGAAGGGCCTGAAGCCCGACCCGGAGCAGATCCTGCAGAAGGTGAAGAAGGAATCGGTCACGGCCTGTATTCGCGAATCGGCGGAGAAGACCGGGGAAAGCCCCGAGGCGCTCATGGCCCTGTACCGGCAGAAATGCGCCGGGCGGAACCAAAGCATCACCCTGACGGAGGGCGCGGCGGAGACGCTGGAAGGCCTGAAGAAAGCCGGAGCGAGGCATTTTGTCTACACCCACCGGGGCAGCTCGACTCACGGGATCCTGCAGCGGCTGGGTATCGAGGACTGTTTCGAGGATATCGTGACCCACGGGGACGGCTTCGCACCCAAGCCCGCGCCGGACGGCGTGCTCTATCTGACGCAGAAGTACCACCTGGATCCGGAAACCACGTATTATGTCGGTGACCGGAAGCTGGACGTGCTCTGCGCGAAGAACGCCGGCGTGAAGAGCATCCTTTTTCTGGAGGAAGGCTCCTGCGTGGAACCTACCGGGCTGGAGGACCTTGTCGTGCATGAACTGACCGAAATCGTGGGGAAAGAGTGAATACTGAACAGGAAAACAGGGAAAGGGACCGCAACGCGGTCCCTTTTTCATGTGACGGATCATGGGGAATTCAACCTTCGCTCCGGTGAAACATTTACCGTTTGAACGACGAATACTTTGAAATCTTATCCGCTTACTCCTCTATATCCAGTTTCATGTATTCCGTTCCGTCCGGGGTTTTCCAGGTGAAGACGCCGTTTTCCAGGATCATGTAACCGCGCGGGGTATTCTCCTTCGGGATGGAGACGGAGCCGGGATTGCAGCAGGTGTAGGTATCGTGCTTCCGGCAGACGGAAACATGGGTGTGCCCATGGAGCAGGATATCGCCGGGCTTGAGCGGCGGCAGGTTCTGCTCGTTGAAGATATGGCCGTGGGTGGCGAAGATGCACTTCCTGCCCACCGGCAGGAGGAAGTAATCCGCCATGACCGGGAAGGAGAGGACCATCTGGTCGACCTCGGCCTCGCAGTTGCCGCGGACGCAGTAAATCTCATTGCTGCGCGCGTTCAGGAGGGAGATAACCTCCTTCGGGGCATATCCGTCCGGCAGGTCGTTGCGCGGGCCGTGGTAGAGAAGGTCACCGAGAAGAAGCATGCGGTCAGCCTGCTCGCGGTCATAGGCGGCGAGCATCCTGCGGCAGTAAAGGGCGGATCCGTGGATATCCGATGCAATGAACCATTTCATAGCGGTGTGCTCCTGTATGGGGAAATTATTCGCGCGGGGGAGAGGGCCGGGCGAAGGCCTTTGGCTCTGATCCGTTCAAACTGCATGAACGGGAGAAAACTCTGAACAGCTCCAAAGCCACATGCCTGATGCCGGAGAGTTACAGCTTTCCCGGATGAGAATAGCAGAACGGAAGGGGAAATACAACCGGGAAGAAAAAAGAGACCGGAAAAAGTGAAAAAGGATTGAAAAACAAGAAAAAATATGTTATAATTTATCCCTTGCGTTTATGGCACTTATCAGGACCGACCGGCAGGGAGAAAAGAATATGAGCTACATAGAAGTGGAGAATCTGACCAAGAGCTTCACGGTCAGAAAGAAGAGAGAAAAAGGTCATCTGCTGCGCGAAAAAACGACGGTGCAGGCGCTCAAAGGCATCTCTCTGCAGATCGAAAAGGGCGACCTGATCGGCTATATCGGGCCGAACGGCGCCGGAAAATCCACGACCGTCAAGATCCTGTCCGGGATCCTGACGCCGGACGGCGGGAGGGTGAGCGTGGACGGGCGCGTGCCGTGGCTGGAAAGAAAGAAACACGTGCGGCACATCGGCGTGGTGTTCGGCCAGCGGAGCCAACTGTGGTGGGACGTTCCGATCCTGGACAGCTACTGCCTGCTGAAGGACATCTACCGGCTGACAGACGCAGACTGGAAGACGAGACTGGATGAGCTGACGGAAAAGCTGGATCTGGGAAGCCTGCTGCGGACGCCGCTGAGGCAGCTGAGCCTGGGCCAGAGGATGCGTGCCGAGCTGTGCGGAAGCCTGCTGCACCGGCCGGAGCTGCTCTTTCTGGACGAGCCGACCATCGGGCTGGACGCCGTGAGCAAGCTGGCCCTGCGCGACTTCCTGAAGGAGGAGAACCGGAAAAACGGCACCACTGTGCTGCTGACCACCCACGACATGGAGGACGTGGCAGCGCTGTGCAGACGCGTGACCGTGATCGGCCACGGGAGCAAGCTGTATGACGGGACGCTGAACGAACTGCTGGCCCGATACGACACGAAGCGGACGGTGACCGCACGGTATGACGGAGAGGTGAGTCTCGAAAGCCTGCCGGAGAGCTGCAGTATGAGCCGGGACGGCGAGGACTGGCGCATTGTGTACGAGCCGGCGAAAGTGCCGACCCCGGAGCTGCTCAGCCGCCTGCAGAGCGTGGGCAGCATCCGCGAGCTGACGGCACAGCCGCAGAATATCGACCACATGATCGCCGCGATGTACCGGGAGATGGACCTATGAGAATAAAAGCCTATCTTTCCATTTTCCGGATGCGGCTGAAGCAGGAGCTGCAGTACCGGGGCGCCATGATCGGCGGCATCTGCTGCCAGGCGTTTTTCGGGCTGATCCTGGTGGCGCTGTACCGCGCGCTGTATGCCGGGCATCCGCAGACCGTGCCCCTGGAGGCGACGGTGAGCTATGTGTGGCTGCAGCAGGCGTTCTTCCGCATGCTGGGCGCAACGGACAACGATCTGGCGGACAGGATCCGCACCGGCGATATCGCCTATGACCTGGCGCGACCGCTGAACCTGTACGGCTACTATTATTCCCGCGTAATGGCGCAGAAGCTGACGGGCAGCCTGATGCGGGCGGCGCCGATGCTGGTGTTTGCCGCGCTGCTGCCGAAGGGCTGGGGCATATCCGCCCCGGCGAGCCTGCCGGCTCTGATCGCGGGCATTGCCGCGCTGATGCTGGGACTGGTCGTTTCCAGCGCTATCGAGAATCTGACAGTGGGCTTTACCATGCGCACGCTGGACCCCCGCGGGATCCAGGCCATGCTGAACCTGCTGATGATGATCCTGAGCGGCAGCATCCTGCCGCTGACGCTTTTCCCGGACGCGTGGCAGAGAGTGATCGCCCTGATGCCGCACACGCAGATGCTGGACGCGCCGATCCGCCTGTACACCGGGCAGAGGAGCCTGAGCGAGCTGCTGCAGATCATCGGTCTGCAGATCTTCTGGGCAGCAGCGCTGCTGGGACTGGGACTGCTGCTTTGGTCGCGGAACCGGAAGCGGCTGACCGTGCAGGGAGGTTGATGAAATGGATACAGTCAAGCTTTATCTTCACTCCATGGGCATGCTGCTCAAAAGCCATTTCCAGTATCCCGTTTCCTTTTTCATGCAGACCGCGGCCCAGCTGGTGATGGAGGGCGGGGAGTTCATGGCCCTGCTGCTGATCGTGGACCGGTTTGACCACCTGAACCAGTGGACGCCGGGGAACCTGTACTTCTTCTTCGGACTGATGGCCGTGAGCTTTTACCTGACGGAGATCTTCGGCCGGGGGATCACCGGCAACTTCCCGTATCTGGTGCGGTCCGGCCAGCTGGATACGATATTGCTGCGCCCGCGGGGCGTGCTGACGCAGGTGCTGTGCAGCGCCACGGACCCGAGACGGATCACCTGCATCGCCGTAGGCGTGGCAGCGCTGGTGATGGGCAGCCTGCAGTCGCCGGTACACTGGAGTTTTCTGAAGGCGCTGGCGCTGACCGAAAGCATATGCATGAGCATGATACTGCTTCTGGGCCTCTTCATGATCGAGGCGGTGTTCTGCATTTTCAGCGTGAAATCGGTGGAACTGGTGAACGCACTGACCTACGGCGGACGGAGCGCCTGCGAGTATCCGGTGGACATTTATCCCCGGCCGCTGCGTATCCTGTTTTCCGCGGTGGCACCCTTTGCGTTGACAATGCACGTGCCGGCGGCGTATATTCTGGACAAACCGCTTTACGGCTGGCCGGTGTGGACGGTGTTTGTGACGCCGCTGGCCGGACTTGCCGTGTTCGCCGTAATGTACCGGGTGTTCCGGCTGGCGATGCGGCACTACCGCTCTACGGGCAGCTGACGCCGGGGCGGACGGAGGTAATGAATGAAGGACTTTGACGCGGTCATATTCGACATGGACGGGGTCATCTTCGACAGTGAAATCAAGGTGATCGAATGCTGGGAGGAGCTGGCCGAAAGAGACGGGCTGAAGAACATCCGGGAGCCGCTGAACCAATGCCTGGGCGTGACGCGGGACACGAGCCGCGGGATCATGAAGGCGTTTTACGGGGAGACTTTCCCCTATGACGAATACGCGAAGGAGGCATCCGCGCTCTTTCACAGCCGGTACGACGGCGGAAGGCTGCCGGTCAAGCCAGGCGCGCGCGAGCTGCTGACCGGGCTGAAGGCAAGCGGGAAAAAGCTGGCGCTGGCCTCCTCCACGCGGAGAAAGAGCGTGGAGCAGATGCTGGGAGACGCGCGGCTGCTGTCCTTCTTCGACCGGGTGATCTGCGGGGATATGGTGACGCGGAGCAAGCCCGCGCCGGACATTTTTCTCCGGGCGTGTGAAGAAACAGGCGTAAGCCCGGACAGGGCCTACGCCATAGAGGATTCCTACAACGGGATCCGCTCAGCCGCGGCAGGGGGACTCCGGACCATCATGGTGCCGGACCTGATGCCGCCGACGGAGGAGATGAGGCAGCTGAGCGAGGCTGTGCTGAAGGATCTGCACGAGGCGCGCCGCTGGCTGCTGGAGGAATGATCATTTACGGGCTGTTCCGGAAGGAACGGCTTTTTTCATTTCCCTGAGCTCCGCGGCGGTCTGCTGCCAGAGGTCGTTGAGCGCGCGGGGATCGTCGCCCCTGCGGGGAGCAGACATACGGGCGGAGAGATCCGCCAGCCGCATCTCCAGCGAGGTGATGGCCAGCTGAAGGTCCTGCGCGGAGGAATCCCTGCGGCGGGCCTTTTCCATTTCCTCCGGCGGGCCCTCAAAGGAGACAAGGCGCGCGTTTTCCACGCGCACGGTGCGGGTGGCGATTTTGCCGAGCAGACGCTCGTCATGACTGACGAAGAGCAGCGTGCCGCCGTAGGAAGAAAGCAGCTCCTCCAGCGCTTCCAGCGTGTACAGGTCCAGATGGTTGCCAGGCTCGTCCAGGATCAGCAGATTGTAATCCCCGACCAGGAGGCGGGCCAGCGCCGTTTTGGCCTTTTCGCCGCCGGAGAGCCTGGAGACCGGCTTGAACAGGTCTTCCCGGCTCAGGCCGAGGCCGATGAGCACGGTGCGCACCAGCGTTTCCGACAGGACGGCTTCCTTCAACGCGTTTTCCAGCACGGTTTTGTCCGGGTCCAGCGTACGGTCGTGATGCTGGTCGAACCAGCCGACGCGCGCTTCAGGATGGAAACGGACGTCTCCCTGAAAGCCAACGCCCGCGGGCAGCTGACCGGTAATGACGGAAAACAGCGTGGTTTTGCCGCAGCCGTTCGGGCCGACCAGCGCCGTGCGGCTGCCGGAGGGGAGCAGCAGTTCCGTTTTCGTCAGCAGCGTTTTTTTGCCGGCGGTGAGGCTGCCGCAGCGGACGGTCAGCGCGGTGCGCCCGGGAATCGGGTGGGCGGTGCCCAGCCGCATGCGGATATCCGGCAGGGCCTCCGGCCGTTCTTTGACCTCCAGCCGGTCAATGCGGTCCTGCACGGTCTTTTTCATCGCGCTGATATGCAGAAGGGAGTTCGTCCACTGGTGCGTGTGAAGCCGCGCCTCGCTGTTGCCCATGCGCGTGGGCGCCTTTTTGATCGAGGCGGTCCATTCCGCCATGCGTTGGGCGGTCTCCTTCAGGCGTTTCTTTTCCGCCCGGTATTGTTCGTATTCGAATTCCGCGTGTTCCCTGCGCAGACGGCGCTCCTGCTGCCAGTCCTCATAGGTGCCGGGGAAATCCGTGATCTTTCCACCCTCCAGCTGCCAGATCCGGCTGCACACGGCCTGCAGCAGCGCCCTGTCGTGGGATACGAGCAGCACCGCGCCCTGATACGAGCAGAGCGCCGAGCGGAGAACGGAAATGCCTTCCGAATCCAGATCCGTGGTCGGCTCGTCCGCCAGCAGCAGCTGCGGGCGGGAGGCGAGAGCCGCGGCGATACGGCGGCGTGTCATTTCGCCCCCGGAAAGGCCCGGATGCTTCTCCGGCGCCCGGAAAACGGAGCCTGTCGCCCGGTCGGAAGCATCCTCCGCATGGCCCTCCTGACGGATGACCGCGAGCGGAGCAAGGCAGCGGACAGTGCCCTCATCCGGCTCCGTCTCCCCGCTGAGGATCCGGAGCAGAGTGGTCTTGCCCGCGCCGTTTTCACCGACGAGACCGATGCGGTCCCCGTCAGCGATGACCAGCCGGTCCACATCCAGGATCGGCTGACCGCCAAACATTTTTTTCAGCCGGAGTGCCTCCAGCAGGATCTTAGCCATAAAAAAGCCCCCTTTCCGCCGCGGGAAGGAGCGCATGAAAAAGCATATAAAGGCAAACAAAAAAGCGTCTGACTCTGCTGAGCGCAACTTCCAGACGGCGACAAAAACATTCCCGATGCAAACGCGCCGGGTCATATGCCCTGTGCCGAAATCAGTTGCAAATTCTCATCAGTTCTTTAGTCAACCGCCTTTCCTGAGATAAACTGATTATAGCATCGGCCGGGAAAGAATGTCAACAGGGGAAAAGGGAGGCAAGAGCCAGGGGAGGGAGCTGCCGGGGAAATGCACCGCGGAAGGCAGCCCATATCTGTAAACAGAAACCATCGTTTTTGACAGGGAAAGATATCTTTTGACAGATTCGTGGACAATGGATGCGAAACGTGATAGCATAGGGACAGCACCCGGGAAAAACCGGAAAACGGAAGAAAACAAAAGGAAGAATACACGTGAGGCGGGCGGAAGAGACGCTGACGCGGAGGAGAGACAAATAATGGGAAACTATCGGAATTTTACATTAACAGCCTATTTCGTTGCCCACGCGGCGGCAAGGGTGACAAGAGTAGAACTGGAAAAGCAGCTGGCCTTTATGGAAAGGCATGTGCGGCTGGACAAGATCTATCTGGAGCCCTGGCGCGGAGAGCTTGCCTCCCATGAGCAGATCGAAATGATCCGGGAGGTTTTCCATACCCATGGCGTGCAGGTTGCCGGCGGACTGACTACCGTGATGCGTACGCCCGAGGGGGAAAAGCCGAAGCAGCGGCTGTTTGACACCATCTGCTACAACGATCCGAAGATGCGGCAGAAGCTGAAGGAGGTTTCCGCCTTCATCGGGGAGCATTTTGACGAATTCATCATCGACGACTTCTTCTTTACCAACTGCATGTGTCCGGAGTGCCTGAAGGGCAGGGATGAATACAACAAAGCCAACGGTATCAGGGCCGGCTGGCAGGATTACCGGCTGGACCTGCTCAGACGGGTGAGCGAGGAGGACATCATAAGCCCGGCGAAGAAGGCGAACCCGAAGTGCAGGATCACCATCAAGTATCCCAACTGGGCGGAAAGCTATCAGGAGACGGGCTACAACCCCGCGGAACAGCGAAAGCTGTTTGACATGATCTATACCGGCACGGAAACGCGCGACCCCGTCTCCACTGACCAGCATCTGCCCCGATACCTGAGCTTCAGCCTGATGACCTATTTCGAGAATATGTGGCCCGGGCACAACGGCGGCGGGTGGTTCGACAATTTTGACATGCATATCACGGAACATTATCTGGAGCAGACGTACCTGACGGCTTTCTCCAGGCCGCAGGAAATGATGCTCTTCTGCTTCCAGAGCCTGTGCGACAATATGTACACCGCGGCGCTCGGATATCAGCTGGACAGACTGGACGCCGTGCTGGACGGCGCCGGGAAGCCGGAGGGAATCGCCTGCTACCTGCCGGACAACTGTCAGGGAGAGGACAACGTGCAGGACTTCCTGGGCATGTGCGGACTGCCCATCGTGTGCACTCCGTATTTTCCGGAAAAAGCGAAGCAGATCCTGCTGACAGGATCGTCGGCATATGACCCGGAGATCCTGGAGAAGCTGGACGCCTTCCTGCGGAAGGACGGGAACACGGCGGTCGTGACTACCGGGTTCTGGGACGCGGTGAAGGACAAGGGATATGAGAACTTCACATCCATCCGTCTGCGGGGAAGGCACGCGACGGCGGAGAGTTACCGCGTGGAGGACGGGAGGACGCGGGAATATCCCGCCGCGGAGAAGAGCGTGAGCATCCCCGTGGCGGAATTCCGGAACAACAGTACCTGGGCAGTGGTGAAGGCCGCGCACGGCGAGGAGAGTTATGCCCTGCTGCTGAGGGACGATTACGCTTACAGCACCCTGTGGACCGTTACCGTGCCGGACGCGTATCCGGACTTTTACCGGATGCCCGCGCCGGTGATCAGCCGGATCCGCAAGGCTGTGCCGGTGAACGGCATCTGGCTGGAGGGACCATCCCGTGTGAGCCTTTTCGTGTACGACAACGACAGCGTGATCCTCTATCCCTACGTGATGGACGGCGTGCAGCAAACGAAGGTGCGGCTGCACGTGAAGGGCGGAAGGAAGCTGACCGTGAAGGGCGGCGGGCGTCCTGACGGACGGGAGGCTGAGCCGCTGTATGTAAAGGACGGGGAAGCAGTGTTTGAACTCCCGGCGGTCCCGGGCGAGTATAAACTTTACAAAATCCTGAGAGAAAAATAAGATACGTAAGAATTCCTCTCCGCCGATCCGCTCATATACCGCGATCACGGCTGACGGAGAAATGTACGGAAAATTGAAATAAAAACGATCGGCGCTGCTGCCGGAGGAGGGTACGAGATGCCTTACACGATCAAAGAGGTATGCGAGAGGACGGGACTGAGCGCGCATACGCTGCGGTTTTATGAAAAGGAAGGCCTTCTGACCGATATCAGCCGGACCTCCGGCGGGATCCGGTCCTATTCGGATGACGATATGGAATCCCTGGGCCTGATCTGCTGCCTGAAGAACACAGGCATGCCCCTGGCGGAGATCGCCCGGTTCATCCGGCTGACCAGGGAGGGCGAGCACACCCTGAAGGAACGCTGTGAGATCCTGCGGGAGCATCGGGAGCATATTATCGCCCATATGGAGGAAACACAGAAGTATCTGGACAAGGTCACCTGGAAGCTGAACTTCTTTTCCGGGAAACAGAAGGAATGGGAAGCCCGCGAGGAAGAAAAACAGGGGGGAGCCTGAACGGCCCTCCCCGCGACATAAACCGGAAGACATTAAAGATCGTGTATGAAGGCGGACAGCCCGATCCAGGTATAAACGCTGATATTGCCACGGAAAAGCAGATCCCGCGCCTCCTCCCGCGTAACGAGAGAGAAACCCTCAAAGCGCTCTGTGCTTTCCGCATGGGCCTGGGTCAGTTCCTCCTCCGCGTGACCGAAGAGATCCACGCGCACCATCGCGTTGGATTCATCCGTCATGCCGGGAGAGGAAAAGAGACAGGGATTGAGTACGCGGATCCGGTCCGACTCGGTAAGGGTCAGACCGGTTTCTTCATATATTTCCCGCGAGGCGGCGGTGAGCAGAGCCTGCTCCCGGGAGCCGCACCGGTCCCCGGCATCGATCAGGCCCGCGGGAACGCTGATGACGGTGTGCCCCAGCGGATAACGGTATTCCCGGTTCAGCACCATACGGTCCGGCCGGTTCTGTTCATGCAGGATCAGGCAGACGGAAACGGCGTCCGGCAGAAGGTCCGCCCACGAGGCCTCATCCTGCGCGGCAACCATGTTTGCCGCGGCGCGGCGGGTGGCTACGTAATAATGGCGGCCCGGCGCGTACTGCAGATCAAAAACCTTCAGAAAACGATTTTCCAGAAGAGGAACGACCGGGTGATCCATAAAGCTTTCTCCTTTCCGGGCGGACGCTGCCGCCGTATAAAAGTATAGCACCGGGCGAACCGGGCAGCAAGCCGTACGGAGAGGATGCGGGCAACTTGTTACGGATATATTGCATTTTTGCGGGAGTTGGGATAAAATAAACTGATTATATATGCAATATGGGGAGGTGACGGCATGCAGCAAAAGAATGAGCGCAAACTTTGGTTCGTGGCACCGGCTGTGATCAGCCTGCTGATCGCGACGGCTTCCCTGAGAAGCGTGCTGTGGGCTGCAGCCTCCTTAGTGCTGCTTCCCGTTTTCTCCGCCGCATTGAGCGTGACCGCCGGCTGGGTCGGATCCGCTGCCGTATGCCTGACGGCCGGAGCCGTGACCGTAGGGACTCTGCCCACCGGCATGCTGCCCGTACTGCTGCCCTGGTGCGCGCTGTGCCTGGCGATCCCGCTGATCCCCCTTCGGAGAAAGGGCTTCCGTCCGCTGATGTGGGTACTGCTGTGTTTTGCGGCATGGATCGCCGGAACCGCACTGCTGCAGGGGGAGTATGACGGACAGATCACAGCCGGCCTGGCCAACGCTGCGACGGAATGGGTCAATGCCTCGCCGGATGCCGAATCGATCCTGCTGAACGCTTACAGCATGGGGTGGGCCCGGCTGACCGGAGCGGAAGCCCTGATGCCCGCACTGCGCGTAATGGGAACCGTGTTCATTCCTGAGGATACGAAAATGCAGCTGCTGTGGAGCCTGCGCGTTACGCTGGAGGAGATCCTTCCCGCAGCGATCTGCAGGACTATTATTTATCATACGGCGCTGACGGCGCTGCTGTGCACGATCATCCCCGACTGGAGGAGACGCCGGAACGGGGAGGAAGGGGAACTGCCCAGACCGGAGCAGTGGTTTATGCCGCGGGGGATCGGCCTGGCTGCCGCGACCCTGTGCCTCGGCTGGCTGCCGGCCAATCTGGGAGGCGGAGCAGCGGCGTATCTCGGAAACCTGAGCCTGGCGGTATTCCGCGTGAGCTATCTTCTGCAGGGAGTATCACTGATGCTTTGGATGCAGAAGAAATTCGGAGTGAAGAGCGCTGCCAGAAGCTTATGGGCGGTCGCCCTGTCGGTGCTGGCGCCGATCATCCCGATCATTATGGGTGTGATCGATCAGAGAAGGGACGCAAGACATCTGCGGCCCAAAGAGGAGGCTGAATAAGAATGAAGGTCATTTTGCTCAAGGACGTGAAGAATATCGGGAAAAGGGACGACGTGCTCAACGTGAGCGACGGATATGCCCGGAACTTCCTTTTTCCGCAGAAGCTGGCGGCGGAAGCGACCCCCGGCACGCTGAAGGAGATCGAACGCAAGCGCGCGGCGCGGGACGCCCGGGAAGCAGAGGAGCTGGCTGAAGCGAAGCAGAAGGCGGACAGCCTGAAGCGCAAGGTCATTGAGATGAAGATCAAGTGCGGCGAGAAGGGCCGCCTGTACGGCAGCGTAACCGCGGCTGAGGTCGCGGAAGCGCTGGAAAAGCAGCACGGAGTGACGGTGGACAAGCGCAAGATCGATCTGGGAGACCCGATCCGGGAGATCGGCGACCGGGAAATCACCGTCTGGCTGCACAGCGGCGTAACCACACCGATGATCCTGCGGGTGGAGCCGCTGAACAAATAAGAGAGGGATCGGGAGAAAAATGGCGGAGATCGGAGAGAAAGAGCTGCGGAGCATGACGATGCCCAACAGCACGGAAGCGGAGATCAGCGTCCTGGGCGCAATGCTGCAGGACAGCACCGCCGTGCTGCGCGCCACCGAGCAGCTCCGGGAAGACGATTTCTATCTGGCAGAGCACAAGGAAATCTATTCCGCCATGAGGGCGCTTCACTCCGAACGGAAGCCGGTGGACCTGACCACAGTGGACGCGGAGCTGAGCCGCCGGGGAACGCTCGACGGCATCGGCGGGGATCCGTACCTGATGAAGCTGATCACATCCGTTCCGACCACTGCCAATGTCAGGGCGTACATCGACATCGTTGCCGAGAAAAGCACCCTGAGGAAACTGATCCGGGCCTGCCAGGATATCGAAAAGGACTGCTATACCCAACAGAATCCGCTGCAGGAAACGCTGGCATCCGCCGAAAAAGCGATCTTTGACATCTCCATGAACCGGACGGGCGGGGATACGCTTATAGCAATCAAAGACGTGCTGCCGGCTACCTTCGGACAGATCGAGGAGCTGTCAAAGCTTCACGGGGAGATCTCCGGTGTGCCGACGGGCTTCATCGATCTGGACAGTTACCTGACGGGCCTGCACAGCGGTGAATTCATCGTGGTCGGGGCAAGGCCCGGCATGGGGAAAACCTCTTTCGCGATGAATGTGGCAGGCTACGCGAGCATTATCAAGAACAAGTCAGTCGCCGTTTTCAGCCTGGAAATGCCGCGGGAGCAGATCGCCATGCGCGTGCTGTGCTCCGACGCCAAGGTGGATATGCAGCGGGTCCGCAAGGGAACGCTTTCAGACCAGGACTGGATCAAGCTGACGGAATCCCTGGTGAATGTTTCCAACGCGCCGCTTTATCTGGACGATACATCAGGACTGACGCCCAGCATGCTGAGATCCAGATGCCGCCGGCTGATGATGGACCGTGGGCTGGACCTGATCCTGATCGACTACCTGGGGCTCATGCACAGCGACAACCGTACGGAAAGCCGGAACCTGGAGGTGTCGGAGATCAGCCGTCAGCTGAAGGCCATTGCCCTGGAGCTGAAGATCCCCCTGATCGCCTGCGCGCAGCTGAGCCGCGCGAACAAGGACCGTATCGACAAGCGGCCGATGCTGAGCGACCTGCGCGATTCCGGTTCCATTGAACAGGACGCGGACGTGGTCATGTTCCTGCACAGGGAAGAGTATTACAACAAGGACACAGAGGACAAAAACATCGCGGAAGTCAACATCGCCAAGCAGAGAAGCGGACCGCTCGGAATGGTGAAGCTTGCCTGGCTGAGTGAATATACGACCTTTGCAAATCTGAAGGAAGAACAGCGCGGAGGGGACGCCCCCTTCTGAGAATCCCGGAGGACAGTGAATGGAACAAAAGGCAGTCTGCCGCCTGGCAGCGAATGACCGCATGGAAGGAAGCTTCCTGCTGGTGCGCGGGGCGGACAGAAAGACGGACAAGAACGGCAGAGTATATATCGACATGAGCCTGGCTGACCAGTCCGGCGAGATCAACGGAAAGATCTGGAACTGGGAGGACACGCAGGAAATGCCGCAGAGCGGCAGCGTGATCAAGGTCCGCGGGCTGGTGCAGGAATACAACGGACGGCTGCAGCTGAGGATCGAGAGATGGCGGAAAGCCGCCCCGGAGGATGAGGTGGACATGAACGCCCTGGTGCCGAGCGCACCCAGAGCCGCGGGCGACATGATGGGCGATATCCGGGAGGCGGTCGCCTCCTTCCGGAGCGAAGCCCTGCGGAAGCTGACGGACGAGATGCTGAACATTGCCGGAGAGAAGCTGGAATGGTTTCCCGCGGCGCAGCGGATGCATCACGCCGAGCGCAGCGGCCTTCTGCATCATACGACGGACATGCTTCACCTGGCGGAAAGCGTGATCGAAAACTACCCCTGGCTGAACCGGGATCTTCTGCTGGCCGGCGTGATCATCCACGATCTGGGAAAGATCGATGAGCTCAAGAGCGACGAGACCGGCAACGTGACCGACTACACGCGGGACGGGCAGCTGCTGGGACACCTGGTGCGCGGCATAACGAACCTGAATCTCGCAGCGGAGAGGACGGGCGTGAAGGGAGAACCGCTGGTGCTGCTGGAGCATATGCTGCTCAGCCATCACGGAGAGGCGGAGTACGGAAGCCCGAAGCCGCCGATGTTCCCCGAAGCGGAGGCACTGCACTGGATCGACATGCTGGACGCCCGTATGAATACGATGAAGACCGTCGCGGAAAAAACCCCGGAGGGGTCCTTCAGCGAAAAGATTTTCTCCCTGGACAGAAGGGTCTATCACCCGATGTACCGGGATGACGCCGAATAAGACCGGGACGCGGAACCGCGGACCCAAAAACAAACCGGAAACGGATGGAGGGAAAAAACATGTGGAAGAAAAGGATGCTTTGTGTAGTGCTGGCGCTTTGTGCCGTTCTGCTGACTGCCTGCCAGCAGGGAGAACAGCAGAGGTATGAACCGCTGACAAACGCAAACCGGCAGGAGAATCCTGAGGAAGCGACCGAACAGGATCCTTTCGCCAACAACATCGACTATGATGACGGAAGCTACAATCCCGCCTCTGAGGAGGGCGGCGACATGGAAGAGCTGGTCATGCCTTCCGCCGTGACGGCTGCCCCGGTCATGCAAAGCCAGAACGCGGGCGCAACGCCTGTGATCATTGATCCCATTGACAAGCCGGCTCCGTCCCCGCTGCCGCCGCTGACCTTTACGTATCAGAAATACGAAGCCAACAGCCTGAGGCTGAGCTTTGACGGCCCGACGGGCTGGACGGTCGATGATTCCGTTCCGGACAGCTATACCATTACCAATACGGTGGACGGCGGCATGGACTATCAGGCTTTCCTGACCGTACGGACCGTGCCGGTCAACAAGCAGTACAACAAGAGCGAGCTGACCAAGGAAATCAAGGGAATGCTGGATACGATCGGCAACAACGCGGATTTCAGCGATTATTCTCCCTCCAACACAGCGGAGAGGATCTTCCTGAATGAAACCGGGATCTACGCGAATTACAAGGCCGTGCTGAAGGACGGAACAAAGATCGCGGGACGCATCATCGCCACCTGCGTCAACAAAACGCTGTATACACTTCATGTGAGCTATCCGCGCGGATATACCGAAACTTACGTCGACAAAGTGTATGACAAATTCCGCCATTCCGTGAAGCTGTATTGACCCACAATCAGAAAGGATTGAATCAGGCGGTGCATTCTCCTGTATCGCGGGGAATGCACTGCTGTTCTTTACCGGAGGCTGCCCTGATCATGAGAAAGATAACTCGTTGTTGTTTGATTGCTGCCGTACTGGCCGTAATGATGCTGGCCTGCTGCCCCGCGCGCGCGGACGTGATGACCGTCGGGATCTGGTTCTGCGGAACGGAAGAACTGCAGGATGGGACGCTGCGCACAGAAAAGCTCACCGGTGATTTTACCGTGACGGTCAACGGAGAGGAGATCGGCCGAATCAGAGCAGGCGAGGAAACCCTGACGGTGAACGGGCCCGGGCGCGTGACGGTCAGAGTTTGCCCGGAAACAGCGCCCGAGGGATGGGATCTTTCCCATGCCGCGGCGACCGTGGAAATCGTCAGCGGGGGAAGCATCACCATACCGGTCACGGTGAAACGGAGCAACGGCGAAAATCAGGCAGCGGACGCCGGAATGCCGGCGGACCGGGACGAAGACGGGACTGAGGATGAAGATGAAGGCATCCCGGCCGGGCAGAACGCTCAGACCGCGGGGATCGTGACCGCCAGTATTCAGGATATCATGCCGACGCCGGTCATCACACCGGCTCCGACGGAAATGCCGGAGATCCGTCCGAATGAAGGCGGGACAGGCACGATCCTTGTGCTGGCCTTTCTGGACAACAACAACAACGGCGAGCTCGGAACCTTTGAGAAAAGCGCTGCCGGGATTTCCGTTTTCGCGACGGACGAAAGCGGGACTCCCGTGGCCGGAGCCGTAACGGACAGCGAAGGCCTTGCCCGGCTGACGGGACTGACGCCCGGGACGTACCGGCTGCTGGTGTCCCTGCCGGACGGCTACATCTTCAACAAAAAGAGCGCGGATATCGGACTGCACTGGTCCTGCACGGACCAGAGCACCGGAGGTGTGCAGGAAAGCGAACCCATCCGCGTGGCCGAGGGCATGACGGTCGAACGCGGCATCGGCGTGATGAAGGGACTTCAGGTAACCGGCACATGCTGGCTGGATGTGAACGGGGACGGCATCATGACCGGCGATGAGCCGAAAATGCCCGCGGTCCGCGTTACGATGAAGGGTCAGAAAAACGGGCTGGAGTATGAAACACGTTCGGATGAGAACGGAGACTGGATCATCACCCGCGTCCGCCCCGCATTCTACGATCTGACCGGATATGTGCCGGACGGCTTTATGTTTACCCGGTATTCCAGGGAAGGAAGGAACAACCGCTCCATTTTCACGGCGGAGGGCAGGACCTATTACACCAAGACGCTGGACCTGAACGACAATGAATCCGAGGATGAGCAGAATATCGGCTTCATGGTTTCCGCCAAGGTGACGGGGATCGTATTCCTGGATGAAAACTACAACGGCCTGTACGACGAAGGGGAAAAACCCATGGCCGGGGTCAAGGTGACGGCAATCAAGCAGGTCGCGGACGATGAGATCGCCGTCGCGGTATCGGGTGAGGACGGACGGTATACGCTGAAGGGACTGCGGGGAAGGATCTATAAGATCCGCGCCCTGCTTCCGAACGACGGATGCAACTTTACCAGAACCGTCAGCGACCCCCTCGGGAACCGGTTTGAAGCCAGGGATAACCGCAGGGAAAACTTCTGGAAGGACTTCGCCCTGACGGACGGGGAGATCCGGGAGGTCAACGTCGGCGTGATCTACTACGGCTCCGTGAGCGGCACCGTGTATACGGATGAGGATTTTTCTGCCACGATGAACGGCAGCGAGAAGCCGGCCCAGGGGATCGAAGTAACGCTGCTGGATGAGAAGGGCAGCCCTGTGGAGACGAAAAGGACGAACGCCAAAGGCGCATACAGCTTTACCGGACTGACCCCCGGCCAATACAGCCTTCGCATGATGGCGAAGGAGGGGTATGCCTTTACGAAGGCCGGAGAGAACAACGTGATCCTGAACCGGAACAGGGGCGAGGGCTATTCCGAACCCTTCCGCGTCCCGCTGGGACAGGCAGTTGAAGGAATGGACGCGGGAATGATCAGGCCCGGTACGGTGGAGGGCTTTGTTTTCGCAGACAAAAACGACAACGGTGTACGTGACGCGGGCGAAAACGGCCTTTCGGGCACTGTGGTCAGGTTGATGGGCGAGGAGGGCGAAGCCTTCAGCGCGGTGATCACGGAAAGCGGGAGCTTCCTTTTTGACGCCGTGATGCCCGGGAGATACCGGCTGCGGTATGAGCTGCCGGAAAACGCCGTTTTCGCGAAAACCGCGGCCGGCGGAAATACGGTCACCGGTGAGAACGGCGCCGGAGAGAGCGAGGAATTCAGCATCGGAACGGGTGACTACAGGTCCGCCCCGCTGTGCGGCGCGCTGACGCTGGGGAGGATCACAGGCACCGCGTTCCGTGACGGAGACGGGTCGGGCACGATGGACGGGGAAGAGAGCACCCTTCCGGGAGTGGAGATCACCCTGCAGCCCACACGGCCCGATCTGGAACCCGTAACGGTCATTACCGAAACGGACGGCACCTTCGCGCTGACAGACCTGCATCCCGACAGCTACAAGCTGACACTCGGACTGCCGGAAAACCGGGTGACGGCAAGAACCGGCCTGCTGACCCTGCCGCTTGCCACGGGCAGGACGCAGCAGACGGTCGCACTCGACGTACCGATGGGCGGCGTGTGGGTGGATCAGATGATCGGCTGCACGGTGCCCGGAAGCCTGCGCGGCAAATTCTGGCTGGATGAAAACAATAACGGCCTCTGCGATGAGGATGAGCAGACCCCGGAGGGCTGCAGGATCGTCGTCATCGATGAAGGCGACGGAACCGTGACGGATATCCTGACGACGGATACGAAGGGTGTTTTTGCCTCTGACGGCATGATCCCCGGCACCTTTACGCTGGCGTATGAAATGCCGGACAATACGGATGCCGCGCCGGAAGGCGACAGCACGTTCCGCGCGGCGGAGGGCCGTATGGAAATGGCCGGCATTTCCGTAAAGGAAGGCAGCTTCGTGAACGGCCTTATGCTGGGCGTGATCCGCTATACCACCCTGGAGGGCAGGACTTGGATCGACCGCGGGAACGGGGATGAGAATCTCGCTGACGCCGCGGTCACACTGACGGATGCCGACGGAAACAGACTGAGCACCCAGATCACCGGGGAAACCGGGAGGTACGCGTTTGCAGGACTGCTGCCCGGAACATACCGGATCGAGGTGAAGCTGCCTGAGGGATGCGTGGCCGCCGAGCCGGACGACGAAAGGCTGCAGGGCGGCCTGACTTCCGTGATCGAGGAGACGGACGGGAGAAACGGAAGGACCGGCCTGATCCGGGTCCGCATGGGAGAAGACCAGACCGCTCTCCACCTGGGAAGCGTTCTGCCCGGAACGATCGGGGATTACTGCTGGCTGGACACCAACGGGAACGGATTCCAGGACGGCGGGGAATACGGGCTGCCGAATGTAAAGATCGAGCTGCTCCGGAACGGCGCCGTCTACGCGGAAACAGTATCGGACGAATACGGCCTCTATTTCTTCCGGGAGGTTTATCCGGCGGTTTATACGCTGCGGGTCACACCGCCCGAGCAGGTCAAGCCGACAAAGCACAGAACGGACATTCCGCTGATCGTCTCCTCCCTGGAGGAAACGGATGAGGAGGTCTGCTATACCGGAAAGATAACAGTGCAGAGCGATAAAACAGATTTTAACCATGACCTGGGCTTTGTCTGCAGGAAGCCGGGCGTGCTGCCCGGAGGCCTGAATGAGGGAGCCACACAGGACTGGAGCAAAAGGTACCGGGAGGAATAACCCGAAGAAGCATCGGCAGACCGGCAAAAGCCGGCCTGCCTTTTTGTATGCGCGTTTTATATTAATGTAACAACTCGAAACAAAAACTTGCAAATATCTTAAGAAGTTGTTACAATCTAAACAGTTTTTGAATGAGGTGATCGGAGTGAAACGGTTCGTGAGTTTTCTGCTGGCGCTGGTTCTGACGCTCGCGGTTTGCCCGGCGGGCATGATGGGAAGCGCGGAAACGGAAGCTGTCGCATTGCCGGATACCGTGACGGAAGAGGATGGAGAAGAAACCGACGAGCTTCCCGACGAGGGGGACGATTCCCTTGCGCTGCCCGCGGAAATCCCGGATGAGGATCAGGAAGAAGAAACCTGGGAAGCCAGGGCCCTTCGCTACGGAGACGACGGAGACGATGTGCTGGACCTGCAGACAAGGCTGCAGGATCTGTACTATTATTCCGGCAACCTGTCCGGGCGTTTCCGCGAGGGGACCCGCGCCGCCGTGAAGGAATTCCAGAAGGATTTCGGTCTGGAGGAGACGGGTGAGGCGGATGTCCTGACCCAGTCCGTGCTGTACGCGACCCTGTACCGTCCCCTGCGCTACGGATCCGAGGGGGACGACGTGAAGGAACTTCAGCTGCGTCTGACGGTTCTCGGGTATTATAAAGGAAAGATCAGCGGCAACTATCTGGAGGGGACGCAGGCAGGGATCCGGACCTTTCAGGAAAAGAACGGGCTGACGGTCACGGGAGTGGCCGACCCGGAAACCCAGACTGTTGTGTTTTCCCAGAACGCGGTTTTCCGGAGCGACGTGCCCGACGCGACACCGACACCCGTGCCGGACCTGAGCGCTTTTGTGGTGGACGATAACGATACGGTCGTCGAAAACGGCATTGTGATGCCGGATGAGCATATCGAATATACCAAGACACTGAAAAACGGATCCTCCGGGAAGCTGGTCAAGCAGCTTCAGACACGGATCACGGAGCTGGGATACTATACCGGGCCCATCAGCGGAAACTACGCGGTGAAGACCGTTCGCGCCGTCAAACAGATCCAGAGCCAGAACGCGCTGAAGGTGACGGGCGTGACAGATGAAGAGACCTGGAATACGATCTTCAATAACCCTAAGGTCGTCCTGCCCGACAATACGCCGAAGCCGACGCCGGCACCCACACCGGTCCCCTTTGCCATCACCGTGGACGTGGAGAACCAGGTGACAACGGTTTACGGCCGTGACGAGAACGGCGAGTACACACAGGTGATCCGCCAGATGCTCTGCTCCACAGGCACAAGGGCGAACCCCAGCGACGTTGGCGACTGGGTCCTGAACGGCAGGCACGCCAACTGGTGCGTATTTCCCAAATGGGGGAACAGCTATGCCCGCTACTGGACAAGGATCAACAGCTCCATAGCTTTCCATTCCGTGATCTATACTGCAGTAAGCAATTCCGCGGTGGATGTTTCCAGCTACAAGAAGCTCGGCAAGCGGGCAAGCCACGGCTGTATCCGCCTGACGGTGGCGGACGCGAAATGGATCTATGACAACATCGGCGAGGGAACGGTGGTGTCCATCGTGGAGAACATGAAGAAGGACCCGGAGCTGAGGGACGCACTGAAGCTGCCGCCCTTCAACTACAAGACGAACCTGCCGGAGGTCACCCCCATGCCGACCGCGGAGCCGGTTTACATCAGTACCGAAAAGCCGGTGCTCCAGGTAAAGCGCCTGCGCAAGAACAGCGAAGGGGAGGCTGTCTATCTGGTCCAGCGGAAGCTTACGGAGCTAGGTTTCTATACCGGCAAGTGCTCCGGAAAGATCCTGGACGGAACGGTCAGTGCCATCAAGGCTTTCCAGCGGGCAAACGGGCTTTATCCCAGCGGTGAGGCGGATCAGAAGCTGATCGATCTGATGTACGGCGAGGCGGCGCCGACTGCGACCCCGGCCCCGACACCTGCCCCCAAAAAGAAGTAAAAGGTTTCATTTACCCTTCACAGGAAGAACACAAAGGAGAGGGAAAATAAAGCCGCAAAGGGGAAGGAGACCACCGCCTTCTCCCGAGCGACCCCTTTTCCCCGGCCGATCCGAAAGGAAAAGCCGGACCTCCCTATCCTCCATAAAAACGCAGGCTGCACAACGCAGCCTGTGTTTTTTGGTGAATATGCACAAAAGAAAACGCAAAGGTTTGTCGGTTCTGTCAATTCACAAAACGGAGGCTGTCAGATATAATACTGGCAGAACGGGAAGAAAGCTTCCCCAACATAAAATCAGGAGGAATCAACTTATGGCAAGCGTATCCCTTCAGCACATCTATAAGGTATACACCGGCAACGTGACCGCTGTCAGCGACTTTACCCTGGACATTGAAGACAAAGAGTTTATCGTTCTGGTCGGACCTTCCGGCTGCGGTAAATCCACGACCCTGCGCATGGTTGCCGGCCTGGAAGAAATTTCCGACGGCGAGCTGTACATCGGTGACAAACTGGTAAACGACGTCGCTCCCAAGGATCGCGATATCGCCATGGTTTTCCAGAACTACGCTCTGTATCCCCATATGACCGTGTATGACAACATGGCTTTCGGCCTGAAGCTGCGCAAAACCCCCAAGGATGAGATCAAGCGCCGCGTGGAAGAAGCCGCCAAGATCCTGGACATCGCTCACCTGCTGAACCGGAAGCCGAAGGCTCTGTCCGGCGGCCAGCGCCAGCGTGTTGCTCTGGGACGCGCTATCGTCCGTGAGCCCAAGGTCTTCCTGTTCGACGAACCTCTGTCCAACCTGGACGCCAAGCTGCGTGTCGCGATGCGTACCGAAATCACCAAGCTGCATCAGCGTCTGCAGACCACCTTCATCTACGTTACCCACGACCAGACCGAAGCTATGACGATGGCCAGCCGTATCGTGGTTATGAAGGACGGCGTTATCCAGCAGGTGGATACCCCCCAGAACCTGTACGACTATCCCACCAACGAATTCGTTGCCGGATTCATCGGCAGCCCCCAGATGAACTTCTTCGATGTCAAGCTTGACAGAGAAGGCCAGGACGTCGTGGCCACCTTCGGCGACAACAAGATCATTGTTCCGAATTCCAAGGTCGCCAAGTTCATCGACGAGAGCTACATCGGCAAGGACGTCGTAATGGGCATCCGTCCCGAGAACATTCATGACAGCGAAGCCAAGCTGGCTGAGTTTGCCGGAGCCACCATTGACGTGGACGTGGAAGTGACAGAACTGATGGGTTCTGAAACCTACCTGTATCTGAGCACGACCGGCAAGGAAGGCAATATCATCGCCCGCGTTGATCCCCGCACAAGCAGCCGTGCCGGCAACAAGATCAAGATCGCGTTTGATACCGCCCACCTGCATTTCTTCGACAAAGAAACCGAGAAGACCATCCTCAACAAGTAATTTCAAAACGCCCGGAGCAAAACGCTCCGGGCGCATTCCTTTCAAGTACGGGGCGCCCGGCCGGATTCCTTCTTTTCCGCCGGGCGCGTTTTATTGCGTTTTCATTTTGAATCACGGCAAATATGTGATATAATATTTTGAATTGACTGCAAAGGAGGGCTCCGCATGAAATGTGACGGGATCGGGCTGACACTGCTGAATGCCGGCGAGCTGCCCGAAACAGTCATTCGCCTGGCTGCACAGAACACACAGGGTATTGCCGCCGAAGACGGCATGCTGACGCTGGTGCGGGGCGGAAAAGCCTTCCGATGCGCGGATACGCCGGAAGGATATGAGCTTCTCAGCGCGATCGCGGAAGGAAAGAACGGACAGAATACCGAAGACAAGGAGCTGCTGACGCTCCTTTCGGGCGAAATGCCGCTGACTGCCGAGGAAGCAAAACGTTTCGGCTTTGATAAAAACACACCGGTCTGCGTCATCGCGCTGGAAACCGGGGCAGGTGAGCGAAGAAAGCCGTATCCGGCGCTGCGCGAGCTGATCCCGATGGAGAAGGAAGACAGGCTGCTCACCCTTCGCGACGGGCGTACGGTACTGATCAAACGCAGCGAAGACGAGGCTGAGGCAGCGGAATTCGCCCTGGCGCTGACCGGTACCGTTGAGGATGAAACCGGGATCCGGCTGAAGGCAGGGATCAGCAATTGCTGCAAAGATCCCGGGAGACTGCCGGAAGCTTTCAGGGAGGCACTGTCTGCTCTGCGCATCGGAAGCATCTTCCGCCTGCCCGCGCCTGTTTACCTCTACCGGGAGCAGGTGCTGGAACGCCTGCTGAGCGAGATCCCGGAAGAAACAAGGACGCGCTTCCGGAAGAGCCTTATACGCGGGAACGTCCGAATGACACTTAATGAAGAAACGCTGAACACGGCTGAAGCTTTCTTCAAATCCGACCTGAATCTGTCCGACACGGCGAGGCAGCTTTTCATTCACAGGAATACGCTGCTTTACCGTCTGGAGAAGATCAGAAAGGAAACCGGACTGGACCTGAGAAAATTCAACGATGCCGTCGCTTTCAAGATTTTGATCTTACTGCCAGACTAAAGACGCCCGGGAAAGAGGATGAAATGCCATGAACAAAAAAATTCTGCTGCTTCTGAGCCTTGTGCTCTGCGCCTGCCTGCTGAGCGGCTGCGCCATGTTCCCGCCTTCCAGACTGGAGACCATGTTCCGTGACACAACGGAGGACAGTGCTGCCACGAAGGGAAACGGGGATACCGTGACGATCAGCCGGGAGCTTTATGAGCAGTATCAGCAGTTTGATGAGCTGCTGGAACTGATGGACGCGGCGGACGCTTATTATGTAAAGGATCCCGACCATCAGGAGATGCTTTACGGAGCCGCAGCAGGCCTGCTGGCAGGGCTGGGCGATCCCTATACCTTCTATTACGATCCCGAAGCCTATCAGCAGATGCAGGAGGACGACGAAGGCAATTATGCCGGCATCGGGGTCATGATCTCCGGTGACTACCGGACAGGCCTCTGTACGATCACCCGGGTATTCAAAGGAAGTCCTTCCGAAGCGGCCGGCGTTATGCGCGGGGATATCCTCTACAAGGTGGGGGATGACCTGACCGTGACCGCGGAGAATCTGCAGGAAGCCGTGGATATTATGCGCGGCATACCGGGAACGGAGGTGGACGTGACCTTTATCCGCGGTACGGATGAGATCAGGCTTACCCTTCCCCGGGCAATAGTCCACGTGAATCAGGTGGAAAGCACGCTGCTGGAGGACGGAATCGGCTACATCGCGCTGTATCAGTTTGCCGGTGAATGCGACAAGGAGTTCGAAGCCGCGCTGAATGACCTGACCGCGAAGGGAGCGAAGGGCATTATCATTGATCTGCGCGACAATCCCGGCGGCTGGACGGACGCTGCCCAGCACATCGCGGACCTTTTCCTGGACGCGGGAGAGGTATACTATCTGAAATACAGGGGAGGCTACGAGGAACATACCTACAGGTCCAAAAAAGGCAGGGCAGACGTGAAGCTGGTCATGCTGGTCAATGAAAACAGCGCCAGCTCTTCCGAAATCCTGACCGGCGCGCTGAAGGACCGCGCCGGCGCGACGGTCGTCGGTGTAAACACCTTCGGCAAGGGCATCGTGCAGGCAGTGCTGCCGGTGGGCGATAAAGGCGCGGGCTTCCAGATCACCATCGCCGAGTACTTTACACCGTCCGGCTATGCTGTTCACGAGAAGGGGATCGCGCCCGACGTGGAGGTCCCCCTGAAGGAAGGGGACAAGGGCATGTACGATTTCGCAGACCCCACGAACGACTATCAGCTGGGCACTGCGGTGGAGACCATGCGGAAGAAGCTGAACGGCGAAACGCCGTAACTGTACAGGGGAAAAGATTTCCTGTATAATCAAAGATCAACGAGATCAGTTCCGGAGGTGAGAATGAACATGAAAGGCAGCAAATTATTCCGCGGCTGGATCGCCGCGCTGCTTTCCCTGTGCATTGTCCTGACAGCCGCTCCGGCGGCCGTATATGCAGAGGATGACGACTACGACAGTCATCAGCTGGCAGAAGAAGATGAGGGCGGCGAAGAAGAAGCCCTGAACCTGTCCAAGGAGGAAATAGATACCCTGGAGGGAGAGAACACGGAAGACTCCGTTTCCACAGGCAAGGTATATGAAGAAAAAACCAAGGAGGATTTTGACCTGAATTCCCCCGCGATCTATATCGGAAAGATCACACACATCCAGAAGAGCTACAGCATCTATTCCGAAAAGGACGTCAAATCCAAAAAGGTTTTCAGCGGACTGAGAGACAAGCAGGTGGAGATCCTGTACGTCGGCCTGGTATGGGTGATCGTCCGCTATCAGAACAAGCTGGGCTACGTAAAGCGGGAATACCTGTCGGATGACATGACCGCGCTTGATCCGGTGAACACACCGCCCTTCAACGTGCAGAAGCACAATTACATCGCCACGGTGGGAGCGGAGGAATGCTACGTGCGCAAGAGCATGAGCAAGGAACCGCTGAACGAAAAGGAATACAAAACCTACTGGGTGAAGCTGAACCGCGGGACAAAGCTGTCCATATGGCAGTTTATCGACGGATGGGCAGTCGTGAACTACATGCGGTCCTACGGGTATATCGACCCGAACGATCTGACCGACCTGATCCCCGTATCCCCGACGGATCAGCCGATCTCGAAGGAAAGTCCCATCGCGGCGTATACCAGCTATTACAAGATGAACCATCTTCTGCCCAACGAGGATGCCCAGAAAAAGAAAGACAATCTTTCCAGAATCTGGAACATCGGCCACGGCGCGGAACGGATCCGGGAAACGAGCCTGATGCAGCCCGGTGACATATTTGATGCCAACAGGAAGAACATCGGCCCCTACAGGAGTTACAAGGCCGCGATCGGCCTGTCCAACGGGAAGGCGTATCTGATGAAGGGCGGCGGAACCTGCCAGGTGTCTTCCACCCTGTACAATGCCGTGATGCAGCTTCCGGGACTGACCATTCTGAAACGCCGGCCTCACGGGCCGGGCGGAGCGACCTATCTGCCCATCCACTGCGACGCGGCGGTGGGAAACGACAATCTGAACTTCATTTTCCGCAACGATTACGACTTCCCCGTAAAGGTGGAAGGCTGGTCCAGCGGAGACGGCGCCCTGCTGATGGTGATCTACAGGGCGGACTGACATTTCCGAAGACGGCAGGAGGCTTTCCTGGCGTCTTTTGTTCCGGAGACCGGCGTTTTGCTGAGGCCGGCGCCGCAAAAAATCAGGACAAAACCTGACAAACGGAGGAGAAATATGCCGAAAGGGTTTGCATATTCAGCAGAATTCGGCTATAATTCTCCGTGGTATTCAACTATTGGCTCGGAGGTACACGGATGTATAAACTGCTGCTTGTATCAGACCGTGAAGAGGTATTGAGCGCCTTTGACCAGGTGAGGAACTGGGAAATGCTGGGATTTAAACAGCCCCATATCCGTCACGATTTCGAAGGCGCGAAAGAAAGCCTGCATAAGCATCATGCCGACGGCATCGCGATCGCCGTGGCTCCCGAGGAAGAGGAAAAGATCATTGCCTACCTTCAGGAATACTATCCGATGGTTTCCATCTTCGAGGCGGGAAAGGATACCGCCGAAGTGCTTCGATACCTGAGCGAGCTGAAGGTCCTGCTGAACAGGATCCACGCCGATTTCTCCAGCGACGGCTTCAATGAGCAGGAGCTGATGGCAGAATGCCGGCACGACTTCTTCCGCAAGGTCGTGAGCGGAAAGATCGGCAACAAATATGATATGTACCGTTCCATGCGCCTGCTGCGCAGCCGGATGGACGCGGACAGGCCCTGCGTGCTGATGGAACTTGAGCAGCCCAAGCCGGAAGAGGACAAGCTGGAGGGCCGCTGGTATGAGGGAGATCAGAGACTGGAAAGGGCGCTGATCAATTCCTTCAGCCGGGATACGGAGGGCTTCCACATCCTTCCGCTGGTTACGGACGGAGGGAAGATCCACCTGCTGGCGGCGCCGCTTCACGGCGAAGAGAGCAGCACGGACAGCAGCAGCATGACGGCCATGCTGAATGAGTGCGCGCAGGACGGCATTGAACACATGAAAGAATACCAGGGACTGGATCTTTCCATTGTGAGCGTACGGGTCCTGCCCTCCCTGAACGCGCTCTGCTCCGAACAGGAATAAATAATTTCAATTATATACACTACGAAGGAGGACATGAAAATGGGAATTCTCGACGCGATCAAGGGCCAACTGATTGATGTTATCGAATGGTCCGACAGTTCCAACAAGACCATGGTGCACAAGTATGACATGAACGGCAAGGAAATCATGATGGGCGCCCAGCTGACAGTGCGGGAGAGCCAGGCTGCCGTATTCGTCAACGAAGGCCAGCTGGCTGACGTCTTCGGCCCCGGACGCTATGAGCTGTCCACCAGCAATATGCCGATCCTGACAGCTCTGAAGAGCTGGAAGTACGGCTTCAAGAGCCCCTTCAAGTCCGATGTCTACTTCGTGAATACCAAGCAGTTCCTGAACATGAAGTGGGGCACCAGCAATCCTGTGATGATGCGTGACGCGGAATTCGGCATGATCCGCCTGCGCGCCTTCGGCATCTACAGCTTCAAGGTCAATGATCCAGAAGCCTTCCTGAAGGAAGTATTCGGCACTTCCGCCCTGTTCACCGTGGACGGTGTGGACGGACAGATCAAGCGGACGCTGGTCAGCGGCCTGAGCGACGCCATTGCCGAGAGCAAGATCCCCGCGCTGGATCTGGCTGCCAACTACGATGAGCTGGCCGCCTACACGATGAATGCCGTGAACCCGAAGCTGGCCGCCCTGGGCCTGACCCTGTGCAGCCTCGTCGTGGAGAACATCTCCCTGCCCGAGGAAGTCGAAAAGGCCATGGACAAGCGTACCTCCATGGGCGTGGTCGGCAACCTGGATCAGTACGCCAAGTATCAGGCTGCTGAAGCGATGCGTGAAGCCGCCAACAACGATGGCAGCGGTATGGCCGGCATGGGCGTCGGCATGGGCGCCGGCGCGGCCATGGGACAGATGTTTGCCCAGAGCTTCTCCAATCCCGCCGCCCCCGCTGCTCCCGCGGCAGCTCCCGCTGCCCCCGCGGCACCCGCGGCCGGCGCGACCTGCAGCGCCTGCGGCGCATCCATTCCCGCCAGCGCAAAGTTCTGCCCCGAATGCGGCGCGAAACAGGCTGTGACCGTATACTGCAAGGAATGCGGCACCGAGATCGCTCCCGGCTCCAAATTCTGCCCCGAGTGCGGAACCAAACAGTAAACACAGATAAGCAAAACCCTCTGCGAAAGCAGAGGGTTTTTCATATGCCGCTGGAAACGATGTCCGCCGCGGCGCGGACGGCTGTCGGCAGAGCCAGGGAGGGGAATTCATCCGACGGTACAAAGACGTAGCCGGGCGGGGCAGAGGCTTCCGGGGAAACGGAAGCAGTGAAAAGCTCCATCTCCCACACACGGTGGGTGAACACATGACGGGCATGTCCGGCACTCCGCAGGGAGGATGGCTTCAGATGAAGCCTGTTTTCCGCAAAGGAAGAGGCCTCCTCCGGAGTGACGGCCCCCTCGGCCATCGGGAAACACCAGAGCCCCTGAAGAAGCTTTTCTGTGCGTTTGCGCATCAGTACCCGGCGGCCGGAGAAGAGGATCAGAAGCCCGTAGGGGATCTCCTTCGGGGGCTTCGCGAGGGGAAGGTTCGGCAGATCGGCCGCATCGCCGCGGGCAAGGGCCTCACAGCGGGCGGAAAGCGGGCAGCGGCTGCAATCCGGCGTACCGGGCGTGCAGACCGTGGCACCCAGATCCATGACCGCCTGATTGTAGTCCCCCGCGCGCCTGACCGGCACCTGGGCCGCGGCCAGTTCCTCCAGCGCGCGGCGGTTGGCCGGCACGGTGGGATCGGTGCGGATGCCGAAAACGCGGGAATAAACGCGGATCACATTTCCGTCCACTGCCGGGACGGGGATATCAAAAGCAATGGAGGCGACAGCTCCGGCCGTATAGGGACCGATGCCGCGCACCGTTCGCAGGACAGCGGGATCGGAGGGGATCACGCCGCCGAATTCAGCCATGACCTGCTTTGCCCCAAGCCACAGATTCCGGGCCCGGGAATAATAGCCGAGGCCTTCCCATTGCTTGAGAACATCCTCCTCCGGCGCTTCCGCGAGGGAGGCAAGAGTCGGGAAGCGGGAAAGAAAACGGTCATAATAGGAAAGGACCGTTTCCACCCGGGTCTGCTGAAGCATGGCTTCACTGACCCATGTGCGGTACGGGTCATGAATGCCGCGCCAGGGCATGGTACGGGCGTTCCGGTCGTACCATGCGAGCAGGTCGTCGGACAGAAGGTTCATAAGGTCCCTCCGATCATTTCAGAATCAAAGTCCGGGGATATCTTACCATAATCCGAAAAACGTAGAAACGGGGAAAAACGGAGAAATCAGGAGAAAAACGAAGAAAAAAGAAGCAAAGAACAGAAAATATACAAAATCATGCCTTTCCGGTACTTGCTTTATAGAACGAAAAGCATTATATTATGTACTGCTGTTAGCACTCATCTTCCATGAGTGCTAAAACAGGGAAGCAAAGATATGACAGGAGGAATCGTTCCATGACCGTGAAGCCTTTGGGTGACCGCGTAGTCATCAAGAATTGTGAAGCAGAAGAAACCACCAAGTCCGGCCTGATCCTGACCAGCGCTGCCAAGGAAAAGCCCCAGATGGCGATGGTGATCGCCGTCGGCCCCGGCGGAAATGTGGATGGCAAGGAAATCACCATGCAGGTGAAGGAAGGCCAGAAGGTGATCTATTCCAAGTATGCCGGCACGGAAGTCAAGGTGGACGGCGATGAACTGATCATTGTCCGCCAGAGCGACATTCTCGCCATTGTGGAATAAGAGTAAAGAAGAGAGAAGAAGGAGTTGTTGAATTATGGCTAAGCAAATCAAATTCGGCGAAGAAGCCCGCCGCAGCCTGGAAAAGGGCGTTAACGCGCTGGCGGATACCGTAAAGATCACTCTCGGACCGAAGGGCCGCAATGTGGTCCTGGATAAGAAATACGGCGCTCCCCTGATCACCAACGACGGTGTGACCATCGCCAAGGAGATCGAGCTGGAGGACCCCTTTGAAAACATGGGCGCCCAGCTGGTGAAGGAAGTCTCCACCAAGACCAACGACGTGGCCGGCGACGGAACAACCACCGCGACCCTGCTTGCTCAGGCGATTATCCGCGAAGGCCTGCGCAACCTGGCAGCCGGCGCGAACCCCATGGTGCTGAAGAAGGGCATTGAAGCCGCGACCAACGCCGCTGTGGAAGGCCTGCGCGCGCAGAGCCAGCCTATCAACGGCAAGCAGGCGATCGGCCAGGTGGCTGCCATTTCCGCCGCTGACGAAACCATCGGCCAGCTGATCTCCGACGCCATGGAAACCGTGGGCGCCGACGGCGTCATCACCGTTGAGGAAAGCAAGACCATGACTACCGGCATGGAAACCACCGAGGGCATGATGTTTGACCGCGGCTACGCTTCCGCCTACATGGTCACTGATACCGAAAAGATGGAAGCGGTTCTGGACGATCCGCTGATCCTGATCACCGACAAGAAGATCAGCGCCATCCAGGAAGTGCTGCCCGTTCTGGAGCAGGTCGTGCAGTCCGGCAAGAAGCTGCTGATCATTGCCGAGGACGTTGAGGGCGAAGCTCTGAGCACCCTGGTTGTCAACAAGCTGCGCGGTACCTTCACCTGTGTGGCCGTCAAGGCTCCCGGATTCGGCGACCGCCGCAAGGAAATGCTGCAGGATATCGCCATCCTGACCGGCGGCACCGTAATCTCCTCCGAGACCGGCATGGAGCTGAAGGAAGCTACCCTTGACATGCTGGGCACTGCCCGCCAGGTCAAGGTCAACAAGGAGAACACCACGATCGTCGGCGGTGCCGGCGACAAGGAAGCGATCCAGGCGCGTGTCGGCCAGATCCGCACCCAGATCGCCGATACCACCAGCGATTATGACCGCGAGAAGCTGCAGGAACGCCTGGCCAAGCTGGCCGGCGGTGTGGCTGTGATCAAGGTAGGCGCCGCCACCGAGATCGAGATGAAGGAACGCAAGCTCCGCATTGAAGACGCCCTGAGCGCTACCCGCGCCGCGGCAGAGGAAGGTATCGTGCCCGGCGGCGGCATCGCCCTGCTGAACGTGATCCCGAACGTGGCCGCCCTGCTGGAAAGCTTCGCCGGTGACGCCAAGACCGGTGTGGAAATCGTTCTGCGCGCCCTGGAGGAGCCCATCCGCCAGATCGCTCTGAACGCCGGCATCGAAGGCAGCGTTGTGGTCGACCACATCAAGAGCGCCAAGAAGCCCGGCTACGGCTATGATGCCCTGAAGGGCGAGTATGTGGACATGGTCGAGCGCGGCATCATCGACCCGACCAAGGTCACCCGCAGCGCCCTGCAGAACGCTGCCAGCGTAGCTGCCATGATCCTGACCACCGAATCCCTGGTGGCAGACATTCCGGAACCCGAACCCGCTGCCCCTGCAGGCGGCGCCGGCATGGGCGGAATGTATTAATGTGACCGGAGGGGTTTCCGATCGCCCTCCGCCCCCCCTTCAGACCTACGAAATAAACGGACGGGGGAAAAAGAATAAGTCTTCGGGTTTACCGGACCGACGGTGTATTTTCACCGTCGGTCTTCTTGTTTTCACAGGGGAGATGTGATAGACTAAACGCAATATCCGCTAAAGACGGAGGCAAAGGAAGGAGGAACGCGCATGCCGATCAAAATACCGAATCAATTGCCGGCAACCAGAACGCTGACGGAGGAAAATATCTTCGTCATGACGGAGACGCGGGCCATTACCCAGGACATCCGTCCCCTCCAGATCGCCATCGTCAACCTGATGCCGACCAAGATCGATACCGAAACACAGCTGCTCCGCCTGTTGGGAAATACAAGCCTGCAGGTGGAAACTGACCTGATCCGCATGGAATCCCATGAATCCCGGAACACCTCACGGGAGCATCTGATGACCTTCTACAAGACCTTTGACGAGGTCCGGCACCTGAATTATGACGGCATGATCATCACCGGGGCGCCGGTGGAACAGCTGCCCTTTGAAGAGGTAGAGTACTGGGACGAGCTTTGCGAGATCATGAAATGGAGCAGGAAGCACGTACACTCCACGCTGCATATCTGCTGGGGCGCGCAGGCAGGGCTGTACTATCATTACGGCATTCAGAAGCATCCCCTTGACAAAAAGATTTTCGGGGTATTCCCACATCACGCGGAAAGAAAGAATTACATTCTGCTGCGCGGGTTTGACGATACCTTCATGGTGCCCCACAGCCGCCACACCACGGTGTACCGGGAGGACATCGAGGCCTGCCCGCAGCTGAAGATCCTGGCCTCCTCCCCGGAGGCGGGCATCTACATCTGCGCCACGGACGGAGGAAGACAGATCTTTATTACCGGGCACAGCGAGTATGACCCGCTGACACTGGAGAGGGAATATCTGCGGGACAAGCAGGCCGGGCTGCCGATCGAGGTGCCGAAGAATTACTATCCGAACGATGACGACACCCGGCCCCCGGTAGTGACCTGGCGGAGCCACGCGAACCTGCTGTATGCCAACTGGCTGAACTATATGGTCTACCAGACCACGCCCTACGACAGGGAAAAGATCGGCGGAGACAAGGAATAAAAAACGACCGGAGGAAAACACCTCCGGTCATTGCTTTATCGGACTTTATTTCGCGGCGGCAAGGATAATGTCCGCTGCCTTTTCCAGCAGCTCCATGGGAATGTTCAGCGCGGGGAGCAGGCGGACCCTGCTCTTGGCGCTGAGCACCAACACGCCGTTTTCCATGCAGGCTTTGATGACCTCGGAAGCGGGTTTGACCGTCTGCAGGCCGAGCATCAGGCCAAGGCCGGAAACGGATTCAATGCCCGGAGCGCCGGTGAAGCGGGAGACCAGGTATTCGCTCTTCTGCCGGACCTCCGCAAGGAAGCTGTCCGTGAGCCTGTTCACCACGGAGAGCGCAGCCGCACAGGCGACCGGATTGCCGCCGAAGGTGGAGCCGTGATCACCGTAGCCCAGCACGTTCTTCACCTTATCGCCCAGCAGCGCGGCACTCAGCGGAAGGCCGCCGGCCAGGCCCTTGGCGGTGGTGACGACGTCGGGCTGCAGGCCGTAATTCATGTAAGCATACATCTGACCGGTCCGGCCGTTGCCGGTCTGTACCTCATCCACCATCAGGAGGATGTCGTTCTCTTTCAGATAAGCGCTCAGCTCCTTCAGGAAAGCCGGATCCATGGCGATAACCCCGCCTTCGCCCTGCACACATTCAATGAGGACGGCGGCAACCGTGCCGTCCGCGCACAGGGCCTTCAGCTCTTCCATATTTCCGGCTTCAAAGTGGGCGAAGCCGGGTGTAAGGGGCTGAAACAGCTCATGGTAGTGCTCCTGGCCGGTGGCGGACAGCGTGGTCAGTGTACGGCCGTGGAAGCTGTTTTTCAGTGTGACGACAGTGGAGCAGGCAGGGCCTTTGTTTTCCGCGGCCCATTTGCGGGCGACCTTGATGGCGCACTCATTGGCTTCCGCGCCGGAGTTGCCGAAGAAGACCTTGCTCATGCCGGTCTTTTCGCACAGGGCTTTAGCCAGCAGGGCGCAGGGCTCGGTGTAGTACAGGTTGGACATATGCTGCACCTGGCGGATCTGCTTTTCCACAGCCGCGATCCATACTTTGTCCGCGACGCCGAAGGAGGTGACGGCGATGCCGGAGCCCAGATCGATATATTCCTTGCCGTTCACATCCCGCACCAGGGAACCTCTGCCGGAGACGATCTCCACGGGGAACCGGTTATAGGTACCGGCAACATAAGTCTTGTCTGTTTCAAAAATATTCATTTCTTTTCACTCCCGTCTGAGATCATCGTACCGGCGCCTTCGTCCGTCAGCAGTTCCATGAGGATGGAGTGGGGGATACGGCCGTCCATGATGATCACATTCCGCACGCCGTGGGACAGCGCTTCCTCGCAGCACTTGATCTTCGGGATCATGCCGCCGGATACGATGCCCTTTTCGTACAGCTCCGGCAGCTCGGAGAGCGTGATCTGCGGGATCAGGGTGGAGGGATCGTCCTTGTCCCGCAGAACGCCGGCGATATCCGTCATCAGGATCATGCGCTCGGCGCCCAGAGCGCCGGCGATATAGGCGGCGGCGGTATCGCCGTTGATGTTGTAGGCATTGCCGCTGCGGTCACAGCCGACCGTAGAGACCACGGGAATGTAACCCTTTTCCAGCAGATCCGTTACGGGACGGATATGCACGCGGGAGATCTTTCCGACAAAGCCAAGCCGCTCGTCCCTGACCGTGCATTCCAACAGGCGTCCATCCATACCGGAGAGGCCGACCGCGCGGCCGCCCTTCATCTCCAGCAGGTTGACCAGCGTTTTGTTGACCTTGCCGGCCAGCACCATCTGGACGATATCCATCGTTTCCTGATCGGTGACGCGCAGGCCGTCCACGAAAACGGGCTTCTTTCCCAGCTTGTCCATCATGTCGTTGATCTCAGGCCCGCCGCCGTGGACGAGAACGACCTTGACGCCGATCAGCCACAGCAGGACGATGTCCTCCATGACCTGCTGCTTGAGCTGCTCATTGATCATGGCGTTGCCGCCGTACTTGATCACGACGACCTTGCCGGTATAGCGCCTGATATAGGGAAGGGCCGCGGTCAGGACCTCCGCGCGCTCCTGGTTGGTGAGTTCGTCTTTCATCGGAGGATTCTCCTTTCGGAAGTTTTTTTACAGGAAGGCTTTTCCGAAATCAGCTGCGGTAGTCACCGTTGATTTTGACGTAATCGTAGGTGAGGTCACAGCCCCAGGCTGTCGCTTCCTCCGTGCCCATATGCATATCGCAGGTGAAGCGCACAGCCGTCTCCGAGAGAATGGCCAGCGCCCTGTCCTCATCAAAATCCTGCGTGCGTCCGTTCTGATAGAAGCATACGTCCCCGTCGGCGCCGTTCAGCCAGAGCTCGATATCCTTCGGGTCAAAGTCCACGCCGGCGTAGCCCAGCGCGCACAGGATACGGCCGCAGTTCGCGTCTTTGCCGTAAATCATGGCTTTGACGAGACTGGAGGAAACGACCGAGCGAGCCAGCGTGCGGGCATGCTCCCTGGTATCAGCGCCCTTCACATACATTTCCACCAGATGGGTGGCGCCTTCGCCGTCCCCGGCCATTTTGACGGCCAGATCCCGGCAGACGGAGAAAAGCGCTTCACAGAAGACGGCGTAGCTTTCATTTTCCTCCAGGATCGGGATGTTGCCGGCCTGACCGTTGGAGAGCACGAGGAGCGTGTCATTGGTGCTGGTATCACCGTCCACGGAGATCATGTTGAAGGTGTCAGGAACAACGGCGCTCAGCGCCTTCTGCAGAAGCGGCTGGGAGATGCAGCAGTCGGTGGTGACGTAACCAAGCATGGTGCACATGTTCGGATGGATCATGCCGGAGCCCTTGCTCATGCCGCCCAGACGGACGGTCACGCTGCCGCCGGCGGCAGCGGGCAGATCGAATTCCACGGCAAACTCCTTGTTGACGGTATCCGTGGTCATGATCGCCTTGCTGGCGGCCGTTCCGGCCTCTTCGGTATCGGAAAGCGTTTCCTTCATGGCGGAGACGCCCGCGGTGATCTTATCGATCGGGATGTTCGGGCCGATGACGCCGGTGGAGCCCAGAAGCACGGAATCGGCGGGAATGCCGAAGAGCTTGCCGGTGAAGTCCGCGGTCTGCGCGCACAGGGCCATTCCCTCATCACCGGTGGCCGCGTTGGCGATACCGGCGTTGACGACTACTGCCTGCGCCTGACGGACGTCATAAACGATACGGCTGTCCCAAAGCACGGGAGCGGCCTTGACCCGGTTGGTGGTGAAGGTTCCGGCCACATTGCAGGGAACGGCGCTCAGAATCATGGCCATGTCCGTACGGCCCTGATACTTGATGCCGGCGGCACAGCAGGCCGCGCTGAAGCCCTTCGCGGCAGTGACGCCGCCCGAAATCTTACTGATCATCGCTTTCTTCTCCTATAAACCTTGTGATATTTTTTTCGTTCAGCACGAATTCATAGTAGTTGACGTCTGACTGCTTCCAGCCGATCTGCTTCCAGAACGCGTTTCCCACGCTGTTGTCTGCGAAGGCGATCAGCGCGACCTTGTTGATGCCCATCAGCCGGAGCTGGTGCATGCAGTAGCCGACCATGTGGGTGCCGATGCCGCGACGGCGGTATTCGCGAGCGACACAGACGTGATAGAGCGCGCCCTGACGGCCGTCCGAGCCGCAGAGGATGGAGCCGACGATCTTTCCGTCACAGCGGGCTACCACGCTGGTGGTGGGGTTCCGCTCAATGAATCGCTGAATGTCCTCCCGGGAATCGTCCAGCGCGCGGATACCGAAGCCGCGGATCGTCATCCACAGGTTCCGGACATCATCATAATCGTCAATGGTCATCGGCAGGATCGTAACCTTATTCATTCCGTCAAATCACCAGACCGGCGAATTCGCCGGCGCCCAGCACCAGATTCATATTCTGAATCGCGGCGCCTGAGGCTCCTTTACCGAGATTGTCAAAGCGGGAGACCAGCAGCTTCCTTTCCCGGTTGCCGAGAACCAGGATCTCCAGGTCGTCCCGGCTTTCCATGGCGGAGGCGGAGAGGAAGCCGTTTTCGCCGCTGCCGCAGGAGACGCGGACCGCTCCGGACGGGTAATAGGCGCTGAAAACCTCCAGCAGTTCCTGAGGCTCCAGCGGGGTGTCGGCGTCCGTCAGCGGGACGGTGACCTCCATGCCGGCGTAATAGGGCGCGACAATGGGGCAAAAGACGGGAGCGTGATCCAGACCGCACACCGCCGCCATTTCCGGCAGGTGTTTGTGGGACTGAGTCAGGCCGTACTGACGGGGCGCGTCCAGCAGGGGGTCGCGCCCTTCATCTTCATACTCGGCGATCATTTTCTTGCCGCCTCCGGAATAACCGGTGAGGGAGAAGCAGGAAAGGCGGGCGTCCTTTTTCAGGATGCCGGCGGCCGTCAGCGGCGCTACCAGGGAGATAAAGCCTGTGGCATGGCACCCGGGGTTCGCGATCCGCTTCGAGGCGGCGATCTTTTCTTTCTGCCCCTTCAGCTCCGGGAAGCCGTAGGTCCAGCCGGGGCTGACCCGATGGGCGGTGGAGGTATCGATCACGACCGTGTCGGGGGAGGTGATCAGGGAAACTGCTTCCACTGCCGCGGCATCCGGCAGGCAGAGAAAGGAAACGTCCGCGGAATTCAGCGCGTCACGCCGGGCGGAGACATCCTTGCGGGTCTCTTCGGGCAGAACGATCAGCTCGAGATCGGTGCGGGCGGAAAGACGTTCCCGGATGCGAAGGCCGGTGGTGCCGGCGCTGCCGTCAATAAAGACTTTGTACATGAGTTTCCTCCTATAAATCAAAAGCGTTCCGTACGGATAAAGTGCGGAAGCGCCTTTGAAAGAAGACGGTATTACTTGTTCTTCGCGTCAACCATGGCCTGAACGGCGGTGGGCAGACCGAAGAGGGTGATGAAGCCGGCGGAATCCTTCTGGTTGTAATCGCTGGCTCCGAAGGTGGCGATGTCTTCGGAATAGAGGGAATAGTCGCTCCAGACACCGGCTTTGATGATGTTGCCTTTATACAGCTTCAGCCTGACCTTGCCGGTGACCTTTTCCTGGGTCTTGTCGACGAAGGCGGACAGCGCCTCCCGCAGGGGGGAGAACCACAGGCCGTTGTAGACCAGTTCGGCAAAGGTGATGGACAGCTTTTGCTTCTCATGCATGGTCAGCTTGTCCAGGCAGACGGACTCGAGGGTCTGATGCGCCTTGTAGAGGATGGTTCCGCCGGGAGTCTCATAGACGCCGCGGCACTTCATGCCGACCAGCCGGTTTTCAACAATGTCGATGATGCCGATGCCGTTCTTGCCGCCCAGCTCGTTCAGCTTGTAAATGATATTCTTGGCGGACATCTTTTCGCCGTCAATGGCGACCGGGACGCCCTTTTCGAACTCGAGGGTGACGTAGGTGGGAACGTCAGGAGCGTCAATGGGGGAAACGCCCATTTCCAGGAAGCCGGGCTTCTCATACTGCGGCTCATTGCCGGTATCCTCCAGATCCAGGCCCTCATGGCTCAGATGCCAGAGGTTCTTGTCCTTGGAGTAGTTGGTTTCCCGGGTAATCTTCAGCGGGATGTTATGCGCCTCGGCGTAGTCGATCTCCTCGTCCCGGCTCTTGATGCTCCACTCACGCCAGGGGGCGATGATGGGCATGTTCGGGGCGAAGTGCTTGATCGCGAGTTCAAACCGAACCTGATCATTGCCCTTGCCGGTGCAGCCGTGGCAGATGGCATCGGCGCCTTCCTTCAGGGCTATGTCGACCAGCCCCTTGGCGATGCAGGGCCGGGCATGGCTGGTGCCCAGAAGGTAATCCTCATAAACGGCGCCGGCCTTCATGGTGGGGATGATGTAATTATCTACATATTCATCCGTCAGATCCAGGACGTAGAGCTTGGATGCGCCGGTCTTCTTCGCTTTTTCCTCCAGACCTTCCAGCTCGTCGGCCTGACCGACGTTGCCGGAGACGGCGATGATCTCGGGATCGTTGTAGTTTTCCTTCAGCCACGGAATAATAATGGATGTATCGAGTCCGCCGGAGTAGGCGAGAACGACCTTCTTAATGTCAGCTTTATTCATGGGAAATCCTCCTTCGTGAATTAATATGCACGGAATATACACCCTCAAAAACAGTTTGTCAAGTAGAAAAAACAAAAATAATTAACAAAAAACAAACGACTGCATAATATTCAAAATATGCATAAAAGTATGCATAAAATACAGAAGTGAAAAACAGACCCGGATGAAGGGAGAGAATTGACTTTATACGGGAAAATCCATACAATAAAAAGAACGGACCGAAAGGAGGGAAGCCGATGCTGGAGCTGTGCACGCTGGGCACGGGCGGTACGCTGCCGCTGCCGGAAAGAGCGCTGGCTTCCCTGTATATCCGTGTCAACGGGCGGGGCATGCTGGTGGACTGCGGCGAAGGGACGCAGGTCGGGATCCGGCGCCTCGGCTGGGGCTTCCGCTGCCTGGACGGCGCGGTGCTCACCCATTATCACGGAGATCACTGCACGGGGCTGACCGGGTTACTGCTGAGCCTGGAGAAGGCCGGACGGGATGAGCCCTTCCACATTTACGGCCCCGTCGGGATCAAGCGTATTGTGGAAGGACTGTGCGTGGTGGTCCCTCCGCTGAGCTACCCGGTCATGTTGCATGAGATCCCGGCGGCCGGAAGCGAATTTGAAATGATCGGCCTGAAAATACGGGCTTTTCCCGTCAATCACGGCGGGATCCCGTGCTACGGCTTTCGCTTTACCCTGGAGCGCGGAGCAGCTTTTGACCCGGAGAAGGCAAAGGCGCTGGGAGTGCCGGTGGAGGAATGGAAAAGGCTGCAGGCCGGCGAGACCGTGAGGCTGGGCCTGAAGAAGATCCGGCCTGAGAACGTGACGGGGCGGGAAAGAAAGGGAATCACCTTCGTCTATTCCACCGACACGCGCCCGTGCGAGACCCTGCAAAAGAACTGCGCCGGCGCGGACCTGCTGGTGCTGGAGGGTATGTACGGTGAGGAGGAAAAGCGCCCGCAGGCCCTGAAAAATCACCATATGCTCTTTTCAGAGGCGGCATCCGTCGCCCGAAGCGCCGGCGCGGGCGCACTGCTGCTGACCCATTTCAGCACCAGCATGGATGATCCTGAGACATTCATCCCCGCGGCCCGGGAAATCTTTCCGGCAACCTACGCAGGCAGGGACGGCCTGGAGGTCACCCTGCGCTATCCGAAGGATCAGGAGGCGGCATGGACAAGTTTATCCTGAAGGCACCCTATCAGGCATCCGGCGACCAGCCGGAGGCCATTGAGGCGCTGGCCAGAGGCGTGAAGGAAGGCCTGAAGGACCAGATCCTGCTGGGCGTGACAGGCTCCGGCAAGACCTTCACCATGGCATCCGTGATCGAGAAGGTGCAGAAGCCCACGCTGGTGATCGCGCACAACAAGACGCTGGCTGCGCAGCTGTGCAGCGAGCTGAGGGCTTTCTTTCCGGACAGCCGGGTGGAGTACTTTGTTTCCTACTATGATTATTATCAGCCGGAGGCGTATATCGCGTCCTCCGATACCTATATTGAAAAGGACGCGTCCGTCAATGATGAGATCGACCGGATGCGGCACTCCGCCACCGCCGCGCTGCGCGAGCGGAAGGATGTGATCATCGTCGCTTCCGTCAGCTGCATTTATTCCATGGGCGACCCGAGTGAATACGAGGGACAGATGATCAGCCTGCGGCCGGGGATGCAGATGGAACGGGGCAGCCTGCTGCGCGCACTGACCGATATCCAGTATGACAGGAATGACGTGGAATTCGCCCGGGGTACCTTCCGTGTGCGCGGGGATACCGTGGAGGTCATTCCGGCCGGTGAACACGAGAAGGCCCTGCGTATTGAGTTCTTCGGTGACGAGATCGAACGGATCTGCGAGATCGAAGCGGTGAGCGGGCATGTGCTCAGCATCCTGGAGCATGCCGCGCTTTTCCCGGCGACCCATTACGCAACGGATCCGGCCCGAATGGAGGAGCATATCGGGGACATCGAGAAGGATCTGAAGGAACGGATCGCGGAATTTGAGAGCCAGGGCCGGCTGCTGGAAGCTCAGCGGATCGCCCAGCGCACCCGGTATGACATTGAGATGATGCGCGAGATCGGCTACTGCCAGGGAATCGAAAACTATTCCCGGTATTTTGACGGCAGGAAGCCCGGGGACGCGCCCTACACGCTGCTGGATTATTTTACCGGAGATTTCCTGGTCATGATCGACGAGAGTCATGTGACCGTGCCGCAGATCCGCGCCATGTACAACGGCGACCGGGCCCGGAAGGACACGCTGGTGGACTACGGCTTCCGCCTGCCCTCCGCCTATGACAACCGGCCGCTGCTTTTCCCGGAATTCGAGGCGAGGATCGGCCAGACCATCTATGTTTCCGCGACGCCCGGCCCGTACGAGAGGGAAAGGGCGCAGCAGGTGGTGGAACAGATCATCCGTCCGACCGGGCTGCTGGATCCGAAGGTGATCCTGCGCAGGGCGACCGGGCAGATCGACGACCTGGTCGGCGAGATCCGTGCCGTGACGGCGAAGAACGAACGTGTGCTGGTGACAACGCTGACCAAACGGATGGCGGAAAGCCTGACGGAATATCTGCGCGAGCTGGAGATCAGGGTGCGGTATCTGCACAGCGATATCCTCACGATCGAGCGGATGAAGCTGCTGCGCGATCTGCGGCTGGGCGAGTTCGACGTACTGGTGGGCATTAACCTGCTGCGCGAGGGACTGGATCTGCCGGAGGTGGCTCTGGTGGCCATCCTGGACGCGGACAAGGAAGGCTTCCTGCGCAGCGAGACATCCCTGGTGCAGACGATCGGCCGCGCCGCGCGGAATGTTGACGGGCGCGTGATCCTGTACGGGGATACCATGACCGACAGCATGATGAAGGCCATGAGCGAAACGAACCGCCGGAGAGCGATCCAGGAAGAGTACAACCGGCAGCACGGCATCACGCCGGAGAGCGTGAGGAACGCGATCCGCTCCGTGCTGGAAATCACGAAGCAGGTGGAGGAGACCGCGGGAGCGGAGCTGACCGAGGAGGAAAGGGCGGCGCTGGAAAGGCAGATCGAGGAGGATATGCTCACCGCGGCGAAGGAACTGGAATTCGAGCGCGCCGCAAAGCTGCGTGACCGTCTGCTGGAACTGAGAGGGGAAGCCCCCGTGAAGGAGGATACCCAGCAGCGCCGGCACAGAAGAGAGAGAAGCCGGAAATCGGAAACACGGCGCAGATAAAAGCCGGACAGGGACCGGGATACGGAAAGGAACAAGGAGCAGGATGACAAAGACGGAGAATAAACGCAAACAGCTGGGAAGGGCGGCGCGCTTTTCCCTGTGGCTTGCGCTGCCGATCGCGGCAGCCATTATCGCCGCGGCGCTGATCCTGGGCGGAACGGTGAAGGACCTGATCCATACGGTCATCAAAATGGCGGTGACAGGATGAGAAGAGTGAATCGGAACAGACCGTCCCGAACGGCACGAAGGATCTCGGCGATACTGGCTTTCCTGCTGACACTGTGTACGCTCTCGGCGCTGCTCAGCGAGGCTGCCATACAGCTGCTGACGTCTGAAACGCTGCATGAGAACGTGGCCCTGGACCGGGCCTCCATACAGGCACAGACGGAAAAAATCGAGAAGGAAACCGCCATGCTCGCGGAGGAATACGGGTTTCCGGAAGGAACGGCGACAGGAGCCGTCTCCCGGGAAGAGCTGGAGGAGCTGAACCGGAAAGCTGTCAGATGGTGGACCGCGGCTGCGCGGACCGGCGTTATGACGGAGGAACCATCCTGGACGTCGGAGGAGCTGGCGGAAGCGATCGGCAGAAGCCTGCCTCAAACGGATGAGGACGGCTCCGCGGCGGAAAGGGCGGAAAAGCTGAGACGGGAAACCGAAAAAACCGTGACCCGTGCCGCGGTAAGCGTGAGAGGGAAGCTTCTGCGCGTGGCCATGAAAAAGGTCGGCGAAAGGATCAACCTGCCGGTTTGGATGACAGTTCTGCAGCAGCTGCCGCAGGCTGCCGGACTGGCGAGCCTGCTGCTGGCGGGACTGATCGTACTGCTGATGAGCCGCAGAATATCCATGGGCTTCCGCTATATCTCCTTCGCGCTCGGCGCGGACGGTCTGCTGATCCTGCTGTGCTCCGTACTGTGGAAGATCCTGGATCCCGTCGGAATGCTGAAAGAATCCTCTGAGATACTTGCCCTGCAGTTTAGCCTGCTGGAAAGCCGAATGCTTCTGCAGACAGTCCTTCTGCTGGTAGTCCTGTTCGGGGCGTGGACATTGGGGGCGCTGTGCCGGAAAAGGACGGGACGCGGATGAGGAGAAAACGCGTATATTATACCGTGACATCGGAAAAGATCCGGAAACCGCTGAAGCTGGCTGTTGCCGCGGACCTGCACAACGCGCCGTACAGTGACGTGACAGAGGATCTTGCGAAGTGCGACGCGATCCTGGTGCCGGGGGACCTGGTGGACCGGCACCGGAAAAAGTACGACCGGGCAGCCTGCTTCCTGAAGGAAGCGCCGGAGGCGGCTCCGGTGTTCTACTCCCTGGGCAACCATGAACGGAGGTTCGCGTTCCGGGAAGAATGGATGAGGCTGGTAAAGGAAAGCCGCGTAACCCTTCTGGACAATGAGAGCACGGAGTTTGAAGGGATCCAGCTGGGAGGCCTTTCCAGCGCATGGGAAGGCAAAGCGGATACGGAGTTTCTGGACCGGTTTGAGAGGGAGAACGGCTTCCGGCTGCTGATGTGCCATCATCCCGAAATGTACAGGGACTATGTATCCGGAAGGAACGTGGACTTCACGGTGTGCGGCCACGCGCACGGCGGGCAGGTACAGCTTTTCGGGCAGGGCCTTTTCGCGCCGGGACAGGGCTTTTTTCCGAAGATGACCCACGGGCTGTATGATGACGGAAAAATGCTGCTTTCCCGGGGGATGACGAACGGGTCAAGGGTCCCGAGGATCAACGACCCGCTGGAGCTGATCATACTCCGGCTGGAGCCGGGCAAAAAGCAGGAAGTATATAAAACGGAACGGTGAGGTGAACCAAATGGATCAGGAGGATCTGAAGCTGCTGATGGACTGGTTTGAGCAGAACAAGGACCACAGGATGAATTTTCTGGAAAAGGAAGCCGTGAAGATGGCTGTGCGCAAGGCGGATACTGTCGGGGATCTGCTGAATACCGCACTGAAGCTGCTCAAGGGCGGAGAGTGATCATTTTACGAACTCAAAACACAAGAAGCAATAGATTTTACCTATGACCGGCCATTGATTATTCAGTTGCCGGAAAGGCTTGATTTTTCGGTGTATTCGTGGTTATAATGTGTCATCCTTTTCAAAGGACGCAAAAAAAGGAGGAAATATTGATGAAGAAGCTTTTCGCGATTCTGCTGGCCCTTGTGCTGGTTCTTTCCCTGTCGGCGGCCGCTCTGGCAGATACCCTGACCATCGCGATCCCGAACGATCCCACCAATGAGGGCCGTGCCCTGCTGCTGCTGCAGTCCATCGGCGCGCTGACCCTGAGCGAGGACGCGGGCATCACCGCGACAACGAAGAATATCGTTTCCGCCGTCGCTGACATCGAGTTCTATGAAGTCGCAGCCGAGAACGTACCGAACGTTCTGCCGGACGTCAACTTCGCGATCATCAACAACAACTACGCGCTGGACAACGGCCTGAATCCCGCCAAGGACGGTCTGGCCATCGAGAGCGCGGATTCTCCCTACAGCAACGTGCTGTGCGTAAAGGAAGACAACAAGGATACCGACCTGACCAAGGCGCTGATCGCTGCCTTCACTTCCCAGAAGATCGTAGACTTCATCGCTTCCGAGTATCCGGACGGCTCCGTTGTCGCCACCGTGGAAGCTCCCACCGACGGCTTTGACGCTACCGTGGACTACGAAGCCCTGAAGGGCACCACCGTCAGCATCGCCGTGACGCCCGTTCCCCATGAGCTGATCGCGAAGATCGCCGCGGAAACCCTGGCTGAGAAAGGGATCACCCTGGACATCAAGGTCGTGACCGACTATGTGACGCCCAACGATTTCGTTGAAGCCGGCGACATCTATGCCAACTACTTCGCACACATTCCGTATCAGGAAAACTTCAATGCAGAGAACGGCACGCACATCGCTATCGTTGCCCCCGTCCATGTGGAGCCCATGGCGATCTACGGCGGACAGTCCTCTGATCTGAACGTTCTGCTGCCTGCTGCTGAATAAGCGACGAATGCATGCATTCGACACCGGCCGTGTTTTGCGGCCGGTGCCTTTTGGCGTTTTTACGGACATCATACATTCTCCCGATTTATGACCGGAGGTTTCCGCATGATCGAAATCTGTAACCTGAGCAAGAGCTTTGTGACCGCCGGGGGTACGGTGGACGCGCTGAGGAACGTGAACCTGACCATCCGCGACGGGGATATCTACGGCATCATCGGCATGAGCGGCGCCGGAAAGAGCACGCTGGTGCGCTGCATCAACATGCTGGAACGGCCGACGGAGGGGACCGTGCTGCTGGACGGCGCGGACCTGGGTATGCTGGACAAAAAGAAAATGCAGGAAATGCGGCATCATATCACGATGATCTTCCAGAGCTTCAATCTGCTGATGCAGCGCAACTGCCTGCAGAACATCATGCTGCCGCTGAGGCTGATCCACATGCCAAAGGACCAGGCGGTGAAACGGGCATCCGAGCTGCTGGAGACCGTCGGGATGTCCGACAAGGCAAAAGCCTATCCGGCGCAGCTTTCCGGCGGACAGCAGCAGCGCATCGCCATCGCTCGGGCGCTGGCGACCGACCCCAAGGTGCTGCTGTGCGACGAAGCGACCTCCGCGCTGGATCCCAAAACGACCCATGACATTCTGTCCCTGATCCGCTCCATCAACGAGGAGCTGGGGATCACAGTGATCATCATCACCCATCAGATGAGCGTGGTGCAGGAGATCTGCAACCGCGTAGCCATTCTGGAAAACGGGACGGTGGTGGAGGAAGGCGACGTGAGCGACGTCTTCTCCAACCCGAAGGCTGCCGCGACCAAGCGGCTGGTCTATCCGGACATGGCGGAGGGGATCGATTCCCTCGGCGCGGCCCACCACCAGATGGTGCGCCTTGTATTCCAGGGCGCCGGTGCTGCCACAAGGCCGCTGCTTGCCTCCATGGCGATCGACTGCAATATCGCGGCGAATATCCTGTCCGCCACGACCCGTACGCTGAACGGAAAGGTGTACGGAACGATGCTGCTGAACATTCCGGGCGGGCCGGATGATCTGGCCCGCGCGGTGCAGTACCTGAGTCAGACGCCAGACGTCAGCATCCAGGTGGAAATGGAGTACCCGATGCAGCAGGCGGAGAAAGCCGGCGGCAATGCCGCGGAGGGAAAGGAGGCGGATGAGCGGTGAGCGAGTATCTTGCCAGGTACTTTAACGAAAAGAAAATGGCGGACGCCTGGGTGATCATACAGGACGATTTCGTCAACGCCACGCTTTCCACACTGTATATCACTCTGGTTTCCACTCTGCTGGCCATCCTGATCGGCCTTCCGCTGGGGATCCTTCTCGTGACGGGTGACGCCAAGGGGATCCGGCCGCTGCCCCGCTGGCTGATGAGCGTTCTCAACTGGATCATCAACCTGCTGCGCTCCGCGCCTTTCATTATCCTGATCGTGCTGCTGATGCCCTTTACGCGCATGCTGCTGGGCTCCGCAGTCGGCGACGCCGGCGTGATCGTGCCGCTGGTGATTGCGGCGTTTCCCTTTGTGGCGAGACTGGTGGAAGGATCGTTGAGGGAGCTGAATCCCAACATCATCGAGATGGCGCAGTCTTCCGGCGCGAATACCTGGCAGACTGTTTTCCACGTGATGCTGCCGGAATGCGTGCCGAGCCTGATCACGGCCTTTACCACCGCGATCACCACGATCCTGGGCTATACGGCCATGTCCGGTGCGGTCGGCGGCGGCGGGCTGGGAAACCTGGCCATCGCGCAAGGGCAGCAGCGTTCCAACCACGCGGTACTGCTCTCCGCGCTGGTGATCCTGGTGATCCTGGTGCAGGTGCTGCAGACCTTCGGCACCTGGCTGGCCAGGAAAGCCGATAAACGCCTGAAAAACAAATAGCTCGTTGACAACCGGACATAAACCGGGTATAATTCCAAAGAACATTGGAAACAACGGGCGCGCACCCTGCGCAGCGAAAAGCGGCGGGGTGCGCCTTGATTATGAAAGGAGCCTGAATCCCATGGCTGACGAAAAAGGAACGATTCTGACAGAAAGTGGCCTGAAAAAGCTGGAAGAGCAGCTGGACTACCTGATTTCCGTCCGTCGGAACGAGATCAGCGAACAGATCGCCGTGGCCCGCGGCTTCGGTGACCTGAGTGAAAACGCCGAGTATGATGAGGCCAAGAAGGAGCAGGCCAAGGTGGAAGCTGAGATCACCCGCATTCAGGCGACCATCCGCACAGCGACCGTCGTGGCGGATGACGAGATCACCACTGACCGCGTTTCCATCGGCACCGTTGTGAAGGTAAAGGATTTGGACGATGGTGAGACCTACGAGTATGCCATCGTCGGAGCGAACGAAGCCGATCCCTATGAGGACAAGATCTCCAACGAGAGTCCCATCGGAGCGGGCCTGCTGGGCGCGAAGCGCAACCAGACCGTGAGCATCACCGTGCCCGCGGGCATGATCCGCTACAAGGTGCTGTCCATCAAGAAGCTGTAATTTTCCCCTGTGTCCGCCGCCAGACCGGCGCTTTGAGCGGAAGGGAAGGCTTCGGGCCGGTTGCCTGCGTGCAACAGGCGGACAGGACCGAAAATATAAAAAAGGATGAAATGATATGGCAGAGAATCCCGCAATCACCCCGGATCTGAGCGAACAGGCGGTCATCCGCCGTGAGAAGCTTGCCGCGCTGCAGGAAGCCGGCAAAGACCCGTACCGGATCACCAAATATAAGGTGACCCATCATTCCGATGAGATCAGGGACGGCTTTGACGCGCTGGAAGGCAAGGAAGTCAGCATTGCCGGACGTCTGATGTCCAAACGGATCATGGGCAAGGCCTCCTTCTGCCATATTCAGGATCTGAAGGGTGAGATCCAGGCGTACGTGGCACGGGACAACATCGGCGAGGAGTCCTACGCGGATTTCAAAAAGAACGATATCGGCGATATCGTCGGTGTGAGCGGCACCGTGTTCAAAACGAAGACGGGCGAGGTGTCCGTGCACGCGGAGTCCTTCACGCTGCTGTCCAAGAGCCTGCAGCCCCTGCCGGAGAAGTTCCACGGCCTGACGAACGTTGATACGCGCTACCGTCAGCGCTACACGGACCTTATCATGAATCCGGAAAGCAAGGACACCTTTATCAAGCGTTCGAAGATCATCAGCACGATCCGCCGTTTCCTGGACGCCCAGGGCTTCATGGAGGTCGAGACCCCCATGCTGGTGGCCAATGCCGGCGGCGCCGCGGCGCGCCCCTTTGAAACACATTTCAACGCGCTGGACGAGGACTTCAAGCTGCGTATCTCCCTGGAGCTGTATCTGAAGCGTCTGATCGTCGGCGGACTGGAAAGAGTGTACGAGATCGGCCGCGTGTTCCGCAACGAGGGGCTGGATACCCGACATAACCCGGAATTCACCCTGATGGAACTGTATCAGGCCTATACTGACTATCACGGCATGATGGACCTGACCGAGAACATGTACCGCTATGTGGCGCAGGAGGTGCTCGGCACCACGAAGATCACCTACAACGGGGTCGAAATGGATCTGGGCAAGCCTTTCGCGCGCATCACCATGAAGGATGCGGTGAAGCAGTACTCCGGCGTGGACTTTGACGAGATCCACTCCACGGAGGAGGCCAGGGCAGCTGCCAAGGCACACCATATCGAATTTGAGGAACGGCACAAGAAGGGCGATATCCTGAATCTTTTCTTCGAGACCTATGTCGAGGAGCATCTGATCCAGCCGACCTTCGTGATGGACCACCCCGTGGAGATCTCTCCGCTGACCAAGCGGAAGCCCGAGGATCCGGCCTATGTGGAGCGCTTCGAGTTCTTCATGAACGGCTGGGAAATGGCCAACGCCTATTCCGAACTGAACGATCCCATCGATCAGCGCGCCCGCTTTGCTGCGCAGGAAGAACAGTTCGCCCAGGGCGATGAGGAAGCCAACCACACCGATGAGGACTTCCTGAACGCGCTGGAGATCGGTATGCCCCCGACCGGCGGTATCGGCTACGGAATCGACCGGATGTGCATGCTGCTGACGGATTCAGCAGCCATCCGCGACGTGCTGCTGTTCCCGACCATGAAGAGCCTGAACTGACGGGAAACGGGCCTGCCGGCCCTGAAACGCCGGAGCAGGCGGGGGAAAATATGCAGAATTGAGAAACAGACAGGTGCGCTTTTGCAGCCGTGAAACCGGCCGGGACAGGAAAGCGCGCCTGTCTGTTTTTTACAGGAAACGATCATGGGAGAACAAAAATGAAGCTTGAAACGGAACGATGCCTGATACGCCCGTTCACCGAGCGGGATGCCGATGACGCCTTTTATTATCTGAGCGATCCGGAAACCATGTATTTTATCCAGGATCCCTTTACCCGGGAGGATACGGAAGGCTTCATCCGCAGGTACGGGATGGAAAGAAAACTGGTGTACGCGCTGGAACACAAGGAGAGCGGCAGGGTGATCGGGCATGTGATCTTCCATCCCTATGATGACGAAGAGATTTACGAGGTCGGCTGCATCATCGGAAAACCGTACCGGCAGCAGGGTATCGGATACGAAGCCCTGAGTGAAGTGATCCGTTACGCCTTTGCGGAGATGAAGCTTCACAAGAGCGTCGCGGAGACCGTGGAGGGCAACGATGCCTGCATTCATCTGATGGACAGGCTCGGCTTTGTACGGGAGGCAGTACTGCGAAAGCAGAACCGGGTGCACGGGCACTGGGCCGATGAATACCACTACGGAATGCTGCGGGAAGAATACAGGGAGAACAGCTGAGACAGCGCCGGAGGAAGACAAATGGATATAAAATGTTTCTGGAAGGATGTGCTGAGGCAGGACCGGGCCGCGCTGAGGGAATATTTCACTCCCGACGCGGTCATCCGCTGGCACTGCTCCAATGAGCAGTTTACAGTTGAGGAGTACATCCGGGCAAACTGCGAATATCCCGGCGAGTGGGACGGGGAGATCGAAAGAACGGAGCAGAACGGGGATCTGGTGGTCACCGCTGTGAGGGTTTTCCCGAAGAACCGTTCAGCTTCCTTTCACACGGTCAGCTTCCTGCGGCTGAAGGAGGGCAGGATCGCGGAAATGGATGAATACTGGGCGGATGACGGGGAAGCACCGGAATGGCGAAGAAAAATGCGGATCGGAAAGCCGGTCCGCTGAGCCGCAGGTCTGCCGGATCTCTTTTTCCGGCAAGCTTCTTCCCCGGGGATCCGGAAAAAGGCGAAATGCCGCTGCAACCGCGCAGCGGCATTTTTATATTATGCCGGTCAACAGCCATATAAATGACCGTTCTGTTTGGGATATACCGCGCAGATAAACGGGATGGGAGTCAGGAAAACCGGGTTGGGGCCGGAACCGGACTTTTTTATCAAAAGGGAGTTGACAATTGATGAGTATCATAGTAGTATGCAATAAACTGATTAGATATAAATCTAAACAGATGAAAGAGGATGGAACGGAGCGCAAAGAGAATGCAGGAAAGAATCATCAAAAAAATGATCGAAGCCATGCACCTCCGAAAAGGAGATAAAGTGCTGCTGAACGGCTGGTGTGAAGAGACTGACACGGGAATGAAGCTGTTTGAAAACTGCCTGAAGGAAACCGGGGCTTTTGTTTATCCTGTCACGTTTACGGACGGATATCTGACAGAACTGGTCCGGGATCATCCGGACGGACTAAAGGAGGAATGGTTTGCACCCTTCAGCGACACGACGGCGGTGATTGACCTGATGGAGAAGCCGGCGGGGCTTCCACCGGAAGGACTGCCCCGGGACAGCTATCCGGCATTCGGACAGGTACTCCGCTCTCTTTTTCAGTTTGTAAGCCGGCATAAGAAACTGATCCAGATCACAGTGCCCACCCGGACGAACGCGATGCTGGCGGGGCAGCCGTATGAGAAATACCGGGCCAGAATGCTTAAAGCATTGGATATCGATTATCAGGCACTGGAGAAGGCCTGCAGGAGCAGGATCAGAGAATACCCGGGGGACAGGAGGGTGATCCGCACGGGAAAGGATTGTGTGCTGGAGATGTACACGGCCGGGAGGGAATGGCAGATCGATGCCGGTGAAGGATCCTTCCCATGCGGGGAAATCTACATTGCCCCGGAAGAAGAAAAAACGAACGGGAGGATCTTTTTTGAAACACTGGATCTGGACGGGGAAAAGATTTTCCGGAACGTGACGGTGACTGTACGGGACGGCCGGGTGACCGAATCCGACTGCGCGGAGCTGATGCGCTTCCTGGCGGGACAGGAAGAAGGAGCGGACATTGTGGGAGAATTGGGCATCGGAATGAACCCGAATGTGGAAGAAGTCCTGGGCGATTCCCAGGTCGATGAGATATCGCTCGGCACCTTTCACATCGCACTGGGAATGAACAATCTTTTCGGAGGGAAAAACTGCTGCCGGTTTCATAAGGACTTTGTGACACAGGGTGAAATCATCTGAAGGAGAAGGAGAAAATGAAAAACAGGATCGAAGAATTTGAAAACTATATGCGGTCTTCCGCAGAGGAAAAGAAGCAGAAAATCGCCGAGATGGTCCGGGACGGCCGTGCGGATGAGGCGAGAGCCGTCCGCGCGGGCCTGAATATGTACGAAGTGATGACGGCGCTGTTCGGCGCGGCACTGAAGAAAACGGGCGAAGGGGAGGAAGGCTTCAGCCGCGAGTTTCATATCCTGAAGGATAACGTGACCGGAAACTGGAAAAGAAATCTGGAAGCGGCTGAGAAACACGGGGACGCTGAGAAGGTCATGATCGAGGAGTCAAAGCTCGAGACCGTGGAGGAGATCGTCCGGAAATTCGATTCATTGTTCTGAAAGGAGAAGCATATGACAGAGCAGGAGACCATCGGATTTTTCAAATGCCTGGCGGACAAATCGCGCCTGGCCATTCTTAAGTCGCTGATGGAAGAGGATATGTATGTGGAGCGGCTGGCTGAGAGACTCGGGATCACCTCGGCAACAGTTTCCTTTCATCTGAAAAAGCTGGAGGAAGCAGGCGCGGTCACCTCCCGGAAGGATCAGTACTATACCATGTACTCCATCAACAAACCTTTGTTCGGGGTCCGGATCATTGATATCCTGGGAGAAAAGACCTCCGAAAGCGAAGCGCAGAAGGAGAGGGAAAAAGCTTACAGGGAAAAGGTGATCGCATCCTTTTTCGAATACGGGAGGCTGAAATCCATCCCCACGCAGCGAAAAAAGGAAAGGATCGTGCTGGAGGAGATCGCAAAAGCCTTTCAGGCGGGAAGGGAATACACAGAGCGGGAGGTCAACATCATCATCGCGGATTATCATGACGACTTCTGCACGATCCGGCGGGATATGATCTCGGAGGGGATCATGACAAGGGAAAGAAGCATCTACCGGAAGGCGGAACGCAACGGGGGGGATCCTGAACCTGCCGGAAGGTAAAAAGAAAAAGGCCTGCGGTTTTCCGCAGGCCGAGCTTTGCATTCAGGGATCGGACGGTTCCGGCTGGGACGTTTCCGCGGGCTCCGGCTTTTCCGTCCGGAGGGGGATCAGGGGGCTGCCCTTTTCCGGCCAGCGGACCCAACGGAACCGACGGTCAGCAGCGAGATCGTAAGCCTGGAGACGGTATCCGTCCAACAGGAAGTAGGCGGTTTCCCCGTTATCGGGATTGATCTCCCGATACGGCGCGGCGTCCCGGGAGACCAGCAGGGAAACGATCACTCCTCCGTCCGGCGGCGCAACGTACATTTCATATGCTTCTTCGATATAATCCTCGTACCGGATATAGTAATCACTGCTGACGGTGCAGTGGATGATCAGCGGATAATCGGCGAAGCTTTTCAGTTCCTCCGGAAGCTGATCTGCCGTATATCCGTATTGGCGCAGCGTGCCGATATACATGGCGACATGATAGGAACCCCTTGAATGGCTGATCGCCACGATGTCTCCCGGGATCAGCAGCGCGCTTAATTCAGCTCCCTGCGCTTCGGAAGCACCGGCGATATCCAGCTCCGGATGCTCCGGCAAGGCCAGCGTCCCGCTGATGGAATAAAACGGAGCGCGGCTGTTCACGGACAGAAGCCACTGGATATATCCGCTGCAGTCAAAGCCGTAAAGATAATATTCGCCTTGTTTATAGTATCCGGGAGAGGACTGCCATGCCTGGATGATCCTGATCAGGTTCCTTTCTCCTTTGCCGCCCCAGAGATAAGGACATCCCAAAGGAAAACGCTCTTTGACCGAATTGCCTGTCACCTGATTGTAGTGTGAGATAAACGGATTCCCGCTTTCCAGCATAGAAAGCGCGTCCTCCAGAAGGGGATCGGGCTGAAGCGTCGCCCCGGAAAGGGCAGGGGCCCCGACGGGCAGCAAAAGGATCATAAAGCAGAAAAACGTTATCAGCAGACGCCGCATAAGCTCCCCCCAAGAGAACAGATAATGATATTATACTCTCTTTTTCACAGCTTGCAACTTGGCCGATGTTTGATTACAATAAGACGGCAAACCGATCGGGAAGGAACGGAAACGAATCCATGATTACAGTCAAGAGGCTGATCAGCCTGCTTCTTATTCTGATAATTCTGCCTCTTGCCTCCGCGCCGGCGGAGGAACCGCAGGACACGGAGCCATACGTCTGGATCAATCTGACGGATCTGGAGCTGGCACCGGGCAATTACGGATGGCTGAGTTCCAGACTGATGAACAGGCCTGCCGGCACACTGGTAACTGCTGTTTACTGGGAGAGCACAGATACATCCGTCGTCAAAATCGATACCGACGACAGATATACCGCCGTCGGCAGGGGAAAGGCGCAGCTGATCCGGCATGTATCGACGTCGGACGGAAAAAAATATGAAGGGATATGCGAGGTCCGCGTGATCATTCCCGCAGAGAAAATGCTCGCCGAGCCTTCGACGCTGACAGTGCTGAGCGGAGGGGAGGCTCCTCTGCCTGAAATTGTTTTCTTTCCCGAAGACGCAGATATACAGACATACACCTGGCTCCCGGACGGGGCGGAGATCGCTGCCGTTCAGGACGGCAAAGTCATCGGACTGAAGAGGGGAACCGCCGTACTGACCGCCGTCAGCGATGAAAAGCTGGCCGGAAGGAGAAGCCCTTCCGTCCAGGTCCGTGTCACAGTCATCCCTCCCGTGGAAAGCCTGAGCGCGGAGGATATGACGGAAATGATCCGCATCGAGGCCGGCAGAACGAGGGCGGCGCCCAAAGTAAAAACCGAGCCGGACTGGCTGACAGCGGACTTGCTGACATGGGAAAGCAACGACCTGTCCGTGGTGACGGTGACGCCGGAGGGCAGGCTGACCGGCATTGCTCCGGGAGCGGCGACAGTGACCGCGTGGACGGACAGGACCTCCGACGGGAGAAAACTGGCTGTAAGCTTTTCCGTGGAGGTGTTTCGGAATATTGAGCAGCTGATTCTGAAGCCGGAAAGGTATATCGCGTTTCGCGGTCAGGAGATCGAACTGATGGCACAGATCCTGCCCGGGGACACCGATATGTCCAGCGCCAGAACCGAATGGAAAAGCGCAAACCCGTATGTCGCCTATCTGAAGGAGTCAACGCAGGACACAGCCCGGATAGAATGCAATCAGGTCGGGCAGAGCTCCGTTACCGTTACCGCCCTGGATACGGGAAAGAGGAGGGCAGGCACACTGATCGTCGTGGAGCCGACGGTGCCGCTCAGCATCCGGCAGGTGGAAACGGCACGACAGGGCGAAGGAACGGAATGCCGGATCCTGTTTAAAAGCCGGATGAGGCAGACAAAAATCAGAGCCGTTCGGGTCAGGATCGACGTGCTGGATAAAAATGCAGAGCTGCTGCATACGTCGGAAAAGGAAATCCGGGGTGAATTCCGCGCCACGCGGCTGACCGAAGGAAGTATGTTCCTGGATCCGGAGGAAATACCTCCCGAAACGGCAAGCATCCGGGTCTGCCTGCTCAGTGTGAGTTATGAAGGCGGCGAATACAGCATCCCCGAAGAAAACCGTGAGCCTTTTCCCGTAGAAATCGATCCGCAAAAAGAAAAACAACAGCCTGAACAGTCTCCGCCGGACAGGACGGAGGCTGTTTTTTTATGCTCCGGGGAAAAAGCCGCCGGCGAAAGAAGAGAAACTGCATCGTATTGTAAATATCATTACATATTATTACAAAAAATATTGCAAAAATATACAAACGCATATATAATCATATTTAAATGTATGAAAACAATGCTTGTTTGCAGAATTGTTTCAATCCATTCAGCAAGATCATCGGGTGAAAGATTCATTTGGACAGGCCGTGAGAGCAAGGCTCAGGAACTGACGAACCGCGCGGAGAAGGATTTTGAAAAGGAGCAGCAGGTAAACGCCGCAAAGCTCTGAGCGGATACAATACTGCTTCTGCAACCGGTATACAGACAAGGGGGATTCATCTGTGAAAAAGATCATGGCGTTGGCACTGGCACTGCTCTTTCTGGCGGGAAGCACAGCCACAGCGGGACAAAACAGGGAAACGGTGATTGCCGTTACCGAGCTGAGCGGGAATTACAATCCTTTCTACGCACGGACCGCGGGTGATCTGAAGGCGGTGAATCTGACACAGGCCGGCATGATGACAACCGACCGGGAAGGCCGTGTTATTCATAAGGGGATCAGCGGGGAAACCGTTTCGTACAAGGGCAGGAAGTATACCTATTACGGGACAGGGGATCTGCAGGAGGAGTATGAACCGGCTGAGGATATCACCACTTATACCTTCAGGCTGCGGAATGATTTGCATTTTGCGGACGGAAAAACGGTGACGGCGGATGATATCATTTTCAATTACTATGTATATCTGGATCCGTCCTATAAGGGACCGAATCTGATGAACACTTATCCGATTATCGGCGCAGAGGAATACCGGACGCAGCTGACCGAAGAAAACCGTGAAAGGGTCCTCAGCGTTGTGCGGGCCATACGGGCTGCCGGCTTCGGATACCGGGTCGGGGAAGAAGATCTCTTTACACAGGAGCAGTATGACAGCTATTACGAAAACGCAAAAGAGCTGTGGATGACGGAAAGCCGGAAATCAGCAGAGTTTGCCTATGAGAACTATACAGAGCTGTTTGAGGAGAGACTGGGCTGCAGCCGGGAGGAAATCGGGGAGGATGAAGGGCTGAAGGCTGCACTGGCATTGGCCGTTCTGGGATACGGAAAGGCGGAAAACGGGATCCTGACGCTGAAAAACGGGAACAGCTATGACCTGAAGAACGGAAAGAGGCCGGGCTGGACGGAGCTGTTTGACGCGTCCTTTGAGGCGTATGACGGGGACATTGAGTTTTATCTGAGCTGCGAAACAGAAATGAATACGGACGACATAGCCGCAAAACTGGCTGCCAGGATCTCCAGGGATGAGGATGGCGGCGTTCCGAATATTGCCGGGATCACAAAGAAGGACGACAAAACGGTGGAAGTCCGGATGAAGGGGAACGATCCGGATGCTGTTTACACGGTTCTCGGAATGATGATCGCGCCGCTGCATTACTACGGAGACACAAGGCAGTATGACTATGATAAGAATCTGTTCGGGCACCCGTTTGGCGACCTGAGCAAAATTGAAAAGCAGGAAATCCCCATGGGCGCGGGCCCGTATCGAATGGTGCAGAAAAGCAAAGGAACGGCTGCTTTCAGCGGAAACCCGTTTTATTATCTCGGGAAGCCAAAAATCAATGAGCTGCTGCTGAAGGAAATGAAGGAAGCCGATATGATCCCGGCGATCGAAGCGGGCGAGGCGGACGCCGGGGAAATCGGAGGAGACCTGGAGAGCCTGAACGCGCTGAAAAGCCTGAATGGAAACGGACAGGTCAGCGGCGACAGGATCAAAGCGATCGCATCCCTCCGGCTAGGCTACGGATATATCGGCATCAATGCCGGCACGGTCAACGTGGACGGGGAACCGGGAAGCAGAGCCTCAGTAAGCCTGCGCAGGGCGCTGGCAACAATTCTGTCCCTATACCGGGAGAGCGCCGTAATGAATTATTACGGAGAGACGGCTGAGGTGATCGATTATCCGATATCCCTGGTTTACGGTACAGCACCGGAGAAGGGTGAAAACGGATACCGGGAGGCGTTTTCCGCAGACAGCGAAGGAAGCACGCTTTACACGGACGGGATGACCTTTGAAGAGAAAGAGAGCAGGGCAACGGAAGCGGCGGTTGAATATCTGAAGGAAGCCGGCTACAGCTGGGATGAAGATCAGGGACTGTTTACGGCAGCGCCGCAGGGGGCTTCCATGAGCTACCGGATCACCGTGCCGGGTGACGGGAAAAAGGATCACGCGTGTTATGAGATCGCCGAAAACGCCGCGAAAGCGCTGGCAGGGATCGGGATCAGCCTTGTCATTGATGATCCGGAGGATGTGCAGGACCTGTATGAAGAGATGGCGGCGGGCACTCAGGAGCTGTGGTGCGCGGCCTGGGGAAGCACGGTAAAGCCTGATCCGGAGCTGAATTACAGAAGCGAAAACGCGATCGGAGCGGGCGGCAAGGAAAGCAATTATTTCCGGATCCAGTCCGGTACGCTGGACCGACTGATCGATGCCATCCATACAGAAAGCGACAGTTCAACCCGAAAAGAATTATACCGCGTCACAATGGAAGAAGTGCTGAAATGGGCAGTGGAAATCCCTGTCTATCAGCGGCAGACCTATACCCTGTTCAGCGCTGAGAGGATCGACGTGTCCAGTGTGACGCCGGATATCACGCCGGTATGGGGATGGGTCGCGGAGATCCAGAATCTGCAGAGGAAGAAATAATCAGAGCTCATATCACTGTTTCCTTTCAGGAAAAGAAAACCGTACGCTTTTCCTGATGAACGATTCACAGCGGTTATCCTAAGGCTGCCAAGGAGGTTCCCAAATGAAAAACGCAATCAGAAGAACGCTGGCTATAATATGCGCCTTTGCAATGCTTTTCGCAGATGTTTTACCGTCCAGCGGGATCCGTGCCGAGGAGGAAAGCGGAAATCCGGCTGAAGCTGCAGTCCAGGCCGGAGAAACGCAGGAAGTCGGCGCAGGGGACGAATTGCAGCAGGCATCGGACGAGAAAGATGCGGAGAAGGAAGCTCCGGATGCTTCATCCGATGAGGAGGGACAGGCGGCTGAATACCGGAAGGGTATTGCAAAGGTCGTACGCAAAACAAAAATATACAGCAGCGCGGCGGGCGGAAGCGCAAAGCTGAGCCTTCTTTCCGGCGCGCTCGTTTACGCGTGGGAAACGGATGAAAACCGATGGGAGATCCTGACCTGGATCGGGGACGGCTTTCTGAACGGCTATGTGGAAAAGGGAGATCTGAACTTCCTGAGTGAAGAGAATGCGGCGAAAACGGAGAAAAAATTAAAGGACAAAGTACACCGCAGGGGATCCGCAACCGTATTTGATATGACAGACTATGCGGAGCCCCGGCAAAAGAAAACAGAAGAAGACGCCCCCGCCGCAGAAACAGGAAACGGTACGGAAAACCCGGACGCTGCCGAAGAAACAGCCGATGCGGCCGCGTTGACCGGTGAAGAAGCAACAGTGACGGCGGAGGAGACCGCTTCGGAGCATGCAGAAGCGGAAGAGACGGCAGAAGGAAATACAGCGGAGGAAACGGAAGAGACCGAGACTACAGGGGAACCTGTCGCGGAAGAAACAGAAGAGACGGAAACAGCAGAGACTGCAGAAGAGTCCGCCGAAGAAATAACGGAAGAAGCGGAGATATTAAAGACTGAGGAAGAGACTGCCGCCGAGGAGCAGGAGTCTGAAGAAACCGCAGAAGAACCGACCGTGGAGGAAACAGAAGAAGAAACTGCGGAGGAACCTGCCAACAAGGAAGCGGAAGAGCCGGCAGAAGAATCTTCCACAGATGAACCGGAAGCAGCGGAAGCCGGAGAAAAGCATGCTGATGAGGAACCGGAAACAGAAGAGACTGAGGAAGAACCTGCTTCTGAGGAAACTGAGGAAGAAGAGCCGGAAGCAGGGGAAGCGGACGCAGAAGAGACGCCGGAAGAGGCTGTCCCCGAGGTTGGGGAGACAGCAGAGCCTGAAGATAAGCCTGAAGCAGAGGGACTGGAGGCTGAAGAAACTGAAGAAGAGTCTGCCGTGAAGGAACCGGAAGCAGCAGAAGCTGAAGAAGAGACAGACACCGACGAACCGGAAGCAGCAGAAGCTGAAGAAGAGGCTGAGGCTGACGAACCGGAGACTGAAGAAACAGAAGAAGAGTCTGTCGTGAAGGAACCGGAAGCAGCAGAAGCTGAAGAAGAGACAGACACCGACGAACCGGAAGCAGCAGAAACTGAAGAAGAGGCTGACGCTGACGAACTGGAAGCAGCAGAAACTGAAGAAGAGGCTGATGCTGACGAACCGGAAGCAGCAGAAACTGAAGAAGAGACAGACACCGACGAACCGGAGACTGAAGAAACAGAAGAAGAGTCTGCCGTAAAGGAACCGGAAGCAGC
>JAFWQA010000023.1 GCA_017509255.1 Clostridia bacterium | reverse complement strand
TGCCACCTGTTGCATCATATCCATGTTCTTCTCCCATGAGATACAATTCTCAGTCGTTCGCCATCAGGCGAACCATTGTCATTTTCATTTTCGGATATATGGACGATATATATAACGATCTATTATATTCAGGTTTTTATTAAGGTTTTTATTAGGGTTCCTTACCCTTAACCTGTTGAAAATAAAGGGTTTTTTATTACTGATTTTTTTCATCATTTATTATGATCACTGTTCCTTTCTTCTTCTCGGTTTTATACGTTATCCGCCCTTCACGCTCCAACCGTTTCAAGAAAGCGTTTACCTTGTCTCTTGACCATTTCCAACGGTCACCCAGATCAGAAATCGGTTCCCGTACTATACCGACTGGGCCTTCCCAATGCGCTAACGCTCTCAGCTCTACCCATGCATGAAACCTGTCTGCTTTTTCGCGATATCCGTTATCGGTCCTGTACCAATGACGATCAAAAATATCATCACAATAAACCTTAATAAATCGCCTTTCTTTTGCCATAGTTGTCACCCGTCCGCTCTCTTTTAGCCGTATTCTTTCTGGCCGTTATTTCACCCCTTTTTTTAATTTAAACTCCCTTGGATTTCTGTTCATCCGTCCATTTTTTCAGGTCTTCAATGCCAACAAGTATCCGTTTCCCGACTCTGAAAGATGGGAATCCTTTCTTGTGGACAAGTTCATATGCCGTCCAGGTTGAAATTCTCAGATATTCGGCAAGCTGTTCAACTGTCAGATTCATTTCACCCATTTGCATTTTCTCCTTTCTATGGGTTGACTTAGGTTTGTTTGGAGTATATACTGTTTATTAGTAATAGGTCAATGTCCATCTAAATTTAGATATTTGGAGGCGAAAAAGGATGACAAATAAAAAAAGCAGATACTCAAAAGCTGCATTCTCTCGTATCCTAAACAATGCCAAGCCAAAGGGAATGAGTCAAAAGGATTTCGGAGAAAAATTTGGTGTTGGACAAGGAGCTATGTCTGTATGGCTTAATCCAGACTCTGAAATTTTTCCGCCGGTAAATAATTTAATCAGAATTGCTGATTATATTGGATGTTCTATTGATGAGCTTCTTACAGGCGTTTCATCAGATAATAAAAAAGCAGCTGCAGAAACTGGATTAAGTAACGACGCCATGAATTATTTACGGCAGTCAGCATTATTCCGGGAAAGCCAAAACTGGACACGTGAAAAGTGGAAAGCTTTTTCCGAATCTGATAGCGATGGTGACGAATGGCGTAAAATCCTTGACTCTTATAAATTTGTTGCAGCTATAAATAATGCTGTTGCCCATAACCTGACAGATCTCATTATTGACCTTGTAAACTATATTATTCAGGATCACAAAATTACTGAAGAGCAATGTTCTTCATTGCGTAAATCAGTTTTTAAAGGCATGTGGTCAAACAGTCAGGAGCAAGAAGGAGATAAAACAGTAATCCATCTGGGAAAAATCCCAATAACGGCATTAGATGTTATTGATAAAGACATCATTGATCGTCTCGCTTTTGATGCCCTTGAAAAGAAAATCATAGTAACAAAAAACCGTATGAAGGAGAGTGAAAGCAATGGCCAAGAGGAGTAACAAAGAAGGATCAATCCGGCAACGGAAAAAAGGCCTTTGGGAAGGCCGATACACCGAAGGAAGAGACGAAAACGGGAAACTCATATCTCGCAGCGTTTACGGAAAAACAAGGGACCAGGTTGTTGCAAAGTTAGCAAAGATCCGAGCTGATATAGACAGCGGAGAATATGTCACTCCAACTGATATAACTCTTTCAGAATGGCTTGATATCTGGGCCGATAAATACCTTGATTCTCCAAAGCAATCAACAAAAAGCCAATATCAGTATCAAATTCGTACCCACATAAAGCCATATATCGGCAATTATAAACTGCAGCAGATAACCGCTCCCATACTTCAAGATTATTATAAAACCATGATGAAACCTCACAAAATATCTTGTTCTGACAAGAAAGAACGGGAATCGAAAGGCTTATCTGCAAAGAGTATCAAGAATCTTAATTCTGTCCTTCATGGTGCTTTCAAACAAGCCATCCTTTGCAATTATCGTCACGATAACCCTTGTTTGGGCTGTAAACTTCCACGCATAGAGAAAAAGGAAATGCACACATTGACAGATGACACCATGAAAGCGTTTTTTAAGGAGATTCACGGGAAACCCTATGAGGAGCTTTTTATGGTTGATGTCTTCTCCGGCTTGCGTGAATCCGAAATCATTGGACTAACATGGGACTGTATAGACTTTAAGCAACAGATTATCTTTATATCCAAGCAGCTAAAACGTGAAAGACAAGCTGAAGGAGGGAACGTATACCGTTTCGACAGCTTGAAAAATGGAAAGACACGCTCTGTCACTCCGGCAAAGATTGTTTTTGATATTCTGAAAAACGTTAGAGCGAAGCAAAACGAATTAAAGCTTGCATCTTCGGACCCTGGCTTTAATAAAGACAATCTCGTTTTTACCGACCGAAACGGTAATCATCTCGCTTCGCCAACTGTATATAACAATTTCAAAGCAAGAGCAAAGGCCATCGGACTACCTGATCTCCGTTTTCACGATCTCCGGCACACATACGCGACTCTGTCCATACAAAACGGAGACGAATTAAAAACCGTCTCTGAGAATCTCGGCCATTTCTCCGTTTGGTTTACTGCGGACACTTACGCCCATGTCACGCAGCGAATGAAGAAAGAGTCTGCTGATAAAATGCAAGCTTATTACGAACGAATCAGCAAATGATTTTTCTCCGTTTGGGTACGGTTTGGGTACAAAGGCAAATGAAAAACCCTGTGAACGTTGATTTCACAGGGTTTTTAACGTGCCGAAGGCGGGACTTGAACCCGCACGCTTTTGAGGGCAGCGGATTTTGAATCCGCGGCGTCTGCCATTCCGCCACTTCGGCAACGGAACGGATTATACCATAAGCCTTGCGGCTTTGCAAGCCCTGTATCTCAGCGGGGGTTGTATTCCACAGTCTCCTGATAGGCCTTGTAGGTGGATTTGAACAGCAGCTCCCGTTTGATCTCCCTGTTGCCCTGCTTCCAGACCTTCCATGTCTCCACCACGCAGCCGCTCCTGCCCTGCACTGTTAACTTTTCAGTGCCCAGGGGCAGATCCGGGTTGATCTCATATTTTGTCCCTTCCGGCTGCGCCAGCGTTTTGACGGTTTTGCTCTCCAGGTCGATCTTCGTGTCCGGTCCGAGGCTCATGCCGTAGACCTCGGCCGTCACTTTCCTGTCCCGGTAATAGGAGATGATAAAAATCGGCCACTCCGTATTGTTTTTGAATTTGAAATCGAGGCCCGGCCAGTTGACCGTTGCGTCAAAGCCCTTCTCCACATAGCTGGACGGCCAGGCATGCGGGCTTCTTTCCACGATCTCGAGATTCGCACGAGCCACGGCGTTGAACAGCGTGGAGCTCGTCTGGCAGACTCCGCCGCCCACTTCGTCCCGGCTGGCGCCGCCGGAGATGGCCGTTGCTTCCTTATAGCCCTTCGCGATCGTCCTCTCGCCGGTCGTGCTGTTGAAGGAAAAAGTCTCTCCGGGAAGGACCGTCGTTCCGCTGATGGCGTCTGCGCTCAGCCGGATATTCGTGTTCCGGTTGTTATTGTTGGTGGTTTTTGTCGTGTAGGTGGAGATCAGTCCGAAGCTGTTTTTCAGCTCCGTTTTGGTCATTCTCGCCAGTACCTTTTCCGGCACCGCGTAGATCTGGGCATAGTAATCCCCGCTGTCCAGTTTTTCCGCCACCCGGTTGTACAGATCGTCCGGATCCAGCTTCGCGCCCGGCACGTCATCCGTAAAGGTAAACTCTTTTGTATTGAAATCGAAGGTAGCCACGTTGCTGTTGATCGGCTCCCGGTTCACGTAATTCACAATGCCGTCCGTCAGATTCCGCAGCTTTTCGCGGTCGTAGGTCTTCACCGTATAATAGCTGACCGGGAAGGACCGCAGTGAAGACGCCATATTGACGCGCTCCGCAAAGGTGATCCCGCCGCTGCCACGGGTCATGCTGATGCTTCTTCGGCCCTGGGCCCACGCCTTTTCCACCGTCTCGCTGATGTTCCGGCTGACGGGGACCCTTTCGTTATTCACGTGCCAGCTCTGGTTCCCCACCGTCACCGTAATGTCGAAGACTTCTCCCGCCGTATCGGATACGGCCGCCACGGCAGCCGCCGCCTGATTCTTTGTCATTCCGCTCACGTCGACGTCGTCGATGAAAACGCCCGTATAGATCCTGTCGGTAAAGATTTCCGATACGTTATCGTGAAAGGTTTCCGCCCTCTTTTCGTCCAGCTCGATGATGCTGCCGTTGGCAAACGCGTAATTCGGCAGGAATTTATAGCGGATCCCCGTCAGCTGCGGCAGCATAAAAACCCCCGCTACCGTCAGGAACAGGCAGCACAGCACGATCGTAAAGATCCAGGCGCCGCGGTGCCTGATCTTCTTTTTCCGGGGATATGCTTTTTTCAGAGGCAGAGGTTCCTCAAACCTGTCAAAATCGTCAAACAGCGTAGAGGGCGCGCCATACGCGTCCTCCCCTTCATTTTCCGGAAAGTAGCGGACCCTTCTTCCTGCGGGCTTTTCATTTTCCCGGGCCAGCCGGTCCTTTTCCTTCAGTTCTTCGTCGCGGCCCAGCGGCGCGCGTCCCGGCAGGGGCTGATGCGCTTTCCGGTCGGAAAGGTTCCAGCCCTCCTGTTCCCCGATGACCTCCCCGTCGCCCTCATACAGGTCATACCGCTTGATTCTTGCCATTCTCCGTTTCCTCAGCTCGCCGGTCAGACGGATTCCATATGCGACATCCGGTAGCTGAGGGTATAGAGCGAATCGCTCAGATGAACATTGACCACTACCATGTCGCGCGGATACTTCAGATCCACCGGCGCAAAATTCCAGATCGCCCGGATCCCGAGCGCATATACACGGTCCAGGGCTTCCTGCGCGGCCGCGGCGGGCAGCGCGAGCGCCACAACAGATACTTTCAGTTCCGGAAGCCTGTCCTCCAGCTCACTCATCGGATAGACGGGCAGTCCGTTTTTTCCGTCACGCAGTTTGGCATCGTCCGTATCAAACAGCGCTACCGTATGGAATCCCTCGCGCTGAAACCCGGCATGGTCGGACACCGCGTTGCCGATCCGGCCTGCGCCCAGAATAGCCATCCTGTGCTCGGTCTTCAGGCCCATGATCCCGCGGATATGCTCCTTCAGCTCATGCACGGGGTATCCGAAGCCCTGACGGCCAAACCCGCCGATGCAGTTGATATCCTGCCTGATCTGTGACGGAGTCAGCTGCATTCTTTCTCCGAGCTCCTGGGAAGAGATCTGCATGATGCCTTCCTCCTCCAGTTCCCTCAGATGGCGGTAATAACCGGGCAAGCGGCGTATCACAGCGTCAGATACATATCCGGCCATTTCTCTGCACCTCTCCCGTCAAAATGTTTTTCCAATCCGGCGAATATAGTTTAATATATTATTAACAAATCTGCAATCTTTTTTTGCGACTGTTTTCTATCTTCTGTGATTCCTCACCGGGCCCCGCAGCATATCGCCCTTTTCACAGCCCGGCACTTCCATCAGAACGGTTTCCCCGGCCACGCCGAAGCTTTCCATCCGTTCCCCGGTCTTTTCCCGAATGAAGGGAGATGCCTTCACCTTTGTAATGCCGTTCCGTCCCATCCGCTCCAGCTCATCCCCTGCGAAAAACCGGTTCTTCAGCAGCAGGCGGCTGAGCCCGTTTCCGGCATCCGCGTCCAGCACGCGGGCGATATATTCCCGCTCCTGATGGAAGCCCTCGGCTTCCCCGGGCGTCTCCGGCTTCCCGAGCAGAAAGCCGGTGTCGCTGTCCCGGTGGCTGGCGCATTTCAGTTCCTCCGTCAGCTCCGGCAGCGCCCTGCGGAACGCTTCCTCCCCGGTCCTGAGCAGATCCAGTGCGCGCCGGTAGGCGCCCGTCACAGTCGCCACATAGTATTCCGATTTCATCCGGCCCTCGATTTTGAGGCTGGATACGCCCGCGGCACACAGCTCCGGCAGGATCGGCATCAGGCACAGGTCCCTCGCGGAGAACAGGTAGGTCCCGTTTTCGTCTTCCGCCACAGGCATGTATTCTCCCGGGCGCTTTTCCTCCACCACGGCATATTTCCACCGGCAGGGCTGGGCGCATTCGCCCCGGTTCCCGCTCCGTCCGGTCAGGTAGGCGCTGAGAAGGCACCGTCCGGAATATGCCATGCAGCTGGCTCCGTGAACAAAGGTCTCCAGCTGGATGCTGTCCCCCAGGCGTCTCTTCATCTCCGCGATCCGTTCCAGGCTGACCTCCCTGGCCAGGATCACGCGCTCGCAGCCCATGTCCCGGTACATTTCCGCCGCCGGTGTATTGACCGTGCTGGCCTGTGTGCTCACATGGATCTTCAGCTCCGGCACCCGCGTCCTCAGCGTCCGGATCGCGCCGGGGTCGCTGACGATCGCGGCATCCACTCCCGCCTCAAGCGCATGGCGGGCTGCCTCAGCAAAGCCCTCCAGCTCATCGTCAAACGGATAGATATTCATGGTCAGGTAGAATTTCCTGCCCATCCCGTGCGCCGCAGCTACCGCTTTCCGCAGCTCCGCTCCGTCAAAGTTGTCCGCCATCGCCCGCAGGCCGTATTTCTTCATGCCGCCGTAAACGGCGTCCGCGCCGAAATGCAGCGCGGCTTCCAGCGATTCCATGCTTCCCGCGGGAGAAAGCAGCTCCGGTATATTCATTACTGTATCCCTCTGCTCTGGTCAAACTGCTTCCAGAGCGGGGCATAGATGGCTACCGCCTGCTCGTGCTCTGCCAGCGTTTTGGAGAAGTAAAGCTCTCCGCTTTCCGGATTCTTGGCGCAGAAATACAGGTAGTTTTCCGCCAGATACATCTCATCCGGGTACAGGGCTGCCTGGATCGCCGCGCGGGAGGGGTTGCAGACCGGTCCCACCGGCAGTCCCTCGTATACATAGGTGTTGTAGGGGCTGTTCGCGTTCAGGTCCCGTTCGTCCAGCGCCATTTTCCTGACACCGGTGATATAATGGATCGTCACGTCGCTCTGCAGCTTCATCCTCGCCTTCAGGCGGTTATGGAATACGGCGCTCACCTTGGCAAAGTCCGCCGTTTTTGCTTCCTTCTCGATCAGGCTGGCCAGCGTCAGCACCTGGTCCATGGTCATGCCGGTTTCCTCTGCCCGCTCCTGCAGCTCCGCCGTAAACACTGCCTCCGTCTGGCTCAGCAGCTTGCGGAGGATCTCCTCCTCCGTCGCCCGGGTGTATACCTCGTAGGTGTCGGGGGCGAGATATCCCTCCAGCACATACTTCCGGCGCTCCGCGTTGCCGCCCGTCAGCACGTCCTGAATATAGTAATAATCCCGGAACGCCGTCCCGGTCCTGCACAGCTCCAGCAAAGCGGAAGGATCCTCCAGGGCACCGGACTTGACCAGCTTCGCCGCGAAATCCTCCACCGTTTCCCCGGGGATCATGGTCACATTGCGCACGATCGGGTTTCCGTCGCCCGTGGTCAGCCTGTCGGCGATCTCCGTCAGGCTCATGCTTCTGGACAGGGTATAGGCGCCTGTCTGGATCTTCTGGCCCATCCCGGCAAAATCACAGTAATATTTGAATACGGACTTGCTGTGGATCAGTCCGGCGGCCTCCAGGTTCCCGGCCACCCGCGTCAGGCTTTCCCCGGAGGCGATCTCGAACGGGATCTCGGTCCGGTCTTCGCTGTCCATCGGCGCAAAGAAGCTGCTGTCCACCTTATTCCACAGCATCATGCACAGGCCGGCCACCATGACCGCCACGGTCAGGCCGACCAGCACCGGACGCAGCACCTTCCACAGGGCGCTGTACCAGTACGGACCGTATTCCCTTTCATCCCGGATGCTTCGGTATGTATAATCCTTATCCTTGTTCAAACCTTATCCCTCCGTGCCGGGGAGCGTGATCTCCACGTCGGCGGCGTCCGTCACGATTTTGAAAATATCTGCCAGCGCCTGCTGCAGCCGCATTTCCGCAAGGAGAAAATTCATGACCTCCTGTTTGGAATACAGCAGGGCATTCAGCGCGGAAAATCTCTGCATATCCTCCTCCGGCGGCTTCTGTCCGGACATGGCGCTCATCTGTATGACCGTCTGCAGCCTCCGGTATTCCCGGATCAGGGCCGCCTGCGTTTCATCCGCCATGACGGATTCCTTCAGGGCATGATAGGTCTGATATTCTTCACCTGCGCGGATCGCGTCCGCCAGCCGGTAAGCCTGAGAATAATCCATGGAAGCAGTTCCCCCTGAAAACAAGAAATGGGAGGAGAAATCTTCTCCTCCCGGAATTATAACTTTTTTCGGCTTAAACATCAAGGATGATGGGCAGGATCATCGGATTGCGCTTGATCTTCTCAAAGATGTAGTTGTGCACCTCATCCTTGATCGTATTCTTCAGGTTCGGCCAGTTGTCGCCGGCCAGGCTGCTGGAAGAGAGGATCTCCCGGACCAGCTCCTGCGTATTGTCGATGATGTCCTCATTCTCCCGCACATAGATGAATCCGCGGCTGACAATGTCCGGGCCGCTGACCAGCTTTTCCTCGTCCCGGTCGATCGCCAGGCATATGATCAGCAGGCCGTCCTGGCTCAGATGCTTGCGGTCGCGGAGAACCACGTTGCCCACGTCTCCGACGCCGAGGCCGTCCACAAGAATGCCGCCCACGGGCACCTGTTCTCCCAAGGCCAGGGTATTCTCGTTCATCTCGATCACCTGCCCCATCTCTGGGATCACGATGTTCTGGCTTCCCACGCCCATGGACTCCGCCAGCACGGCGTGCTGCCAGAGCATCCTGTATTCGCCGTGGACCGGGATGAAGTACTTCGGCCGGACCAGCGCGTGGATCAGCTTCAGCTCCTCCTGACAGGCGTGGCCGGATACATGCACCTCGGCCATGGCGCTGTAAACCACCTGCGCGCCCAGCCGGTACAGCTGGTTGATCACGCGGGAGATGAATTTCTCATTACCGGGGATCGGCGTAGCGGATATGATGACCATATCGCTCTGGCGGATCTGCAGCTTGCGGTGCTCGGCATAGGCCATCCTGGTCAGGCCCGCCATCGGCTCGCCCTGGCTGCCCGTGGTCATTACCAGCAGCTCGTTGTCCGGATACTCATCCAGCACGTCCATGTCGATCAGCCAGCCCTCCGGGATCTTCAATTCCCCGATGCTCATAGCCACGCGGCTGACGTTCACCATGCTGCGCCCGATAAAGCAGACCTTCCGCCCGTAGCGGATCGCGTTGTCAATGATCATCTGCATACGGTGGATATTGCTGGCAAACATGGCCACAATGACCCGTCCGCCCGCCTGGGCGAACATCTTGTCAAAGGTCTCTCCGATCTTCATTTCACTCATGGTATAGCCGGAGCGCTCCACGTTGGTGGATTCGCAAAGCAGGCACATCACGCCCTGCTCGCCGTACCGGGCGAAGGTCTGCAGATCTGTCACATGGCCGTCAATGGGCGTATAGTCCACCTTAAAGTCACCGCTCACGATCACGGTGCCGGCGGGGCAGGTGATCGCGATAGCGCAGGCACCCGCGATGGAATGGCTGACGTGGATGAACTCACAGGTAAAGCAGCCGAGCTGCACCACGTCCCGCGGCTTGACGATATGCATCGGGACATTGTCCACCCGGTATTCCTTCAGCTTCAGATCCACCAGGGCCAGCGTCAGCTTTGTCCCGTAAATATGGGCAGGGGCCTGCCGCAGAATATACGGGGTGGCGCCGATGTGATCTTCGTGTCCGTGGGTAAACAGATATCCGCGGATCCTGTCGCGCTTGTCCATGAGATAGCTGATATCCGGGATGACAAGGTCGACCCCCAGCATGTCTTCCTTCGGGAATATGCTGCCGCAGTCGACGACGATGATATCATCGCCGTACTCGAAAACCGTCATATTCTTACCGATCTCATCCACGCCGCCGAGAGATACGATCCTCAGCTTTCCGGGCTCCTGTTCACGCGCTTTAGAAGTCACAGCGCTCCCTCCTACAAATAAAAACATATAAAACTATACGAAGTCGTCCTGACTTCCGAAAAAACCCAAACCTATTCAGCTTACGTTTTTTTGTATTCTAACACATTGAGGGATTTTTGGCCATATCTTTTTTGGCAATTTAAAGATGTTTTTTGTCCGTTTCCGTAAAATGTTCGGATTTATCTGAAAAAAAGGAAGAACCTTGCGGTTCTTCCTTCTGAAAGGCATCGGTTTCTGAACGATTTACGCGTAGAGGGGATAGTTCGCCATCAGGGCTTCCACCTGGGCCTTCACGGCCGGCACGGCGGTTTCGCCTTCGCGCAGGATCCTGGCGATCCATTCGGCGACCTTCGTCATCTCCGCTTCCTTCAGGCCGCGGCTGGTGGCGGCGGGCGTTCCGACGCGGATGCCGCTGGTCACGAAGGGGCTGCGGGTCTCGTTCGGCACGGTGTTCTTGTTCACGGTGATGTTGGCATCCTCCAGCAGAGCCTCCATCATCTTGCCGGTCATCTCGGTGCCGGTGAAATCCAGCAGCAGCAGGTGGTTGTCCGTTCCGTCGGAAACCATGCGGACGCCCTCGCGGCGGAAGGTGTTTTCCATCGCCTTGGCGTTCAGGATGATCTGGTGCTGATAGGCCTTGAAGTCATCCTTCAGCGCTTCGCCGAAGCAGACGGCCTTGCCCGCGATAATGTGCTCCAGCGGGCCGCCCTGCGTACCCGGGAAGATCGCCTTGTCGATCGCCTTGGCGTATTGCTCCCGGCAGAGGATCATGCCGCCGCGCGGGCCGCGCAGCGTCTTGTGCGTGGTGGTGGTCACAAAATCGGCATAGGGAACGGGGCTGGGATGCTCTCCCGCCGCTACCAGGCCGGCGATATGGGCCATGTCGACCATCAGCAGCGAACCGACCTCATCGGCAATGGCGCGCAGCTTGTCAAACTCGATCGTTCTCGGATAGGCGGAGGCGCCGGCAACGATCAGCTTCGGCTTGCATTCCAGCGCGATGCGGCGGACCTCGTCATAGTCGATCTTTTCCGTCTCGGAAGAAACGCCGTAGGGAACAAAATTGAAATAGGCGCCGCTCATATTCACGGGACTGCCGTGGGTCAGATGGCCGCCGTTGGAGAGGCTCATGCCCATGACCGTGTCCCCGGGCTTGAGCATTGCGAAGTAGACCGCCATGTTGGCCTGCGCGCCGCTGTGGGGCTGAACGTTTGCGTGCTCAGCGCCGAAAAGCTGGCAGGCTCTTTTGCGGGCAAGCTCTTCCACGATATCCACATACTCGCAGCCGCCGTAGTACCGCTTTCCCGGATAACCCTCGGCATACTTGTTCGTCAGGCAGGTGCCCATCGCGGCCATTACGGCGGGAGAAACAAAGTTCTCACTGGCAATCAGCTCAATGTGCGTCCGCTGGCGGCCAAGCTCCAGCTCGATGGCCTCGGTCACCTCGGGGTCAACTGCGCGTATTACTTCCAATTCCATTCCGGTCTTCCTCCGCTTCATCAGTGATAGAACACAGTATACCATCATTCCCTGCGGATACAAGGGTCTCCGCGGTCAGGAACATAAAAAAAACCGCGCCTGCTCAAGCCGGGCTGCCCCGCAGCACATCCATCCAATGCTTACTGCTGCTTCCGTCAGGACCTGACAGGGTTCACACCGACAGATCGCACGGGACCCGACCGTCATCACATTCGCGGCACGGTAGAGTATAGCGGTTTCCGTCGCCAAAATCAACCCCGGAAAACGAAAAATATCCATTCCCACCCCTTGACCCTGCTGCCCTGCACGCATACAATATATTTTGTTTGTTTTTTGTTTACGGAGGGGGATCTGGAATGAAAATCGGTTTCGATCATGACAAATATACCCGGCTGCAGTCAGAAAAGATCCTGGAGCGGATCGAGCAGTTCGGCGGCAAGCTGTACCTGGAATTCGGCGGCAAGCTGTTCGACGATTTCCATGCCAGCCGCGTCCTGCCCGGTTTTCATCCGGACAGCAAGGTCCAGATGCTGCTGAAGATGAAGGATCAGGCGGAGATCCTGATCGTTCTCAACGCCGATGACATTGAAAAGAGCAAGGTCCGCGGCGACCTCGGCATCACCTATGACGCGGACACGCTCCGCCTGATCGACGCCTTCCGGGGTATCGGACTGTACGTCGGCTCCGTGGTCCTCACCCGTTACGCCTCCCAGCCGGCGGCCGTCGCCTTTGAGCAGCGGCTGAACGCTCTGGGCATCCGCACCTACCGTCATTACACCATAGAAGGCTATCCGGCCGACATTGAGCACATCGTCAGCGAATCCGGTTTCGGCCGGAACGATTATATCGAGACCACCCGTCCCCTCGTGGTGATCACGGCCCCCGGGCCCGGAAGCGGCAAGATGGCCACCTGCCTGAGCCAGCTTTATCAGGAAAACGTGCGCGGCATCAAAGCCGGTTACGCCAAGTTTGAAACCTTCCCCATCTGGAACCTTCCGCTCAAGCATCCGGTCAACGTCGCCTATGAAGCGGCCACGGCGGATCTGAGCGACGTGAACATGATCGACCCGTACCATCTGGATGCCTACGGGGTGACCACCGTCAACTACAACCGGGATATCGAGATCTTCCCGGTCCTCAACGCGCTGTTTGAGCGCATCTGGGGAACGTCCCCCTACAAGAGCCCGACGGATATGGGCGTGAATATGGCGGGCCTGTGCATTTCCGATGACGAAGCCTGCTGCGACGCCGCCAGGAAAGAGATCCTGCGCCGTTATTACGCGGCCCGTTGCTCCTTCCTTCAGGGGCATGCTTCCCGCGCGGAAGCCGAAAAAATCAAGCTGCTGATCAAGAATCTGGACATCAGCGACGACCTGCGTCCCGTGATCCAGGCCGCCCGCGACCGGGCTGAAGCCACCGGGCAGCCGGCGCTGGCAATTGAGCTTCCGGACGGGGAGATCATCACCGGCAAAACCTCGGACCTGCTCGGTCCATCCGCCGCCGTGGTTCTGAACGCCATCAAGCGACTGGGCGATATTCCGAAGAAGACGCATCTGATGTCCCACGAGGTCATTGAGCCCGTTCAGGAGCTGAAGTGCAAATATCTCGGCAACCACAATCCCCGGCTGCATTCGGACGAGGCGCTGGTTGCCCTGTCGGTCTGCGCGGCAAGTGATCCGAACGCGGCGAAGGCCCTGAACATGCTCCCGCTGCTCAAGGGCTGCGAGGCGCATTCCACCGTGATCCTTCCCGCCGTGGACGACAACACCTTCCGCCGCCTCGGACTGAATCTGTCCTGCGACCCGGCCTACCAGACCCACAAGCTGTTTCACGGCTGAAACTTACGTCCGTCAGGAGGTATCTCTATGAATAAGGAACCGATCCTGCTGATCATGGCTGCCGGTATGGGCAGCCGCTACGGCGGTCTCAAACAGATCGATCCCGTCGGCCCGAACGGCGAGGTGATCCTGGATTACAGTATTTTTGACGCCCGCCGCGCAGGCTTCAGGCGTGTCATTTTCCTGATCAAGCATCAGATCGAAGCGGAATTCCGGCATTTTGTCGGAGACCGGCTGAGCAAATATATTGAAGTGAATTACGCCTTTCAGGAAACGGATATGCTTCCTGCCGGCTACTCCGTCCCGGAAGGCCGCGTCAAGCCCTTCGGCACCGGCCACGCCGTGCTCTGCTGCAAGGATCTGATCGACGCCCCCTTCGCCGTCATCAACGCCGACGACTATTACGGACCCGGCGCCTTCAGGGCCGCCTATGACGCGCTGACCCATCTGCAGGATGATGAAAAGCTGCGCTTTATGATGGTCGCCTACCGCCTGAAAAACACGCTGACGGAGAACGGCTACGTCTCCCGCGGGGTCTGCGAGGTATCGGAGGACGGTTCCCTGAAGGGCATTACCGAGCGCACCCATATCATCTCGACCTGCGACGGTCCCCTCTATACCGAGGGGGACGGCCTGTACCGTTCACTGCCGGCCGACGCGCCCGTCTCCATGAACATGTGGGGCTTTACCCCCTCCCTGCTCACCGAGCTGGAAGCGCGCTTCCCGCTTTTCCTGGACCGCGCCCTGAAGGAGAACCCGCTCAAGGCCGAATTCTTCCTGCCCTTCGCGGTCAACGAGCTGCTGGATGAGAAGAAAGCCGCCGTCCGCGTACTCTACAGTGAAGACCGCTGGTGGGGCGTCACTTATCAGGAGGACAAGCCGCAGGTCAAAGCCGCCCTGGCCGCCCTGGCGGAAAACGGGCTTTATCCCGCTCCCCTCTGGCAGTAACATATGGATCAATAAATGGCCGCTGTCTCCGATGACAGCGGCCATTTTCAGCAAAGCGCGTTTATTCGTCCGGCTGCTTTTTACACAGCCGCCGTGTTGACAACTTTCTTCAGTCCGTGATAAAGCAGGAGGCCCAGCACACCGCAGCTGATCACCTCTCCGGCGCCCACCGTGAGCACCAGATAGAACCAGGATTCCGGCGCGCCGTACACCTTCATCAGCACGATGGGAACGATCAGCATATTGCTGAGTACCGGCGGGATCCAGGCAATCAGCGGCTTGTTCCGGAGCATCCGGGTGCCGGCCGCGCCGATCAGCGTGGCCAGTGAACCGAACACAACGTCCCACAGGGCTAAGCCGGTCAGCAGATTGGCAAGGATGCAGCCGACAGTCAGTCCCGGCACAGCCGCCGTGAAGAAGACCGGCAGAATGGTCAGCGCTTCGGAAAACCGTACCTGAACGGCGCCGGAAGCCAGCCCCATGGCGTTTGCCAGCCAGGTCAGTACAACATAGAGTGCGGCGATCATGCCGCTCAGGGCAAGTTCCTTGGTTTTGTTTCTGTTCATCATAGTATTCTCCGTCCCTAGTTTTGTTTTAAGTGAGGATGGTTACGAACTCACTGCGCTTTGGCAAAGGGGAGTATAGCCGATTTCCGGAGGGGAATCAAGCTTTTTTATTTTTCCGCTGCCGGCGCGCTTTCCGGCAGGCCGAACACGATCAGGCTTCCCTGGCTTCTCAGGTCCGGAACGGTCTGCTTTTTCACGGTCTTGACCTGGCCGGTCAGGATCACCTTTCCGTTAAAGAACATGGTCACCGTTGCTCCGCCGTCCAGGTTCAGCGCTTCGGTGCAGCCCATTTCCTTCATTTTTTCCGCCATCCAGTCCAGGTGCACACCGGCATACTTCCCGTCCGGCCGGCCCTGCGCGGCGATCGCTACGTAATGGTAGGGCTCCACCATGCCGATGGCAGCTCTCGGTTCATTATAGGGATAGTAATTCGGGTCGAGCACATCCGGATTGATTTCTCCCCCCGACAGGAGCCAGGGGCCGAAGGCCATGACGTGGACGGCGCCCATTTCCAGATATTCCTCCGGCGTATGTGCGTCGCAGACGAAGGTCTTCACGCTCCCGTCCCCGAACACCGCCATCGTGTCCAGGTTCGGCCACTGCCGCTTTTTCGCGCTGTTCCGGGTCTTGCGCGCCAGGATCTCGCCATAGCGGATCACCGTACCGTGATAATCGTATTTGTACCGCCCGTCGTCCAGCTTTCTCAGGCGCAGCCCGTACATATCGTCCGACATGGCAAAAACCGGCTGATATTTGTCCGTCAGCAGCTCCGGGCTCACCTGCTTCCGGCCCGGGATCTTTCCCTCGGTCATGACAAAGCCCAGCGGTGAGGCCTCGGATGCCCAGATCTCCGCCACACAGTAGATCCGCTGATAATTCTTCTTTTTGATCTTGACCGTCTCGTTGTACCGGGTGATCTCGATTCTCAGCTCCGGGGATTCATAGCGCCATATGCCGTTTTCCTCGTCCTCGGTCAGCAGGGGACCGCTTTCCGCCGGCAGGACCTCCTCCTCCGTGATGGTTTCCTCCGTCACTTCTTCCGCGTGCATTCCGGCCGGCAGCAGCAAAACTGCCAGCAGCAGTGCGGCGATCCTTTTTTTCATCGTTTCCGTTGTCTCCTTATGCCCTGTCTTTTTTCCGGATATAGTAGCTCCGCAGGATGGCCGCGTTCACCTTGGCGGGCAGGAATCTGTGCACGTACACCGCCAGGTGCTGATCCGCGCTCGCGATCCTTTTGCGGAAGGGGATCTTTTTCTTTTTCAGGGTGCGGGCGATCTTCCGCCCCAGCACGTCCGGGTCGCTCCCGTTGGTCTCATCGTGATGGATCTTCTCCGTGGCGCATTTATACTCCCATGCGTAGGGCGACGCGTCCGTCATGGCCTTCGCGTGTGGGCGGTAGGCGTCGCTGCCGCTGCGGTGATCACCGGGCTCCACCAGCATCACCTGGATCCCGAAAGGCTTTCCCTCCATCAGCAGGCACTCCGCGTAGCCCTCGATAGCGTGCTTGCTGGCAGTATAAGCGTTCTGGAAGGGAACGCCCATCAGGCCGTTGATGGAGGAGAACATCACGATCTTTCCTCCGCCCTGTTCCCGCATCATCGGCAGCACATGCCGGTTCATCCTCACCATGCCCAGGAAGTTGGTGTCCATCACCCGGCGGAATTCCTCCGTCGCCGTCTCCTCACAGGAGCCGAGCACCAGCATCCCGGCGCACTGCACCAGCGCGTCCGGCCGGCCGTAGGTCTTCGCCTTTTCGCAGAAAGCGCTGACGCTCTCCTCGTCTGTCACATCCAGCGTCAGCCTGATCATGCCGTCCGCCGGTCCTTCCTCCCGGAAGCTTCGCGCGCCGGCGATCACCTTCCACCCGGCGTCCTGCAGAGCCATGGCTGTATGCAGCCCCAAACCGCTGGAAGCACCTGTTACCCAGACCGTTCCGCTCATTTTTCCTTTTCCTTTCCCGGTTTTCCTTCCCCGATCAGCTTCAGCTTCTCGCTCCGTTTCATCCGCTTGATCTGCGCCTCCCGGCTCATGGCTTCCCGCTTTGTTTCAAAGTGCTCCACCCAGACCATTTCCACCGGCCGGCGGGACCGTGTATACTTTCCTCCCGTTCCCGCGTTATGGGCAGCCAGGCGTTTTTCCGGGTCGTTTGTCCATCCGCAGTACAGGGTGCCGTCCGCGCATTTCAGAAGATAGGTGCAGTTCAATTCCGTTCCTCCGCCGTCCCGGTCAGCGCCTCGTATGTTACGCCGTATTTCTCGGCGATATCCCTGGCCAGGGACGTACCCTCCGGCGGCGCGATTTCGACCCGGAACGACCTTTTCCCGCCTTCCGACCGGACGATCAGGGAGACTGCCTTCGCCTTCCCGTCTTCCCGGTTGAACTGCTCCAGCTCCTTGGCCAGCTTATGCATGTGCGTATTGTAGATCGTCCGCGTTCCCCGGCTGAGGATCGCGCGGATCGCGTCCGCCGCGATATAGTACCCTTCCTCAAAGGAGGTGGTGGAGAAGGTCTCGTTCAGCAGCAGCAGGCTGCTTTCCGTGCATTTCTCAAAAAGCTCCCGGAAACGCTTGCATTCCTCGCCGAGCCGTCCCAGATCCAGCGTCCTGTCCTCGTCCGCCGGGAAGTGGGTGTAGATCCCGTCCGCCGGTGTAAAGCGGAAGCTCTCCGCGGGAACATAGATCCCTCCCTGCGCCAGCAGCATCAGCTGGCCCACTGCCTGCGTCACGGTCGTCTTTCCGCCCCGGTTGGCGCCCGTCAGCAGGTAGACCCGTTTTTCCGCGTCAAAGTCCAGGTCGTTTGCCACGGTGCTCTCCGGAGTTTCCACCGCGGTCAGCTTCAGATTGTAGAAGCCTTTCGCCTCCATTTGCGGCGCTCCGTCCGGGCTGTCCTCCGCCTCCGCTTCGCAGAACTGCCAGCCTTTCGCCCGGAGCCGCTCAATAAATTCCGCCCACCGGACGTAAAACACCAGCTCCGGGATCAGCTCGGTCATTTCCCGGATGCTGACCGTAGCATACTTGTTCAGCGTATCCCGCAGCTTGCGCACCGTAGCGGACAGCAGGTTGTTCAAAGCGGAATCCATGGTGCGGGGTATGTCCCTCGTTCCGTCATCACCCGTCACCCGCGCCATGGTCACCGCGGCAATGGGATTGATCTTCGGCAGCACGCGCCACGTCACATTCTCCATACCGTCCGCCAGCTTGTCCAGCAGGCCCGTGGCAGGATGCCAGTTCATGCTTCCGTCCCATTCCGCCTCCTGCTTCAGCTGATCCTTCCGGCTGATGGCGTCGCTGAAGGAACGCAGGATATTGGACCTGGTAAAAAACTTGCTGTTGGCGGCGATCAGTCCGATGCCGGTCGCCTCCATCCGCTCGTTCAGGTTGATGCCCACCGTGACGCTCTTCAGGCTGTTCGCGTCCGTTTTCAGGTTGGAAATATCCTTCTTCAGCTCGTCAAAGCCGCTGTCATGCCGGATCGCCTCGATCCCCCTGCGAAGCTCCCGCATTCCTTCAGAATGCAGTTCCCGATTCTTCAGGCAATCCTCCAGCGCCTCCACCGTGGAAATATAATCGTTGATCTCATCCAGCCTGTGCAGCAGGTCCCACAGCCCTGCCGCCTCCTCGGAGGGACGGCGCACCGTACCGTAATCGTTCAGGAATTTGACGTGGCCCAGAAGCTCCAGCATCCGTTTCCGGATATCGGGATTCCGGTACAGATCGTCAAACACCTCACACCGGAAACGCGTGACCCGCGCGTCGGCCGTCATATTGCCCAGGATCTGCAGGATCAGCACCCTTTCCTTCGGATCCGCAGTCACTTTTTCGCAGATAAAATCGATCCCCAGATCGTGCAGCGTTTCTTCTGTCAGCGCATTCCAGGTCACGCTGTCCTGATAGGGAAACAGTACCGTCAGATTCTCTCTTTTCATCTTCCCGCTCCGCATCTGTCCGAATTCGCGTCCATTATATCAAATGAGCCCTTTTCCCGCAATCTTTCCCACAGGAAAAGGGCAGCGCCGGAGACCGTATCCGGGATCATCCCGGAAACGAAAAGCGCCGCCCCCTTCCGGGAGCGGCGCGCAGCGTCCGGTCCGATGTTTTTTCCGGTTCTCCGCCGGATCACTGCCAGGGTACGTATACCCTGCTGATCTCCGCCAGATCGCCGTTCTCGTCAAAGGTAACGTTGACGTTTTCCGCGGCAAAACCGACACCCTCGCCTGATTCCAGCTCCGCCGTGAAGTCTGCCGCGGTCAGCCGCAGAGGCTCCTCCAGCGGCTCCAGGGACTCGGGATCGATGTTGTCCGTGAAGACCAGCGTTTCCGGTATGAAAGCCTGTACGGTCAGCAGATCCGTCCGGTATTCACGCTCATAGAGATATACCCTGTAAGATCCGTCCTCCTGTGGGCGCAGCTCGATCTCATCGTTCACGGTCACATATCCGTCTTCCGATCTGTCGACGGCGTAGATCTCCTCGTTCTCCGCGCCGAGCGCGATCGTTCCGCCCACCTCCAGGGCATCGGCGGTTTCCCGGTCCAGGATGACCGGAGCCCGCAGCGTCACGGCTGCTGTATTGTCCGCCGCGTTATAGACGCCGATGACCGCCGGATAGGTCTTGCCGGCATATTCCACGCCCGCTGCCGATCCGGCTGCCGGAATGAAGTCCAGATCAGTCAGGAAATCGATGCACAGCCTCAATTCGTCGTCGGACAGCTTCCGGCCTTTTTCCGAAGCGCCGGCCGTCATGATAAACTCAATGAAATATCCCTTGTAAATGCTCAGGAAGTCGATGTAATTCGTCACGTCGTCCCCGGACTGGCGGGCGATCAGCAGCCGGGTGCCCAGGCCGGTTTCCCCGTAGCTCAGCTCGACCGTGGGATCCACGTCCGTATAGGTTTTCTCCAGCAGTTCGAGCGCTTCTTCGTCCAGATCGTTCATCCGGTCCACGTCCGAATAGGTTTCGTCAAACGCCACGGAGAGGTACATGCTCGGCCTGCTCTCATCCTCCGGCAGGAGGACGGCGATCAGGGTATCCTGTTTTACGACCATGGGCTTGACGGAATAGCCTTCCGGCAGGCCGCACTGCAGATCGAAGGCGCCGTTGATGGAGATCACGCCGATGCTGACCTTGCCGTTCTGTGCCTGTTCCGCGGACGCGGCTGCGCAAACCAGCATGACAGAGCACAGGAAGAGCGCGATGATTTTTCTCATGTCCTTTTCCTCCTTCATTCATCCGGTCCCGTTCACTCAGTCAGGAACTGCTTGCTGATAAAGCCCACGTCGCCGGTATCCTGATCCTCGACCTGGTACCAGTTCGGCAGCTCACGGATGGCCAGCAGCGTATCGTTTGCCTTGTAGGTGGCGATCACCTCAGTGCTGTTGCTGGGAGCCCAGTGCATATTGACCCAGCCGCTGGCGCGGGACGGCCGCACGGTGACCTTGATGGGCGTGATCTTGACCGCTTCTTTGAATTCCTTGTTGAGCTCCTCCAGCGGATCCGCGGCAGGCTGCTCTGTTTTTTTCGCAGAGGCAGACGTTTCCGGTTTTTTCCGGGACAGGAAGCGGCGGTTGACCCATGCCGGGAAAGTGCCTTCGCCGAAGCCTTCCTTGGTGTATTTGTATGTGATCATCGCCCAGTTCTCGTCGGTATAAACACGAACGTGTACCCTGCTGCCGTTTCTCAGGGAACCGACGATCTCACCGCCGGGCGCGTCGCGCACGTTCAGGCTTTTGCCGTTTTCGGTGTTGACGTACCAGTATCCGGGATCACCCGCGCTTTCCTGGTCTTCTGCCGTCACGGCGGGGAGCAGTCCGAGGATGGCCAGAATCAGAACCAGTATCATGGAAACAAACCGTTTTTTCATCTTGGAAACCTCCTCAGTATTTTTATTCCGGCATACGGATTACCAGTCCTGGAACGGACGGCGTTTTTCGCGGATCGTTTTGATCCAGTCGTCATCGATCTGATAGCTGAGGATCGTAACGGTCCCCCGGGTCACGTCCATGTCAGCCGGCGCTTTGTAGTTGATCATCTTCCAGGGGTTCCTCAGGCTGGTCTCCTCCCCGGGAAGCAGGGTCTTCCTCCAGACCGCTGTGACCACGTGGCTGCCGTCCTTGGTATTGATCGGGATCGGCGCGTTTCCGGCGTCCGGAGAAGCGTCGAACATCCGGATCTCCGCGGTGATCTCGGTGATGGTCAGCTCGCTGTTGTTTTTCACCCGCAGGGCGAAGGCGCCCTTTTTGTCCCACTCAAAGCTCTTGAACTGCAGCGCCTTGTTCCAGTCGCCGACCTTCACGGCGATGGACGTTTCATACCCGCCGTCCTCCGTGACGCCCCGGACCACGGTCTCGCCCTTGGAAACGCCCGTAATATTAACGCAGTTGCCCTTGCTCCTGATCTTCGCGATGCTTTCGTCATCCACGGAGAAGAGCACGTTCTGAATGCTCGCGTTGTTCGGCTCCAGGATTGCGTGGGCGGCGTTCGTCTCGTTCACGTCCACGTAGGCAGTCCTGCGCTTCATACGGACGCCCGTCACGTGCTGCAGCACCCTGACCCGGACCTGAGCCTGCCGGTTGCTGCCGTCGGTGGACAGAGCCCGCACAAAGGCTTCGCCCTTTGCAAGCCCGTGGACGGTCCCGTCCGGATCCACGGACAGGATGTTCGGCTTGCTGCTGGTCAACGTGACCTCGGGATGGGTCGCGTTATCGGGCTGCACGGTCCAGGCCACCTTTCCGTCCTCGCCGGCAAACACGCTGATCTCCCCGTCAAAGACGATCCGGGTGACCGGCTGCTGCACATGCACGGCTGCCGTGGCCGTCACTTCCCCGTTCTCGGCGCTGGTACAGACGATCTCGCAGTCGCCCAGCGCTTTGGCGGTGATGCGGCCGTTGTTGCTGACCGTTGCGACAGCCTCGTCGGAAGAGGTCCAGATGACGTTCTTGTTGTCCGCGTTCTTCGGCAGCACCGTTGCCTTCAGAGCTGTACTCCGGCCGGTGTCAACTGTCACCTCCTGCCTGTCCAGCAGGATCTGCTCCGCTTTCTGCGTGACGCGAACGCTGATGTTTGCCCGCACGTTGCTGCCGTCTGCAGCGGAAGCGACGATCCGGGCATTGCCCCTCGCCACGCCGGTGACCGTGCCGTTTTCGTCCACAACGGCGATCTCCGGATTCGCGGAGCTCCATACCAGCTGCGGTATGGATGCGTCATCCGGCAGCAGCGAAGCGCTGACGCTGATCTGTTCGCCGGCAGCCACGCTCTTTTCGGGCAGGGACAGGGCAATGCGGGTCAGCGGCTGGACCACCAGCACACGGTACTGAACACAGACCTCCGGGCTCAGCTCGTTGGCGACCGTAACGGTCGCTTCTCCCGGCGCCATGCCGTAGATCGACGTCCCCCGTGCCCGGACAATGTCCGGGTTATCGGAGGTAACGGTCGCGCGGCGGTTGGTCGCGTCCTTCGGCAGCACGGTGACCCGGAGCTCGTAGTTTCTCTTAACGGGAAGCACGAGTACCGGCACTTCGTTTTCTTCCTCCGCCTCCAGCGGCTGCAGAAGGCCGGAGACAAGCACGTCCGACGCGCTGTACACCGGCAGCTTTTCGGTATTGACTTCCACGGACGCCGCCTTGCGGGCAACCGTCACAGTCATCTGAGCCCGGAAGGTTTTCTTTTCCGTTTTCACGGATGCTGTGATCGTGGTCTGCCCTTTGTTCAGGCCGGTGATAACGCCCCGGCTGTCCACTTCCGCGACCTTCCGGTTGGACGCCTCGTATGTCACCTCGCCTTCGGCGGGCGCGCCTTCGCGGATCAGCACTGTCTGAAGGGTCTCCCCCTCGAAAACCCTGCCGACCGTTGTGTCAAACTTCATGATGTTCCCTTCCGCTGACGCGGGTATGCACAGCAGAAGCCATGCAAACGCCAGCAGCAGGGCAGGAATCCTTTTCATTCCTAACAGCCTCCTTCAGTCCTTCTGTCTTGGAATAATTTGGTTTTCAGGTTTTATTATTATACAAAGGGGAAGAGGCATTGTCAAATCAGGCACCCCTGAAAACGGCGTGTCCCGCTGTCCGTTCCCTCCGCCGTGATACGTTGATTTTCAAAGGGAACAATGCTTGCCAAATCATTATTCATAAAGTATAATTAAATTTGGCAGTGTACGCGCCGCCCGTTCATTCCCGGCTGCTCACCGGAAACCGGGCACGGTTTTCCCGGGTGCGCGTTCCATTCCGAAGGATATATTGCACAAGGAGGAGGTAACTATGATTTACTCAACCGAAGTCAAGCACATGTGTCCCATTGCTCAGGGGGTACATCACGGTGCTGCGCCCATCCCGGAGGAAGCCCGCTGGGTCAAGGCCAAGGATGTCAAGGACATTTCCGGCTATACCCACGGCATCGGCTGGTGCGCTCCGCAGCAGGGCTGCTGCAAGCTCTCCATCAACGTCAAGGACGGCATCATCCAGGAAGCGCTGGTCGAAACGATCGGCTGCTCCGGCATGACCCACTCCGCCGCCATGGCTGCTGAGATCCTGCCCGGCCTGACCGTGCTGGAAGCTCTGAACACCGACCTGGTCTGCGACGCCATCAACACCGCCATGCGCGAGCTGTTCCTGCAGATCGTGTACGGCCGCTCCCAGAGCGCGTTCTCCGAAAACGGCCTGCAGATCGGTGCCGGCCTGGAGGACCTGGGCAAGGGCAACCGTTCCATGGTCGGCACCATGTACGGCACCCTGGAAAAGGGACCCCGCTACCTGGAGATGACCGAGGGCTATGTGACCCAGGTCGCTCTGGACGAGGAGAACCAGATCATCGGTTACAAGTATGTCAACTTCGGCAAGATGATGGATTTCATCAAAAACGGAGATGACCCCGCCACCGCCCTGCAGAAGGCTTCCGGCCAGTACGGCCGTATCGCCGACGCCGTCAGGCTGGTGGATCCGAGAAAAGAGTAAGGGAGGGCTGAAGAATGGAACTTTTTGAGTCTTACGAGCGCAGAGAAAAGCAAATTCTCAGCAAGCTGGCCGAGTATGGCATTTCCTCCATTGAGGAAGCCCGTGACATCACGGTTGCCGCCGGTCTGGATGTATATCACCAGGTAGAAAAGATTCAGCCCATCTGCTTCGAAAACGCCAAGTGGGCTTACACCGTCGGCGCCGCCATCGCGATCAAGAAGGGCTGCCGCAAGGCTGATGAAGCCGCCGCCGCCATCGGCGAGGGCCTGCAGGCCTTCTGCATTCCCGGCTCCGTTGCTGACCGCAGAAAGGTCGGTCTTGGCCACGGCAATCTGGGCAAGATGCTGCTGGAAGAGGACACCGAGTGCTTCGCTTTCCTCGCCGGCCACGAATCCTTCGCTGCCGCTGAAGGCGCCATCGGTATCGCCGAGAAGGCCAACCGCGTCCGTCAGAAGCCCCTCCGGGTCATCCTGAACGGCCTGGGCAAGGATGCCGCGCAGATCATCTCCCGCATCAACGGCTTCACCTATGTGGAAACCGAATATGACTACTACACCGGCAAGCTGAAGGAAGTCTTCCGGAAATGCTACTCCAAGGATCCGGAAAGTCCCCGCGCAAAGGTCAACTGCTACGGCGCCAACGACGTGCAGGAAGGCGTTGCGATCATGTGGTACGAGAATGTCGACGTGTCCATCACCGGCAATTCCACCAACCCCACCCGCTTCCAGCATCCCGTTGCCGGCACCTATAAGAAGGAACGCACCGAAGCCGGTAAGAAGTACTTCTCCGTGGCCTCCGGCGGCGGCACCGGCCGTACGCTGCACCCGGACAACATGGCTGCCGGCCCCGCCTCCTACGGCATGACCGACACCATGGGCAGAATGCATTCCGATGCTCAGTTCGCCGGCTCCTCCTCCGTGCCTGCGCACGTAGAAATGATGGGCCTGATCGGCATGGGCAACAACCCGATGGTCGGCGCCACCGTCGCCGTCGCGGTTTCTGTGGAAGAAGCTGCCGCTGCCGGCAAGTTCTGATCTGCCTCCTGTGATGAAAAAGGGCGGTGTCACGATTCGTGACACCGCTTTTCCTATGCGCTGAAGGATCTATTCCTCCGCTTTTTCCGGCGGATGCTCCGCCAGGTACTTTTCCAGCAGTTCGGCCGCAGAGGCGATCAGCTCCGCGCATGGGCGGGAACTGTAGTATCTCTCCGTCCTTGCTTCCGGCACGGGCGCGCTGTGCTTTTCCTTCAGGCCCAGCAGCTCACGGCAGACAAGGCACCCGTTTTTCTTTTCAAACGCCAGCGCCAGCTCCTGTGCGCGGGCGTAGGTCTCTGCCTTGGCGATATCGTCTCCCGGCCGGTCATAGCCGTATACCGCGCCGAGCGCAAAAAGGGACGCGGTCACGGCGCCGCAGGTCTCGCGCAGCCGGCTCATTCCCCCGCCCAGCGGGGAAACGGCGCGCAGCAGCGCCTCCCTTTCCATGGGGATCAGGTCCGCGAACGCCAGCGCCACCGACTGCGCGCAGTTGTATCCATCCAGAAAATTCTGTTTTGCCTGCTCTGACCGTGTCATTCGATCCGTCTTTCCTTCCTTTTCAAGCTGTTTTCCATGTTCTCCCTCCCGGTCTCCTTTTCCTGCCTTCCGGGCAGCTGCTGTTCAGCATGACAGCCTCGTGCTTGATCGCCCCGTACATAATGCGGGAACGCAGGCACTGCCAAAGGACTTCTTCCTCGTGGAAAAGGCGGCCCGAAGGGCCGGATGAGGTGGAAAGCGCTCAAGAACCTGAGAACCCGCCGTCCGCAGCGAACTGTTACCTCTGTGTCCGGGAATGATCCATAGGCAGAAAGCCGGTAAGTCAAAGCCAAAAAGAGGATTGATTTCGTCGGGTGAATTTGCTATTATATGTTGTCCATAGGTAACATCTTTATGCTGAAGGAGGACCTTTCCATGAAAACCACCATCGTCAAAGTGATCGGCCGTGAGATCATCGATTCCCGCGGCAATCCCACCGTTGAGGCCGAAATTTGGCTGGAAGACGGCACCGTCGCCCTGGGCACGGCTCCCAGCGGGGCTTCCACCGGCGAGTTCGAAGCGCTGGAGCTGCGTGACGGCGACAAGAGCCGGTTCGGCGGCAAGGGCGTTTCCAAAGCCGTGAACAATGTGAACACCGTGATCGCTCAGGCAGTCACCGGTCTGGATGCCATGGACACCTATGCCGTGGACAGCGCAATGCTGAAGGCCGACGGCACGAAGGACAAGAGCGGTCTGGGTGCGAACGCCATCCTGGCCGTGTCCATCGCCGCTGCCCGCGCCGCCGCGAAATCCCTTGGTATCCCGCTGTACCGCTTCCTGGGCGGTGTCAACGGCAACCGCCTGCCCGTCCCGATGATGAATATCCTCAACGGCGGCGCTCATGCCGATTCCTCCGTGGATACGCAGGAATTCATGATCATGCCCGTGGGAGCGCCCTCCTTCCGCGAAGCGCTGCGCTGGTGCACCGAGGTTTTCCATGCCCTGAAGAAGCTGATCAGGGACATGAATGACGTCACCGCCGTCGGCGATGAGGGCGGCTTCGCCCCCAACAGCCTTGCCGGCGACGAAGACGCTATCGAGCTGATCCTGCGAGCCGTCGAGGCCGCCGGGTACAAACCCGGCAAGGACTTCATGCTGGCCATGGACGCCGCCGCCTCCGAATGGAAGAGCGAAAAAGGCAAGGGCTTCTACCACCAGCCTAAGTCCGGCAGGGATTTCACCTCCGATGAACTGATCGCTCACTGGGAGAGCCTTGTTGACAAGTACCCGATCATCTCCATTGAGGACGGCTTGGATGAAGAGGACTGGGATGGCTGGCAGAAGATGACCGCGAAGATCGGCGGCAAGGTCCAGCTGGTCGGCGACGACCTGTTCGTCACCAACACCGAGCGTCTGAGCAAGGGCATTTCCAACGGCTCCGGCAATTCCATCCTGATCAAGCTGAACCAGATCGGTTCTGTGTCCGAGACCCTGGAAGCCATCAAGATGGCTCACAATGCAGGCTATACCGCCATCGCCTCCCACCGCTCCGGCGAGACCGAGGATACCACCATCGCCGACCTGGCTGTCGCGCTGAATACCTGCCAGATCAAGACCGGCGCCCCCTCCCGCAGCGAGCGCGTGGCCAAATACAATCAGCTTCTCCGCATCGAAGAGCAGCTGGGCGCTTCCGCCTGCTATCCGGGCATGGCGGCCTTCCATGTGAAAAAGTGATCCTGTCCGTGATCAAAAAAGGCTTCCCCGCGGGGAAGTCTTTTTTTGATTCCTTTGTTTTATTCTTTCCGTTCCTCCTGCCGGTGCTTTTCCAGCACCGCCAGGGATTCTGCCACGATCCCGTCATATTCCTCCTGCGTCCAGCGATGCCCGGTGGCGGGATATACGATAAACTTTGTCCCGGTCAGAAACAGTTCCCTGACCCGTTCCTCCTGTACGCGGAACAGCCCGGGCTCCAGCAGTTCGATCAGATGCTTTTTATCCGCCGGATACTTGTCACGCACATAGGTATCCATGCAGTATACATATCCGTCCGCCACCTTTGCCAGCACCAGATAATGGCCGGAATCCGGGGAGACCGGACTTTCGTTTGTGCCTGAACAGACGATCACCAGCGCGTTCCTTTCCCGGATCTCAGTCAGGCAGGTCTCCACGTCCCGGGTTTTTTGGAATTCCAGTCCGTAGGCATTCAGATACTTGTCAAAGTAGCTGGTCCGCATATGGCTTCTGTGCTCGATATTCAGAATGCAGATGGGCAGGTATCGGCAGTAGTCGCATTTTTCTTCCACGGGGAATTTCCGTTCCGTTGGTCTTCCTCCATGGGTATTGATATTCATCGTATCGATCCTGATCGCGTCCGGCGCGAGCGCCGCGACCGTATCGATCATTTCGTAATCCGCCTGGTTCACCAGCACGGTGGCCAGTGTTGTCGCCGCGCAGCCGGTCTTTCCCACGCGGTCGTCCCCGTTGATGCCGGCCATCCGGAATACGTCGTTGTTCTGCGCGTAATAGAGGAAGCCTTCTCCGGCGATATCGATGACCCGGTCATAATTGGCGCCTTCCCCGGTCTTGATCAGGATCTCCTCCGTCAGCGCCGTCTCCCTCCCGGTCAGCTCCTGCGCAAAAGAAAAAACAGGCACGAGCAAAGCCGCCAGCAGCAATGCTGCGGCTATGCGCCGGGCCTGTCCTGTCTTGCGCATTCTTTTTTCTCCCGTTTCAGCTCAGTTTTCTGCCGTTCAGCACAGCGCTGTCCAGCCGGTCGCCGGTGTAGGTCAGCTTCAGGGAAAAGAAAGGGGCATCCTCATCCAGCAGCCGGAGGAATATTTTGTCTCCTTCCCACTGCGGCAGCGCGTCGAAATCCGCTTTCCTGATCCACACGGCGTCGCCCTCGTCGCACTCCGTCAGAGTACCCTCGAAGCTTTCGGAGGTGAACAGATGCATATATTCCGTTTCCTGCAGGTCCGAAACGAACGTCACGATCCCACGGTAGCGCCAGTCTGTCAGCGTCAGCCCGGTTTCCTCCCGCACCTCGCGCAGCAGGCAGTCCTCCGGGCTTTCCCCTTCCTCAAACTTGCCTCCGATACCGATCCACTTGTCGCGGTTGATATCGCCGGCCTTCTTTGTCCGGTGAAGCAGAAGCACCTCGTCTTCCCGATAAATATAACATAATGTGGACTGAATCACAACTTTGCCCTCTGAATTTTGCCGCTGACCGTCTTGGGCAGCTCATCGCGGAATACGACGATGCGGGGATACTTGTAGGGAGCGGTATGCGCCTTCACATAGTTCTGGATCTCTTTTTTCAGCTCTTCGGTGCCTTCAGTGCCCTTGGTCAGGACGATGCTGGCCTTGACCACCTGGCCGCGGACCTCGTCCGGTGCGGCGCTGACGCCGCATTCCAGCACGTAGGGCAGCTCCATGATCACGCTCTCGATTTCAAACGGCCCGATACGGTAGCCGCTGGACTTGATCACGTCGTCCGCGCGGCCCACGTACCAGTAGAAGCCGTCCTCATCGCACCAGGCCAGGTCGCCGGTATGATACCAGCCGTCGTGCATAACTTCCTTTGTCTTTTCCTCATCGCGATAATAGCCGCGGAACAGGCCGATCGGGATGCCCTTCGAGATATCCACGCAAATCTCGCCCGGGGTGCCGTCCGGCACGGGATTGCCGTCCGCGTCCAGCAGGCACACATGGTAGATCGGGGCGACCTTTCCCATGGAGCCGAGCTTGTGGTCCGCGCCGGCCAGGTTGCCGATGATCATCGTGCTCTCCGTCTGGCCGAAGCCTTCCATGATCTGCAGGCCGGTCTGCTTCTCGATCTGCCGGTAGACCTCCGCGTTCAGCGCTTCGCCGGCGCTGGAGGCATGGGTCACGGAGCTCAGGTCATACTTGCTCAGGTCCTGCTTGCACAGCATGCGGTACATGGTCGGCGGCGCGCAGAAGGTGGTGATATTGTACTTCGCGAACAGCGGCAGGATGTCCGCCGCGTCGAAGCGGTCGAAGTCGTATACGAAAATGGCCGCCTCGCACAGCCACTGGCCGTAGATCTTGCCCCAGCCGGCCTTGGCCCAGCCGGTGTCGGAAATCGTCAGGTGCAGGCCATTCGGGTTCACGCAGTGCCAGTACTTGGCGGTATGCAGATGGCCCAGCGGGTGCTTGTAGCTGTGAGCCGCGATCTTCGGATAGCCCGTGGTGCCGGAGGTGAAGTACATCAGCATCAGGTCATCGCCGCAGGGAGTCTCCTCGGTGCGGTTGTAATGCGTGCTGAACATGGTGTATTCATCGTCAAAGCTGCGCCAGCCTTCCCGATGCCCGTTCACGATCAGCTTCAGCTCCAGGCTCGGCGCGTTCTGCGCGGCCAGCTCCGCCTGATGAGCGGTATCCCCGTCCGCGGTGCAGAGGATCGCCTTCACGCCCGCGGCATTGAAGCGGTATTCAAAGTCATGCTCCTGCAGCTGGGCCACGGCGGGGATCGCGATGGCGCCGATCTTCTCCAGCGCCAGCACGGAGAACCAGAACTGGTAGTGCCGCTTGAGCACAAGCATCACACGGTCGCCCTTCCTGATGCCCAGGGACTTGAAGTAGTTGGCGCAGCGGTTGGACGCGCGCTTCATATCATTGAAGGTGAACCGGTGCTCGTTCTTCTCCCGGTCCAGGTGCAGCATGGCCAGCTTGTTCGGCACTTCGTCCGCGATCGCGTCGATGACGTCGAAGGCAAAATTGAACTTCTCGGTATTCTTGAAGGTGATCTTCACGGGCGTGCCGTTTTCGTCCTTCTCCACGTCCGCGTAACGATGCCACACGCGGGTGCGGCCGTTTTCCGCCGGGAACTCCTGCAGGGCAGTGCCGGGCATGGCCTTTTCCGGCGTCAGTTCCGGGATCGGGGCGCCGGTGGGGTTCAGGACGATCGCGTAAAACAGGCAGTCCTTGCCGCCCACAGCGATCATGCCGTGCGGGGTGCCGGAATCGTAGTAGATGGAGTCGCCGGGATACAGAATGCTGATATGCTCGCCAACCTGCACCTTCAGGGAGCCTTCAATGACGATATCGCACTCCTGCCCCTCGTGGGTGGTCAGCTTGATATCCTCCTTCTCCGCCTCCGCGCTGTACGCCGCCTGCACGTACAGGGGCTCCGCGATCCGGTTGCGGAAGGAAGCCGCCATGTTGTAGTAGATCATGTCGTGGGCTTCCTCAATGCGCTGGCCTTCGCCCTTCCGGGTCACCGTGAAGGAGTTCAGGTTCGGGCTGGAACCCTCGATGATATCGCCGACGTCCACGCCGAATGCCAGCGCGCAGCGGTACAGGAACGCGAAGTTCAGGTCCGACCGGCCCATTTCGCAGTCGATATATTCCTGCTCCGTCACGCCGGTCTTGCCGGCCATCTCCGCGATCGTGAGGTTTTCGATCTCGCGCAGCTCCCGGATCCGGTGAGCCATCTCCTGGATCTTGAAATTCAGTCCCGTCATCTGTGCCATTCGTCTTTCCTCCCATCGTCCGGTAAAAACAAAAACGCCCGTCTCAAAGTCTGCTTTGAGACGAGCGTGAATTCACACCCGCGGTACCACTCAAATTGCGGTATAAAACCGCCACTCTCAGCGTCCATCAACGCCTTCTGCCCTGACGCGGCCTGTTCGGGAAGGTTCTACTCGGGATGACCCTTTCTTCCTTCCGGCTCGGGAGCTACAAACTGAGGATCCTTCTCACGGCTCGCACCTGACCGCCGTGTCTCTGAAACCGGTTCTCCGCAGTCCTCTCCGTCACTGCTGTTACGGGAAAGTCTAAACCATTTCTTTTCTCTTGTCAATCCTGTTTTTCTGTATCTTTTCTGTTTTACATCCGGAAGGGCTCCAGCGGCAGCTCGTTTTCCCCGAAAAGATTCACGGTTCCGTAGTCCGTCCAGGCATAGCGCGCGTGGGACGGATGCGGCACATCCGCCGCCTTCAGGCGCAGGACCGCGCCGTCCGCCTCCGCTTCGGCAGGCACAAAGCATCCGTCGTCTCCGGCGATCTCCAGCAGGGCCGGCGCTTTCCCGTCCGCTGTCCGCACAGGCATATCCAGTATCACGCTCAGCGCGTCCCCGTCCGTCTGTTTGTTCACCGCCCGGGGCGATCTTTTGCCGGGCAGCCCGTAAATTTCCGCCTTGGCCAGCTCACACAGCCGGTCTCCGACCGGCTTTTTGTCCGTCGGATGGATATTGTCATATTCGCCCTGATCCGGCAGGCTCACCATGGCGCAGTTCTTCAGCGTATCCCGCACCTTTGCCTGCGCCAGGCGGATCACCGGCCAGGTAAAGGTATCCTTTGCTCCGGCGTCGATCCACATCGGCAGCTGCACGATCAGGAACGGGATCCCGTTGTCCCGGAAAGCGGTCCGCCAGCAGTCCGCCATCGCGGTCAGCAGAACGTCGTACTGATCCGTCCTGCCGGCATCCTCCTCACCCTGATAGAAAAGAATGCCGTTCAGCCCCGCCGGAGCCACCCGGGCGACCATCGTATCAAACAGCGCGGCGGGCCGGTAGGGCGATCCGGGGCCGGCCGGCGGGCACCAGGGGCAGTGGCCGACAGCGGCGTTCACCTCCGCGCCCGTTGCCTGCGGATGCTCCGCGCGGTATTTTTCCGCTTTTTCGTTCCATGCGTCGACCCCTGCCTGGAAGGCCGCTTCCTCCTTCAGGTACTGCTCCAGGTCCTTGTTCCCGGCCTTTTGTTCATACTCATCCAGATACCGTTTCCCCTCTGCCGTGCGGCAGAGCCAATCCCTGTTCATCCATGCCGTAACGGAGGTACCGCCCCAGTAGCAGTCGATGATCCCCACCGGCACGTCCAGTTCCCGCCGCAGCTTCACAGCAAAGAAATATGCAACAGCGCTCATGTCTTCCGCGCTGCCGGGCGCCACCTTCCTCCAGCGGGCGTTCCGGAAGGCTTCCTCTGCTTCCCCGCAGAAATACGCGCGCTTGGGCACGTTGAAATACCGGACCTGCGGATCGCTGTGTACGGGGATCAGTTCCTTTCCCCCGTCCGCGTTGCGCAGCTCCAGCTCCATATTGCTCTGCCCGCCTGCCAGAAAAACCTCCCCCACGGCCAGATCCCCTGCCCGGAAGCGTTCGTTTCCCGCCTCCACGGTCAGGGTGCAGCCCTCTGCCGCTTCCTGTGCGGGAAGGCAGATCAGAAACTGCCCGCCGATGCTCTGCCCGCATCCCCGGGCCAGCTGCCGGTCCTTTTCGTCCCGCAGCTCGCAGCGGACCTCCGCGCCTTCCTCCGCCTCACCGAAAATGCGGATCTCCTTCCGCCGGCAGAGCACTGCCCCGTCCGTGAAAATGGGTGCAACCTTCAGCATGGTTTCTTCCTCACTTTTTCAGGTATTCCAGATTCCTGCGGATCAGCTCCGTGCGCTGCCTGACGCAGTCCGCGCTGCGCAGGGGGTCAGCCGGCGTGTGGAACACGTAATCGCACAGCCTGTCCGTATCCGTTTCCGCCACATGCATCCGCGTGTCGGAGGATGCGTAATACAGATAGACCTTTCCGTCCTCATCCGCGATCGCTCCGTTGGTGAAGACCACGTTGCTCACGTCCCCTGTGCGTTCCCGCCCGAGAGGCCCCAGCAGCATTCCTCCGGGCTCGGCGATCACCCGGGAAGGGTCCTGCAGATCCGTCGCGAAAGCATACAACACGTACCGCAGCCCCGCCGCCGTGTTCCGCACGCCGTGGGCAATATGGATCCAGCCCTTCTTCGTTCTGATCGGTACCGTGCCGGCGCCGTTTTTGGATTCCGTTATCGTATGGTATCTGCGCGGCGCAATGATCTTCTCCTCGCCGATCACCGCCCTTGTGATATCCTCACACAGCCCGAAGCCGATGCCTCCGCCGCTGCCGGTTTCAATAAAATCGTCCATCGGCCGGGTGTAGAAGGCGTATTTCCCGTTCACGAATTCCGGATGCAGCACCACGTTCCTCTGCTGCGGGGAATGCAGCGTGACCAGGTTCGGGAGCCGTTCCCAGTTCTCCAGGTCCTTCGTGCGCACGATGCCCGCCGCGGCGGTTGCCGCGGAAAGATCGCTGCTGCTCCTGTCCTTGCTTTCAGAGCAGAACACGCCGTAGATCCATCCGTCCTCATGCTGCGTCAGCCGCATGTCATAGACGTTGGTCTCTTCCTTTTCGGTGTCCGGCAGCACGACCGGATAATCCCGGAAGCGGAAACCCTCCGTCGGCCTGTCGCTCTCGGCGATCGCGAAAAAGCTTTTCCGGTCCGCGCCCTCCACGCGCACCGCCAGGCAGTATTTCCCATTCAGTCTGATCGCGCCGCTGTTCAGCGTCGCGTTCACGCCCATGCGCTGCATCATGTACGGATTGGTTTCCGGGTTCGCGTCATACATCCAGAAGGGCGGAATATGCTCCCTGGTCAGCACGGGGTTCCGGTACCGGGTGAAGATTCCGTTATAGAAGTGCTCATCCACCGGGTTCGGCCGGTTCAGCAGTCTTTCATACGCTTCCGTCAGGGATTCAAAGCTCCGGCTTCGCATACGGTTCCTCCTTTTCGGGCGCCTGCCGCGTCCGTTCTTATTTTCGCAAAAAACTGCCCGGGCAGCTTCTCCCGGGCAGCGATCTGTCAATAGTTGTGAACCGCTTCCCCGTCGCCCCAGTTCAGCACGCTGTGGCTCTTGACGTAGTTCACCACGGCGTCCACCGTAGTAAAGGCCAGGCCCACATTCGTGTCCGCCGCTCCGTAATAGATGGCGATGCGTCCGGTATCTCCGTCCTGCAGCGTCGCGCAGGGGAACACCACATTCGGCACGAAGCCGGTCACCTCATAGGGTTCCTCGGGGGTCAGCAGATAATTCTCACAGCGGTAGAGCACCTTGCTGGGCTGGTCGATATCCAGGATCGCCGCGCCCATGGAGTACACAAATCCGTTGCAGGTCGTTGCCACGCCGTGATAGAACATCAGCCAGCCTTCGGTGGTTTCAATGGGCGCCGCGCCCGCGCCGATCTTGACGCTTTCCCACCACTCATTGCCCCGGCCCATCACATGGCGGTGCCTGCCCCAGTACACCATGTCCGGGGACTCGGACAGGAAGATGTCGCCGAAGGGAGTGTGCCCGCTGTCGGAAGGACGGGAAAGCAGCTTATAGGTGCCGCCGATCTTCCGGGGGAAGAGGACGGCGTTGCGGTTGAAGGGAATGAAGGGGTTCTCGATCCGCGTAAACGTTTTGAAATCCTTCGTTTTCGCCATGCCGATAGACGCGCCGAAGAAGTCGCCGCACCAGATGATGTAATAGGTATCCTCCACCTTCACCAGCCGGGGATCGTAGGCATAGCGGGGCATCTTCGGATTGCCCTCCTCATCGGTAAAAGGCACCTTGTTCCGCTCCACGTCCCAGTGAATGCCGTCTTTGGAATGGCCCAGATAGACGTAGGGGATCCCGTTCACCTGTTCCCCGCGCAGCACGGCGATATAGCCGTCCTCCCACGGAACCACGGCGCTGTTGAAGATCCGCCCGATCTCGGGTGTGGGATTCCTGCCCATGACCGGGTTGCCGGAATACCGCCACACGGGCGTTTCCGCCGTCAGGCCTTCAGGCCTTTCCTGCCAGGGAATATTCGGAAGGGAGCCGACGTTCAGCATACGTACCTTGTCCATTTTTCTTCTTCTCCTTTATCTTTTGAATCATATATCCTGTGTTTCGTCGGTCATTTCAGGGCTTTTTCCGAATCGCGGTAGATCGGCTGTCCGCTGACTACCGTCCGCCCGAAGGGCTTTTTCAGTCCGGAGCAGCGGTCCACGATCATCTTGACCGCCAGCTCGATCATGCTCTCCGTATCCACGCGGAAGGTGCTCAGCGCCGGTCCGTGCGTTTCTCCGACACTGAAGTCGTCATAGCCGGTCACGGAGATATCCTCCGGTACGCGGAGGCCCATCCCCTCCAACTGCCCGATCAGCTTCTGGGCAACCAGGTCACAGTTGCACACAAAGGCCGTGGGCAGCTCCTTCGGAAGCGCCAGATCGATCAGACCGGTCCGCTCCTGCCGGTCCGGAATGATCCAGTCCTCCCGGATCGGCAGGTCAGCCAGCAGCATCGCGCGGTAAAATCCAAGATACCGATCCATGATGCTGCTGGTCACGCGGTAATTCCCCACAAATCCGATCTTCGTATGCCCGTTGCGGATCAGGTGGCTGGTCAGCCGGTAGCATCCGTAGGTATTGTCGCCGACCACCGAATCCGCGCTGCCGTGCTCATCATAGAAGTCCAGGAAAACCACCGGCGTTTCCTGCTGCGCCATCATCCGGTAGTATTCCTTACTTGGCTGGCCCAGCAGGATCATGCCGTCCACCCTGTGGCTGCGGATCAGGTTCGGAAGAGTGAGCGAAGCCTCCGATTCCGCGTTCAGCAGCTCCAGCAGCCCGAAATGGCTGCTCTCCGCCAGTTTCTGCACGAGCCGCTTATACAGTACGGAATAAAAGGAATCTGACTGGAAGTACTGATCCGGGATCAGGATGCCGATATCCAGGTTCAGTCTGCGGCGTACCTTCTCCCCGGAGGGATACTCATATCCCATTTCCTCCGCCACTGTCTGGATCCGCCTGCGAATCTTGTCGCTCATACCGGCCTTCCCGGCCAACGCCTTGGACACCGTCACCGCGCTCACGCCGACCGCCTTGCCGATATCCCTCATTGTCGGTTTCTTCATTCCGTCCACCTCTCTGTTAAATCGGAAGCTCCTTCTGCATCAGCCTCATGCACATCCTGCTGTTGTGATAGGGGCATTTCCATTCTTCGACCATGGGTCTTTCCGTCAGGCTGCCGTCCTCCCGGACCGACCAGTACCATTCCCCGTTTTCCCGTTTGTCCACGATCATCGTTCTGATCGCCGCCCACTGGGTCCTCAGGGCTTCGGACCATTTGTCCTCCCGGGTCATATCCCACGCCTCGGCTAAGCCCAGCATCGTCTCCGCCTGCACCCACCAGATCCGCAGCTCGTCATTGGCTCCGTCCACGCACTCGTTTCTCAGCCCGTGGTCGGTAAACGCCCGGTCATATACGCTCCGGATGAGGTCCAGGCACATCGCGTCATACGGTGCCTGCTTTTCCGCCGGCAGCAGCGTCTGCGCGGCATCCCGGATCAGCCAGCCGGACTCGATGTCGTGGCCGTAGCTCTGCATATCCAGCAGAGGACGGTACTCATCGTCAAAAAAGACCTCCAGCCGGTGCTTCTCCGGATTGTACATCGTGCCCAGCAGGCGCTCCAGCGCCCTTTCCCCGGCCTCCCGCACCGCTTCGTCCCTTCCTGCGCGGTACAGCTCCGCGTAGGCCTCCAGCACATGCAGCAGCGTGTTCATCGTCCGGGTCGCCATCACGCCGTTCTCACTCAGCTTCTCGTTGCTCTCCGGAGAAAAATCGGCTTTGTAGGCTTCGCCGTAGCCGTTGTAAACAGTGCACTGCTTCTCGATCGTCCGGAAAAGGTTCATCGCTCCGCGAAGCGCCTCCTCCCGCCCGGTCAGGCGGTAATAAGCCGCCAGCCCATATATGGCAAATGCCTGGCAGTAGGTATGCTTGGTCGTGTCCGCGGGCTTGCCGTCAAAGGTGATGCTCCAGTACACGCCCCCGTTTTCCGGATCTCCAAACAGCTTCAGCGATTCCCGGGCATATTCCGCGTATCTCCGGTACGTCTCATCGCCGAGCAGGCGCGCTGCCGTGGCGAAAGTCCACAGGATACGCGCGTGCAGGATGCAGCCCTTGTCCGCATCCTTCTTCACGTTCAGCTCCTTGTCCACATATCCGAAGAACCCTCCGTGCTCCGGATCGGCAAGCCTTTCCCAGAAGGGCAGGATCTTTTCCGTCAGATGTTCCTTCAGCTCGTTACGCAGCACCGTTTCGGTCCCCTCTCCCCGGCCGGTCATCCGGGATGCTAACCGGTAACTTAACCGTTAACTTAAATTATAAATTATTTCGGGTTTTTGTCAATATGCAAACGTTATTATTCGCTGAGTTTTTTCAGCCCTTGACCGACCCGCTGGCCAGGCCGGCGTACACCTGCTTCTGGAACACCAGGAATACGATCAGGGGCGGCAGCAGCGTCAGCAGCACGCCCGCGCAGATGATATTGTACTGCGACTTGTACGGGCCCGAAAAGGAATACAGAGCGGTGGAAACCGTGTAATATTTTCCGGAATTCAGATACAGGTTCGCGTTGTAATACTCGTTGTATACGCCCACGCCCTTGAGCACGGCCACCGTCACGATGGCGGGCACGGTCAGGGGAAGCAGGATCCTGAAAAAAGCGCCGAAATAGGTGCAGCCCTCCAGCACCGCGGACTCATCCAGCGCCACGTCCAGGTTCTCGAAGAACTGCAGAAAGATGTAAATGGAGATCACGTCCGTGCCGGACATCAGGATCATGTAGCCCCACAGCGTATTCACCATTTTCAGGTCGGTCATGATCTGATAGGTGGATACCTGCATGGCGATGCCGGGGATCAGCGTGGCGATCAGGAAAAGGTTCCGGATCAGCCCGTTGCCGGGAAAGCGGAAGCGATTGAGAACATATCCCAGCATGGACCCCATCATCACCGATACGGTCACCACGATCACAACCACAAGCCCGGATGTGGCAAATGCCCGCAGCAGGCTCTGGGACGGCTGGTTTCCCCGCCATACCTGCGCGTAGTTTTCCAGGTTCATCCAGTTCTGCGGCAGGGTCATCGCGTTGGTGGAGGAATACTCCTCCGCGGTTTTGAAGGAAACGGTAAAAGCCGACCAGAGCGGCAGCAGAGCGATAAAGCAGGCCAGCAGCAGGGATACATAAGCCAGTATCCTCAGCAGGGTCTTCCTGGCCACTGCGCGGCGGTTCTGAGTCAGGCCCCGGTTTCCCGCAGCATGCGTCGTCATTCCCTTTCCCTCCTTACCAGAGCGCCTTGGCCCTGTTGGCCTTGCCGTTAAAGGTGTTTTCGGAATCCTTCATCACATAGCGGAAGAACAGCCGCTGTGCCACCGTAAAGACCAGGATCAGGATCATCAGCACCATCGCCATGGCGCAGGCCATCCCGACCTTGTTGTGCACATGGGCCATCTGATGGATCTTGATAAAGAAGGTGGCGGTCCCGTTGGCCCCCATGCTCCCGACCACATAGGCCGGCTCGAACGCGGAAAGGGAGCCCGTGATGGACAGGATCAGATTCAGCATGAATACCGTTTTGATACCGGGAAGGATGATCGCTTTGAACTGCTGCCATTTATTCGCGCCGTCGATCGTCGCCGCCTCGTAAAGCGTGGGATCGATGGAGGCGATGGCGCCCACAAACAGCACCATGTTCTGTCCGCAGTATTTCCACACGGAAGTAAATACCAGTGACCAGTTGTTCACACTCTGATCCCGCAGCCAGTAAGGCAGCGACTCCAGGGAGATCCCCAGGCTCTGCAGCACCGTATCCAGCACAAACCCGCGGGTAAAAAAGAACTTGAACATATAGCCGATCGCGATGCCGTTCACCAGGAACGGAAAGAACATGATCCCCTTAAAAAGGCCGCTTCCCTTCAGGCCTGAGGTCAGCAGCGTGGCAAAAAACAGCGCCAGCGACAGCTGGATGGCTGCGCCTGCCATGTAATACAGGCTCAGCAGCATGGCGGAAACATATTCCTCCCGGGTAAAGATCTTCACATAATTGTCCAGCCCCACGAACCCTTTGTTCTTGGTGTAGCTCATATTGTAGAAGCTGAACCGGATCATCCTGAAAAACGGCACATAGGTAAACAGTGCCAGCAGAAAAAGCGGGATCACGGAAAAGGTCACGATCAGCAGCACCTTCTGCCCGTTGATCTTCTTCCTGCGCTGCCTCAGATCGGGGGCGGCCGCATTGGTCACAGTCCTGCACCTCCCTTGCTTTGTCCGGGAATGGAACGGGGGCCACGGGTTACACCTGCGGCCCCCGGTTTTCCGTCTCTGCGGGTATTATCTGATCTCCACGTTCAGGGCTTCCTGCGCGGCGGTCCAGGCTTCGTTCCACTCAGCCATGATGTCGTCGAATTCCTTGTCGCCGTTGAACGCGTGCTCGATGATCTTCTGGATCTTGGTGTTTCCGCCGGCGTTGATGGCCAGCTCGCTCTCCGCGTTCAGCTCGTTGAACAGGGCTTCCTCACCTTCGGCGGCGGGAGCGTCAGCCACGAACTCGATGCCGTTGAAGGCTTCGTACAGCGCCGGATACTCGCCGGTCTTGTCGATCGGCAGGCCGCCTTCGCTGTAGGCAAAGCCGCTCTGCTCGGTCAGGAACTTGATGTAGTACAGGGAAGCGAGCTTCTGCTCGTAGGTCGCCTTCACGTTGACGCCGAAGCTGTAGTCTGCGCCGGCGGAAGCGTACTGCTTGCCGTTCACGGTGATCGGGAAGCTCATGTAGCCGATGTCGTCGCCGTGTTCACCGGCATCCCGCATCTGGGTGAACGCCCAGGAGCCGAGCACCATACAGCCGATCTGCCCGTTGTTGATCATGCCCTTGCAGCCTTCCCAGTCGGTGGTGGTATAGTCTTCCTCGATCAGGCCTTCCTTCACCGCGTCGTACAGGATCTTATATACCGCATAGGGGCCAGTGCCGTCGCCGTTGTCGGAGAAAGGATTGGCCTTGTGCAGCAGCACATTGTTCATGTAGTTGGCATCGCCGGTGGCGCTTCCGCCGATGTAGGCATCCCAGGCGCCCATGGTCCAGTTCGCGGCGTAGTTGGTGTACAGCGGGATGGCGTCCGTGTTGGCCTTGATAGCCTTCAGGGCAGCGATGAATTCATCGGGGGTCTTCGGGATCTCGGTCACGCCCGCCTTGGCAAACACGGCCTTGTTGTAAACAATGCCCTGCGCATTGCCGGTGGAAGGCATGCCGTAGGTGACGCCGTCAAAGTTCCAGGCATCCATGAAGGCGTATTTCTCGGACAGCACATCGGTCGCTCCCAGCGGAACAAAGAAGCCGGAAAGCTCGTCCTTATCCACCGCGGGAATGCCCATGATGGTCCAGTCAGCCGTCTTCACCCGGTTCAGGGCATTCTCGGCATAGTCGGTGATCAGGTCATACTCGATCGTCACGTTGGGATAGGTCTTCCGGAATTCATCCACATAGCCATTCAGCTTTTCGGGAATGTCCGTACGGTGATAGGCAAACAGGATCGATGCGGTGATATCGGCGTTCTCGCCGTACACCAGCTGATCAAAGGTGGGCAGAGCCTCCTCCGCGGCAGCGAAGGATGCCATGCCGAGCGTCAGGCACAGAGCCAGAACCAGGGACAGGATCTTCTTCATTTGGGTTTCCTCCTTATTTTGTTAACTTAACAAGTTAACCTTGTTAAGCGAATTATAAAAACTTAATCATATATTGTCAATCCTCCTCATTTATTGTTGTAAACGATTGCGGATTCAGAACGTACAACTTGTACCGGAAGCTCCGTATTTGTAGTTTCCGGCCTGTCTCTTCCGGCGCTTTACCGAATGGTTGACAGCTTTATTGCTTTGTTAAAAAATAAACTATTATTTTGAGATATATTTTATCTTCTCCCCCGGCTCCGGCCGTCCGGTATCAGCCGTTTTTTTTCGCGAAAAAAAAGGATTCCCGGATTTCTCCGGAACCCTTCCGGCCCTTGACATACAGGCCCTTTTTGATTATTCTGTTGAAGTTATTTCAGACTTTGATTTGGGAGGCAATCTTCATGGATAACAACAAGCGCCCCGACACCCTGCAGCGCATCACCACCCCCGAGCTGGCCAATGCTTTTATTGAGGAACAGATCGCAGAGATCCGTGCCCAGGTCGGCGATAAGAAAGTCCTTCTGGCCCTGTCCGGCGGTGTGGACAGCTCCGTCTGCGCGGCCCTGCTGATCAAGGCGATCGGCCGGAACCTCGTCGCCGTTCATGTGAACCACGGCCTTCTCCGCAAGGGGGAACCGGAACAGGTCATCGAGGTCTTCCGCAACCAGATGAACGCGAACCTCATCTATGTGGATGCGGTGGATCGCTTCCTGGACAAGCTGGCCGGCGTTTCCGATCCGGAGCAGAAGCGCAAGATCATCGGCAAGGAATTCATTGATGTCTTCGCCGAGGAAGCCGCCAAGCAGAACGGTATCGAGTTCCTCGCCCAGGGCACGATCTATCCCGACATTCTCGAGTCCGTCGGTGTCAAAAGCCATCACAACGTCGGCGGGCTGCCTCCCGAACTGAACTTCGAGCTCGTCGAGCCCGTCAAGTTCCTTTATAAAGATGAAGTCCGTGTGGTCGGCAAGGCCCTCGGCCTGCCGGACGGCATGGTCTACCGCCAGCCCTTCCCCGGCCCCGGCCTGGGCGTCCGCTGCGTCGGCGCCATCACCCGTGACCGTCTGGAAGCCGTCCGCGAATCCGATGCCATCCTGCGCGAAGAATTCGCCGCCGCCGGCCTGGAGGGCAAGGTCTGGCAGTACTTCACCGTCGTGCCGGACATCAAGTCCACCGGCATCAAGGACAACAAGCGCACCTGGGACTGGCCGGTCATCCTCCGCGCCGTCAACAGCGTGGATGCCACCTCCGCCACGGTCGAAGAGATCCCCTACGCGCTGCTGGGCAGGATCGTCAACCGCATCCTGGCCGAGGTCAAGGGCGTCAACCGCGTCCTCTACGACCTGAGCCCCAAGCCCGTCGCCACCATCGAGTGGGAATGATTGCGCAAAACCCGGAGTCCATTATTTCTCAACGGACTCCGGGTTTTCTTTTTGCCTCGTGACCAAATTTTGACCCAGTTTTTTTCTCCACTCATCCTATTTATTATTTCTATTTCACTCTTTTCTTA
>JAFWQA010000060.1 GCA_017509255.1 Clostridia bacterium | reverse complement strand
GATGAGGATGAGGATGAGGATGAGGGATACGGCTTCCACAGCATCAGCAGGAGCATCAACCTGTGGTTTGCCTGCGGCGGCGGGATCCGCGCGGCGGTCAGCGAATACGATTATATCGGGGAAAGCGAAAAAATGACCGGCGGATTCGTTTACAGCCTGGAGCTGAAGGACGGGAAGGCCACTCTGATCCGGGACGGGGATCTGAAGCTGAACTGGGATCCGATGACCGAGGATTACGGCGGCGGCTACCGGGGAACGCGCTATGTGGAAAGAGCGCTGTGCTCCGGGGATACTCTGTATATCCTGGCGGACAACAACGAAGGTGGCTGCGGCCTGCTGAGCTACGACCTGAAAACGGGCCGGGCGGAAGAGCGGGAAGCGGGCCGGGCGGAAGGCCTTATAGCCGGGAAAGACGGGAAGCTGCTGTTGAGCGTCTATCAGATCGAAGCTATGCGCAGCCTGCTGACAGAGCTCGACCCCGCCACGGGGAATGAAAAGACGATCACGGAAACCGAGCTCGGAAGAGATATTATGACGCTGCTGCAGTATGACGCGGCGCGGGATATCCTCTATTACTCCCTGGGCGGCGAGCTTTACGCCGCGCCGGGCTGCGACCCGGAACAGGCCGTTTCAGTCAACGAATGCCCCCAGACCATGTACTCCTGCCGGGCTGAGTTCCTGACAGAGGACAGGCTGGTAATCTGGGACAGAAGCAATATCATCACCCGCTCTCTGGATCCCGCGGCACGGGCGAAGGTACGGCTGACGGTGAAAAACTATTACACCGCCTCTGTGATGGACCGTGCCTACTATGCCTTCCTGAACGATCACGGCGAGGTGGAGCTGTCCGTGAGCAGCCAGGGAAACACCGACGACATCCTGACTGCCATGATGAACCGGGATGTCGGGACGGACGTCTACATCCTCAACACGCCGATGGACGCCTACAACGCGGTTTACAACCGGGGATACATGGCTGACCTGAGCTCCAGCACGAAGCTGACGGAGCTTGCCGCGAAGATGTACCCCAACCTGAAGGCACCGCTGATGAAGGACGGAAAGCTGGTCGCCGTTCCGCTGAGCATTGCCGGAAACGCGTTCGGATACAATCCCAGGGCTCTCCGGGAGGCAGGCATGACGGAAGAAGACCTGCCGAAGACCTGGAACGAATTCTATGACTTTATGGAAGAACTGCCGGAGAAGCTGGCCGGGAAAAAGATCTCGGCTTTCGGCAGCTGGATGACCCCCGAATCGCTGAAGCAGCAGCTTTTCGCGCTGATGCTGATGAGCTATCAGGACTACATGACGGAAAAGGGAGACGAATTCGCCTTCTGCTCAAAGACACTGCTGGACGCATGCGCCCGCCTGGACGGAATGGATACCGAGAAGCTGGGCCTGAGGGAGAGCGAGCAGGATTCGATGAACATGATCGACTACGGGGAGTCATTGGAGCTGTTCAGCTACGGCACGAACCTGTGCCTGTCCGATTACGGGGACGGCTCGATGCCGCTGCTGCTGGGCTTTGACGAGAGGGAGCCCGCAGCGACGGCGGAAATGACGGTCGCGTTCGTCAATCCCTATTCCGCGCATCTGCCGGAGGCGCTGCTTTATCTGGAGACTCTGACAGAGTGCTGGAGGAACCCTGAAAAGGCGAATTTCCTTTCCGGCGAGGGCGAGCCTGAACGGTATTCCTTCTATGTGGAATGGATCGACACCGAAAAAGAGTATCTGGAAGAAATGAAGGCAGAGCTGGCAGAGCTGGAAAAGGATGAGGACGAGGACACGAAGGAGCTGACGGAGCAAATCCGGGAAACGGAGGAGCAGCTGGAGCAGATCGACGCGCAAAGCTGGCTCATCAGCCCGGAAAGGCTGGCTGCCTATCAGCAAACCGCCCCGCGGATCATTCCGCAGACCTATTCGATCCTGTATCATCTGAGAACCGGAGACGAGGCGTTTATGAAGATGCTGCAGAATTACATAGGCGGAAGCGCGACAGCTGAACAGCTGCTCGCCGAGCTGGACAGATCGATCCAGATGGAACGTCTGGAAGGAAACTGAGCAATCTAAGTACGGACCGCTGCTCCCGCCGCGAGGCGGGAGCGCCGTCCGTCCGGAGGAAACTGTGTATACACGCAAGAGATATGTGATCCCGTTCCTGATCCCGGGCATGGCGGGGCTGCTGCTGTTCTACATCGTGCCGTTTTTCGGCGGGATCTGGTACAGCGTAACGGACGGCAGCTTCGAGAATGCCTTTGTGGGCATCGACAATTACAGGAACGTATGGAACAACCCGATGTTTCAGCTGGGACTGAAGAATACACTGGAGCTGAGCGTGATCTGCGCGCCGCTGCTGTGGATCCTTTCCTTCCTGCTGAGCCTGCTGCTGAACCGGGTGCGCCCGGCCGGCACTTTTTTCCGCAGCAGCGTGCTGCTGCCTTACCTGATGCCATCCTCGGCCGTGCTGATCATCTGGCTGCTCTGGTTCGACTTCGGCGGGCCGGTCAACCACCTGCTGAACGCGCTGGGCGCAAGCCGGGTCCAGTGGCTGCAGGGCGGAGAGCTGCGCTTCCCGATCGTGCTGATGTTCCTGTGGAAGAACCTCGGCTTCTGCGTAATCATCTTTATGGCGGCGCTGCAGGCCATACCTGAAGCACTGTACGAGTACGCGACGCTGGAGGGCGCTTCCTACGCGCAGCAGGCATTCAGGATCACGCTGCCGCTGATCGTGCCGTCCGCGTTCCTGGTGTTCATCCTGGCCTGGATCAATGCCTTCAAGATCTTCAAGGAGGTCTATTTCATCGGCGGCGCGTATCCGGATGAGCCGGTGTATACCCTGCAGAACTATATGAACAACATGTACGGCAAGCTGAATTACCAGAACGTGACCACCGCGGCCTACAGCTTCGCGGTGATCGTATTTGTGCTGTTCGGCATCCTCTTCTGGATCCAGAAGAGGGCGCAGCGCGGCCTGAACTGAGGAGGAAGCGGAAAGATGCAGAAAAAAAGAGGTTTAGGCTTCTTCCTCCTGAGAGGGTTCCTGGTGATCATGGCGGTACTGATCCTGCTGCCCATGATACAGACCTTCCTGTATTCCTTCTCCTCCATCGGGGAGATGAAGGCGTACATGAAGACCCGGGGCAATCTGAGCACAGAGGTATGGATGGACGCCCACCTGTCCCCGAACATGTTTTCCCTGGGGCAGTATTACCGGATCCTGATCACGGACAACACGGTGCTGCGCCTGTTTGTGAACTCGGTCTTCTATTCGGTGATGATTCTGCTCGGGCAGGCGGTACTGGTGCCGACCATGTCCTTCGCGCTGAGCAAGTTTCGCTTTCCCGGAAGGGACGGGCTGTTTTTCATCATCATCCTGCTGATGCTTCTGCCCTTCCAGGTCACCATGGTGCCGAACGTGCTGACGCTGCGCGCTCTCGGCCTGACAGATACCGTGTGGGCGGTGATCCTGCCGCTGTGGTTCTCCCCGTTCTACATATTCCTGGTGCGGCAGTTTATGGTCGGGCTGCCCAACGAGCTGCTGGAGGCAGCGTCCATTGACGGAGCGGGACCGGGAAGGACCTACCTGAACATCATCCTGCCGGTATGCCGGCCCATCCTGGGCGCGGCGGCGGCACTGTCCTTCGCGGACTGCTGGAACCTGGTGGAGCAGCCGCTGACCTATCTGACCAACCGGATGGATCTGCAGCCCCTGTCCACCATGTTCAACCAGCTGGCGAAGGAAAACACCGGCTTTGAATTCGCCGGCGCCGCGCTGTACATCCTGCCCGCGCTGTTTATCTATCTGTTTTTCCAGGAGGACATCCTGTCCGGATTACAACTGACTGAATTGAAGTAAGAGGAAACACGACGATGAAGAAGAAAGCTTTGACCGCGATGATCGTTCTGGCCGTGGTGGTGGCCCTGTGCATGTTCTTTTCCGGAACGGTCAGGACGATCACGACCCCCAAGGTCCGTTTTACTTCCGCCAAACAGGGAAAGTTTGAGGCTGTCACGGAGCTGACGGGAAAGGTATACCTGGACAAGCCGGAGGAGATCAAGCTGGCCCTGCCGGAGGACATTACCGTCACCGTGCGCCGCATGTATGCCGAGCCCGGCCAGGAGGTCCGGGAGGGCGACCGCCTGCTGACCACACGCATTGTGGATTATGACAAGAAGATGGAACAGCTGCGCTCGGAATATGACTCCGCCCAGTCCTCCCTGCGGAACCTGGAACGGAAGAGCGGGGAGATCCGCCTGAGCCGCGGAGAGCAGTCCTGGATGGACGCCTATTACACCTCGCAGCAGGCCGACCAGAGGGAGCGGGACGCCCGGGTGGAGGCGATGGCGCGCCTGTCCGCCGAAAAGCTGGAGATGCCGGAGTCCGGCATCCCGGAGGGCGCGAGCGAAAAGCTGACGGCCGCGCTGGAAGAGCTGCGGATTGCGGAGGAGGAAGCGAAGAAGGCCAGCGCCGAGCTGGAGAAGCTGAACCGCTACGCGATCGCGGAGAGCGTGTGGACCGAGATCGAGCAGCGCCGGGAATACCGGGAAAAAATGGAAAAGGCCGAGAAGGACATGACGGAACTGACGCTGCTGGCGCGCTCGGTGGAAACGGTCCGCGCGCAGCATGACGGCTATATCGCGGAGATCCTGCACCAGAAGGGCGACACGCTGGACGCGGACACCGTGGTGCTGACCATGTCCTCCGCGGACACCAAGCCCGTGCTGAGAGCCGAGCTCACCGAGAAGGCCCAGAACGTGACCGAAGGGGCAAGCGTGCGGGTCGCCGTCGGAGACTGGGGCTTTGTGGAAACAGTGATCACGGGCACCGGCGTTTCCTCCGACGGGAAAAAACACGCGGACGCCGAGATCAACCGGGATCTGCTGAACTATTACGGCTCCGTGAGCTATATGATGCAGGAGGAGGACGGACTGAAGATGCGTCTGACGACCCGGGCACGCGAATCCACCTGCCTGCTTCCGCCCTCCGCGGTGAGGGATCTGGACGGCGACGCGTATGTGTATATCGCGGAGCGCGAAAGCTCCGCATTCGGCGGCACGCAGCTGAAGGTCGTCAAACGCAGCGTAAAGGTGCTGAACAAATCCGACGCCATGGTTTCCGTGCAGGAGGACGACCTGTCCTACCAGCAGATCATTGTGGGGGAGGACCGTGTGCTGAGCGAAGGCGACTTCGTGATGGAATACGGGGAATGATATGAAGAACTGGAAGATACACTGGCTGACCGTGCTGGGCTGCCTGGCAGTGATCGCCGCGCTGATCGGGCTGGAGACGGTGCCGGACAGGCTGCAGTACGCTTTTCTGACGGAGGACAAGCAGTCCGCCGTGCTGGAGAAGACGGAGGAAACCATTAAAGAGCTTGCCGACCCGGAGCACACGGTGACCGTGCACGCGCTGCGGAACGACGTGAGCCTATCCGCGGAGCGGGGGGGCAGCGAAAAGGCTGCCCTGTACATGGTCGGCATGCGCTGGAATGAAGTCTATCCGCGGCAGATGATCACGGGAGAGCCGATCAACAACGAGCAGGTGCGGAACGGGACCCGCGCGATCGTGCTGGATGAGAAGCTGGCGTTCCGCCTGCTCGGGGATCGGGAATATATCGGAAGCAGGGTCAGCGTGGCCGGAAACGAGTATGAGGTGACCGGCATCGCAAAGCACAGCCACGGGCTCGGCGACCTGAACGACTACACGGCATGGATCCCGATGGGGACGGAGGAGACCGCCGGCAGCGACCTGTATGTCCTGAGCACCGCAGCCGGCCTGAGCGGCGCCTTCCGGACCGTATTCGGCAACGCCGCGGAGGCAAAGATCGGAGCAGGGGAGCTGTACAGCACCGCCAAGGAGAAAATGGGCAGCCGCGTCATCCTGCGCCTGCTCCTGCTGGTGATCGGGGTGCGCCTGCTGCTGCTGTGGGTCAGGCGGCTCAGACAGCTGGGAAGCCGCTGGCTCGCGGAATACCGGGAAAGGCTGAAGGTGACCTATGCCAGGAAACTGACCGGCTTCCTGCTGGCGCGTGTCCTGGTCTTGCTGCTTTGCCTTGCCGCGGCGGTTGGCGCCGGATGGGTGCTGGCAAAGCTGCTGACGGACCCCATGCTGGTATTTACGGAATGGGTGCCGGAGGAACTGGTCTCCTTTGATTCCATCGCCGACCGTTTCCGGGAGCTGACAAAGGCTGCGGCCCGGACGGTGAGCCTGTCGACGCCGGAGCTGGCGGTGGTCCGCTTCTGGGGCGGGCTGCTGCAGTGGGGCGTGATCCTCGCGCTGCTGGGCTGCGCGATGTCCACCCTGAACGGATGGATCCGCGGAAGGCAGGAAAAAAAGGACCGGTTACAGGCATAAAGAAACCCGGGCGGCAGCTGCCGCCCGGGTTTGCCATATCAACGGGTCAGTCCTTGCGGATGGACGTGTCCCCATCCACACAGCGGTAATAAACGGTGTCCGGCTCCAGCTTTACGCCGTCCTTGGCGAAGAGCTCATCCACCGTGAGGGGCATATAGCCCTGCTCCTCCAGATAACGCACGATCTGGCGGGTGCTTTCCGGTGTGTTGTCCTTGATGTCGTGGCAGAGAATGATATCCCCGTCCTTCAGTTTCTTTTTCACGGAGCTGAGGACCGCGGAGGTGGAACGGCCGCGCCAGTCATAGGTATCCAGGCTCCACTGGATATAGGACCAGCCGACCTTTGCCCTGACCATGGGCGGATAGCGGCCGCCGGGAACACGGTCGTACCGGACCGGGATCCCGATGGACTTGATCATTTCCTTATTGACCTTGCCCGGCATGGCGCGGAGCCCCGCGGCAGAGGACTTGGCGGCATTCCCGTGATGCCAGTTATGGGAGGCGACCGCATGGCCGTTATCATGCTCGCGCAGGACGAGATAGCGGTAATCCTTGATGCGGTTGCCGATGACAAAGAAGGTGGCGCGGGCGCCGGTCTCCATCAGGGAATTGAGCACCTTGGGCGTGTTTGTGCCGCTCGGGCCGTCATCAAAGGTGAGGGCGCAGGTTTTGTAATACGCCAGGTTGTCCGTTTCCTTCAGCGCTTCCTCCGCCATATAGGGGCGGATGTCCGGATAGAAAAAGGGGATCTCGATCAGGGTGAATCGGTCCGGGAAAAGCTGAGAGGCGGAGAAATGAATGACCAGGGACATCCCGTGCAGTGTGAACTCCGCGTCCTCCAGGGACTCCCGGGAGGAGAGACTGTCCAGCAGCGCGGGATCCTTTTCCTCCTCCGGCCAGTAGCTTTCCAGCCCGGAGCGGACGCCTGCGGAAAGAAGCTCCCAGACCTCCTCCGCGTCAAACAGGTCCGCCAGGCGGATCCGTTCACCGGTGAGCATGTTGTAGGTGCGGGTGGTGAACAGCTGCCCGGTGAGCGCCCGGTGATACGTGGTACGGGCCTGGACCAGGAAGCTCATCCAGCTCAGCCCGGTGCGGCTGTAGCGGATCTCCACGTCCACACGGCTGTTGCTTTTGGACTGGTTGGCTGCCTTTTTCAGGGTGGGACCGATTTCCGCGGCCCAGCCCTCCGCGATGGCGTTGATCTCCTCCGTGACCCGCGGGAGGGCGGTCTCGACATGCCACAGCCGGATCACGGACTTGTTGGTCTGCTTTGTATCCTGAAAGGTATTGGTGACGCGGTGACAGTCCTGCAGCGTTTCTGCCCGGGCGGGGAAAACGGCCCAGAGGAGGACGGCGGCTGTCAGCCAGAGAAGAAAGCGGCGAAGCTTCATGGGAACGGGATCACCCCTTCATTCACAGCAAAATCTTACCCGGATATTATACAAAAATCCCCGGAGGAAATTCAAGTGACGGAGGGTCAAAAGGGCTCCGGAAAAACGAACAAAACAATAAAAGATTTCTCATACTTTGCATTTTTTGAGAAAATTGCACAAAAACAGAACAAAAGGAAGCCGGGCGAAACGCCGGCCGGAAAAGCGATTGTCCAAAAACAACAAAGAATGAACCAAAACGAACAACGGCCAAAAAATGTTCGGAAAAAATCGCCTGTGACTCTTCTCAAGAAAAAGAAATTCGGCTATAATATCCCCGGTAACCGTTAATGGGGACCTGTGGGAGGATGAACATGACGGATTTTGTCAGTACCTGGAACAATGATTCCTTTCTGACCTATCCTGTAGGTCCGCTCGGGCTGATCGCGATGCCCGGAACGGAGGAAATGGGTGACAAGGTCAATGCCTGGCTTAAGAAGTGGCGCGACCATACGGAGGAATCCCTGCCCGGTGATATGCGTACCAACCCCGGTCTGGAGCGGCAGGACTTCCTGATCAAGGTGAGCTGTCCCCGCTTCGGCAACGGCGAAGCCAAGGGCATGATCAAAGAGTCCATTCGCGGATACGATATGTATATCCTCTGCGACGTGGGCGCCTACAACCAGACATACAAAATGTTCGGCCAGGAGGTCCCCATGAGCCCGGACGAGCATTTTACCGATCTCAAGAGGATCATCGCCGCCATGAACGGCAAAGCGAAGCGAATTTCGGTGATCATGCCGATGCTCTACGAGGGCAGGCAGCACCGCCGTTCCTCCCGCGAGAGCCTGGACTGCGCCATGGCGCTGCAGGACCTGGAACGCATGGGCGTGAGCAACATCATCACCTTTGACGCGCATGACCCCCGCGTACAGAACGCGATCCCCGCGGCCGGCTTTGAAAGCATCATGCCGAGTTACCAGATCTTCAAGGCGCTGCTGAGGAATGACAAGACCCTGCGGATCGACAAGGATCACATGATGATCGTATCCCCCGACGAGGGCGCTATCGACCGGAACATTTTCTACGCGTCCGTTCTGGGGCTGAGCATGGGCCTCTTCTACAAGCGGCGGGACTACACGCGGATCGTGAACGGCCGTAACCCCATCGTGGCCCATGAATACCTGGGCGAAAGCGTGGAGGGCAAGGACGTATTTGTGGCGGACGACATCATCTCCAGCGGTGAGAGCGTGATCGAGCTGGCGAGAGAGCTGAAAAAGCGCAAGGCCAACCGTATCTTCGCGGCCGCGACCTTCGCGCTGTTTACCAACGGCCTGGAGACCTACAACCAGGCATACAAAGAAGGGATCATCGACCGGGTGATCTCCACCAACCTGACCTACCGTACGCCGGAGCTGAGGCAGTCGGAATGGTTTGTGGAAGCGGACATGAGCAAGTATATCTCCTACATCATCGCGACGCTGAACCACGACAGGTCCCTGGCAAAGATGCTGAACCCCTACGACCGCATCCACGGCCTGCTCAAGCGCTACGACAAGGAGCAGAAGGATGCCGGGATCCGGCTGGTGTAAGAAAGCCGAAGGAAGCGGGAAGCCGCTTCCTTTTTTCCTGCCCGCAGTTCTTGAAACGGAGGGGCGGATGCTGTATAATTTATACGGAAGAGAACAAAGGAGATGGGACGGATGATTGCACTGGCCTGTGACCATACCGGCGTCGCGCTGAAGAACGAGATCAAAAAAATGCTGGACGAAATGGGGCTGACCTGGAAGGATTTTGGCAACAACGAGACCGTGAGCGGGGACGACTATCCCGTGTTCGGCTACCGCGCGGCGAAGGCCGTGGCCAGCGGGGAATGCGACAGGGGGATCCTGATTTGCGGGACCGGTGTCGGCATCGGCATCGCGGCCAGCAAGGTGAAGGGGATCCGCGTATGCACCTGCAGCGACGTGTACAGCGCAGAACTGAGCAAGCGGCACAACAACAGCAATATCCTGACCATGGGCGCGCGGGTGGTCGGCACCGACCTGGCAAAGATGATCGCGCAACACTGGCTGACCGCCGAGTTTGAGGGTGGACGGCACCAGAGAAGGGTCGACATGATCACCGCCATCGAGAACGGGGAAGAAATCGAATAAAAACAATCGGCGCCCGGAAGGCAAAAGATAAGCGCAGCGGCTGAGAGGCCGCTGCTTTTCTGTATTTCCGGCTGTTTTCCGGCCGGCAGGTGAAACTTTACAAGAGGGTGCGAAACCGGTATAATATACGGGTATTTTTATGTCCATTTTGATCGGAACGGAGAAGGCAGAATGGCAAAGATCATTGCAATCACGAATCAGAAGGGCGGCGTTGGGAAAACGACCACCGCGGTGAATTTGTCCGCCGAGCTGGCGGAGATGGGGAAGAAGGTCCTGATGGTGGACCTGGACCCCCAGGGGAACACCACGAGCGGCCTGGGGCGCGCCGTAAGGGAAAACAACAGCGTCTATGACGCGATGATGGGCAAACAGCAGCTGCAGGCATGCATCCAGGACACAGCCCTCAAAAAGCTGAAGCTGCTGGGATCGGACATCCGCCTGGCCGGGGCGGAGGTTGAGCTGGTGGGGGTCAGCAACCGCGAGTTTTATCTGAAGAACCTGCTCGGCACGCTGCGGGACGATTATGACTTCATCTTCATCGACTGCCCGCCGAGCCTGAGCCTGCTGACGCTGAACGCTCTTGCGGCCGCCGACACGGTACTGATCCCGATCCAGTGCGAATACTACGCGCTGGAGGGCGTGACCAGCCTGATGAACACGGTGAACCGGGTGAAGAAAACCATCAACCCCCATCTGGAGATCGAGGGGATTCTGCTGACCATGCTGGACGGCAGGACCAACCTGGGGCTGCAGGTGGTGGACCAGGTGAAGAAGCATTTCAAAAAAGACGTCTTCGCGACGACGATCCCGCGGAACGTGCGGCTCGGAGAGGCACCCAGCCACGGGGAACCCATCAACATCTACGACCCCCGGAGCACCGGCGCGATGGCATATCAGTCGCTGGCGAAGGAAGTGCTCTCCCGCAACAGGAAGAAGAAGTAAGAGGACAGGAGCAGACAGATTATGGCGAAAAAGGCACACGGCCTGGGACGCGGCCTGGATTCCCTGTTTCAGGAAACTGAACAATGGACGGAAGGAATAAAGGAGATCCCCGTCGGTGAACTGGACCCCAACCCGGACCAGCCCCGCAGGACCTTTACGGAAGAAACCATCGCCCAGCTGGCGGACAGCATCCGCGAGCAGGGCGTTCTGCAGCCCCTGCTGGTGGTGGCGGCGAACAACGGGCGCTACCGCATCATCGCGGGCGAGCGGCGCTACCGCGCGAGCAGGGCAGCCGGCCTGGAGACGGTTCCCTGCATCGTGAAGGATCTGGACGTGATCCGCCAGATGGAGATCTCCCTGATCGAAAACCTGCAGCGGGAGGACCTGAACCCCGTGGAAGCCGCGAAGGGCATCCGTGCCCTGATGAAGCAGTGCGGTTACACCCAGGAAAAGGTCAGCGCGCGGCTGGGAAAGAGCCGGCCGGCTGTGGCGAACCTGCTGCGGCTGCTGAACCTGCCGGACGAGGTGACCGAGATGGTGCGGGACGGCCTGCTCAGCGCGGGTCACGCACGCGTGCTGGCCGGGCTGACGGATAAGGAGGAGCAGCTTCGCCTGGGCCGGAAGGCCGCCGAGGAGGGCATGAGCGTGCGCCAGCTGGAAGCGCTGGCCGCCAAGGCAAAGGAAAAGAAAAAGGCCAGGAAGCCCGCGCGCCGGGCGCTGCCGCCGGAGCTGAACGAGCTGCAGGAAAAGCTGCTGGAAAAGACCGGGATGAAGAGCACGCTGACCGGATCCGTGAGCAAGGGCCGCATCGTGCTGCAGTATTCCTCCCGGGATGAGCTGGAGAGGCTCAGCGAGATCCTGGACAGGATCGAAGAATAAGAGGAGCGGACGGGAACATGAGCAGGAAAGATTTGCCGAAGCTGCCGTATCTGGACGGGCCGCTTTCGCATCCCTTCTACAGCAAGGTGGTCAAGCGGCTGCTTGACCTGCTGCTGGCCCTGATCTTGCTGATCCCCGGGCTGATCCTGATGCTTCCCCTGGCGGTCTGGGTCAAGCTGGACAGCGAGGGTCCGGTCCTCTACAAGGCGGTACGGGGAGGCTATCACAACCAGCCCTTTTACATCTACAAGTTTCGGAGTATGGTCGTGGACGCTGACAAGAGCGGCGGCTGCACCGCGAAAAACGACGACCGGGTGACCCGCGCCGGCCGGATCATGCGCCGCCTGAAGCTGGACGAGCTGCCGCAGCTTTTCAACATCATCCGGGGAGACATGAGCTTTGTGGGGCCCAGGCCGGAGCTGCTGCTGTATACGAATCAGTATACGGAGGAGCAGCAGTGCATCATGTGGGTGCGCCCCGGCATCACCGACCGGAGCAGCATCGTCTATATCGCCCAGGATGAGATCGTGGGAGAGGAGGACCCGGTGGCCAACTTTGAGCGCCTGATCCTGCCCGAAAAGAACCGGCTGCGCGTGGAGTACGCGCGGAGCCAGAGTTTTCCCCTGGACATGAAGCTGCTGCTGGAAACCGTACGCGGCGTTTTCGGCAAGGCGGAGGATATGGCGCGCGAAAAGAAGGATAAAGGATAACGGATAGAATGGACAGTTATGAAAACACGGTTCACAGAGCCTTCCGGGGGCAGCCGGCCGACACCTCGGACCCGAGGGTGCTTGCCTGGCTGATCCGGCGGAATGGGATCGAGATGGCCCACCTGAGCCGGGGAAGCCACATCGGCAGCGTGCTGAGCGTGGCGGAGATCATCGCGGTGCTGTATACCCGTGTGCTGAACGTGGACCCGAAGGATCCGAAAAAGCCGGACCGGGACCGGATGATCCTGAGCAAGGGGCACGCCGGGAGCGCCGTATACTCCGCGCTGGCGGAGACCGGCTTTTTCCCCGTGGAGGAGCTGAAAAACCACTACGGGAACGGATCGCTGCTCAGCGGGCACGTGAGCCACAAGGGCGTGCCGGGCGTGGAGGTTTCCACCGGAGCGCTGGGCCACGGGCTTGGGATCGGAACGGGCATGGCGCTGGGCGCAAAGATGGACGGAGCTTCCTGGAGGACCTATGTGGTGCTCGGGGACGGCGAGTGCGACGAGGGCGCGGTCTGGGAGGCGGCGCTGCAGGCGGCGCAGTACAGGCTGGACAACCTGACAGCCGTGGTGGATTACAACCACATGCAGTCGCTGGACTTCGTCAAGAATACGCTGGCGCTGGAGCCGTTTGAGGACAAATGGCGCGACTTCGGCTGGTTCACGCAGAGCGTGGACGGGCATGACACGGAAGCGCTGACGGCTGCCTTTGCCCGGGCAAAGGAAAACACGGGCAGCGGAAAGCCTTCCGTGATCCTGGCAAATACGGTCAAGGGTAGGGGCGTCTCCTTTATGGAAAACAATATACTCTGGCACTACCGCACACCGCAGGGCGATGAGTACGAGGCGGCCGTGAGGGAACTGGAGGAAAAGAGACCGTGAGAGGAACATTTGTCAGAGCCCTGCAGATGGAAATGGCAGTCAACGACCGGATCGTGCTGATCACCGGGGACCTGGGCTTCGGTGTGCTCAGACCCATCTGGGACAACTATCCGGACCGGATCATCAACGCTGGGATCGCCGAGCAGAGCATGGTCAGCATGGCGGCCGGGCTCGCGTCCACAGGCAGGACCGTGATCGTCTATTCCATCGGGAATTTCCCGACGCTGCGGCCGCTGGAGCAGATCCGGAACGACTGCGCCTACCACAACGCGGATGTGAAGATCGTCTGTGTCGGCGGAGGCTTTGTGTACGGCAGCCTCGGCATGAGCCACCACGCGACGGAGGATCTGGCCGTGATGCGCGCGCTGCCCGGAGTGACCTGCTTTGCTCCCGGGGACGCGGCGGAGGCGGAGGCGGTTGTGCCGGTGATGCTCCGCACGCCCGGGACCTGCTATCTCCGGCTGGGCCGGGACGGCGAGCCGCAGGTGCATCAGGGACCCCTGGAAAGCTGGAGCTTTCCCCGGGCGGTACCCTGCCGGAAGGGCACGGACATCGCCCTGTTCGGGATCGGCGGCATCCTGCCGGAGGTGATGGCCGCTGCGGAGCTGCTGCAGGAAAAGGGAGTGAGCGCGGAGGTGCTCAGCTTTCCCTGCCTGAAGCCTATCGACCGGGAGGCGATCCTGGACGCGGCAAAGCGCTTCGGACGGATCGTGACGGCGGAGGAGCACAACATCATCGGCGGGTTAGGAAGCGCCGTGTGCGAAACGGTGACCGAAAGCGAAAAGCCCTGCCCGGTGCTGAGAATCGGTATGACGGACACCTATACCTCGGTGGTCGGAGACCAGAAATACCTGAGGGAATACTACGGGATCGACAGCAGGGCGATCGCTGAGAAAACGCTGGAGTTCATGAAATGAAAAAGGAACTGAGCCTGGAGGAGATCCATGAGGAGCTGCTGGAGCAGCTGCGGGACATCACCGCGGTGTGCGACCGGCACGGCATTGAATACAACCTGATGTGCGGCACGCTGCTGGGATGCATCCGCCACAAGGGATTCATACCCTGGGATGATGACGTGGACCTGCTGATGACCCGGGGGGAATTCACGAAATTCCGGAAGGTGTATCCGCAGGAATGCGACAGCCGGTTTGAACTGACCTATCTGGATACCTGGACCCCGCGGGTGATGAACCGCGACCCGGAAAAGGCGGCCGCTTTTACGGATTTCTTTATCCTGGATCCGCTGCCGCCGGAGGGGATCCGACGGAAGGCGCATCTGCTGCACCTGCACCTGCTGCAGGGAATGATGAAGAAGAATGTGGATTACAGCCGCTTCGGACTGAAGAACAGGATCCTGCTGCGCGCGACCCATCTGATGGGCCTGCCCTTCTCCTATCAATGGAAGGCCGCCCGGTACGAAAAGGTATCCACCCGGGTCAAAGAGGGCCGCGACCTGCACATGAGCAACGGCGCCTTTGAGCTGATGACGCACGTGTGGCATCCGGAGCAGTTTGAGAAAAAGATCCGCGCGCCGTTTGAGGACGTGGAGTGCCTGATCCCCGAAAAATGGGATGAGGTACTGACGGTCCTCTTCGGGCCGGACTATATGACTCCGCCGCCCGAGAACGAAAGGGTCGCCAAGCACCTGGATCTGTAAGAAATCGCGAGGAAACGAATGGATATGTATTTTTGCCCGCTGTATTCCGGGTCCAGCGGAAACGCGCTGTTCTGCCAGTACGGAAACACGAGGCTTCTCATCGACGCGGGGAAAACCGGGCGCTGCATCGAGGAGGCGCTGCGCTCCATCAACGTGGAGCCCTCCTCGATCGGCGGGCTGCTGATCACCCACGAGCATTCCGACCACATCGCCGGAGCCGGGATCCTGGCCCGGCGGTATCATTTGCCCATCTACGCCACGACCGGCACCTGGTGCGCCATGGAGGACAAGCTGGGAAAGATCGCTCCGGACCAGCGGATTGAGATCGAGGCAGACCGGGATTTCCAGCTCGGGGATATCGGCGTGAGCCCCTTTTCCATCCCGCATGACGCGGCGGAGCCCGTCGGATTCCGCCTGTACGGCGGAAACGTGAGCATCGCCACGGCAACGGACCTGGGCTGCTTTCCTGAAACCGTGTTCCACCGCATCAAGGGAAGCGACCTGGTGCTGCTGGAAAGCAATCACGACCCGGAGATGCTGAAGGCCAACCCGAGGTACTCCACGTGGCTGAAGCAGCGGATCCTCGGGGATCACGGGCACCTGAGCAACGAGACCTGCTCCCGGGCGCTGCTGAGGCTGATCGCGTCCGGTACGAGCCACATTATCCTGGGGCATCTTAGCGGGGAGAACAACACGCCGCAGCTGGCCATGGACGTCAGCACGGCCGCCGTGATGCGCGAGGGGATCGTGCCGCAGAAGGATATCTGCCTGCAGGTGGCGCTGCGGGACGCCGTGGGCGCGGTCTATACGATCAGAAATAACGGAGAGTAAACAGGATGATCATTCTTTCTCTACAGGGGATCCGGAAAAGCTTCGGCACCAATGAGGTGCTGAAGGATGTTTCGTTTACCCTTCAGGACGGGGAAAGAATGGGTATGGTCGGCGTAAACGGCAGCGGAAAGAGCACCCTGATGAAGATCATCGCGGGCGAGGAGACCGCCGACGCCGGGACCGTGAGCATCCAGAAGGGGCTGAAGATCGGCTATCTGGCCCAGCAGGGCGAGCTGAGCGGGGACGAGACCGTGCTGCGCGTACTGGAAAGCGTGTTTGACCCGATCGTCGCCCTGGAAAAGGAAATGCGGGAGACCGAGGAGCAGATGGGGGAAGCGGCCGACGATCCGGAGCTGCTCAGGCGCCTCGGGAGCCGCTATGACCTGCTGACAAGGGAATTTGAGAACGGGAACGGATACGGCTGGCGCTCCGCTGTGCAGGGCGTGCTGGCCGGACTGGACCTGCGCAGCCATCAGGACATGAAAACAGGCCTGCTTTCCGGCGGGGAGCGGACGCGGCTTTGCCTCGGACGCATGCTGCTGCGCAATCCGGACCTGCTGCTGCTGGATGAGCCGACCAACCATCTGGACCTGAAGAGCATCGCCTGGCTGGAGGATTATCTGCTCTCCTATAAGGGCGCGGTGCTGGTCATCAGCCATGACAGGTATTTCATGGACCACGTATGCGGCCGTATGGCGGAGCTGCTGATGGGCAGCGTGGAGACCTATAACGGCAATTATTCCGAATACCTGGCTAAGCGGACGGAGGTCTACGAGATCCGCATGAAGGCCTGGCAGCTGCAGCAGAAGGAGATCGCCCGGCAGGAAGCGATCATTGAAATGTTCCGCCGGTTCAACCGGGAAAAGAGTATCCGGCTGGCCGAAAGCCGGGAAAAACGTCTGGAGAAGGTAGAACGCCTGGAAAAGCCCCAGGAGGAGAGCGCGATCCATTTTCACTTTGAGACACGGCGCCGGACGGGCGACGATGTGCTGATCGTGGAAGGGCTGAAGAAGGGCTACGGGGACAGAACGCTGTTCGACGGGCTGAAGCTGCATGTGCGCGCCGGCGACCGGATCGCCCTGATCGGGGATAACGGAACGGGCAAGTCCACGCTGCTGAAATGCCTGATCCGGCAGGAAATACCGGACGCCGGCACCGTGCGCTGGGGAACCGGCGTGGACATCGGCTATTACGACCAGCACCAGGCGGGGCTGAACGAAAGCAAGACTGTGCTGGATGAGGTGTGGGACCGCTTTCCCAAGATGGAGCAGTACGAGATCCGCGGCGCGCTGGGGCAGTTCCTGTTCTCCGGGGACGACGTATTCATGCCCGTATCCACCCTGAGCGGCGGGGAGAAGGGCCGCGTGGCGCTGACAGAGCTGATGCTGCGCAAGGACAATGTGCTGCTGCTGGACGAGCCCACCAACCATCTGGACATGGACAGCCGCGAGGTGCTGGAGGAGGCGCTGGCCGGATTCCCCGGAACGATCATCGCCATCAGCCATGACCGCTATTTCATCAACCGCTTTGCCGACAAGGTGTGCGTGCTGGACGGGGAGAGACTGAAGGAATATCTGGGCAACTATGACGACTATTTTGAAAAGATCAGCCGGGAGCAGGAACCGGACGGCGATCAGCCGCTGATGACGCGGACGGCGATCGACAAGGAAAAGAAAAAGAGCCGCGAGGAACAGCGGCGTATCAATGAAAGAAAAGAAAAGCTGAAAGCCCTGGAAAAGCAGATCGCCGACCGGGAGGCGGAAGCGAACGCCCTGGAGAAGCTGCTGGCCGATCCGGATACCTACCGGGATCCGGCCCGCAGCGCGGAGATGACGAAGACCTACAACGCGCTGAAGGAGACCATCGACCGGCTGTACGGACAGTGGGAGGAAGCGGAAAGCGAAGAATAAAAAATGCCGGAGCCGCATGGAGAGCGGGCTCCGGTATTCTTTTGCCTCAGGCCTCCTGGGCTGCGACGGCCGCGGCGTGCTCCGCCTTGATGGCGGCGAGTGTTTCCGGCTCCAGGATCAGGTCCAGCGCGGTAAGCGCCAGCGCCTTGGCGGCGCGCGGCACAAAGGTCAGGCCGAACTCCGAGGCGGCGGCATCCCGGAAGTCCTCACTGTGACCGGCCAGCTTCTCGGCGGAGATGATCAGGCTGGGCTGAATGGTCGGAACGACCTGGCTGATGTTCCCGACGTCGGAGGAGCCCTTCGGATCCTCATCCCGCTTTTCGGCGGTCTCGCCCAGGGATTCCAGCTCTTTCAGGAACAGCGCGTCAAAGGAGGGCGTCGGGACCGTGTTTTCCACGCGGTTCTGATAGGGCTGAAGGCGGCCCTTCGCGCCGGTCGCCAGAGCGGCGCCTTCCACAATGCTCACAACGCGCTGATACAGGTTTTCCAGGCCAGGAGCGGTGGCCGCACGGAGATAGAACTTCGCTTTGGCATAGTCGGGAACGGTGTTGGGAGCATCCCCGCCGTTGGTGATGATGCCGTGGATGCGCACGTCGGGGGTCACATGCTGACGGAGCGCGTTGATGCCCGTATAGGTCAGGATCAGCCCGTCCAGCGCATTGATGCCCTTTTCCGGGCAGCCGGAGGCGTGCGCTGCCTTGCCCCAGAATTCGATATCCACCGGGGCACAGGCAAGGCTTTTGCCGGTCAGAATGTTTTTTTCCGTGCCGGGATGCGCGCAGAGAGCCGCATCCACGTCCTTCAGGAAGCCTTCGCGGACGAATGAACCCTTGGCGCTTCCGTTCTCGCCGCCCTCTTCACCGGGCGTTCCGTAGACGCGGACTTCACCGCCGACCTCGTCGATGACCTGCTTCAGGCTTGCGGCGGCCAGGGATGAGGCAGCGCCGAAAAGATTGTGGCCGCAGCCATGGCCGAGGCCGGCAAGCGCGTCATACTCAGCGAGGAAGACCAGCACGGGGCCGGGCTTCGCGCCGCGGTACACGGCGGTGAAACCGGTGCGGTGGCCCGCGACGTCCAGCTTTGTCTCAAACCCTTCCTTTTCCAGCTGCTTCGCAAGCGTTTCACTGGCAAAGAACTCATAATTGCTGACCTCGGGCTTGTCATGAATGGCCAGCGCGATATCCTGATAAACCTTCGCCTGCTGATCCGCATAGGCGATGACTGTTTCTCTGTAGCTCATGATTTTTAACCTCCTCTGGCGCGCCGGAAGAGCGCGCGGTTTGTGGCCCGGCGGGCGAGGGCGTTGCCGCTCAGCTGCAGGGCGCTGACAAAGACCAAAAGGATGATGACGCACACGGCGACGATATCCTGATAATTCTGATTCTGACCGTAGTTGATGGCAAAGGAGCCGATCCCGCCCGCGCCGACAGCCCCGGCCATGGTGGTCAGGCCGATCAGGCTGATCAGCGTGATGGTGGTGACCCGGATCAGGTCCGGGACCGCCTCATGCAGGTAGACCCGGAAGATGAGGCCGAGCGTTCCGCTGCCCATGGCGCGGGCCGCTTCCACCTTGCCGGGATCGACGCCGGCAAGCGCGGCTTCCACCTGGCGGGTATAGAAGGGGACGCAGCCGAAGACGAGTGGCACCAGGGCGCCCTTGATCCCGATCGCCGTGCCGGTCAGCGCGCGGGTGAACGGGATCAGGAAGATCAGCAGGATGATAAAGGGGATGGAACGGAAAATATTGATCAGCGTATCCACCAGCCGGTAGACGACCGCGTTGGGACGGATGCCGCCCCTGCGCGTGACGGTGAGCACGATGCCCAGCGCCAGGCCGATGGAAAATGCCAGGACCGCGCTGCGCAGCATCATTTCCAAAGTCTGCTGCAGGCTGGTCACAAACCTGGCCTGATAGGTGAAAACATTCGGGAGCAGTTGTTTGAGCCAGTCAGCCACGGCGCAGCACCTCCACTTTCACGTTGATCTCCTTCAGATAGTTCAGGGCGTTTTCGATATTCTTTTCCCCGCCGCTGACCACAGCGATCAGCTCGCCCAGGGACCTGCCCTGGAGCTCTTCCATGTTGGCCAGCACCAGATTCACCGCCACGCCCTCATCCCGGGATATTTTGGAGATGGCAGCCTCTCCCGCGCACTTGCCGCGGAAGGAGAGACGGACCAGCAGTTCGCCGGGTCCGGTATGCACGGTGGGTGAGTTTTCGGCGATCAGCTTGTCGATCTTACTCAGTGGGGACGCGGAAGCGATGAAACGCTTCGTGATATCCTCCTGCGGGACCGTGAAGATATCGTAGACATCTCCGGTTTCGACAACTTTGCCGTTTTCCATGACGGCGACGCGCTGGGCGACGGCTTTGATGACCGCCATCTCATGCGTGATCAGCACCACTGTCAGGCCCAGACGCCGGTTCAGGTCCCGCAGAAGGCGGAGGATCGATTCCGTGGCGTCTGGATCCAGGGCGGAGGTCGCCTCGTCCGAAAGAAGGATCTTCGGCCGGTTGGCCAGAGCGCGGGCAATGGCCACGCGCTGCTTCTGGCCGCCGGAGAGCTGGGAGGGGTAGGCATCGATCTTATCCGTCAGGCTGACGAGCTCGAGAAGCTCCCTGACGCGGGCATCGATCTCTTCCTTTTTCAGCCCGGTGTACCGGAGAGGATAGGCGATATTGTCATAGACCGTGGAACGGTCCAAAAGATTAAAGTGCTGAAAGATCATTCCGACGGAACGGCGGAGGGCAGCCTTTTCCTTCTCCCCGGTCGGCTTTTTGTCCTCGCCGGAGAAAACACTGCCGTCCCGGAAGGAAAGCATCCGGCCTTCGATCACGATCTCGCCTTCATCCGGTGTTTCCAGCAGGTTCAGGCAGCGGACGAGCGTGCTTTTTCCCGCGCCGGAATTGCCGATCACGCCGAAGATCTCTCCTTCCTCAATGCTCAGCGAGACATCGCGCACGGCGTCCACACGGCTGTCCTTCAGGGTAAAGCTTTTGCTTAAATGGCGGATCTCGATCATGGCTGCTCCTCCTGTTCCGTAATTCTGCTTATTCGAGCTTTCCTGCCGCTTCCTTGATGGCGTCCACGGAATCGAACTTTTTGGAGTAAAGCGTCAGCGGGGCAATGGCGGTATCGCCGATGGGGGTCAGATCATAGCCGTTCGCGGCGCAGTCATTGGCCAGGTAAGCCTTATGCTGGAAGGCGTTCAGATCGATATCGCCGCTGTTCAGCGCTTCATTGGGAAGGTTGTAGGCGTCGAATTCCACGATCTCGATATAAATGCCGGCGTTCTGCTCGTCCAGCAGGCGCTGGATCAGCTTCCAGGAATCGTGTTTGGAGCCGCATACGCCGACCCGGACGACCTGCTTGCCTTCCCGGGGAGACTCATAGGCGATGATCGCCGGAAGATCCGCCTCCGTCAGGGAGATGTTTTCCGCATCGTAGGGGAAGGCGGGGAAGGAGGCGTATTTGCCGTCCACAAGCGTGTATTCGGCGACAGCCTGGGTCTGATAAGCCTCAACGATCTTCTTATAGATCTCGTTATCCTTTTCCGCAGTGCGGGCAACGATCACGTTGACATAGGGGTTATCCTCGCCCTCGTTCTGCTTTTCAATGATCAGGCCGTCGGTGTTCGGATTCAGGCCGAAGGAGATGGAGTAGGTGCCGTTGATGGTGGCGCCGGCGTAATCATCCAGGGTGGAGGTCAGCGTGTTGGCTGCCACAGGGGAAATCTCAATATCATACAGATACTTTGTGACGTCCTTGAGTTCGGGCGTGTAGCCGGCGGCCGGGTCCACCTCAATGAAGCCGGCAGCCTCCAGAAGCTTGATCGCGCGGGAAAGATTGGTACCGTCATTGGGAACACCGATCAGCTGGGTTTCAGCCAGGGCCGCTCCGGCCAGGCTCAGGATCACCAGTGCGGACAGGACAGCAATCAATTTTTTCATTTTCTTATTCTCCTCATATTTCTGTATTTTTATTTTGTTTTCTGTTTTTTTATTTTATGCACCCGGGAAAGCCGGACAGGCCGGCCTACAGGCAGCACATTCGGGAAGTCACACTGCCGCGGCGGTACTTTCTCATCACTTTCACCTCATTCCGAATCAAAAAAGGAGAACAGCCAGCGGCTGTTCTCCGGGGGAAAAGGAAATCGCACCTTATTCCGCGCAGCCGCATGGCAAACAGAAGGATGAACGACAGTACATCCCGTACATGCGGCACATCTGTTTCCGGTCCATGCGGATCGCTCCTTTCCGTCATTGCTGCTCCCTTCAGGGAACGCGGTTATCCTATCATGCGGCGGAGCCATTGTCCAATACACGGTTTATATGGTGATATATAGGCTGAACCTATCGCGGGAAAAACAAAAAAGGCAGGCGCAATGCCTGCCTGAAGGGATCGGTCAGATCAAGTTGAAATGAGCCAGCGCGTTGCGGATGCCGTCTTCGCCGACCGGTGTGGTCACATAGGAGCAGGCGGATTTGACAGCCGCCTCCGCGTTGCCCATGGCGATGCTGTGCCTGACGTGACTGAGCATGCTCAGGTCGTTTTCGGAGTCGCCGACGGCATAACAGTCCTCCAGAGCCACGCCGAGCTTCTGCCGGACGAGGTCGATGCCGGTGGCCTTGGAGAAGCCCGCGGGCACAAGCTCCCAGCCGTCCGGTATCCCGCCGGCGCCGCCGCGGTCAATGGCAGTGAAACGGCTGCTCAGCGCTTTCAGAAGGGCAGGGATCCGGCGGCCTTGCGGATCAAAGGTAAAGAGCTTGACAAACTCAAAGCCGGGGTCATCCTCCTCGATCTCCCGGAGGATCCCGTGACCGCGGGAGAAGGCGCGCATGCCTTCGATGGCCGGATGACCGGAGGGATAGCTTTTCTCAAACCAGAGGGCAGTGTCGCCCTCATAAACCGTCGACAGGCCGGAGCGCAGGACCGCGGAACGGAAGGCGCCGCATTCCTCCCGGGTCCAGGTTTTGACAAAGAGCTCCTTTCCGTGGAGAAGGATCCGGGTACCGCAGCCGATGATCCAGCCGTCGATGGGCGCGCCATCCAGGCCGCAGTCCAGGTTGCAGAGGGTCCGGCCGGTGTTGATGATATTCAGGCAGCCGTTTGCCCGGGCGGCCTCCAGGGCCTGCACGGCGCTGTCCGGGATCCGGTGGGTGCGGCTGTCGATCAGCGTTCCGTCAATATCGTAAAAAATGAGTCTGGGCATGTTTTCCTTTCTGTTCAGGCGCGGGCGTATTCGAGCTCGGTGAGGGCGGAGGGAAGAACGGATTCCGGGCGCGTGCCCGGGGTGATCCACTCATCGATCCGGCTTTCCGGCAGGATGAGGGGCATCCGGTCATGGATAAAGCGGATGCTCTCAGACGGCTCCCGGGTCAGGACCGTATAAACGGGAAGCCCGTCCTCCATGCGGTAGATGCCTGCCAGCCAGGTCAGCTGCTCGCCGACAGGGTGGAGGAGGTATTTGTCGCCGGTCTTTTTCTTTCCGCCCGGCAGGAGAAGGCGCTCCCACTCAAAATACCACAGGGCCGGCACCGCGCAGCGGTGGGAGGCAAAGGCCTCCCGGAAAAGCGGCTTGACGGCGGCGGTCTCCACACGCGCGTTGAAGAGGGGCGTCCTGCCGGAAAAGCCCCAGCGCATCGGGAATGCCGCCCTGCGGCCGGAACGGCCGGTGGCGACCACGGGCGCGACGTCCATGGGGAAGACCTCGCCGGACTGCTTTACGGCCCTGCCGGTACGGGCGGTGAACTGCTCCGCCAGCGGGGAACGGTTGACCTGCTCCAGCAGCGAATCCAGCACCGGATGCTCATCAATAAAATATCGGCAGCACATAGGACCTTCCTTTCCGACACCGGAGGACACGGACCGGTGAACGAGTGTATTGTAACATATTTCACTGCACTTGCGCATCGGAAATGACTGCGGTAAAATAAAAAACGCACCGGAGAATCAAGGCATGGAGGCGGGAAGATGACGGCGGAGCTGAATTACTGCCCGCAGTGCGGCACAAAGCTGATCATGAAATATCTGCCCACGGAGGGAAAGGAGATCCAGTACTGCGAGACCTGCGGGGATTTCCGCTTCCCGATCTTTTCCGCGGCGGTCAGCATGGTGGTGGAGAGCGCTGACCGGGGCCGGATCCTGCTGATACGCCAGTACGGAAGGCCGAGCTGGATCCTGCCGGCGGGCTACATCAACAAGGGCGAGGACGCAGAGGACGCCGTGAAGCGGGAACTCATGGAGGAGCTGGGGCTGGAAACGGAGGAAATCCGATTCAACCGCACCCGCTATTTCCCGCCGTCCAACGTGCTGATGCTGAATTACACGGCACGGGTGAAGGATATGCCGGTGAACCCCAACTGGGAAGTGGACGAATGGCAGTGGTTCACGCGTGAAGAGGCGCGACGGAACATACGGCAGGCGTCCCTGGCGGAACAGTTCCTGACGGGATATCTGGACCGCCCGAAAACAGAGAAAGAAGAGGACTGAGGAAATGGCATCGACCGGAAAATGCCGCTACTGCGGCGCGACGCTGACCTCCGACGAGAAGGAATGCAGGAACTGCGGTGCGGGAAACCCCGACTACGTACCGCCGCTGGAAATAAAGGATGAGGAGTCCGGCACGCCCCGGATCGTCCACCCGAAGACGATCGCGGAGCTGAAGCAGTACTGCGCGGAGCGCGGCATGCCGCTGCTGCGCATGCGGTTCTTTATCGACACGGATACCCCGGAAGCCAAAGCCTTCGGCATTTACCGCGACGGAGACGACTTTATCGTATACAAGAACAAGGCGGACGGCAGCCGCGCCGTGCGCTATCACGGGAAGGACGAAGCCTACGCGGTGAACGAGCTCTTTCAGAAGCTACTGGACGAGTGCCACATGCGCGGGATTTATCCGGACGGGAAGCCGAAGAGCGTGACCCGCGGCCGGGCGGGACAGACGCGGGCGGACAAAAAAAAGACGTCGCTCATCAGCGTCGTCATCGTGATCGCCATCCTGGTGATCTCCCTGATCATATCGTACAATTCCCACAAGAAGGACGGGTACTACCGTTTCCCGGGCGACAGGACCTATTACCGTTACGACGACGACTGGTTCCTCTATGAGCCCTACATTTTCGGCAACTCCTGGACGGCTGTGGATTCGCCCTCCTACAGCGACTATGACAGCTATTATGAGGGGAACAGCTACGATTCGGACTGGGGCGTAGAGAATTTCAAGAACTCCGATACCTGGAGCGATTACAGTGAATCCCATTCTTACTCGGATTCGTCGGACTATTCCTCCTGGGACAGCGGCGGAACGGACTGGTCCTCCGACTGGTAGAAAAACGGCGGGACGTGCAGCGCACGGCCCGCTTATTTCATGCTTTGCTTTTTACAGCAGACGTTTGTATGCTTCGATCAGAGCTGTCAGCTGATAGCTGATCAGCCAGGCTGCATCGTTCCATTCCGGGACGTCTTTGACCTTTTGCAGAAGGGGGAGGACATGCTCCTCCGTATCCCGGATATAGTTCGCCATCCCCTGACGGCTGAAGCCGAAGGCCATGTCGGAAAGGTTGCCGCAACGGTCGAAACATTTGACCAGGCAGGCCAGGGGATCCTCCGCGATGCCGGCGTAGTACTTATCCTGTGTTTCTTTCCGGAGGGAACGGTCCTTTGCTCCGTCGCCGGTTGCCTGATAATACATGTTCCGTGACAGCAGGCAGACGGCCTGCTGTACGCGGGGGCCGGCGGGGAGCTCATCCGGCTTCACGCCGGTATCCTCCACGGTATCGTGCAGCAGAAGCGCCGCGAGCACGTCATCGTCCCGCAGGCCCAGCGCCCAGGCATGGCAGGCCAGAACAAGCGGATGATTGATGTAGGGGACCCTTTCGCCGATCCCGTCCCGGAGCTGACCTTTATGCTGCTCTCGCGCGAAGGGGAGCGCGGCCGCCGTCTGTTTCAGCCCGAAATCCGCTGCCTTGCTCTTCAGGAAGGTATACATATGCTCCTCACTGAAAATGCGCGTCCGCGGCGCGCTGAGGCCGGATTTGTCCACGCAGGAGAGAAGGTCATCCGTGCTCATGTCCAGCGCCCGGGCAAGCTGAACCAGATGAACCCGGTCCGGCTCATTTTCTCCGCGCTCCCAGGAACTGACAGCCTGAAAGCTGACGCCCAGCTGTTCGGCCAGCTGATCCTGGGTCAGGCCGCGTCTTCTGCGCCCCTCGGCGATTTTCCTGCCCATTGCGATCATGGTACCACCTCCGTCCGGAAATGATTATAAGCGGTTCCCGGCAGAAAGGCCACAGGAACCGGGTTGAGCTGAAGACGAAAAACTCAAGCGCCGCTTGAGTCGCCCGGCACAAAGGAAGCCGTGACGGACCGTCACGGCTTTCCCTGCCCGAAAAGGGATCATTTGACAAACAGCAGGTCGGAGATCGTGATATTGTTCCGGGAGCTGTCAAAGTTGCCGGCATAATAGCCTTCCACTTCCGAATCACCCACGTAGAAGTCGATCCTGGTGACCTTTTTGTAGGTCTTGCCAAAGCCGAATTCACGGAGATCCGCGGAGTAGGAATCCGGAATGGTCAGGCGGATCTCCTCCGTCTTTCCGCCGTAGGTGATGACCAGACGCCACATCTTGACGCGGGCATTGCCCTCGTAATACTCCCGGCCCATGACGTTGCCGTTGCGCGTTTTGATGCCGCTGATGGTGGCATTGTCAAAGAAGGCGGAGAGGTCGGGAATGTTGTCGGTACGCTCGCTGGTCCAGTTGATCCAGAAGAAGCGGGTGTTGCTGACGTTGTCGCTCAGGTTCGGAAGCCGGGTGTAGCACTGCTCGTTCGCGCCCTTGGTCGTGACGCCGACGCGGAACTGCGTATCCCAGCCGATCGGATTGACGTAGCCCTCAATAGGCGTGACGGGAACGATCTGGGAGTCGGGTCCGGGTTTGGGAGTAGCTGTCGGCTTCACCGGCTTCGGGGTGGGTGTTGCCGTCGGCTTGGTGCTGATCTTGGAATACCGGTACTCGAGCTTGGAGGGATTGCACTTGCCGGTGCTGCTGTTGAAAACAACGTACTGCGCGCCGGAAAGGACCTTATACCCGTCGATATCCTTCGGCTCGACAAAGCCGTCCGCCGTCAGCTTGACGGTATAGGAGTCGATCTCCTTCTTGGTCTTGTCGTCAATGCACTTGACGGTGACCTTGCCGGAGGAATAGACCTTTTCATAGGTGAAGGTTATTTTGGAGGGACTGCATTTACCGGTGGAGCTGTTGAAGGTGACGTACTGATCGTTCGTCACACACCGGTATCCGCTGATGTTCTTGGAGGTCACATACTGATCGGACTTGAGGGTGACGGTGTAGGTATCCAGCGTGGCGCCTGCACTGTCAACACACGTGACGGTGACCTTGCCGGAATTGTAGATCCTTTCATAGCTGAAGGTGATATTGGCGGGCGTGCATTTGCCGGTACTGCGGTTGAAGGTCACGTATTTGGCGCCGGAAACAGTACGGTAGCCGCTGATCTCCTTCGGGGTGATATACTGATCCGACTGGACGGAAACGTTATAGGTGTCTATCACCTTTCCGGCCGCGTCCACACAGGAGACGGAGACGGTGCCGGAGCTGTATTCCCTGGAATACAGGAAGCTGATGACGGAGGGGCTGCAGGTCCCCCTGGCGCTGTCATAATAGACGTACTGCTGCCCGGAGACGGTGGTGCAGCCGGAGAGGGAAATGGGTTTGACGTACTGGCTGCTGTTGATCTCTACGGTGTAGGTGTAGATCACATTGTTCGTGGCCTGGTCCAGGCAGTTGACAGTCAGAGTGGCGGACCTGCTCTCCGCGATGTAAACGAAGTCGATCTGCGTCGGATCGCATCTGCCGGTCCGGCTGTTATAGGTGACGTAGACCGTGTTGGACAGGGAACGGTAGCCGTCCAGAGCCGGAGGATTGATGTACCGGGAGGCGGTGATGCTTTCGGTATAGGACCTGATCGCGTTGCCGTTCTGATCCCGGCAGGTGACCGTGACCTGGGCACCGTAGGAAGGAGCTGAAGGGATCTGAGCGGTGCCTTCATAGTAGAAAATGACCTTCTCAGGCGTGCAGGTATCGGTGCCCGCGTGATAAATGATGTACTTGGGCGAGGTGGTGTAGACGGTGCAGCCCGGGATCTCCCGCGCATACAGGAACTGGCTGGCCTTGATATCCTCGAAATAGGTGAGGATCTCGGCGCCGGTCGCCTTGTCGCGGCAGAGGACTTCCAGATTGCCGCTCTGCGGGAAATCGAGGTACTGGTACTGCGGCGGAGTAACGGCCGTCGTATAATTGAACACCAGATAGCCCGGGGTGCAGTTCCCGGTGCTGCTCCTGGTCACGTACTGCTTTTCGGAAACGGCGGTGTAGCCGTCATACTCACGGGGATAGACATACTGGCTGTAGCCGATGGATACCGTGTAGGAATCAAAGATCGTTCTGGACTCGTCCAGACAGTAAACGTTGACAGATCCGGTCCCGCCGTCCGCCAGAGATCCGGTGAAGGACAGCATCAGTACAGCAGAGAGCAGGATCGCCAGCAGCCTTTTTGTGATTCTTTTCATTTCCGCAACCTCCTTAAACCGTGTAAGATGATCTGGAACAGTTTTCCTGAAGGGAAACCGAGTATTTTACAATGCTTTTGACTTCAAAAGAATTTTATCTCATCTCCGCTAAAAATACAAGACCCGGGCGGAAAGGGCGCCGGTGCCGGAGGCCTTGAAAAAACTCGTTCCGGAAGATTCGGGGAGCACGGAAGGAATTTGTTACAATCCGGTCGAATAAATAACGACGGTATAAAGGAAGACAACGGATTCGGTCCTGAGTTCAGAAGATCGGAGGGAGCGGGAGGATGACAGCTGCCACCCTGCTGCGGAGATCTGTGCGCGCGCTGGTATTCTGCGCGGGCATCCTTTTTTGTGCCTTTTTTCTGTGCAGAAGCGCTCAGGCGGGAAGGACCGTGCTGCCGGGAAGACTGAAGACCGTTGAGGAGGAAGCCTTTGCAGGCGACCGCAGGCTGAATGTGGCGGTCGTGGGAGAGGGCGTGACGGTTATCGGTCCGCGCGCTTTTGCCGGCAGCGCCCTGAAGGTGATCTATCTGCCCGCAAGCCTTGAATCCATCGCGGCGGACGCCTTTGACGGCTGCGACGGCATGACCGTGATCAGCCCTCCGGGCTGCTATGCCAGGCGTTGGTGCAGGAGTAAGGGCGTTAACTGGATCAAGGCGGGTACGCAGCTGCTGACCACTGAGACAACGGAACTGACGATCAGGAACGGGGCGACGGCGGACGCGCCGGTGACCATGAAGGTGGAGGGCTATCCGCTGAAGTGGACCAGCAGCAACCAGAAGGTGCTGACTGTGGATGAAAACGGGAAGATCTTCGGCGTTTATCCTGGGAAGGCAACGCTGACCGCCAAAGCCAGGGACCTGGAGGAAAGCGTGAAGATCACCGTGACGGTGCAGGCCAATTACCGGGCAGTGCTGTTTTCGGAGTCGACGTTTGAGGGCGGTGTGATCCAGCGGAACCGCGGTGACGTCAAGCTGATGACGGAAATGTTGAATTCCGTCCGGGGACCGGACGGCGGAAAATACGAGATCCATTCCTTCGACGACCTGACGGCGCCGGAGGTTTACCGGAAGATCGAAACGTATCTGGAGGTGCCTTCCCGGGACGGGGACGTATCCATGTTCTTCTTCGCGTCTCACGGAGACAAGGTGTCGAGGGATCAGGAAAACGCCGGAAGGCTCTTCTGCAAAATGAAAGAGACCTGGCTGCCGCTGCAGGAGCTGGCCGCGGCGCTGACCCTGATCGACGGCAAGGTGATCGTGCTGCTGGAGTCCTGCGGGCCGGGAGCGGCGGTCATGGAATTTGACAGCAACGGGGCGGGAGAGGCAGATGCTCCGGACAATGAGGAGAACGACCTGACCGCGAACGACATGCTGCGGTACTTCTCCGCGGCAGATCCGGGGCTGAAGGTCTATACGTATGATGACGGAGGAGAGGTACAGCCCAACGGCAACCTCTTCCTGACGGATAAGTTCCTGGTGATGACGGCCTCCAAATACCGGGAGACCTCCTATATGTACGAAGGGGATACACACAATCTGTTCCCGGTCGTGCTGGCCAGGGGCGTCGGAACGAGCGGGGAGATGCCGGCGGACAAGGTGAAGGGAAACAGTGACGGCATCCTGGCATTCAAAGAACTGTTTGATTATGTGTTCAACTATACGCTGTATCGGCAGACCGCCTGCGCGTGGCCGTCCGGGAGCATGTATGAGCTGTTCGTGAGGGCGGAGGAGTAGGGGCTGTCAGCTTTTATGATACAGCGGTTATGAATTCACTATTTTGCTTTGAACAAAAAAAACAGCAGGGCTTCACGCCCTGCTGTTTTTTGTGGAGCAAGACGAGCCAAATCCGAACCAAATGCCTCTTCTACCGCTTCCCTGGGAATTGTTTCCGTTCCGCTGTGGAAGTTGTACGTGAATACGTACCGGTCATCATAAACATATATGCTATTCAGGAAAATGTCAATGATCTGTTTCTGATAATTCAGATCATTCGGGTCGCCGTGCTTGAATTGACTGATCCATTCTACAATCTGCAGCTTCGTATATTTCGGTCTGGTCAGTTCTGCCTGCATGATGCTGACATTCAGATCACTGCGCCGGGCTTCCAGTTGGTCAAGCCGTTCCTTTGTGGAAGGGGTCAGCACTCCGGCTTGAATGGCATTCAGCATATTCTCAATGCCTTTTTCACATTCTTTCAGTTGCTCCCGAAGTGCCGGGATCGTCGTGTCCTCTTTGGATTGCAGTTTCACAATGCTATCCGCAACCCGTTCGATCGTTTCGTCTTTTGACAGAACCTTATCGACCGTGATGATCACCGCTGCCCGCTCAATCAGCTGTTTCTTGATGGCTTTCAGCTTGCAGCTGTGTTCATGCTTAGCTCCGGCACACTTGTAATAATAATGTTTGGCTCCAGTCCGACTGGTTCCGCTTTCTCCCGCAAGCATCTTTCCGCATTTGCCGCAGAAGAGCTTTGTTGTCAACAGGTACTCTTCATCCGCCTTTGCTTTTGCGGGAGCGTGCCGATTACTTTCCATGCGCTGCTGAACACGTTCAAACTGGTCTTTTTCAATGATCACCGGCAGTTTGTCCGGAATGCAGATCGTTCCGTAGTGATACTCGCCCAGATACTTCCTGTTTTTCAGCACAGTTCCCAGACTGGCAATCCTGAATGGTTTCCCTGCTGCTGTCAGCAATCCGCGGCTATTCAGGGAATCAACGATATCTTTCATGAGTTCCCCATCATCATAGCGTTGGAAGATTTCTTTCACAATCGGCGCGGTTTTCGGATCAATCTCCAGCACCCCATCAGCACCTGTCCGATATCCCAGAGTCACCTGACCGCCATTGTTCTTTCCCTTGAGGGCGTTTTCCATCTGTCCGCGCTTGATTTTCTGAGACAATTCTGCTGAATAGTATTCCGCCATCCCTTCCAGCATGGACTCCAGAATGATACCTTCCGGGCCTTCTGATATATTCTCTTTTGCGGATACCACTTTGATCCCGTGCTTCTTCAGGATATGTTTATAATATGCGCTGTCATACCTGTCACGGGAAAAACGGTCCAGTTTCCAGACCAAAACGATTTCAAACAATTCTTTTTCCGCATCCTTGATCATCCGCTGGAATTCAGGGCGATCCGCGGAACGCGCTGAAAGGGCACGGTCAATGTAGGTACCAAGAATCGTGATGCCATTACGCTTTGCATACTCTGTGCATTCCCGGATCTGACCCTCAATGCTTTCCTCTCGCTGACTGTCAGAGGAATACCGCGCATAGATTACAGCATTCATCGATTCTTCACCTCGGTTCTGGTTTATTATGCCATTAGTGCCATTTATTATGCCATCAATTGGCATCATAATGATGTTTCATCCTGTGCTTTAGTGTTTTTCTTTTTGCTTTTTTCTTCAGATGCTTTCAATTCTTGTAGTTGCTGAAGCACTGAGGATCTTTTTTCTTTACGTTG
>JAFWQA010000059.1 GCA_017509255.1 Clostridia bacterium | reverse complement strand
CATTGCCGCGATTTGCCGCGATTTGCCGGGTACGCCCGGTTTTCCGGCAGAAATGTACGATTTTCCCAGTGCGCAAATCGCGGCAAAACGTCGCCTTGTGAGGCGTTGGAGGCCTATGACGAAGATCTTATTTATCTGCCACGGCAGCAAATAAAACAAAATAATGCCTGCCGGTCAGTTTTCCTGCTTTCCGGCCAGCCGGCCGATCAGCGGCGGCAGGGCGCTCACAGCCAGCACCAGCAGCACCATGATCAGCGCGTAGGCGTAGATGTCCTGGTACTCGTTGAAATACCCGGCGGAGTAGACCGCCTTGCCCAGCGAGTTCTTCGTCTGCACCAGGTACTCGGTGGACACGGCCAGCCGGATGCCCATGCCCACGGCGTTGACGTACGCCTGCTTCAGGTAGCCCGCCGTCAGCGGCAGGTAGACGCGGAAGAGCACGGCGGGGTTCAGGGCGCTGTTCAGGCGGTACACGTCGATCAGCTCCCGGTCGATCCGCCGGCAGCCTTCGCACGCCGCCTCGGCGATCAGCGGGGTCAGCACCAGCACGGAGGCGGTCACCGGCACCCGGCTGTAATTCATCAGCACCATCACGATCACGGTCAGCACGATCATCGGCAGGGACCGCAGCAGGATCATGGTGGGCCTGAGCAGGTTCCGAACGAAGGCGTTCATGCCCATGGCCATGCCCAGCGCGGTGCCGAGCACGGCCGCTATGGCGACGGAGGCGGTCAGGTGCAGCACCGTTGTGCCGATCTTCCCCCAGGTCTCCGCGGTGCCGAGCAGCCGGAAAAAGGCGCGCAGGATCTCCCCGACGCCCGGAAAAACAAGGGCATCGCCCTTGAGATACCCGGCGGCCTGGATCAGGCAGCCCAGCAGAACGATGCCCAGGCAGAACGCGACGGAATCGCGCGCTTTATTTGGCTTCATAGTAGAAATCGTCGGCCGGAACGTCTCCGCCGAACTGCGCCGGGTCGACGGCCACGGTCTTTTCCACGTCCGCCTTCGCGTCAGCGGCGGCGGCATAGCGGATACTGCAGTTCGGGATCGCGGCGGCGGCGACCTTCGCGTTGGGCAGGATCTCCAGCTTCACGGCGGCTTCGGCCACGGCGTCCACGTCGCTTGCGCATTTGCCGCAGGCTTCCTCTACCTGCTTCAGGTACGCGGCCACGGCTTCGGGCTGCGCCTCGGCGGTCTCCGGCTTCACGAAAAGGGCAGCCTGGGTGTAGCCGTCCATGCCGGCGGCGGACAGCAGCTCGTTCACGGCAAAGGCGGTGAGCGCATCGTTCTTCATCCGGGCGGCGGTCAGGGCGGGCTCGGCGGTCACGACGATCGCTTCGGGATCGCTCAGCAGCAGCGCCTGGGTGTTGGCGGCGCCGGCGAGGTACTCGGTCTCGGCGGGCTCGATGCCCTGGGCCTTCAGGGCGTACAGCACCACGGAGGCGTTGATCGTGTTTTCGCCGAACAGGGTCAGCTTCGCGCCGTTGATGTCCTGGAGCTGGAAGCCGGCCTTCTGGGTGGCGACGTACAGGTTGCCCCAGGTGACCACGGCGGCCAGCTTATAGGCGGACTTGCCGGCCTTGTAGAGCTTGGCGCCCGCGTTCAGCGGGGCGATGATGAAGTCCGCCTCAGCCTTGGCGAATTCCGCGGCGATGGTGTCGGCGGCGATGAAGGTAAAGCTGTCCGGGTCTTCCGCGGCCATCGTGGCCACGGCCAGGGCGGGAGCGCCGCTCGGAGCGGTCAGCTTCAGGGCGTCCTCAGCGGTAACGGATACGGCCAGGCCCAGGATCAGCAGGGCGGTCAGAACAAGGGAAAGGATCTTTTTCATGGCATACAGCCTCCTTGTAAATAAATGATATCGTTACGCAGTTGATGCTGCTGGTAACTCGTTTTTCCGCCCTTCCCGGTGAGCCTGCCGGAGAGGGTTTACGCCTCTTCCGTTTTTTCCAGGAAGAACTGGCGGCAGGAATAGTCGCCCTGCCGGCCGTACAGCGGCAGCCCGCGGTACATCAGCTCGTCCCCGCCGTACACGGCGCCGGTGTCCGTATCCCGGTAATCCGCGTCCGGGTCCAGGCCGCGCAGGCGCAGCAGGCCGGGGATCTCGTTGGGGCTGCCGTCGCGGTACACGTGCGTCACGGCGGCGCGCTTCCCGTCCGGGCTCACGGTCATCCACGCGCACTCATCCGTCTCGTAGGGGCTGCGCAGGCGCAGGAACCGCCCGTAGAAAAGGTCCTTCTGCCAGTCCCGGAAACGGCGGTTATAGCCGCGGATCGCCTCGATCTCCTCATCGCTCAGCTTTGTCGGGTCCAGCTCGTAGCCGAAGGTGCCGCCCATGGCGACGGCCGCGCGGGTGGCCAGCGGGCTCACGCGCCCGGTCTGGTGGTTCGGCACCGCGCTCACGTGCGCGCCCATGGCGCTGGGCGGGAAGAGCAGGGAGGTGGAGTACTGGATGCGGCAGCGCATCCACGCGTCGGTATCGTCGCTGGTCCAGCCCTGGGGCATCAGGCTCAGGATGCCCAGGTCGAACCGCCCGCCGCCGCCGGCGCAGCTCTCGAACAGCACCTGCGGGAAGGCGGCGGTAATCCGGCGCATGACCTCATACACGCCCAGGATGTATCTCACCGGAAGCTCGCGGATCTTTTCCGGCGGCAGGTATGCCGACCCGATCATGTTGATGTTCCGGTTCATGTCCCACTTGACGTAGTCGGCGTCCGCCCGGCGGATGGCGGCGGAGATGGTCTCCGTGATGTAGTCCCGCACGTCCGGGCGGGTCAGGTCCAGCACCAGCTGGTTCCGGTTCTCCAGGCGCGGCCGGTTTCCGGCGTGGATGCACCAGTCGGGATGCGCGCGGTACAGGTCGCTGTCCGGGCTCACCATTTCCGGCTCGACCCAGAAGCCGAACTTCAGCCCCATCGCGTGGATCTTTTCGCTCAGACCCTTCAGCCCGTGGGGCAGCTTGCGCAGGTCGTCCGTCCAGTCGCCCAGGGAGCAGTTGTCCGAGTCGCGCTTTCCGAACCATCCGTCGTCCAGCACAAACAGCTCCACGCCCATCTCCTTCGCCTTCCGGGCGATGGACAGCAGCTTTTCCTCGTCAAAGCCGAAATAGGTGGCCTCCCAGTTGTTGATCAGGATGGGCCGCTCCGTCCGGGCATAGGCGCCGGTCGTCAGGTGGCCGTGGATCAGCGCGCGGAAGGAATCGGTCAGCCCGCCCAGGCCTTCTCCGGACCAGGCCAGGTACGCCTCGGGGCAGGTGAAGCTTTCCCCGGGCCCGAGGGTCCAGGAGAAGTCAAAGGGCTGGATGCCCATCATCACGCGGGCGGCGCGGAACTGGTCCACATGCACGTTGGCCAGGAAGGAGCCGCTCCAGCACAGGGCAAAGCCCATGCATTCGCCGGCCTCCTCGGTGCAGCCCGGCCGGGACAGGACCAGGAAGGGGTTCGCCTGATGGCTGGACGCCCCACGCACGGTGCCGTTGCCCTGGTCGCCCATCACGAGGGGGCGGCGCGTCCATTCGCGCTCGCGGGCCCACGCGCCCTGGAAGGTCAGCAGGTCGTAATCGCTGTCCTCCAGGTCCAGGCAGAAGCTCAGGGCCTTTTCCACGGTCACGGGCGTGCTGCCGGTATTCCGGATCACCGCGGAGCGGGCGATCACGTCGGTATCCTCCCACAGGGTGTAGTTCAGGTCGGCCTCCACGCCGGATGCCTCGTCCCGCAGGGTCAGCACCAGCGTGCGCGCGCCCTCGCCCCGGGCGGAGGGCAGGCCCGGCAGCTCCGGCTTGCCGTCCTCCACGCGGTAGTTCACGGCCCTCAGCTCCAGCGCCTCGGTGCCGTCGGCATGGCGCGCCTGCAGCATGCCCTCGCGCATGTCGCCGCAGCCGAATACCGGGCACTCCTGCGGCAGCCGGTCCAGGGGCGTTTCGTTCAGGTCCAGGGTGGAGCTTTTCCGCCCCGTGCGGCGGACCACGGTGTTGTCCTGCACGTCGCGCAGGGCCTTGCCCCAGTAGATGTGCACGGGATAACGCCCCGCCGCGAAATGGATCACATAGGATACCCGGCCGTTGGACAGATGGATGCAGTGCCTTGCCGCGTCCGAACTGATGTGGATCATGTCTCTTCCTCCAGAGCAGGGGGCGCGGGCTTTGGCCCGCACCGCCGTATTTCGGATTTTCTCCCAGCAGTTTAGGAAATACGGCCTGTTTTGTCAAGGCGTTTCAGGCCTCCGCGTCGCGCGCGGCTTTCCCGCCGCCGGGCAGAAAAACGGCGCGCTCCGGAAAGCGCGCCGCTGTATGAACGGAGTTTCACTCCGGCCTCCCGCCCCGGAACGGGGAAGGGACCGGCCTCTCTCACCGCATGTCAGTTGCCGCTTTCCGGTCAGGGTCCTGTCCTTTCCGGTCAGACGCGTGTATTATAGCATACTCATTCGTTTTCGGCAATATCGCGCAGGGGGATGTATCCGGCCTGCGCCACGCATTTCTGTCCCTCGTCGGACACCAGCCAGTCGGCAAAGGCTTTGGCGTTTTCGTTCTCCGCGCGGTACACGGCGTAGTAGTACACGGTGTAGGGATACGCGCCGCTGCGCAGGTTTTCCGGACTGGGCTCCGCGCCGTCCACGCTGAGCACGCGGATGCTCCCGTCCCGGTACAGCTGGTCCACGTAGTACAGATAGGAGTAGCCCAGCGCCTGGCGGCTGTTGGTATAGTTGCCCACCTGGCGGATCAGGTCGCCCATGCCGTCGGCGATAAAGTTCTGCTCCGCGGCGCTCAGGTTCATGCCCTGCATCACCAGCTCCTCCATGGCGGTCTGGCTGCCGCTGCCGTGCGGCCGCTGATACGCGATGATGGGCTGGCCGGTCTCCCCGCCGACGTCGCTCCAGACGCGGGTCACGCCGGTGTAGATGCTGCGGATCTGCTCCGAGGTCAGCCCGGTCACCGGGTTTTCGCCGTTCACCAGGAACACGAAGGCGTCATAGCACACCGGCACCATCACCAGCTCCGCCCCGGCGTCCTCCGCGGCTTTGCGCTCGTCCGCGTTCGGGCCGGTGCCCAGCACCAGGTCCACCGGGTGTTCACTGTCCATGGTGATCCCCTTTGACGTGATGACCACCGTGGGGTTCGGCAGCAGGTTGGTCAGCCGGTCATAGGCATAGGGCGTGGTGGAGAAGCTCACAAAGCCGTTCAGGTCCTCCTCGCTCAGGTCCAGCCACTGCCGCGCCAGCTCCATGGCCAGCGGCACGCACACGGTGGAGCCGTCCAGCGAGGGATACGTGCCCCACGCGCCGTCTGACAGCTCCGCGCTGCCGGCCCGGGGCGTGACCTCGCCCAGCTGAAACGCCGAGGGGTCCTCCACAAAGCGCTGCCAGCCCTCCTTCCGGGCCAGGGACTGGTTGATCTGGCTCCAGGAGCCGGTCTTTTCCGCTTCCTCCTCCGGGTCCGCCCCCGCGGGGCAGAGGACCGCGCACAGCAGCACCGTCAGCGCCAGCAGGGCGCACAGTTTTTTCCTTAACATATTCTCTCTCCTTTTCTCCGGGATCCTTTATTGTTTTTCCGCCGCGGGCACGGTGATGAACTCCGCCTCCCGGACCCAGCCTTCGCCCCGCGCGGTGCGGATGCGCAGCCAGCCGGCGTTTGTTTCCGATACCTCGGCCTGCTCGCCGTCGTAGCAGTGATACTTCTCCGTGCCCTCCGGCGCGTCCAGCACCCGTACGGGCAGGCCCCGCCCGGCGTACAGCACGCCCAGCGTCCGGTCGCCCCCGTCCTCCCGGGTCCAGCAGCTGTAGTCCGTGTCATCCCCGAAATTGACGTAGTCGACCGTGAAGAACACATTGCCCGTCTCGGGCTGCAGGTCCTCCAGCCGGTACCAGCGGAACATCATTTCCCCGTCCACCCAGACGGAGGTGCAGGCGCGCCCGTCCCGGATGCCCCAGACGTAAATGTGGGTCCCGGCGGGCAGTTCCCCGGCGGGCTCGGTGCTCTGCGCGGTCCGGTACCAGAAAATGCTGCCCAGCCCGTCCGGCGTGTCCGCCCGGGCGGGGAAGGAGCATTCGGTATAGTTCTCATTGGGCGTGCGCCATTCCTCCGGGCGGTCCGCCCGCTGCGTCTCGCCGTTGTCGCCGTTGTAGAAGGTGAAGCTGGGCCGCTCGGTCCAGTCGGCGTTCCAGGTCGCCTTCAGGCCCTCCGGCAGGGAGAGCCGCTCCAGGCTCACGCAGTCCGAGAAAGCATGCTCGTCCAGCTCGGTCACGGTCAGCGGCACGGTCAGGCTCAGCAGCCGCCCGCAGCCGCAGAAGGCGTATTCCCCGATCCTTTTCAGTCCGTCCGGCAGGGAAACGGTCACCAGCGGGATATCCATGTCGGAGGAGTAAAAGGCGCGGTCGCCGATCTCCTCCGTGCCCGCGGGCACGTCGTAATGCGTGTCCGCCCGGTCGGCCGGGTAGGCCAGCAAAGCCTTTCCGTCCGCGGAAAAGAGCACGCCGTCGACGGCCTTGTAGGAGGGATTGCCCTCCTCCACGGCCCAGGCGCCGACCGAGCTGTAGTCGAAGCCGTTCGGGTTGAAGGTCCTGCAGTTTCCGGACACGGTCAGCGTATCGATCGTTACACCGTAAAAGGGGCTTTCCTTCAGCCCCGTCTCGATGGCGGGAAAGCGCAGGCTTTTGTAGTGCCCGTGCACGACGGCCTCGCTGCCCATGTGCTTCACGCTGTCCGGGATCACGACGTTCTCCACCGTCTCCGGGAACATTTCGCCGTCCAGCATTTCAATGCCCACGTCGCCCCGGCGTATCGGCAGCGGCACCCATTCGTCCAGCTCGTACGAATAGGAGCCGGGCATCCCGATGCGGGTCACGCGGTCATCCACGGTCAGCGTTTTCCCGTCCGCGGAGATGTGCCACACCGGCTCGGCTGTCAGCGCGTCCGTCCGGATGAACAGCCAGGCGGTCTTTCCGTCCACCTCGGTCTCCACATAGGTCCAGCTTTCGTCCAGCGTGCCGAAGGCAATCACCGTGTCGCCCTTTTTCAGCTTCAGCGCGGTCTTGCGCTTTCCGCGCGGGTCGTCCGTCAGCTCCGCGTCCCGCGTCAGGCGGGAGAGCACGGCCTGCCCGGGCAGCATGTCCCCGAACTCCGAGGTCACGTCGGGCAGCTGCGCCCAGCCGATGCGGCTGGTGCCCTTGTCGATGCGGTATTCGATCATGCTCCACTGCCCGCCGCCCGCCGTGCCGATCAGCGTAAAGCTCTCGGCCGCGCTCACCTTCGCCTTGCCCTTGGCCGGGCGCCACGCGTCCTCAAAGGGCGCGCTGTATACGGGCCAGGTCGTGTTCTTTTTCACGCCCAGCTCCTTCCAGTCCAGGGTGAGGAAGGTCGTTTCCAGCTCGCGCAGAGGGTAGTTTTCCGGCGCCCACGGGTCCGGCATGTCCTCCGCCCCGGCGCGGGCTGCCGGCAGCAGCAACAGCAGCGCGCACAGCGCCGCGATGATCCTTTTCATCCGATCCCTCCTATAAAACAGGTGATCCCGGTCGGCATTCATTCAGGCTTTCTTTCCCGCTCATTATAGCATAAAAAAAGCGGACCGGTCTGCTTTTCCGGTCCGCGGGATAAATGTTACTTTTCCGTCAGCAGCGGATCTTCTCCCGGCGGAAGCACAGCACCGTGACGGCGAAGAGCAGGGCGGTGCACACGGCCAGGGAGATCAGCGTGATCAGCGCGTGGCCCGCGTCCGCGCCGGAGGACAGCAGGTCCTGGATCAGCACGGAGATATTGTATACGGGCACCGCGTAGTGCAGGGCGCTCAGGGTGCCCGCCCGGAACATGGCCAGCACGGACAGCACCAGCGTCAGGCCGTACACGGGCATCTGCAGGGTGCGGGCCTCCTTTTCCGTCCGCGCGTGCAGGGAGATCATCACCGCCACCGTGGCGAAAAGGTTGCTGAGCAGCAGGGCGCACAGCGCCAGCATCGCCAGCGTGCCGGAGGAGACCCGGGCGCTCATCAGCCCGTAGGAATCCACGCCGGTGATCACCGCGGACAGCACCAGGATCAGCATGTACGTCACGCAGCTGAAAATGCCGAAGAGCGTGCAGGCCAGCAACTTGCCGCAGATGAGGGACCCGGGCCTGTGCGGCGTGAGCAGCAGGGTGCTGAAAACGCCGCGCTCCTTCTCCCCGGCGATGGTGTCGATGGCGTAGCTGCTGGAGGACTGGAAAAGCAGCAGCACCAGCATATACGGCAGAAGGAAGGAGATGATGGCGCTGCGCCCGTCCTTGCGCGGGCTCAGGTCCTCCTCGGCGGTCAGCCCTTCGAAGGGTACCCCGTGGACCGCGGCGTATTCCGCCAGCGCCCGCGAGCGCAGCAGCTGCCGGCAAGTCTCCGCCAGGGCGGAGGAGCCGGTGTCGGCCTCGTTATAATAGATCACGGCCGCCCCGTCCTTCAGCTGCAGCGCGGCGTCCCCGTCCCGCAGCTTTCCGGACCCCGTCAGCTCTTCGATGCTCTCCTCTTCCGCGGGCACGATCTCAAAGCCCTCCGTCTCCAGCGCTTCCAGGGCATTGCCCAGCGCGTAGATCCGCGGTGTGCCGGACGACGGGGTCTCCGTCACCGGGCGCGTCAGGAAGGTGGTCATGAAAACGATCATCAGCGGCATGACGATCATGGCCGCGAGCAGCTTTTTGTCCTGCAGGATCTTCTGCAGCTCATGCCGGAAAACAGTCATACAGGTCTTCATGCTTTTCTCCCGCGGAAAAGGCCGCTCCGGCCGGCAGGCTTGCCGGCGATGGCCGGTTCCTCCCGGTGATGCTTTGTGTACAGGGAAACAAAGGCGTCGCTCAGCGTCGCGGCCTTTTCGGCCTCCAGCATTTCGCCGCAGGTGCCGCAGAAAACGCTTTTCCCGTCGATGATCACGCCCGCGCGGTCCGCCAGGCGCTCCACCACGTCCAGCAGGTGGGTGGAGATGATCACGCACTTGCCCTTTTCCTTCAGCTGCAGGATGTAATCCTCGATCAGCCTCTGCGTCAGCACGTCCAGCCCGTTGGTCGGCTCGTCAAAGATGACCACCTGCGGGTCGTGGATCATGCAGATGGCCACGGACGCCTTCTGCTTCATGCCGGTGGAAAAGGTCTCGTATTTCCGGTCCGCGAACTCGGTGATGCCGAAATAGTCGAAAAGCTCCTTCCGGTTCTTCCCGATCTGCTCCTTTTCCATGCCGTAGAGCCGGCCGAAGTATTCGGCGCTCTGGTTGGGGGAGAACTGGCCGTCCAGCCGGATCTCGTTGGTCAGGAAGCCGATGCGGCTCTTCACGGCCTGCTCGTTGCCCTTCGCGGGCATCCCGTCGTATTCGATCTCCCCGGCGGTGGGCGCGAGCAGCGTGGAGAGCATGCGCATGGTGGTGGTCTTGCCGGCGCCGTTCGGGCCCAGCAGGGCGAAGATCTCGTTGTCGGCGATCTCAAAGCTCACGTCGGCCACGGCGTGCACCCGGCCCTTGTCAAAATCCTTTTTCAGGTTCTTCATCGTGATCATTTTGCTGCATCCCTTTCCAGATACTTGGAGGCGGCCGTCAGCGCCACGGCGCCGGCTGCCAGCGCGATCAGCGTGCTGCACAGCGCGTAGACGAGGGCGCTCCGCCCGGTCAGCGCGTTCCCGAGCACGGCCCACAGGTTGCTCACGGGCAGGTAGTTCAGCGCCTCGCTGCCCAGCAGGTTCGGCGCGTAGGAAAACAGGGACAGGGCCAGCATGACGGCGCCGGAATAGGCCGCGGCCTGCCGGACCTTGGCAAAGCAGGAGGAGAGCGCCAGGTACAGCGCGGAGGACAGCGCCGCGATGCCCAGGACGCACACCGCCACGGGAATGAACCACAGCGGGTTTTCCGCCGCGGCGGACGCGGCGAAGGCGTAGAGCCCCTGCCGGCTGAGGCGCATGCCCAGGATCAGGGCGGCGGAATCCAGCAGCAGCATGCCCGCCGTCACGGGGAAGAGAAAGAGCAGCTTGCCCGCCAGGATCGTGGAGACCTTTGTGCCGCTCAGGCGCAGCATGTCAAAGGTGCCGCGCTCCCGCTCCCCGGCCACGGCCTCCGTGGCCAGGCTGCCGGTGTTCAGGTTGGTGAACATCAGCACGATCACGAACAGCATGCTGACAAAGGGGATCAGCCCCACGCGGATCACGTCGTCGGCGTCGGAGAGGTCGATGAGCGCCGGCGGCGCGGCGGCCGCGGCAAAGGCCGCGTAGTCCTCCGCGCTGACGCGCAGCGCGGCGATGCGGCACGCGCAGTCCCTCGCGGCGCTGAGCAGCCCGGTGTCCGTCAGCAGCGAGGAGTCGTACAGCACGCGCACGGTATCCTCCTCCACGCGCACCGCCGCGATGTTCCGCCCCGAGGCGATCTCCGCTCCGGCGTCCGCCCCGTCCTCCCGGAAAACGGCGTACTCCGGCAGGGCCCCGCTTTCCTCCAGCGCGGCGCGGTATTCCCCCGCGCCGTACAGCGCCAGGCGGGGAGGATCGGACACCGCGCCGCGGATGAGGCACAGCATCAGCAGCACGATGGCCGGCCCCAGCAGGAAGGTGCTGAGGACCTGTTTTCTGTTTCGGAAAAAATGCCCGGCTTCCGTCCGGAAGATCAGGCAAGCTTTGCTCATTTCTTTCATTACCAGCCCTCTCGGTCAGACAGGATCGTAGAAATTGGGACCATTATAGCATAAAAAACCGCGGACCGGCGGTTTTTCCGGTCCGCGGGATAAATGTTACAATTCGTTACTCGGCTATGGCCAGCAGCACGCTCTTCGCGTCCAGCTTCACGGGCCCGCCCGGCAGCGTTCCCTCCGGCAGGAAGGAGCCGTCCTTCATCAGCAGCTTCAGTCCGGCCGGCAGCCCGGAGACGACGGAAACGGCCTCGGCGTTCGGGTTCAGCAGCGCGGCGCCCAGCAGCGCGCCGTCCTTTTCATAGCGGATGCACACCACCTGGTTGTTCAGGATGTCGCCGCTCACCTGCACGTCCGGATCGGTCAGGAAGGCGTTCTCCTTCCGCAGGCGGATCAGCTCCCGGTAGAAGGCGGAGGTCTCCGCCTGCAGGCTTCCGGGCTTCAGCGCCTCCCAGTCGATATTGTTCACCTCGTCGGAGCTGTTGTAGCTGTTTTCGTCGCCCAGCTTGGTGCGCAGCATTTCCTCCCCGGCCAGGAAGAAGGGCATGCCCTTGGACAGCAGCACGGCGGAGGCGCCCAGCCGCACCATGGCGGCGCGCTCCTCCGCGGTCGCTTCCGGCGCGGAGGCTTCCAGCTTGTCCCACAGGGTCTGGTTGTCATGGCTGGTCATGTAGTTCACCACCATCGCCGTGGGCGACTTCCACGCCGCGGCGCCGGTGTTCCCGCCGGTGAAGCCGAAGATCACGCGGTTGGCGGTCTCCTTGTCCGCGCGGCCGGAGATGTAGCCCCGGTCGAGCCGGTTGAACACGCTGCCCTTGAGCCCGTCGCGGATCACGTCGTTGAACACGGCGATGCCGCCGGCCGCGCCCTCCGTGGCGGTCACGCGGCGCATGTTCGCCTGCGTGCACTGCAGGTTCGGGTTCAGGGGGGAGGTGCCGCCGGTCCAGCCCTCGCCGTACAGCAGGGCCTTCGGGTTCCGGGCGTGCACCGCCTGCTCGATCTGCTGCATGGTGGTGGTGTCGTGCAGCGCCATCAGGTCAAAGCGGAAGCCGTCCAGCTGATACTCCTCCAGCCAGTAGACCACGCTGTCCACCATGTACTTGCGGAACATGGTCCGCTCGGAGGCGGTCTCGTTGCCGCAGCCGGAGCCGTTGGAGGAGGTGCCGTCCGCGTTCCAGCGGTAATAGTAGTAGGGCACGACGCGGTTCAGGCAGGAATCCTGGGAATAGGTGTGGTTGTACACCACGTCCATCACCACGCCGATGCCGGCCTGATGCAGCGCCTGCACCATCTGCTTCAGCTCGCGCACGCGCACCTCGCCGTGATACGGGTCCGTGCTGTAGCTGCCCTCGGGCGCGTTGTAGTTCTTCGGGTCGTAGCCCCAGTTGAACTGCGGCTCGTCCAGCCGGGTCTCATCCACGGTGGCGTAGTCGTAGATCGGCTGGAAATGCACGTGGGTGATGCCCAGCTCCTTCAGGTAGTCCACGCCGACCTTTTCCCCGGCCTCGTTGACCAGCCCGGTCTCGGTAAAGGCCAGGTACTTGCCGGGATACGCGGAGGAGGCGATGCGGTTGGAGAAGTCGCGCACGTGCACCTCCCAGATCACCGCGTCGTTGTACGTGTTGATGGCCGCCTCAAACTTCTCGTCCCGGAAGCCCTCCGGGTCGGTGGCGGGCAGGTCGATCACCATGCCCCGGTCGCCGTTCACGCCCACGGCCTTCGCGTAGGGGTCCACGGCCTCCGCGGCGCCCGCGGCGGTGGTGACGGTGTAGGTGTAATAGGTGCCGGCGCCGCAGTCCGCGGTCAGGCTCCACACGCCCTTCTCACCCGCCTCCATGGGCAGCTTCGCGTACGCTTCCGCGCCGTCGCCCGCGGTGAACAGGTTCAGCGTCACGTCCTTGGCGGTCGGCGCCCACAGCTTGAACTGCGTTTTGTCGCCCTGCGGCACCGCGCCCAGGTCGTCTCCGTCATAGGTATAGGTCTCGTTGAAGGCCTTGGAATCGAACAGCGCGGTGGGCATGGCGGGCATGCGCCCGAAGCCGTCGATCTCCAGCTCATAGGTGTCGGAGAGGCTCAGCTCCTCCTCCATCGTGACAATGCCGGTGATCACCTCGTTGTTCAGGCTGGAAAGCTTCGCCACTTTCACGGGCAGCCCGTTCCGGTACACCTTGGTCTGGGACAGGGAGGTGAGCTTGGTGGCGGGGGAGATGAAATACCGGATCTCCGTCGGGGAGATGATGGCGGCCGAGGTGAATTCCCTTATGTTCTCCAGCGTCTTTCCGCCGTCGTGGCTCACGTACTGGTTGCCGTCCCCGGGCAGCAGATAGATAAAGGTGTCCGGCCCGGTCATCTCGGCAAAGCGGTCGCTGTCGAAGTCCTTCACGGCGCTGCCCCAGGAGGTCCCGCCCGGGTTGGAGCAGTCCCGCCGCACGATGAAGCCCACGGAGCTCACGTCCGTCGGCACGTTCACGACCACCTTCGCGCCGTACTCGCATTCGTGGAAGGGATAGCCCTTTCCGTCCTTGCCGGGCATCCAGATCCACATATCGCAGGTGGAATAGTCCGCGCCGTCCATTTTCCAGTAGAAGGTCAACTGATTCATCCCCTCTTCCTTCGGCAGGGTGTATTCCTCCCCGGCGGCGGCAGGCAGGCCGTACAGGCATGACAGCGCCAGCAGCAGGGAAAGAAGCAGACAGATGTGTTTTTTCATAGGCGCCTCCTTCGGGGTCCGTTTTACATTTTTCTCGCTGCCTCCACTATAAGCCTTTTTGCGGGATTTGTCCAGCGGGCAAAAAGGGCATGAAAAAGGGCATGAAAAAACGGCCGGAAGCGAATGCTTCCGACCGAAAAAACCTCCGTCCTTATCTCCGGATGGCGCTCACGTTCAGCTGGGCGCTCCCGCGCGTCACGCAGTGCTCCGTTTTCACCCACTGCTGCTGCCGGCGGTGCAGCGCCAGCCCGACCACCTGGTTGAATACGCTGATGATCACGTTCGCGAAGAAGGAGACCAGCATCAGGGGCAGGGTGCCGAAGCCGAAGCGGATCCCGTTGTCGATGCGGTCCGCGGCGTAGAACAGCCCCAGATAGCTGTACACGAACACCGTGATGCCGATCACCGCGGAGGGGATGCTCATGCCGAACAGCGTCGGCGTGACGCCAAAGCCGGGAATGAACAGCGCCAGCGTGATCACGAACTGCAGCAGCGCCGCCACATAGCCGGAGATGCCGTACATGTAGAAGAACAGGCTCAGGAATTCCCCGATGCTGATCCGCCCGTGGAACAGCGCGCGGAAAAGCGGCACAAAGTTCTTCAGCGCCACGTACCAGTGCCCCTGGCCCCAGCGGATCTTCTGCCGGATGGACGCGCGCATGCGCGTGGGCTTTTCGTCATACACCCGGGTATTGTGGTTCCACAGGATGCGCCGCCCGGCGAGGGTGGCCTCCACCTGGATCTCAAAGTCCTCGGTCAGGCTCATGGTGGTCCAGCCGCCGCGCTCCCTGAGATACGCGGTGGACATAGCAAAGCCCGTGCCCCCGATGGCGCAGTTCAGGCCCAGCCGGTGCTTGGCCAGCTGGAAAAAGCGGTTGGTCACGGTGTAGCTGGTATAGTAGTACCACGCCACGATGCCCGTCTTGTTCTTGCAGCCCAGGTAGCACTGGATGAAGTCCGGCTTGCCGGTGTCCAGGTACTGGCTGTTGACCTCCCGGAACATGTTCCGGTCGATCAGGTTGTCCGCGTCAAAGATCATCAGCAGGTCGTAGCGGCTGTCATAGTCCCCGATGCGCGCCAGCGCCTTTTTCAGGGCGATGGGCTTGCCGGTGGGCGCGTCCGGGGATTCCTTGAAGGTCTCGATCACGTTGGCGCCCAGGGACCGCGCGACCTGCGCCGTGTTGTCCGTGCAGTTATCCGCGATGATATAAAAGTCATACAGCTCCCGCGGATAGTCCATCTGCTGCAGGTTGCCGATGATGTCGCCGATCACGCGCTCCTCGTTGTGGGCGGGGACCAGCACCAGAAAGCGGGACCGGGGAGAATGGTCCGAATAATCCTTGGTCTGCTTTCCGAAGCCAAATACCGACAGGATCAGCTGATATACAAGCATGGCGATCAGCCAGATGCCCAGCAGGGAAGAGATGCCCTGCAAAATCTGACCCAGCGTTTCCATAGCGTTCCTCCTGTTTCGTCGTCCCGGTTAACTGTAAACCCTGCTATTAAACCCCAAAAGCCTTGATTTGTCAAGCGTTGGCGTATCTGGTCAATCTCGCGCCAGAACGGGACAGGATTTTTGCAAACCTTTCCATATTTTTCGCGGGTCCCCATTTCTTTTCCGGCTTGTCTGCGATGGTAGACAAGCCGGGATTTCTTTTCTGCTATCATTTTTCCCGATGAAACTCGCACAAAAAACATGGGCTGTTATGGAGGCAGACGCCTACTACCGAAACAGGAGGCACAGAATGCTCTATAACAGCAAAGAGACCGGCGCCCTCATCCGGGAGCTGCGGCTGAAGAAGGGAATGTCCCAGGAGGTCCTCTCGGGCCTGGCGGAGATCTCCCGCAGCCACCTCTCCATGATCGAGACCGGCGGCAAATCCCCCAACATGGAAACGCTCTGGCGCATATCCGGCGCCCTGGAGCTCCCCCTCAGCGCCCTGATCCGCATGGTCGAGGACCGGCTCAGGGCAAAGGACTGACACACAGGAACCAAGGAAAGGAGAAAACAGAAATGAAAAAGCTTTTGACCGTTATGACCGCGATCATACTGCTGGCATTATCCGCGTCCTCCGCTTTCGCGGACGGGTTCGGATTTGACCTGGGAGGCCTGACGTCCCTGTTCAGGATGCAGAGTGACGCGCAGACCTATGAACCGGGAGAGACCGCCGTTGTCGGTGATTATGAGATCACCATGACGAATCTGCTGGAAAGCAAGGGCAGCCAGTACGGCAAGCCGGACAAAGGCAATGTGTTCGTGATCGCGGAGTTTTCCATCAAAAACAATTCCAAAGAGGATCTGGACATTTCCTCCATCATGTGCTTTTCCGCGGAGGCGGACGGCACAACGTATTCCCTGAGCTTCACGGCGGATACCGTCGCCATGTTCTCCGGCATGATACAGTTTGATATGAGCATTGCCCCGGGCAAAACCGGCACGGGCATCGTCGGCTACGAGGTCCCGGAAAAATGGAAGGAGCTGCGCATCACCGTTACGCCGGATTTCTTCTCCTCGGAGAAGGCGGCATTCCTGATGAAAAAGGAATAACAGAAGGACCGCAGAAGCGGCATCTGCCCTCCGGAAAACAGATTCCGGAGGGCTTATTCTTTTCCCTTTTCCGCGAAATACCTCCGCGTATCTTTCCGCATTCGTTCTAAATTTCCATCCCATTTTCCCGTATAATGATCACACCGGATCAGGGAGACCGGAACAGAACAGGACTGCGGGAAGACCCGGAAAGGATGTATTTGCCATGGCTTTTGAGTGAGTCCCAAATTGACAACGGCCGCCGGCAATGCTAAGATTGCCGTAAAGGCGGAAAAAGGAAAACGGGCTTACCGCAGCCGCAATCATATCGACTGAAAGGGAAGGGGTAAAATGATTAATTTCGACAACATCCTGTCATTCCTCCAGAACAACTGGTACTGGATCCTCATCGGGATCGCGGTCCTGATCATCCTGATCAAGTTCCTGCCGCGCTATAAGATCGCTCCGCCGGACAGGGCCCTGATCATCTCCGGCCTGATCCGCCGGAACTACAAGGTACGGACCGGAGAGGGCAACGTGACCAGCAAAAAGTTCGGCTACCGCATCATCCGCGGCGGCGCGACCTTCTACATCCCCGCCATCGAGCGCATCGACGAGCTGGACATGTGCCTGACGCAGGTGGACATCAAGACGGCACAGCCCGTACCCACCAAGGAATACATCTCCGTGCTGGTCGATGCCGTGGCCAATATCAAGATCGGCTCGGACGACCTGTCCATCGCCACCGCGGCAGAGCAGCTGCTGCACTATAACGCGGAACAGATCAAGGCCCTGGCCAAGGACGTTCTGGAAGGCAATATGCGTGAGATCATCGGCCAGATGACCATCGCCGAGCTGGTGCAGAACCGTGACAAGTTCGCCCAGGAATCCATCAAGGCCGCCATGAGCGACATGAGCAACATGGGCCTGGAGATCATCAACCTGACGATCCAGAACTTCTCCGACAAGGACGGACAGGTCATCGATACGATGGCTGCCCGCAACGTGGCCGCCAAGGAGCAGGACAAGCGCACGGCTGAGGCCGAGGCCAACAAGGAATCCCGCTTTGCCGAAATGCAGGCGGATGCCGAGATCGCCCGCCAGAACCGTGACGTCGAGGTCCAGAAGGCCGCCTACATGCAGGAGACCGAGGAAGCCCGCGCCAAGGCGGAAATGGCCTACAAGATCGAGCAGGAGCGCATCCAGAAGACCTATGAGACCGAGCACGCCGCCGCCGAGCTGACCCGCCTGGAAAAGGAAACGGAGCTGAAGAGGCAGCAGGTCGAGATCGAGCGTGAAAAGCTGAACGTGGAGATCCGTGAAAAGGCCCAGGCGGACAAGGACCGGGCCATCGCCCTGGCGGAAGCCGAGCGGTACCGGAGGCAGGCGGAAGCGGACGCAGCCCTGTACGCCGCCCAGAAGGAAGCGGAAGCCATCCGGCTCAAGGGCGAGGCGGAAGCGGACGCGATGCGCATGAAGGCGGAAGCCATGCAGCTCTACGGACAGGCCGCCATGATGGAAATGGTCACCGACAAGCTGCCTGACATGGCCCGCGCGGTCGCCGAACCTCTGAGCAAGACCGACAAGATCATCCTCTTCGGCGAGGGCGGAGCCACCTCCATGGCCCGCGACACCGCCGGCACCATGCTCTCCACCTTCGAGGCCGTCAAGGAAGCCGTCGGCCTGGACATCCCCAAGGCCATCCGGGACGTAAGCACCGGCGGCCTGGTCGGCAGGGCCGCGAAAGCGGAAAAGGCGGAAGAGGCGCCCGCGGACGCCGCAGCGCCTGAAACAGAAGCATAAACCCTTAAGCCCGGGAGCGATCCCGGGCTTTTTTCATCGCTGCGGCTTCGGCATCGGGGAAGACTGAGCGGAAAAGGAAAAACGCACCCGTCCGGCGAAAATTACAGGATACCCGTAAGAACGGAGGAGACATCGCGTATGTGGAAAAAGCTGTCCCTTTTGCTGGCTGTCCTGGTGATCATCGGTACATTCTTCACTGCGGCTTCCGCAGATGAGGCGGAGGAGCCCGCCAACGTGCTGAAGCTGAGCCCGGCCACGGTGTACGTGGCCGTGGGCAAGACCGGCAAGGTCACGCCCACGGTGACCGTGAACGGGAAAAAGATGAAGGCGTCCTATACCTGGGAGACGTCCGATCCCGCCGTGGCGACGGTGAAGGACGGAAAGGTCAAGGGGGTCAGTCTGGGCGAGGCGACCGTCACCTGCACGGCGAAGGTCGGCAAGGATATCGTGCTGACCGGCACGGTGGCCGTCAAGGTCGTGATCCCGGTCACCAGCCTCAAGCTCCAGAGCCCGAGGCGGATCGAGATGAAATGCGGCTCCAAGCTGCAGCTGGAGTATACCGTGCTGCCGGAGAACGCGAGCATCCCGAAGATCAAATGGAAGAGCTCCAACAAGACCATCGTCAAGATCGACTCCACCGGCAAGATGACCGCCCTGGCGCCCGGCAAGGTGAAGATCACCGGCACGACCACGGACGGCACCAAGCGCAAGGTCAAGCTCACGGTCCTGGTCCCGACGCTCTGGGCGGATCAGGACAAGGTGACGCTGACGGAGCCGGTGCCCGTCAAGGTCAAGTTCAAATATTTCCGGGACGAAGCCCTGGAGGAGGGCGCGACGGTCAAGCAGGCCGGCAAGTGCTTTGACTACACCCTGACCCAGAAGGAAAAGGACTGCACGCTGACCTTTACCCCCGTGACCCCCGGCCGGTCCATGCTGGTCATCTCCAACAAGCGGAACTCGACGAACAAGCTGTCCTTTACCGTCACGGTGGAGGAGAGCGCGGTCCCGGACCAGTTCCTGCTCCAGTTCAATTCCGTGAAGATCCAGAAACGCAAGGCCGATACCCGGATCGATTTCCACATCCGGAACACCACGTCCCGGAGGATCGAATCCGTCACCGTCCTGGCCGATTACTACGACAGGGACGGCATCCAGATGGTCTTCTCCGGGGAGGACGGGCTGCTGACGGAATCCCGCCGCGTGCTCGAGGCTGCCATGCGGCCCAAGGACAATTACGGCTGCCATTTCGAGGTCACGGATCCCGAGCAGGAGGAAAGGAGCATCGGCCATGTCCGCCTGGCGCTGGCCGGCGTGAAATACGCGGACGGCACGGAGGTCCGGATCCCGGACGGGAACCTGTACTGGTATGACTCCTCCCTGAAGGGCTATGACACCCGGCCGTCCATCACCAAGGCGGTGCCCCTGGCGACGGAGGAGATACGGACCAAGGCGGAGGGCTTTGACCTGGGCGTCACCACGGTGCCCGTACACAGCTTTATCGCCGAAAGGTACGCGCAGAGCGAGCATCCCGGCCTGTACATCACATCCATAGCGGAGGGCTCCGCCGCGGAAAAGGCCAAGCTGAAGCCGAAGGACATCATCTGGAAGGTCAACAAGCTCACCTGGAAGGGCCATCCGGATCTCCTCACGGAGGCCGAGGCCCTGCTGGCGGACGGCGAGACCGTCACCATCGGCGTCGTCCGCGACGGCAAGGCGAAGAACATCAAGGTCAAGGGGAAAACGAGCGAATGATCCGTTTATCCAAATCCCGCTATACCCGGGGCGTTTCCTGCCCGAAGGCGCTCTGGCTGGACCTGTATAAGCCGGAGGCAGCGGAAGCCGTCACCGATCCGCGCCTGGCTGAACAGGGCACGGAGGTCGGAAGGCTGGCGCAGGAGCTGTACGGGCCGCATGTGACCGTGGAATACAGCCCGGACCATGCCCGCATGCCGGAAGACACCGAAAAATATCTGGCGCGGGGGGAGAAGGTCATCTGCGAGGCGTCCTTCGCGAAGGACGGCTGCTTCTGCAGCGCGGACGTGCTGCAAAACCTCGGGAACGGGCATGTGATCATGACCGAGGTCAAGAGCTCCACGGCCATCGACCCCATGTACCTGCACGACTGCTCCTTCCAGACATATGTCATCGAGAGCTGCGGCTGTACCGTGGACCGGATCCTCCTGGCGCATATCAACAGCGGCTATGTGCGCAAAGGGAAAATAGACATACAGCAGCTCTTCCTGCAGGAGGACATCACGGAAAAGGTGCGGGAGCTGCTGCCCGGCGTGCCGGACAGGATCCGCTCCCTCCGGGAGGAACTGGAAAAGGGCGAGCCGGGAACGGCGATCGGGCCGGACTGCCCGGCCTGCGCATACTGGGGCTATTGTTCAAAAAATCTCCCGCATCCCAACGTCTTTGACCTGACCGGGGCGGAGTGCAACAAAAACAAAAAATGGAAGCTGTACCTGGAGGGCGCCGTCAGCTTCCCGCAGCTGGCGGAAAGAAATGACCTGAAGGAACGGCAGCGGCTCACCGTCACGGGCGTGGAGAAGACGGACGCGCAGGCTGTCCGGGATTTTCTGAAGACCATCCCGCTGCCGACGTACCATCTGGACTTCGAGAGCTCCCAGGAGGCCGTCCCGCCCTACGAAGATTCCAGGCCCTACCAGCAGATCCCCTTCCAGTACTCCCTGCACATCGTCCGGAAAGAAGGGGAGGAGCCCGAGCATAAGGAATTCCTGGCGGAGGACGCCAACGCGGACCCGAGGAGGGCGCTGGCGGAAAGCCTGTGCCGGGACATCCCGGCGGACGCCTGCGTCGCGGCCTACAACATGGCCTTTGAAAAAACCAGGATCAAAGAGCTCGCGGACCTTTTCCCGGACCTGGCGGAGCACCTGCTGGCCATCCGGGACAATATCCGCGACCTGATGGTCCCCTTCCAGAAGCTGTACTGCTACCGTCCTGCCATGCAGGGCTCGTATTCCATCAAGCACGTGCTGCCGGCGCTCTGCCCGGACGACCCGGAGCTGGACTACCGCGCCCTGGAGGACGTGCACAACGGCACGGAGGCCACCTCGGCCTTCCTGAGCATGAGAAAGCAGACCGGGGAGGAGCTGGCCAAAACGCGGAAGAACCTGCTCCGCTACTGCCGCCTGGACACCCTGGCCATGGTCAGAGTCTGGGAAAAGCTGAAGGAAATGGCGGAAGGGTGAAGACCCTTCGCCCTCACCCTGCGGTTTCACGCAGGGGATCGAACAGGGCATGCGCGGCCTGCCGGAAGCTCTCCGGCATCTCCACGGCTTCGGTCTCCGGCTCCGGAAGGGGCCGGTCCTTTTCGTTTTGGGGCAACGCTGCCGCTCCTCCCGGGACCGGCGCAGCCAGGCCGGAGGGCAGCATGTCCGCCTTTCTCCGGGCTTCGATCCTGGCCCGGTAGCTGCGCATGAAGTTGGACGCCACCACCGTGTCCACCTCGTTCTCCGGCAGCATGGCCCATTCCCTCAGCGTGTGCGGGCTGCCCACGATCTCCCGGATATACGGCGGCAGGCTCCGGAAGCCCTCCTCGCTGTTGTAGATCCCGCGCGAGGCGGCCCTGCGCACCAGGGCCCAGGCCTCCGTCTCGCTGGGATACCCGGAGCCCTTCATGCGGCTGAGCTGCTCCTTGACGGCTCCCGGCGCGGGCGGATAGCCCTTCGTGTCCGTCCCGATAAAGGCCAGCACGGCCTTGCGCACCTCCCGCGCGTCATCCTCCGCGAAGAGCGCTCCCCAGACCTCAGCCAGCACGGCCGGGTCCCGCTCCTTCATGAAGGACGGGTACACCGAGGAAAGGATCGCCAGGATCTTCAGGGTCTCATTCCTGTTCATCCTCATCCCTCCCGCTCAGCGTACAGCATCTGCAGGAACGGGTTCACCGGCCGGCTCACCTCCGGCCCCGCGTCTTCCCAGCGTTCCCCGTTCAGCCAGGTGGAGGCGTGTGGGATAAACCGTCCGTTGTCCCTCGTCCACTGGTCGCTCCTCCTCTGCCGGGCCAGAGCGTCCAGCAGCATGGTCAGCTTCTCGTCCGTCACCTTCAGCTTCGCAAAGGCCTTCCGGGCGTCTGCCTTTCCGTCCTTCCTCGGATAAGCAGCCCAGAATTGTTCGAAGCGTCCCTTGTCCCCCTTTGGGGGACAGAGAGAGGGGGTAATATCTACCGTCTCTTGTTCTCTTTCTAATTTCTTATTCTCTGCAGTATCTTTTTCTTCTTCTGAGTCTGTTTCTTTATTATTTAAATCTATTTCTTTATCTATTTCTTTTTCTTTATTTATTTCTATATTTCCATTTATATTTTTATTTATTTCCGCATCTCCTTCTCTGACACTTACACAGTCATTGTTGTTTTCCGAAACAGGCGGATTATTTTCCGCTGAGGGATCTGCCTGGACCGTTTTCCGAGGCCTTCCTCTCTTCCTTCCGGTTGAGCACTGCCCTTCCCGGGCAGTCTTCACCTGGGCAAGGTCTACTGCCAGATCCTGTTTGATCAGCAGCCAGGCGTATTCCAGCTTCTCCGGCAGCTCCGGCAGCTCTGTTTCCGACAGGTAAGCGTCGATGCAATCCAGCAGCCGATTCTCCTCCTCCCTGCTCATTTTGTGGAAAAGCTCGAGCCAGGACTTTCTGAATTTGAACCAGGGCATGTCTTTCATCTTTTCTGCTCCTTTCAAAAAGGGTACAAAAATAGGACCTCAGCAACTGAGGCCCTTCTCCCAACTTTGGTGACTGTATCATAACACACCCGGAATTGCCCGCGCAAGATAGCAAACCGTACTTCTTTGCCACATTCCGTTCCTTTTTGTTCCTTTTTTGGAGGAGGGGAAGGTGGGGCTACACTTTATAGGTTATTTTAGTTCGTTTCTTGTTGCTTCTTACGGTAACGTAATCGGTCTTCTGTAAATTGGCTATCAGTGTATGATACTGTGGGATGTACGTAGGAAAAAGAGTAGAGAAAGTCGACATTGATGATAAGAAAAACGTTTATACGAAAGAAAATGGCAAGATCTCAAATAGCATTAGTATGCATTTTCAGTGCTAACAATACATCTGTTGCAGTTCAGACAGCGTTATATCAATCCCAACGGATTTTAGTAAATCCTTTCTGGCCGTGTACAATGCTTCGACTAGTTTCAATGCATCTTTTCCATAGTGAATTTCATTATGACAGTTGCTACATAGCGATACGATGTTCTCTTCTCGATCCAAGGAAACCTCAAACAAATCCTGATAAGCCATGGGAACCAGATGATGAGGTTCTGTATATGGTTTCCCGTTATTTCTGCGAATGAAGGTTGGATGATCGACACTGATCTCACATTTGTGTCTGGCTAGCGTAAGCGCCTTCCCAGCCACCATGGGGTTGCGTGAATAAACTGATCTTCCTTTTCTCTCAACTGGTTCTGGTCTTGGTTTAATTATGCCCATATATGAAGCAATTGAAGAATCAGATTCTTGCACATCATCTGTTTTCATATCTAGATCATGGATCAGTTGATTGTCTAGTTCGTCATTTACTTCTATTGTATCTTTATCTAAACGCTGAATCTGTTTTTTGGGCTCAGGTATGACAGTCTCTTCAGGCTCTCGTTCTGGTTCAACTATTATTTCATTTTCATCTTCATCATAGATACTGATTTTTGCTGGGATTAGACGAAGAATTCCTCTATCAAAGCAGTCTTGCTTTTCAAAACTCCTTGTTTCTTTTCCGAACTTCACTTTAATCAAATCCCGGTCAAAGCCTACAACAATTCCTTTACCAAACTTGTTGTGCTCCACCATTTGCAAATCGCTGTCAATATATTTGCTCAATCCCGGAACAACCCATAGAAAAGAATGAGCATCGATTAGTTGGACAGAGCTGTTCATATACTTCTGAAGGTATTGATATATTTCTTTGATCCACCCATTATACTGTTGATAGCTTTTCCAAGTGCAGTTATGACTCAGATGTGCATCAATGCCTAATAAACGAAGTCGCTCTTCAAACATATCAGATCGTATTGGCATATATTGATTCGGATCTTTGAGGAAGAAAAGAAATCCAAGCACATCATAGTTCCCACCTATTGCACTGACAATTTCTTCAAAGGCAACGGAATCCTCATTTCCCTCAAATAGATCTCTCAAAGCATCTTCGAACATCTCGGATCCCCGGGTATCCAGTTTTTCTTTTATGCTATTTCTTTGTCTGTAATGAACCAAGTTTACACCGGAGAGTGCCTGCAACAATGCATCGACATAAGAAAGCTTACCCTGTTGTACCGCTTTTACCTGTTCTTGCCAGGAGACAATGACATTGAATTTATATCCCTCATTTCTCCTGATTCGCATAGTTGTTCCTTCCAGTTTTTCACGCGGGTCAACGCCATGTATGGCAATCTCATACATCACATAAGCATTTGTCAGCTTCTGTAGAATTTCTTTTGATATAAACAAATACTTTTCCGGGGCTGAACTGCAGGAAAAGGAGGAATCGACAACATCAGACGGAGTACAGCTGCAGAGCATTCGTTTCAATGCCGATGTTTCAGATGCGAAGATAACAGGGAAAGTTGTTACGATCTGGACTGAAAAGAATGTGTATTCATTCTATGTTGTTACGGATCAGGAATGGTCGGATGACGAGTATAATGCCTGGTTCCAGTCTCTTTCATCGGCGAGTACCAATCAGATTGCGTTTGATGCTGACTGGGAATCGGACGGAGCCTTCTACGGAATCAATCAGAACGCGCAGAAATACACGGTAAACCGTATTTTTGATGAAGACAAATTCAGAGTGGCAAGGACAGGACACGGTTGGGCTGCTGAACGCGGGAACAATCTGATCGATAACATAAAGGGCTTTTTCCAGGGCTATCGTTCACAGGTTATAGGAGACAACAATGTCAAGAACGGAGCGGATCGCCTTGTAGAATATGCTGATGGAACGAGGCTATATATTCAGTCAAAGTATTACTCGACCGCTGCCAGGGGAATTGCTGCATGCTTCGAGGACGGACAGTTCAAATATGTGGATTATGAGAACAATCCCATGGCCATTGAAGTACCGTCCGATCAGTATGAAGCAGCCCTGTCCTATATGAAGAACCGTATCGCAAACGGTGAGCTTGAAAACGCGGGAGTAAAGCGGACAGAGATTGAAAGAGCCTCGGAAATCGTTAAGAAGGGAAATCTGTCCTATCAGCAGGCAAGGCATATAGCAAAAGCAGGGAATGTGGAATCCATCCTATATGACTCCGCTCATGCCTGTGTCTCGTCTGTGACCTTCATGGGAATAAGCGCTGCAGTGGATTTTGCAGTGAATCTTTGGAATGGAGAATCCTTTGAAACGGCAATTAAAGAATCTGTTTTTCAGGGCTTGAAAACCGGAGGCACAACGTTCATTATCAGTGTATTCTCCTCACAGCTTGCGAAAACGGGATTGAATTCGGCGCTGGTTCCGGCAGGCAAAGTGATATCCCATGCCCTCGGGCCGAAGATGTCTGCAGCAATAATCAATGCATTCAGGCCTGCAGGCAGTGCGATCTATGGAGCGGCAGCCATGAAAAGTGTCGCCAAGCTTCTGCGCGGAAATATTATAACGTCAGCAGTTTCATTTGTTGTTCTGTCCGCAGAGGATGTGGCGGATATCATTCAGGGGAAAATCTCCTGGAAGCAGCTTGCAAAAAATGTTTCCGCAACAGCTGCGGGCTTAGCCGGAGGAATGGTGGGTTACCTTGGCGGTGCAGCCCTTGGAACAGCGATTTTCCCGGGGATAGGAACAATTGCCGGGACAGCTATCAGCCTCATTACGGCAACTGCTTTGGGCTGGGGCGCCAGTGAAGGAGCCAAAGCTCTGGGAGACCTGATAGCGGATGATGATGCGGAAGAAATGATCCGGATCATCGAGACGGAATTTGCGGGTATAGCTGAAGAGTATTTCCTGAACGAAGAGGAATTGAACAAATCTGTAGAAAACCTGCAGAAGATCCTTTCGGCAAGTATGCTCAAGCAGATGTTCCAGTATCATGATCACGAAGCATTTGCAAGACAACTGATAGAAATGGCAATTGATCCGGTCGTTGCAGAAAGGGAATATATAGAGCTGCCTTCCGAGGATGAGTATTCCGAATATCTGACCAAAATACTGGATGCAGTTTACGAGGATATGACCGGAGAGACAGTTACCGAATAACGGGAGGGGGAACGAACAAAATGGATGCAACTGTCATTTTCCTGAAGGAATTAAAAAGAAAAGGGATTATCAGAGATGTTGACAAGGCGCGTAGCGAATTATCCGTTGAGGTCATTCCGCTGAAGGTCCCTAAGGATCTTTTCATCCGGGATGCCATTACCGGACTGGGAACCATTATGAAGGAGGATCTGGAAAACCATTATTACATCACGAGTGTAAAAATGGGAATGTTCTCCAACATATTGACCTATGCAATTATTGTTCGGAATGAAGAAACAGCGGAAATAACGGCATATGCCCGGGAGGGCCTGATCAAACAGAATCTGGCTGAGAAAACTGTGAAGAAGCTGAAAGAGGTCCTGTTAACAGGTTAATGTATTTCATATAAAAAGATACATTTCCATTGCCCGGAAGGAAGCTGGGTCTATGATACGCTACTTAGCCGTGGCGCATATGTAAACGATGGCTATAAAGAAAGTCTTTTCCATATTGATATGATTAAAGGGAAAAACCTTGCTTTTGAAGGTAGTTTTCCCGTAGGTATATTTAATTCTTCTATAAAAGAGGCTGGGGGAATCATTCAGGAATCTGCAAATGAGGACACTGATTATCTCTTCCTGAGTCCATTCTTTAAACCCGGGAAAAACTATAAATAGTGAAGAAATTGAACAGTAGCGGACATAATATTATAATTATTCCGATGATAAAGGTTATAAAAATGTTCTTTAGTTTATATGATTTATATAACTGAAGAAACAAAGTGACACTGAATCGGGAAACAAACGGCTGCAGGGAGGAAAGGATTATGGCAGGTGGTTTTTTCAAATCATTAAAGAACTTGGGAGATACGATTTCCAATGCTGCAAACGGAGCAGGGGACGCGATATCCAAAGCTGCCGGTGATCTCGGGAAGACATTTGCCGAAAAAGCAGAGCAGGTAGGGGAAGCATTATCCAAATCGGCTGGTGAAGCTGGACAGGATCTAAATAAAAAAATGGCTGAACTGGAAACAGTATTCAATAAAACGAAGGATTCAGTCATAAGTACTGTTGATCAGAACGGAAACGGACAGATCGATGTTGAGGATATTGTTATTCTGGCTCTGAAAACGCCAGGTGTGAGAATCGACCGGAACGAATTCCTGAGGACGCAGCTTGCCAGGAATTATACTGCGGAGATCATCGAAAAATCTGTTTCCGGCACACCTGTAACTGCCGGGATTCAACTGGTTGAACTTGACAGGATTGCTGAAGTGTGCATTACGGATGAGGATAAGGAAAACTCTAAAATATCCTCTGACCGTAACATTCCGGAATCTGTTGCTATTGTATCCATGTACGGATGTTTGCTGAGGGTTGTGCAGAAACTGCTGTATCTGTACGGGTTTCCGGACCTGGGCTTGACCAAAAATGAAGAACAGATAGAAACAGGAGTTTTAAATATCCTGATCCTGTGCCTCGGTGTGATATACGAAATCGAGGGTTCAGATGACGCTATAAAAGCGGTAGCCAAAGCGATGGGAACAAAGGTGGACAGGCAGCTGTTCCGGAAAGCCCTGACCGAAGGGACGATCAAGCCCTTTGTCATCAATGTGGCAAAATGGTTCGGAACCAATCTGGCGAAACAGCTCGGTGGAAGTCTCCTCAGAAAGGTGCCTGTGGCAGGTGGGCTGATTGCCAGCGTGGTTCTGGGAGGAAGCGGCTTCACGAAGGTTTCCTTTATCGCTATGGGCAAGAGACTGGAATCAACGCTGAGGGATACCTATTTTACACGCGGAGATATTCCCGGAAGGCAGGAAGAAGATGTCATTGTTGATATGATCGAGAATGACAGAGGGGAATAAGCATGGCGAAAATCAGTTCGTGGCATGTGGGTGTGGCAGCTGAGGCCTTTGCCGCAGCGTTGTTTGCCCGGTATGGTTATTATGTTTCTGTCCAATATGGCGCCAATCAGCCGGAATATGATCTGATCGCCGAATCAGAAGGTCTGATGCTGAAAATTTCGGTCAAGGGAAGCCAGGACGGAAGCTGGGGACTGACACAGAACTACAAGAAAAACAGCGATTACCATGAAGCTATACAGAATTGGCTGGAAAATCATCACAAAGGGACGATCTTCTGCCTTGTACAGTTCAAAGATACAAAACCGAATGAAATGCCGCGGGTATATATTGCAACACCCAAAGAGATCGCAGACAGAATGAATGCCTCTGCGGGAGGGCGCGGAGATACCATTCTTTACGAGAATCATACCTGGGGTCCGAAAGCGGCAGCTCATGGAACCACAGACAAAATACCGGATGAATGGATCATTTCGGCTGAAAGACTGAAAGAGATGTTCGACACATATGGGAAATCGGTTTAAAAGAGAAAAACGTACAGGAAGATAAAGCAAAATACAAAGAGACTATAGATATCTGCAACCTTGCATTGAAATATGGATTGGCTGACACTACGAAGAACGGATATGCCGGACGGATAGAAAAACTGCAGAAAAAAATAGGAACCGTCCAGAAGGGATAATGCCGTTTATCAGCGGAGGTGGACTGAATGACAGTCAAACCAAAGACATTCAAGAAACGCGTTTTTGAAATAATCAGCAAGGCTGAAAAAGGAGACTGGGCCAGTCAGATATTTGACTGGTTGATCATGGCTCTTATTGCGCTGAGTGTTCTTTCGATCATTCTGGAATCTTTTTCAAGTCTGAATGATCAATATCATACTGTTTTTCATATATTTGATATAACAACGGTTGTAGTTTTCAGTATTGAATATCTGCTTAGAATATGGACAGCAGAGATGCTGTATCCGGAGGCAAAGCATCCCCGGCTGAAGTTCATTTTCTCCTTTATGGGGATCATTGATCTTCTGGCGATTCTGCCGTTCTATATACCGTTTATCTCGGCAGACCTTCGTTTCCTCCGTATGATACGCCTGTTCCGCCTTTTCCGCTTATTACACGTAGTTAAGCTTGGCAGATATTTTGAAGCATTACAGATGATCGTCAAAGTGATCCGGACATCGGGGCCGCAGCTGATTATGTCCGTGGCAATATGTTTCTTTGTTATGTTATTTCCCTGCTTTTTCTAGGTTGGAAAGAATCTGCTCCCTTGACATAGATGTGCTTTTGGAAGCATAAGCGAAGAATGCCTCTGCAAAAGATGACTTTTCAGAGTCAGTCAACGCCTTCGCCTCCTTCAAAATCTCTTGATAGCGGGGGTGATCGTTCTGATAAATATTCCACATCACCAGCACGCTTTTTTGCTGGTCGGCCATTCCTCTGCGTCCACCTGAAAAGAGATATTCCGCTCTTTTCAAATAGAATACCATCCCGTTATAATTCCGAAATTTGTCGTCAATCGTCTTACCTTCACGGATGGCCTTTTGACGTAGCATTTTAGACAGTGTAACCGCTGCATCATGAATGTCTCTACCAGTAGAGACTTGCTCGTACATATCAAAGAGCAAGGCAATTTCATGATCGTCCCACGGTATACGCATGACGTAAGATACCTTTCTGACCGGTAGATCTTTGATAAGATTGTTGAGTAAACGATTAATAAGGCGAATCAACTTCGCCCCATGATATTTTAAGAAAACAGGTGCTTTATGTCAAGGCAACAAGGTGCTCGTTTGGAGTAGTTAGTTGCCTCAAAACAGAGTATTATTTCGGATTGAGTGCCTTGGCTTGTGACCCTTGAACGAATTCAACATCATAAGCTTTTTAGCCACAATTCAATTGATATACTAATACATATAAACAAAAGTGTTAATGGGACCTGTTTAGCTAATGATCATACTTGAAACATATGATGCTGCAAAGGGGTTCCCTATTGATGCATATTTCAGCATTAAATCTACCCCAAAATCATGATTCTGCTCCATAGAAAACACATTATCCACAGCCCCGAAAATATACTCCGGGGCAATATAATAATCAATCAAGTCATTCCATCCCTTTGTTTCCCTCAAGCCATCAAAAATTTCATTTATCATACCATCGAACTCGGGATCGTTTACCATATTTTTAAATGCATTGTCCACAATAGGTTTATCGCTCTCAAGGATTTCATCGATCCGTTCCTTTGACTTTGGCTTACTCTCCAGGATCTTACTAATCAGTATTGGATACCTTGGTGGGCGGCACTGCTCATGACGCTTGCAGGAGCAGGGGCTGGTGTTGGTGGGAAAGCGCTCTACGACCATTATAGGCAGAACCGATAATAAGGAGGAAATCAGAATGATGAAAAACTTTCTTGCTAATATCTTTGGCGGGCAGGTTGCCCCGCAGATCGCCCGTCAGAACGCAATCCGTAGTGAGCTATATCAGACGCAGAAAGTAATAAAGAACGGACTGTCAAAGCCCTTGGCCAGTACGGGGACCCCAATCTCCGAACTGAAGGGTATGGCCCGAACGCTCGCCATGAAGGCTAATGTCGGGGGCGGCTCCATTGCTTCAGGTGGGCATGGTGTCAGGGGCTGTGATGAGCTGTTGGATCGGTACAGCCAGCTCGTAGGCATGGCCAAGGAAAATGACTGGCAGAACAAACTAAATTCAGGACGTAGGTAAGGAGGAGAAGAAGATGACAAAACTTGAAATTGCCACATTTATTGAGCGTATGGAAGAAATCGGCGATGTTTGGGAAGAAGCCGATGTCGAACGTGTGTACGGAGACTGTTCACTGGAGGAGGCGCTGGAAGATCGCATGGGCGACATGATGGCCTTCGCGAATATAATCGGAACGGTAATAAATGCCCCACGATATGACACATAAAAAATCTTCACAGCGCATAAAGCTGTACTGCCTCCCCAATTCTGATCATGGGGAGGCTTTTTTCTTTCAAAACAGATAGTTCTCGTTGCCTTCCCTTGACTTTTCCTACGACCATAATTCTGTGGTGGATTTCATCATCAAGGGCCAAAATCTGCTCCAGAGAGGGCCTGCTTCAGTCTAGATGAGGAAATATATAGGCGGTTTTAATCGGAGACCGGTTCCTGGGTAGCACAGAGCAAAAGAAACCCCTTGAGGAATGCTCTCGAGAGTCTCTGTGCAGGAACAGCATATACCAATGTGACGAAAAACGAACATAAAAGAACCTTGCAGTCATTGATCTGCAAGGCTTTGAGTGGAGCATAGGGGAGTCGAACCCCTGACCTCGACAATGCGAATGTCGCGCGCTACCGGGTATGCTTAAACTCACCACAAGCTCCTCAAGCTCTGTGAGCCTTATAGTACAACGTTTTCCGGTTTTTGTCAATTTGCTCAAAAACCTTGATTTTCCTATCAGATATGCACTTACTCACTGTAAAAATGGGCGTTTTTTTCGTTTTTAGGCGGTAACACGAATATGAAACTTCTCACCATTTAACAAAAAAGACACAATTTACAATGCCATCGTAAAAAAGGTTCTCTGAGCTTCAGAAATCTGGGTTTTCCCATCCGCAGTTTCTCTTCGAAAATCCTCCAGCGCAACATAAAATGTTACGGAGAGGTAGTAGTCGCGCCTGACCTCTATCCTTTCAATTAGGTGAGCAAGAACCATTTTCTTTTCATCCCGTTGCATTAAATCATAAGTATCTGCCCACTCCATGATGCTCTGATACTGACTCGAGAGGAACTTAACATGGTTTTCTTCGTTGTCCTTTTGCTTTTGAAGATCGGCAATTACTTTCTCCATTGTTGTAATTTGATCGCGAATATCATTCAGCATCGGATTCAACACATCAGCAGTTAGTTTACTTTCGCCCATAAGACAGTTGATTATCTCTTTTTCGATAGCTTCACGTTTTGCTTGGAGCTGTTTTAGTTCTCCCTCGCACCTCTTTATCATGCTTAAGGTTGAGCTTTCTTTTTGCCTCCTGGCTTGTTCTTTCCAGATAGAATCAACTGTAGACTTAACGCTTTCAAAGTACTGATGAACAACACGATCAATCTCATCTTCAATGATTCTTGCTGAATAGACGGTTTGTCCATCACATTCTCTGGCATCTATTGCTCCATTATAGCAACGATAGATCGGACGGAAGTAAGTGTGGTTTTTTCGATTTCTTACACAATAGCTTCCAACAAGTTTTTTGTGGCAATGACCGCAATAAAGAATACCCGAAAGCAATGTGGCGCCATAGACTGATGTCTTTGTTCTTCCCTCTTCAATGATACCATTCTCCAATTCCCTACGGCTGTCATACCGGTGAAGAATACGATTCTTGAGAGCGTGCTGGACAAATTCAAACTCAGCATCTGATATCAAGCGAAGGTCCTCAATAGGTTCTGATACCACATCGTTCATATGCATCCTGCCAGTATACACAATATTCTTTAGTATTGTCATAACTGTCGGCCGTGTCCAGACTTTCTTGTCGTCTGGGTATTTTTTGTTAAGATGATTACAAATCTGCCATGCACCACAATCGTGTTTTCCAGCCAGATTAAAGATTTCCTGAATGATCGGGCCTGTCTTTTCATCAATTTCCAAATCATATAGCGGACGATTTTTCTTTCCAATCCGGCCCTTATGCACCAGTTTATATCCATAAGGGCAAGTGCCACCTCGCCAGATCCCATCTGCTGTCATCTGAGAATGAGCAGCCTTCACACGTATAGAAGTTTTTTCACTTTCACCACCGGCTTGCCAGTAACGGATATAATTGATCAACTTATCTGCCCTGTTCTCAATTCGCTGCTGACCCTCCCTCGTGCTCCAGACTTCAATCCCATGTTCGACAAACCATTGAACCAAAAAAGGCGTCTCATCTTCTCGTCGTCCAAGTCGGTCAAACATAAAGACCAGGAGAATATCGAACTCCCTGCGCTCAGCTTTGGATCTTATCTCTTGGATAGCATCTCGTTTGCTCGCAGAAATCTTATACCCTGAAACGCCTTTTTCCATCAGTTCACCAGTAAACTTCCATTCTGATTGTCTGCTAATAAAATCCAGACATTCACGGCGTTGCATAGGAATGTCATCTTGTGGGTCAACCTGCCCTTTGGTGGATACTCTGTATAAACACATTACTCTTTTCATACTGCAACCCTCTTTCCTTTGAGGGCTATAGCATGGAAGCGCGCAGCATTCAGTTTTCAAGGTGCGTTTTATGTACAGTCACAGATTAGTTTTAGGAATTAAAAGTGTCAAGGATACCATTTCGCTCACTCGTCTGAGTTCGAACTCGTGTCCTACCTCTTAGGAGATCAAAAAAAGCGGTTTCCGCGGAGATCCGTCGATGTACGTCCAAGTCCTGGAAGGCTTGATTTCTAAGCGATGCAAGCGATCCAGAACGTCATCATGATCCTTCGAAATCTGTCTAATCCCGTCCCAAAATTAGAACGCGATTAGAACTTTCTAACAAAGGCGGGTGGCGCGCCGCGTCACCGATCGCCTTTATTAGAAATTTTAGCACAAAAAACTCATCTGTAGCAACATCCAATTTGACTCTACCGCCAATCTTGGCGGTAGGTGGTTCATATAAGAGGAGGCATTATCACGCGTCTATCGTCGAGATTGTCAGCGTGGTTTCTTCGAGCACCTCGAGTAATACCCTGACTGTATCCAGTGAGGTGAAGGTTGTCACTCCGTTTTCGATGGCGGTTCTGCGGATTGCAGCACCATCCTCATAGTGGACACCGGACAGGATCGCGCGGGTATTAATCAGATAACTGACGTATCCCGCACGAAGGGCGTCGAGGAGCTGGTTGCTGCGCCCAGGCAAATATGCCCACGCTCATCAGATTGCACCTGGCCAGCTTCATCAGCCGGATGTCCTCCGCCAGAATGTCCGGCCGGTCCCGCCACTGATCCGGATTGTAGTCGCCGCCATGCCCGATGAAGGGCAGCTTCAGT